>NZ_JBHSON010000015.1:0-141578 GCF_042656285.1 Actinomadura rugatobispora | reverse complement strand
AACCGACATGCGCCCGTGCGGGGGGGCGTGCGGGGGGGGTGAGGGGAACCAGCGGCTGTCGGCGGGGTGCCAGCGGTACCAGCGGGTCCATGCGGCGAAGAGCCACCAGCTGTGGTCGGGGAGGGTGAGGAGGTGGGGGAGGAGTGCTTGGCGGCGTTGGAGGGGGGTGGAGGCGGGCCAGTAGGGGGCGGTGACGGCGGCGCGGGTCTGGTGTTCGGCGATGGTGAAGGGGTCGGCGTCGGGTGGGAGGGTGATGTCCTCTTCGGTGACGGGTGGGTTGTAGGCGGGGCGTCGTGGGGGCCATCCGGGTTGTCCGGGGGCGCTCGGCCATGTCGGCTGCCCGAGGGGGCTGGGCCAGCCGGGCTGGCCAGGGGTTCCCAACACCACGTGGTCATCGTAGTGGGCTGTGGGGGGTTCGCCGTGGGCGGACTGTGGAGCGATCGCGTGGCATGCGGTGGGTGCGGGTTGAACAGTAGGGTCTGAGTTGGTCAGCGCCGGTGGGTTCGTGAGGGGAGCCGGTGCCGTGGTGGAGGGAAGGAGTCGCGTGGCGTCGCACGATGCTCGCACCGGACGTGTGCCGGGGTTGTTCGTGAACCCTGACACGTCGTCGTTCACGGAGTTCCTGGGTGCCTACAGTCCGGAGTTGCTGCCGGGGCGGCGGCCGTTGCCGGCGGTGCCGGCGGGGGAGGGGATCCCGCACGCGACGACGATCGTGGCGGTGACGTTCCCCGGTGGTGTGGTGATGGCGGGGGATCGCCGGGCGACCGCGGGGCATGTGATCGCTCAGCGTGATGTCGAGAAGGTGTTCCGGGCGGACGAGTTCTCGGCGATCGCGATGGCGGGGACGGCGGGGCTCGGCATGGAGCTGATTCGTTTGTTCCAGGTGGAGCTGGAGCATTACGAGAAGCGCGAGGGCCGGACGCTGTCGGTGGAGGGGAAGGCGAATCGGCTGGCGACGCTGGTCCGGGGGAACCTGGGGATGGCGATGCAGGGGCTGGCGGTGGTGCCGCTGTTCGCCGGGTACGACGAGGAGCGGGACGGGGGGCGGATCTTCTCCTACGATCCGGCGGGGGGCCGGTACGAGGAGCGGGACTTCTACTCGATCGGGTCGGGGTCGGTGTACGCGCGTGGTGCGTTGAAGAAGCTGTGGCGCGCGGATCTGTCGGTGGAGGACGCGGCGCTGGTGTGCGTGCAGGCGCTGTACGACGCGGCGGATGACGATTCGGCGACGGGTGGGCCGGATCTGACGCGGCGGATCTTCCCGGTGGTGTCGGTGGTGTCGGACGAGGGGTACCGCCGGCTGGGGGAGGACGAGGTGGGCGCGTTGGCGCAGGCCGTGGTCGACGGACGTTACGACTCGCCGGGCGGGCCGACCGCCCCGCTGCGATAGAAGGGATCCAGACCGGTGTCCATGCCGTTCTATGTGTCGCCCGAACAGCAGATGAAGGACAAGGCGGACTATGCGCGTAAGGGCATCGCGCGTGGCCGCAGCGTGGTCGTGCTGCAGTACGACGACGGGATCCTGTTCGTGGCGGACAATCCGTCGCGTGCGCTGCACAAGATCAGTGAGATCTATGACCGGATCGCGTTCGCGGCGGTGGGGAAGTACAACGAGTTCGAGAATCTGCGGCTGGGCGGGGTGCGGTACGCGGATGTGAACGGGTACCAGTACGACCGTCGTGATGTGACGGCGCGGGGGCTGGCGAATCTGTACGCGCAGTCGCTGGGGACGATCTTCACGGAGACCAACAAGCCGTATGAGGTGGAGTTGGTGGTCGCGGAGGTGGGTGACAGTGCGGAGACCGATCAGATCTATCGGTTGACGTTCGATGGTTCGGTGGCCGACGAGCACGGTTATGTGGCGATGGGCGGTCAGGCGGACGCGGTGGCGGAGGTGCTGAAGGAGCGGTACCGGGAGGGGGCGTCGCTGGCGGAGGCGCTGAAGGTGGCGGTGCGGGCGCTGGAGGCGCAGGACGCGGATCGTCATCTGGAGGCGAAGTCGCTGGAGGTGGCGGTGCTGGATCGTAATCGGGAGCATCGTCTGTTCAAGGCGTTGCCGGCGGCGCGGATCGAGCGTTTGCTGAACGAGGCGGACGGTGCGTCGTCGAGCGCTTCAGAAAACGGGGCGAACGGGGCGAACGGCGAGTCGGAGGACTAGGCCGGCGGCCGGTCGACCGGCCGGAGTGGGATGCGTGCGGGGAGGGTCTGTCGTGGATGCGACGGGCCCTTCCCCGTTCGGCGTCCTTTTTGCGCCCCCCACCCAATGATCTACAACGTAAAGGCAGCGGCCCCGGGCGTCCCGCCCGGCCGGGCCGGGTGCGGCGTGTCGCGCGTTCGCGGCGCGTTCTGGTGCGTACCGCCGGTGAAACCAGAGGCTTCAGAGACTGCCAAGTCGGGCCCCGGCCGCATAGGCTCACGGTGTGGACAGGCGCATCTTCGGGCTTGAGAACGAGTACGGCGTCACCTGTACCTTCCGCGGGCAGCGGCGGTTGTCACCCGACGAGGTGGCCCGCTACCTGTTCCGCCGGGTGGTGTCGTGGGGTCGTAGCAGCAACGTGTTCCTGCGCAACGGCGCGCGGCTCTACCTGGACGTGGGAAGCCACCCCGAGTACGCCACGCCCGAGTGCGACAGCGTGATCGATCTGGTGACGCACGACAAGGCGGGCGAGCGGATCCTGGAGGGTCTGCTGGTGGACGCCGAGCGGCGGCTGCGCGAGGAGGGCATCGCCGGCGACATCTACCTGTTCAAGAACAACACCGATTCGGCCGGGAACTCCTACGGCTGCCATGAGAACTATCTGGTGGGCCGGCACGGCGAGTTCGGGCGGCTGGCCGACGTGCTGATCCCGTACCTGGTGACGCGGCAGATCATCTGCGGTGCGGGGAAGGTGCTGCAGACGCCGCGGGGGGCGGTGTACTGCGTGTCGCAGCGGGCCGAGCACATCTGGGAGGGCGTGTCGTCGGCGACGACCCGCTCGCGTCCGATCATCAACACGCGGGACGAGCCGCACGCCGACGCCGAGCGGTTCCGGCGGCTGCACGTGATCGTGGGCGACTCGAACATGAGCGAGACCACGATGCTGCTGAAGGTCGGGGCGACCGACCTGGTGCTGCGGATGATCGAGGCGGGCGTGGTGATGCGCGACCTGACGCTGGAGAACCCGATCCGGGCGATCCGCGAGGTCAGCCATGACATGACGGGCCGGCGGAAGGTGCGGCTGGCCAACGGCCGGGAGGCCAGTTCGCTGGAGATCCAGAAGGAGTACTTCGGCAAGGCCAAGGACTTCGTGGACCGGCGCGGCGGCGACGAGGTCACGATGCGGGTGCTGGACCTGTGGGAGCGGACGCTGCGGGCGGTGGAGACCGGGGATCTGGACCTGGTGTCCCGGGAGATCGACTGGGTGACCAAGTACCGGCTGATCGAGCGGTACCGGCGCAAGTACGATCTGCCGCTGTCGTCGCCGCGGGTGGCGCAGCTGGATCTGGCCTACCACGACGTGCACCGCGACCGCGGGCTGTACTACCTGCTGGAGAAGCGGGGGTCGGTGGAGCGGGTGGCGCGCGATCTGGCGATCTTCGAGGCGAAGTCGGTGCCGCCGCAGACGACGCGGGCGCGGCTGCGCGGGGAGTTCATCCGGCGGGCGCAGGAGAAGCGGCGCGACTTCACCGTCGACTGGGTGCATCTGAAGCTGAACGACCAGGCGCAGCGGACGGTGCTGTGCAAGGACCCGTTCCGTTCGGTGGACGAGCGGGTCGACAAGCTCATCGCCGGGATGTGAGTCACCGGCCCAGGGGTGGCGGCGGCCCGCCGCCACCCCCAGGGCCGGGCCGCAGCGGGTGACGGCGGCGGGCGGCGGTGACGGGGTGTGCTCGGCGCGACACGCCGGGGTGAACGTCCCGTCAAGGCTACCGGCGAGTCACAAGAGGGGTAGGGTGAGCGCGCAGTTGCGTTCGCCACCCCCGAAGGACCCGTATGCGACGTCGACTCTCCGTCCTCCCCGCGGCCGTCGTGCTGGCCGTTCCGTTGCTGCTGACCGGTGCCTGTTCCGGTGCGGACGACGTCGAGGTGGCGGTCAAGGGCGATTTCGGGTCCCGTCCGGACGTGGTGTTCCCCAAGGAGGCGCCCGGTAAGGAGCTGGCGGTCAAGAGGGTGACCGACGGTGCGGGCGTCCGGGCGCGCAAGGGCGATCTGGTGGTGGCCGACTACGTCGGTTACCGGTGGAGCAAGGACGGCAGCAAGCTGCTGGCGAGCAGCTTCATCGCGGGGCGTCCGGGCGCGTTCCCGACGGGGCGGCTGGTGCCGGGGCTGGAGAAGGCGCTGGAGGGCGCGCGGGTCGGCGGCCGGGTGGTGGCCAAGATCCCGCCCAAGGACGGCTACGGCGCCAAGGGCGCCGCGCAGCGCCAGGTCGGCAGGGACGACACGCTGGTGTACGTGCTGGACGTGCGGGCGATCTACGCGCGGACGGCGCAGGCGCAGGGGCGCCGGCAGCCGCTGGAGGATCCGCGGCTGCCGAAGGTGGGCGAGGTCCAGGCGGGCGCCGGCCCGTCGGTGACCGTGCCGAAGGCGGCCGCGCCCAAGGGCCTGCAGGTGCGGACGCTCGTGCAGGGGCAGGGCGCGGCGGTCGGCAAGGGGCAGCTGCTGGCGCTGCAGTACGTGGGGGTGTTCTGGCGGGACGGGAAGGTCTTCGAGTCCTCCTGGCGGACCGGGCGCCCGTACGCGGCCACGATCGGCACCGGCCAGGTGATGAAGGGCTGGGACCAGGCGCTGGTGGGACAGAAGGTGGGCAGCCGGCTGCTGCTGGTGGTGCCGCCGTCGCTGGGGTACGGGGCCAAGGGGCTGGCCCAGGCCAAGATCAAGGGCGATGACACGCTGGTGTTCGTCGTCGACGTCCTCGGCGCCCACTGACCGGCCCCCCGCTTCGGTTCTAAAGCGAACCGCGATTGTTCTTAGACTGGCCGGGTGGAGGACATCGAGGCGATCGCCGTCCTGCAGGACCCGGTCCGGCGGCGGCTGTACGCGTACGTGGGCGCCCAGGACCACGAGGTGAGCCGGAACGAGGCGGCCGAGGCCGCGGGCGTCCAGCGCACGCTGGCGGCCTTCCATCTGGACAAGCTGGTGGAGGCGGGGCTGCTGGAGACGGTGAGCCGACGCCTGACGGGACGTTCGGGGCCGGGCGCGGGACGTCCGGCCAAGCTGTACCGCAGGGCGCCGGGGGAGCGGGCGGTGTCGCTGCCGCCGCGCGACTACCGCACGGCGGCCGGGCTGCTGGCCCAGGCCGCCGAGACCGCCGGGCTGGACGCGGAGTTGCGGGAGGCCGCGCGGCGGCGCGGGAGGCGGCTGCAAGAGGAGGGCGCGGGCCCGTGCCGGGGCCTGGAGGAGGTCGCGGCGCTGCTGGAGGGCCGCGGGTACGAGCCGCGCATGGAGGACGGGGTCCTGCGCATGCGCAACTGCCCCTTCCACGCCCTTTCGGAGGAGTTCCCGCCGCTGGTGTGCGGGATGAACCTGGCGCTGCTGGAGGGGCTGCTGGAGGGCTCGCAGGGTGTGCGGGTGCGGATCGACGCCGGACCCGGCCGCTGCTGCACCGTCGCCGAACCGGCCGAAGGACGAGGGGACGGGCCCGAAGCCTTCTAAAAATAATGATCGTTGACATAGAAGCGGGGGGATGGTGAAGTGAGCCCATGCCCGGCTACCACCTCGCCCAGTTCAACGTGGGCACGCTGACGTTCCCCCTCGACGACCCCCGGACGGCCGGGTTCACCGAGCTCCTGGAACCCCTCAACGCGCTCGCCGACGGCGCCCCCGGCTTCGTGTGGCGGCTGGTGGAGAACGGCGCCGCCGACGCCACCGGCCTCCGCCCCATCGGCGCCGACGTCATCATCAACTACTCGGTGTGGGAGAGCCGGGAGGCGCTGTGGGACTACATGTACCGCAGCCGCCACCTGGACGTGCTGCGCCGCCGCCGCGAGTGGTTCGGCAAGCACGTCCAGGCGCACCTGGTGATGTGGTGGATCCCCGCCGGGCACATCCCCACCCTCCAGGAGGGCGTGGAACGCCTGGAGACGCTGCGCGCCCAGGGCCCCTCTCCCCGGGCGTTCACCTTCCGCGAGACCTACACCCCCGACGGCGCCCCGGCCCCGGCCCCGTCCTGACCCGATGCCTCCCGGCCCGACCTGACCCGGCCCGGTGCACGAGCACAGCGAGCTGGGGGCCGGGGGCGGTCACAGGAGGGCGGCGGCGTGGCGGCCGGCGGCGGCCGCGGTGAGGAAGTAGGGCAGGTCCTGATCCAGGCGGCGGCCCATCGTGGACAGCCGCACGCCCCAGTCCTTCTCGGCCGTGCGCAGCGCCTCGTGCAGCCCGTCCACGGCCACCGGGACGAGTTCGTGCTGGTCGCCCAGCGAGGCGGCCTCCCCGGCAACCCGCGTGCCGAACTCCCCGCCCAGTTCGGGGACCACGACCTGAGCCCGCGCCAGCGCGACCCGGCCGTAGGCGGTCAGGCTGTGGTGCGACACCCCCACGTGCCGCTCCCGCTTGTCGCCGTCGCTGACCCGCAGCGAGGCCACCGGCCGTCCCGACAGCACCGCGGCCGCGTTGACGGCCTCGCCCGCCGACACTCCCGAGAAGCCCCACCGGGTGCCCGTGCCCAGGTTGCCCGGGCCCTGCGCGACCACGATGACCTCGGCGTCCAGCACCAGCCGCGCCGCCAGCAGCCCGGTGTGCACCGTCACCGCCTCCAGGTCGCCGCCGAACGCCTGTCCGACCGTGACGGTCGCCGCCAGCGCGCCGGCCTCCCGCAGCCGCGCGATCGACATCGAGAACCAGGCCGGCAGCGCGCCGCCGTCGGGCATCACGTACACCGCGCGGGTGCCCGGCCGGGCCGCCAGCAGTCCCGCCAGGATCGGCGGCAGCGCCGAGTGCAGGTCGGCCACGATCACCGGCGTCCCCTCCAGGGAGTCGGCCTCGCGCAGCAGTTCGTGGTGGGGGGAGTCCTGCTCGTCGGCGCCCAGCACGGTGGCCTGCAGCGGCGTGTACCGCGCCTTCACCAGGTGCCCCGGGCCCGACGGGTCGGGCGGCAGACGGTCGGGGACGGCGACCACCATCGCGTAGCCGCCCGTCCCCAGGCCCATCGCCAAGGCCGTAGTGTTGAGCAGGACGGTGTCGCCCGGTTCGGGACGCCCCACCAGAGCGGGATACGCGAGTGCGGGGAAGACCGAGGTCCCGTGCGTCCCGTCGCCCTCGATCGTGACGTCCAGTTCGACCGCCCCCGGCCATTCCCGGCGGACGCCTTCTACCGTGCCCTTGCGCCATCGGATCACAAGGAAACGGTAGCGTCCTGACACGGGCGACATGGGGACGCGCGGCGTTCACCCGCCGTGGCGCCGCCGGCACGGTCGGTGCGGGCGGCGCGGGCACGCGGGCCGGAGGGCCGGACGGCCGCCCGACAATCTCATAATCCGAACGTCCGGCGACCGCATTTGTGCGTGAATGGGCTTCATCGACTGGGAATCGACTGGGAAAGGTGGTGGCCGAGTGTCGCGGCGCAAGACCGAGCGCCTGCTCAACCTGGTGGTCTGCCTGCTGGCCACACGGCGCTACCTTACGGCCGAGCAGATCCGGCGGGCCGTCCCCGGGTACCCGGGCTCCGACGAGGCGTTCAAGCGGATGTTCGAACGCGACAAGGAGGAGCTGCGCGAGCTGGGCGTCCCGCTGGAGGTCGGCAGCGACCAGCAGGGCGGCACCGGCGAGGAGATCGGCTACCGCATCCCCCCGCAGGCCTACGAGCTGCCCGACATCCACCTGACCCCCGACGAGGCGGCCGTGCTCGGCCTGGCCGCGCGGGTGTGGCAGCGCGCCAGCATGGCCGACGCCGCCTCCGGCGCGCTGCTGAAGCTGCGCGCCGCCGGTGTGGACACCGACGCCGCCGACGCCACCACGGCCCTGGGCATCGAGCCGCGCGTCGACACGGGCGAACCGGCGTTCCCGGCGCTGTGGGAGGCCGTCCGCGACGGGCGGCCCGTCGCCTTCGACTACCAGGGGGTCGGCCGCACCTCGGTGTCGCGCCGGCACCTGGAGCCGTGGGGGGTGGTCAGCCGCCGCGGACGCTGGTACGTCGTCGGCCATGACCGCGACCGCGGCCAGACCCGCGTGTTCCGGCTCAGCCGCGTCACGGGGGAGGTCGCCGCCGACGGCCCCGACGGCAGCGTCACCGTCCCCGAAGGCGTGGACGTGCGCCGCATCGCCTTCGACTGGGGCGACCCGGTCACCGAGCCCCGCCCCGCCACGGTGCGGCTGCGGGCCGGGGCCGCGCAGGGCCCGCGCCGCTGGGCCCGCGACGTGCGTCCGGTCGGCGACGGCGTCTGGGACGAGGCGGTGCTGACCTTCCGCGACGCCGACCGGTTCGCCCCCTACCTGGCCCGGTTCGCCGACGACGTGGTGGTGCTGGACCCGCCCGACCTGCGCGAGGCGGTCATCCAGCAGCTCAAGGCCACCCTGGCGACGGCCGGCGAGGACCCCGGGCGGGTGACCTGACCCCGGGGCGGCGGCGCCGCGTCCACCAGACCCGGTGCGGGGACGACAGCGGCGTGAACGGTGAGAGCGATGCGAGGGCGAGGCAGGCGTGAGGACGGGATGGGCGTGAGGGAGAGATGACGGCGAGGACGGGCGGCAACGGCAGGGGCGGCTCCACCACCTCCACCGACCGGCTGGCGCGGCTGCTGGCCCTGGTCCCCTACGTGGTGAGCCGCGACTCGGTCGCCCTGGAGGAGGCCGCCGAGGCCTTCGGCGTCACCCAGAAGCAGCTCATCGACGACCTCAACCTGCTGTGGTGCGTGGAGCTGCGCGCCCCCGACCCCTACTGCCCGATCGACCTGTCCTACGAGGGCGGCGAGATCATCGTGACCGAGGCCGAGTCGATCGCCCGGCCGCTGCGGCTGAAGGTCGACGAGGCCAGCGCGCTGCTGGTGGCGCTGCGGATGCTGGCCGGCATCCCCGACCTGCAGGACCGCGACGCCCTCAGCCGCGTCATCGCCAAGCTGGAGAGCGCCGCCGGCGCCGCCGCGCAGGTCTCCAGCAAGGTGGCCGTCGAGGTCGACGCCCGCGGCGACACCCTCGGCCGGCTGCGCGCCGCGATCGGCGCCGGCCGCCGCGTCCACCTGTCCTACTACGTGCCCGCCCGCGACGAGAACACCGAACGCGACGTCGATCCGATGCGGCTGCTGGTGGTGGAGGGCAACACCTACCTGGAGGGCTGGTGCCGCCGCGCCGAGGCGGTGCGGCTGTTCCGCCTCGACCGCATCAGCGACCTCACCGCCCTGGACGTCCCCGCCGAGGTCCCCGACGAGGCCGAGCCCCGCGACGTCGACGCCGGCCTGTACCGGCCCGCGCCCGGCGACCTGCCCGTCACCATCGAGCTCACCGCCCAGGGCCGCTGGGTCGCCGACTACTACCCCTGCGAGGACGTGCGGGAACTCGGCGAGGGCCGGCTGCGGATCACCCTGCGCACCTCCGACACCCGCTGGGTGCGGGGCCTGGCGCTGCGGCTGGGCGACCAGGGCCGCGTCGTCGACCCGCCCGAGGTCGCCGACGGCGTCCGCGCCGACGCCGCCCGCGCCCTCGCCCTCTATGACGGCGTCTGAGTTTTCGGCTACCGTGACGGGCGTGGCGTGGGGTGCGATATCGGTCGTGCTGGGCTTTGCCGGCCTGGCCGTCCTGGCCGTGTGCTCGTTCAAGGTCTACCTGGGCGTGCGGCGGCTGGCGCGTGAACTGGAACGGACCCGGCGGCGGCTGGCGCCCCAACACTCCGCGCTCCGCGATGAACTCCGCGATCTGCAGGAAACCCGTGCGGCGCAAGAGCCGGACGACGGCGTACGATCGTCATAAGTGTCACGCTGCTGAAGAGGACTCTCATGCCGAACATCGGGACCCCCGAGCTGATCATCATCCTGGTGGTCGTACTGCTGATCTTCGGATCGGCCAAGCTGCCGACGCTGGCGCGCTCGCTGGGCAAGTCGGCCCGCATCCTGAAGGCCGAGACCAAGGGCCTGCGCGACGACGACGACAAGACCGATGACGCCAAGCCGGCCCCCGCCCAGGCGGAGCAGGCCCCCGAGTCGGCGAGCGCCCGCGCCGCCCGCCTCCGCGAGGAGGCCGCCCGGCTCGAGCGCGAGGCCGCCCAGGAGGCCGGCGCGCAGCCGCGGCCGCAGGGCGCGCTGCCCTCCGGGGAGCCGATCGAGGGCGTTCCGGTGTCGGACTACCGCGGCCGCAAGAGTTCCTGACCAGTACCGTCCCCGACGAACGGACCGGCGAGACCAGACCCCAAAGTGCCCACGATGAAGCTGATGACGCGGCAGGCCGCCGACCCCGAGGGGCGCATGCCCCTCATGGACCACCTGCGGGAATTGCGCAACCGCCTGATCAAGGCCATGCTGGCGCTGCTGGTCGGCACCGTCATCGGCTGGATCTTCTTCAACCCGGTGTGGGACTTCCTCAAGGAGCCCTACTGCGCGCTGCCCGCCTCCAAGGACCTCAACGGGCAGACGTGCTCCCTTGTGGTCAACGGGATCTTCTCCTCCTTCTTCCTCCGCCTGAAGATCGCCTTCATTCTGGGCCTGGTGGTCTCCTCGCCGGTCTGGCTGTTCCAGCTGTGGGCGTTCGTGGCTCCCGGCCTCTACCGCAAGGAACGCCGCTGGACCTACGTCTTCATGGGCGCGTCCGTCCCGCTGTTCTTCGTGGGCACCGCCCTGGCCTACATCACCATCGACCGGGGCCTGTCGCTGTTCCTGGGCTTCGTGCCCGACGACGTGTCGGCGCTCATCACCGTCGACCACTACCTCGGCTACGTCCTGGCGATGCTGCTGGTGTTCGGGCTGACGTTCGAGCTGCCGCTGTTCGTGATCATCCTGAACATGGCGGGCGTGCTCAGCTCCAATCGGATCCGCCGCTCCCAGCGGATGATCATCTTCGGGATCTTCGTCTTCTCGGCGGTCGCCACCCCCAGCCCCGACCCCTTCAGCATGCTCGCCCTGGCGCTGCCCACGGTCCTGCTGTTCGAGGTCGCCGCGCTGCTGGCCTTCGTCAACGACCGCCGCCGCGCCCGCCGTCCCGACCCCTACGAGGGCCTGGCCGACGACGAGGCCTCCCCCCTCGACCTGGAGAAGATCGACGCCGAGCTCGAGAAGGGCGAGAGCAGCCCCCGCTGACCGCCACCGCCGCCGCCCGGCGCGACGTGAAGCTCACCCGCGCGTTCCCGCCCGCCACGCTGGAACGGCCGCGGCAGGTCAAGCGGCCCTACGACCCTGGCAACGACCCCGGCAACGTGTTCACCGTCACTCCCTCCGCCCGAACGACCACGACCCGAGGGAACCGGGCGGCGGGCACTGACCCCATCGGACCGTGTGCCGTCCGGCACCGGGACCGGTCCCGGCCTCGTGGCCCTACGGTCGTGAAATGTCTTCGGAGACGCCCGGCAGCGCGTGGGCCGAGGCCGCGGAGCTGAACAACCGCGGTCTCGCCTTGTCAGGGGAGGGACGGCTCGAGGAGGCGGTCATCGCCTACCGGCGGGCCGTCGAGGTCAGCCGGGCCGCGGGTCACTCGAAGGCCCTGGCCACCGCGTTGGACAACCTTTCCCTGGCCACCGCGTGGTGCGGCCGGCTCGAGGAGGCTCTCACCGCCCATGACGAGGCCCTGGCGACCTTCCGGTCACTGGGCGACGTGGAGGGCGAGAGCACCGCACTGTCCAACCTCGCCGCCATCCACACCAGAGCGGGCCGGCCTGGGGACGCGGTCGCCGCGCAGCAGCGAGCCATCGAGGTCTGCCGCGCCGCCGGCGACCGGCCCGCCGAGGCGCTGGCCTTGTCACACCTCGGGCAGGTCCTCGCCGCTGGAGGGAATCCGGCGGGCTCGATCCGGGCCCACCAGGACGCCGTCGACATCTGGCGCGGACTCGCCGACCGCGAAGCCGAGGCCGGGGAACTGAAGAACCTGGCCCTCCGGCTGGCCGAGGCACGCCGGTACACCGCCGCCCGGCAGACGGCCGAGCAGGCGGCCGGGGCTCTCGAGGACATCGGTCGGCGGACGGAGGCCGCCGCCCTCAGGGAGTGGCAGGAGTCCCTCCCGGCGAACCGGGCCGAGGAGCCCGAGGCCGCGGAGCGCGACGATGGCACGGCCACGCCCCGCGTTCACACCGTGCGGGGCTGCGTGCCGCTCCTCGCCGGCGTCGGCGCGATCATCACCCTCCTGACGGACGGCCCGTGGTTCCTGTCGGCGGCCCTGACCGCGCTCGCCCTCCTGGGGTGGGGGACCTGTTCGACCTCCCTCGCCTCCCTGGCGATAGGCGTGGTGATCATCTGGAAGTCCGGAGGGACGTGGTGGCTTCTCGGTGGTCTGGCCCTCCTGCTGTTCGGCATCACCTCGCCGGTCTCGGGCGCCCGGTTCAGCAGAACCCGGCCACGGCTCGGCACCGGCACCCGCCTGAATCCGAGTGAGCCCGAGGAGCGGGAGAGCGACCAGGAACACCGTGGACGGGAAGATTGAGATGCGACCGGCATCGCGCGGGACAGCGCACAAGACGTTCCGGCTTCTCGCCACCAAGAGTCCCGGAGCCTCGCAATGCCAGGCCCGCTGGCGATGACGCGTTGCCGCCCCACCGAGACGGCCGGCCGGTTGGTGAGGGACGTCTCCGCGTGGGCGAAGCGGTCTCCAGGAGATGCCAAGTGGGGTCTGCTCGCTGAAGCTCGTCCTGTGACCGGTTCCGCGGGTGCGGCGGTCACCCCTGGGCCTGGATGCCGAGTTCGTCCAGCAGCCGCCGCACCCGGCGGTGGATCTCGTCGCGGATCGGGCGGACCGCGTCGATGCCCTGCCCGGCGGGGTCGTCCAGAGTCCAGTCCAGGTAGCGCCTGCCGGGGAAGTAGGGGCAGGCGTCCCCGCAGCCCATGGTGATCACCACGTCGGAGGACCGCACGGCCTCGGCGGTGAGGACCTTGGGGGTCTGGGCGGAGATGTCGATGCCGGCCTCCCGCATGGCCTCCACCACGGCCGGGTTCACGCTGTCGGCGGGCGCGGACCCGGCGGAGCGGACCTCGACCCTGCCCGCGGCCAGGTGGGCGAGGAAGGCGGCGGCCATCTGGGACCGGCCGGCGTTGTGCACGCAGACGAACAGCACCGAGGGGACGGCGGGCGGAGCGGCGGGAGTGCTCATCAGGACAGCGCGCCTTCCTCAGCGGATCGGACGGGGGCGGTGGGCCGTCGCCCGCGCGGGCCGGCCGTGACGGCACCGGTGCCGGTGGCGGGGGCCGGGCGGCCGAAGCAGAGGGCGACCAGGCCCAGCCCGAGGAGGGCGCCGGCCAGTTGCGCGGCCAGGAACGGCGGCACCGAGCCGGGGGCGATGCCGGCGAAGGTGTCGGTGAAGGCCCGGCCGATGGTCACGGCCGGGTTGGCGAAGCTGGTGGAGGAGGTGAACCAGTACGCCGCGCCGATGAAGGAGGCGACCGCGGCCGGTGCCAGATGCGCGCGGCCGGTACGGGCCAGACCGAAGATCAGCCAGATCAGCCCGGCGGTGGCCACCGCCTCGCCCAGCCACAGGTGCCCGGCGAACCGGTCGCGGGCCGACCAGGCCACCAGCGGCCGGGCGAACATCGCATCGGCCAGCACCGCTCCGGCGATCGCCCCGCCGATCTGGGCGGGCACGTAGGCCGCCACGTCCCGCAACCTGACCCCCTCACCGGCCGCCCGGCCGGTGAGGTAGGCGGCCAGGGAGACCACCGGGTTGAAGTGCGCCCCGCAGACGGGGCCGAGCAGCGCGATCAGCACGCCCAGGCCCAGGACGGTCGCCAGGGAGCTGGCCAGCAGCTGGACGCCGACGTCGCGGGTCAGCTCGGTGGCCTGGATGCCGGACCCGACCACCACCGCGACCAGCGCGGCCGTGCCGACGGCCTCGGCCGCCGCCCGCCGCGCCAGCGGCACCCGCGCGTTCACGCCCCGGCCTTCGCCTCGGTCGTCGCCTCGGTCGCCGCGGGCACGGCGGGCGGCCGGAGCAGGGCCGACAGCTTGGCCAGGGCCGCGGGCAGCACCCAGTAGTACACCCAGGTCCCGCGGCGCTCGGAACCGACCAGACCCGCCTCGCGCAGCACCTTCAGATGGTGGGAGATCGTCGGCTGGGACACCTCGAAGGGGCCGATGAGGTCGCACACGCACGCCTCGCCGCCCTCGTGCGAGGCGATCAGCGACAGCAGCCGCAGCCGGACCGGGTCCGAGAGCGCCTTGAACATCCGCGACAGCTCGGCCGCGTCCTGCTCGCCCAGCGGCTCGCGGACCATCGGCGAACAGCACACCGCGCCCTGCCCCGCCACGGGCCCGATCACCGGCAGACCACCGTGATTAGACATGCCTCTATGTTGACAGTCATCTAATCAACCTGGCAACCTCGGTTGTATCGACAGCCGTCGATACAACGCCGTCAGGATGGGAGACCCGTCATGTCCCGCCTCCAGCTCGCCCTGCGCGTCGCCGACCTGGAGGGCTCGATCGCCTTCTACTCCAAGCTGTTCGGCACCGAGCCCGCCAAGCGCCGCCCCGGCTACGCCAACTTCGCCGTCGCCGAGCCCCCGCTCAAGCTCGTCCTCATCGAGGGCGAACCCGGCCAGGACACCCGCCTGGACCACCTCGGCGTCGAGGTCGCCGGCACCGAGGAGGTCACCGCCGCCACCACCCGCCTCCGGGAGGCCGGGCTGGCCACCTTCACCGAGAACGACACCTCCTGCTGCTACGCCCTCCAGGACAAGGTCTGGGTGACCGGCCCCGGCAAGGAGCCCTGGGAGGTGTACGTGGTCAAGGCCGACGCCGACACCCTCGGCAAGACGGCCCAGAGCCCGGCCGAAGCGATCTCCGCCGCCGGGTGCGCGTGCGGCGGCTGACCGGCACGTAACGGCGGACGGCCCGCCGCGCCGACCGCGGCCAGATGCGCGCGGATCCGCGCTGACACGGCGTCCCGAGCACGTCGTCCACCCCCGGCGGCCGCCTGGTGTTCCGCCGGCCGAGTCCCCTTCGCGAGCGATCGTGCACGGCGGTGACGCGGGCTGATCGCTGCCCGCGCCCGCGTGCCGCCGGGGGAGGCCGTCTTCCCGATCCCCGAGCCGCCGGGCATTCCGCGGCCCCCGCAGGGCGGGTGAGGCCCGGGGCCGGAGGCCGTCCGAGCCGCCGCCGGACGATCAGCCGGGCGCGAACGCCGCGCCCCGCCCCGTTATGGATTGGGAATCGGGCCGGTCCAAACCGTAGGCTCGAACCATGACCACCCCCGACACGCAGGACCTGGGTGGGCAGTCCCCGGCCCAGCGGTACGCCTCCTACCGCACGCGCACCGCAGGGAACGGCCCCGCCCTCCTGGACTTCCGCACCCTCTACGACTTCGAACTGGACGCCTTCCAGCTCGAGGCCTGCCGGGTCCTGGAGGAGGGCAGCGGCGTCCTGGTCGCCGCGCCCACCGGCTCCGGCAAGACCGTCGTCGGGGAGTTCGCCGTCCACCTCGCCCTCACCGGCGGCGGCAAATGCTTCTACACCACCCCCATCAAGGCGCTGTCCAACCAGAAGTACGCCGACCTGGTCCGCCGCTACGGCCCCGAGAAGGTCGGCCTGCTCACCGGCGACAACAGCGTCAACGGCGAGGCCCCGATTGTCGTCATGACGACCGAGGTCCTGCGCAACATGCTCTACGCCGCCTCGCCCACCCTCTCCGGCCTGGCGTTCGTGGTCATGGACGAGGTCCACTACCTCGCCGACCGCTTCCGCGGCGCCGTCTGGGAAGAGGTCATCATCCACGTCCCCGACTCGGTCCGGATCGTGGCGCTGTCGGCCACCGTCAGCAACGCCGAGGAATTCGGCGAATGGCTCCAGGCCGTCCGCGGCGACACCGCCGTCATCGTCGACGAGCACCGCCCCGTCCCCCTCTTCCAGCACATGCTCGTCGGCACCCGCCTCTACGACCTGTTCGTCGACACCGGCCCCGGCAAGCCCGCCCGCAACGGCAAACCTGGCAAGACCCCCTCCCGCGGCGGCCCCAAGGACCACCCCGCCGACGCCGCCGACGGCCGCGGCGAGGGCCGGGACGGCCGGGAGGGCCGCGACCGCCCCGCCCGCATCAACCCCCAGCTGCAGCGGATGGCCGTCGAAGAGGTCCGCCGCGCCAAGGTCAACCAGGGCCGCCGCACCGGACGCCGCCGCGCCCCCCGCCCCCAGCGGTTCCGTCCCCCGGCCCGCCCCGACGTCATCGAACGCCTCGAACGCGCCGGCCTGCTGCCCGCCATCACCTTCGTCTTCTCCCGCGCCGGCTGCGACGCCGCCGTCCTGCAGTGCCTCAACGCCAACCTCCGCCTCACCTCCATAGAAGAGGCCGAGGAGATCCGCGCCCACGCCGAACTGCGCACCGCCGACATCGCCCCCGACGACCTGCGCGTCCTCGGCTACGACGACTTCCTGGCCGGACTGGAACGCGGCATCGCCGCCCACCACGCCGGCATGCTCCCCACCTTCAAGGAGATCGTCGAGGAACTGTTCACCCGCGGCCTCATCAAGGCCGTTTTCGCCACCGAGACCCTCGCCCTGGGCATCAACATGCCCGCGCGCACCGTCGTCATCGAGAAACTCGACAAATGGAACGGCGAGGCCCACGTCGACCTCACCCCCGGCGAGTACACCCAGTTCACCGGGCGCGCCGGCCGCCGCGGCATCGACGTCGAAGGGCACGCCGTCGTCGTGTGGACCCCCAGCGTCGACCCCAACTCCGTCGCCGGCCTCGCCGGCACCCGCACCTACCCCCTCAACTCCAGCTTCCGGCCCTCCTACAACATGGCCGTCAACCTCGTCGGCGCCGTCGGCATCGAACGCGCCCGCACCCTCCTGGAGGAATCCTTCGCCCAGTTCCAGGCCGACCGCGCCGTCGTCGGCCTGGCCCGCCAGGTCCACAAGAACGAAGAGGCCCTCACCGGCTACGCCGAAGCCGCCGAATGCCACCTGGGCGACTTCATGGAGTACGCCGCGCTCCGCCGCCGCCTCTCCGACCGCGAAGCCGAACTGTCCCGCGAACGCTCCTCCGCCCGCCGCGCCGAAGCCGCCCGCTCCCTGGAGCACCTGCGCCCCGGCGACGTCATCCTCGTCCCCTCCGGGCGCCGCTCCGGCCTCGCCGTCGTCCTCGACCCCGGCCTCGGCCGCCGCTCCGACGGCCCCGCCCCCCTCGTCCTGACCGTCAACCGCTCCGTGCAGCGCCTGTCCATCCAGGACTTCCCCCGCGCCGTCGAACCCGTCGACCGCATCCGCATCCCCAAATCCTTCAGCCCCCGCAACCCCCAGGCCCGCCGCGACCTGGCCTCCACCCTGCGCAACAAGGTCCCCGACGACGTCCGGGAACGCCGCCACCGCGACACCCCCGCCACCGACGACACCGAGATCGGGGACCTGCGCGCCCGGTTGCGCGCCCACCCCGTCCACGGCTGCGACAAGCGCGAGGACCACGCCCGCTGGGCCGAACGCTACTTCCGCCTCGAACGCGAGACCGAGCAGCTGCGCCGCCGCGTCGAAGGACGCTCCCAGGTCATCGCCCGCACCTTCGACCGCGTCTGCGCCGTCCTGGAACAACTCGGCTACCTGCACGAGGGCGCCGTCACCGACGAAGGCCGCCGCCTCGGCCGCATCTACAACGAACTCGACCTGCTCACCGCCGAGAGCCTGCGCGCCGGCGTCTGGGAGACCCTCGACGCCGCCGAACTCGCCGCCTGCGTCTCCGCCCTCGTCTACGAGTCACGCCAGCCCGACGACGCCGCACCCCCCAAGACCCCCACCGGCCCCAGCCGCGACGCCCTCGCCGCCATGGTCCGCCTCTGGGGCGAACTCGACGGCATCGAAAAGGACAACCGCGTCTCCTTCCTGCGCGAACCCGACCTCGGCTTCGCCTGGACCGCCTACCGCTGGGCCAAGGGCCAGGAACTCGACGAGGTCCTCCTGGAGACCGACATGACCGCCGGCGACTTCGTCCGCGCCGTCAAACAACTCCTGGACCTCCTCGGCCAGATCTCCGACGCGGCACCCCCCAACAGCCACATCCGCAAGACCGCCCGCAAGGCCATGGACACCATGCGCCGAGGCGTCGTCGCCTACTCCTCCGTCGCCTGACCCACCCGCCCGCCCTCCGCCCCCGAAGCCCCAGAACACGCGGCCCCCGCGACCTTCGCAGGCGGGGGGGCGACGGGTGTCGCGGAGGGGACGGGAGTCGCAGGTGGGCGGGCGGCCGCGGTGGTGGTGCGGAGCCAGTGGTGCGTCAGGGCCGCGAGCACGGCCAGTGCCGCGACCTCGCCCAGGGCCCATGCCAGACCGGCGCCCACGCGCTGATCCCGCGCCAGCGCGTCGCCCCACGTCCGGCCCAGTCCGCCGTACCAGTCCGCCGCCAGCACCCCGCCCCGGCCCGCCACCACCGCGCCGAACAGCGCCGGGAACGGGACCATCACCGCCGCCAGCGCGAAACGCACCCGCGGCGACGGCCGCCCCGGCAGCGGATCGACGCCCAGCACCGGCCACAGATACGCCAGCGCCGACACCACCCACATCGCCATCACCAGCGAATGCAGCGCGTGATTGCGCAACGACGCCTCGAACACCGGGGACAGGTAGAACCCGTACAGGCCCGCCACGAACACCACCGGCGCCGCCACCGGGCGGCACGCCAACGCCAGCGCCCGGCTCCGCAACACCGCCACCAGCAGTTCGCGCGCCGAACGCCCGCCCCCCGACACCCTCGGCAGTGAACGCAACGCCAGCGACACCGGAGCCCCCAGCAGCAACAGCACCGGCACCACCAGGCTCAGCACCAGATGCTGCACCACATGCGCGCTGAACAGCACCATGCTGTAGCGGGCGAGCCCTCCGCAGGTGACCAGCAGCATCAACGCCAGCCCCCCGTACCAGGCCAGTACCCGCCCCAACGGCCACGACCGTCCCACGCGCCGCAACCCCGCCGCGTACAGCACCGCCGCCACCAGCACCAACACCGACAGCAGCGAATCGATCCGCCACTCCAGCAGGTAGGCCCCCCACGAGGGCGGGCCCGGCAGCGGGAAGCCCAGCCGCAGCGCCACCGGGTCCAGCGTCCCCTGCGGCACCTCCGGCGGAGGCGTCCGCGACAGCCCCGTCGCCAGCGCCATCGTCGCCGCCATCACCACGACCTCCACCGCGGCGACCCGCACGAACACCCCTCGCCCCCCGCCCGCCCGCAGCGCCGGAAGGCTCACCCGCCGATGCCACCACCCCAGCGCTCCCAGGCCCGCCAGAGCCGCCGCCTTCGCCGCCACCAGCGCCCCGTACCGCGACCCCAAGTCCCACCCGCCCAGGCGGATCCACGCGTTCACCGCCCCGCTCACCGCCACCGCCGCGAAACACACCGCCGCCAACCGGCTGTACCGGGCCACCACCGCCCCCAGCCCCCAGCCCCCCGCCACCGCCAGCGGGTTGCGCGCGACCGCCACCAGCACCACCAGGCCCCCCACCCACAACGCCGCCGCCAGCACATGCGCCACCAGGCTGTACACCGCCGCCGCGTGAAAGGACGCACCCGCCGCATGCCCGGTGAACACCGGCGGCACCAGCCCGCCCAGAGCCACCACCAGCGCGTACCCCGCGCCGCCCGGCGTCGACGCCGCCTGCGCCGCCACCGCCGCCGCGACCGCCGCCACGGCCACCGCCAGCAGAGCCCGCCCCTGGGACAACTCCAGCAGGAACGTCCGCAGCATGTTCCCGGTGACCCCCGTCGTCACCGGCACCCCGAACAGGTCCGACACCGAGAACATCACCACCGCCAGCACGCACAGCGCCCACGCCCCCGCCCACAGCGACGCCGCCCGCAGGAACCGCCGCACCACGGGCACCGGAGCCCCGGCCGGCAGGAACACCGCGACCAGCAGCAGCCACCCCACCGTCACCGCTCCGCAGGCGTGCGCCGCCAGCTCCGCGACCGCCAGCCCGCCCTTGGTCAGCGCCCCCGTCCGCGTCAGCCCCGGCACCACCTCCGCGCTGAACGCCCCGCCGAACCGCACCACCAGCGCCAGCACCAGCAACGCCGCCGCGGCCGCCAACGGCCAGGGAGCCGCCGGACGCGACCCCGCGGCGTCCGCGGAGACGGACGCCTCGCCGCCGCTCGCCGGCGCCTTCACCGGCGGCCTGCCATCGGTCGTGGTCACAGCTGCCCCCGCGGAGGTGTCGGAAACGGGCCGTCCCCCGGCTGTACGGGCTCACCGCCCCGCCCGTTCACCCCCGGCCCCGCCCACACCAGCCCGTGCCGCGCCAGGAACTCCGTCAACCCCACCCCCGCCGCCGTCAGCGCCCTTCCGCACCCCTCGCACGCCTCGCACGCCACCTGCTCCGGCCCCGGCGGCCGCGCCCGCACGTGATCGTCGATCGCCCGGTCGAGCGCCGCCACCACCGCCGGCGCCCCGCCATGGCCCTCACCCGCCGGACCGCCCCCGGACGGATCGAGCGCCGGGCTCCCGCCCGCCGCCGCCACCGGCCGTCCCACCGGGGGAGCGGCGGCCCGCGCGGCGGCGGGCGCGATCTGCGGGACGCCCTGCGGCGTCGTCTGCCGCAACGCCTGCGGAACCTGAGCTGGAACGGTCCCGCCCGCCCCGCCGGGGCCGCCCGGACCGAAAGGAGGACCGGGACCGGCGGGAGGGCCGGTCGGGCCGCCCGGGCCGCCGGCGGCCTGCGGGACGCCGTTGCGGGACGCCGCGGGCTGCTGCTGCAGGGTCGTCGCCTTGTGCGCCGCCTGCGCGACCCTGATCAGCTCGCCCGCCCGCTCGTGCCACACCTTCCAGGCGTCGCTGAGCACCTTCCCCGTGCCCCCGCACACCGCGCACGGGCACTCCAGCGCGGCCAGCAGCCGCCGCCACAGGTCCGCGGCCATGCCATCGTCGCCGTCCGCCCTGTTCATCGAGGACCTGAACCCAAATGAGCCCCCATCCCCAGCCGAGAGTCGCGAGTCTGCCCGCCTGTACGCGCCGCGGGTCCCGGACGGTTCAGTCGTTAGGGTGGCCATGCCGGAAGAAAACCGAAATGAGGGGAAAGGTAGACGTATGGGCGAAGCAGACCCGTTCGGCCCCGAGGTCGTGCAGCAGATCACACGGCACATGAACCAGGACCACGCGGAGGACTGCGCCACCATCTGCCGCGCCCTGGGCGGGCGGCCCGACGCCCGCGCCGCCCGCATGACCGGCCTGGACGCCGACGGCATCGACTTCGCCGCGACCGTCGACGGCAAGGACGTCCCCGTCCGCATCCCCTGGAGCGGGCGGCTGACCGAGCGGGCCCAGGTCCGCCAGGAGGTCGTCCGCATGGCCACCGAGGCCCGCCAGGCCCTCGGCATCGCGCCGCAACGGCCCCACTGACGGCCCGGACTGGGCATTCCGACGCTGCGTCGGTAAAGTAGCCGACGTGGCGTCGGAAAAATGTCAGCACTCTCTGGCGCGACGAGTTAGGTAAGGCTAGCCTAACAGTTGATCGATGCCGCGAGGCGGAGGAGGCGAGCCCGACATGGCCGACCAGGAAAGCGGCTTCGCGCAGGAACTGCGCGAGGCCACCAAGAGCGACCACGACGGCACCGGCACCTCCACCTACATGTCCGCGCTGTTCGACGGGCGCCTGGGCCGCGAGCAGTACGCCGCGCTGGTCGCCCAGCTCCACCCCGTCTACGACCTCCTCGAACAGGCCGCCGACCGGATGTCCGGCGACCCCGTCGCCGGCGCGTTCGCCCTCGACGGCCTGAGCAGGCGCGACGCCCTGGAGGCCGACCTGGCCTTCCTGTACGGGCCGGACTGGCGCGACCGTATCGACCGCATCGACCGCGACGCCGGCCTCCAGGCCACCCGCCGCTACTGCGACCGCCTGCGCGAGGTGTGCTTCGACTGGCCCGGCGGCTTCGTCGCCCACCACTACACCCGCTACCTCGGCGACCTGTCCGGCGGCCAGTACATGGGCGTCCAGGTCCGCAAGATCCTCGGGCTCGCCGCCGGTGAGGACGGCGTGCGCTTCTACCGCTTCCCCGGCGCGCCCAAGACCTTCAAGGAGCAGTACCGCGCCCTCCTGGACGCCGCCCCCTGGGACGAGGTGGAACGCGCCAGGATCGTCGACGAGGTCAAGCGCGCCTACCGCCTCAACGCCGAGATCACCGCCGAACTCGGCCACGTCCTCGACATCGAACCCGCCGCCTGACCGCCGCGCCGCCTCGGTGCTCAGCGGCGCGGCGGGCGGGCCGCCAGGAGCCCCAGCGCGACGTCCAGCGGCTGCACCCGGCCCGCCAGCCCGCCCTGGCCGTCCCGCGGGGACGACCCCTCCCACCAGCCGACCGCCGCGATCTCCTCGTCCGGGACGAACCGGAGGCTCGCCCGCTCCGCCTCGGCGCCCACCTGGGCGGAGTAGACCGCCGCGTACTCCACCAGCCGCGCCGCCCCCAGCACGAACCGCGCCCGCCCCGCGAAGACCGGATCGGCCACCCGCAGCCCGGTCTCCTCCCGCAGCTCCCGGACGGCCGCCGCACGCGCGCCCTCCCCGGCCTCGATCATCCCGCCGGGCAGCTCCCAGGCCTGCCGGTGGCGGCCGAACACCATCAGCAGCCGCCCTCCGCACCACACCGCCACCAGCGAAAGCGTCAGCGGACCGTCCCCCGCCCCCTCCGCGCCGACCGCCGCCAGCCCGGTCTCGGCGATCCGCTCGAAGCGGGTCAGCTCGTTGCCGTCCCCATCGACGGCCAGTGCCGCACCGCCACCGCCGCCCGGTCCCTTCACGCGCTCACCGCTCCAGAGCCTCCAGCAGCATCGGATACGCCCGGTGCAGCTCCCGCTGCCAGTACGGCCAGTCGTGCCGCCCGTCATAGAAGCGCGTCGTCACCGGGATGTCCAGCGCGCGCAGGCGGCCGGTGAACGCGCGCGCGTGCTCGTAGGCCGCCGCCTCGATCGGGTCGGACAGCGAGAGCCCGTCCAGCGGCCCGGGACGGCCCGTGCCGCACGCCACCCACAGCCGCACGCCCGCCAGCCGCCCGGCCAGGTCATAGGGATTGTGCGCGTGCCAGATCGCCGCCTGGTCGTCCGGATCCCCCCACACCCGCCGCCAGTCCGTACCAGGGCACACCAGCGAGGTGCCCCACCCCACCGAATCGTCCCCCGGGCGGTGCCCGTGCAGGGTGTGCAGGTAGCCGCTGAACGCCGCCGCCGCACGGAACGCCCCGGGGAACCGGGCCGCGTACAGCATCGTGCCCAGCCCGCCCATGGAGTTGCCCGCGATCACGCGCCGCTTCCCGGCGCCGTAGCCGCGTTCCAGGATCCCCCGGACCTCGGTCATGTGGAACCGCTCCCAGGCGGGCGGGCCGCCGTCCCCGTAGTTCCACCAGTCGGAGTAGTTCCCGCACCGGCCTCCGTTCGGCATGACCACCAGCACCCCCTGGTCCCGGGTCAGCTCCTCCACGTCGGTCTCGCGCGTCCAGGCGGTGTAGTCGTCGGCGCCGCCGTGCAGCAGCCACAGCGTCGGCCACGTCCGCGAGGAGCCGCGCGACCAGCCCCGCGGCAGCAGCAGGCGCACCATCTCACGGCGGCCCATCGCGGGGGACTCGATGGTCAGGTCGAGCGCGCGCGGACCGGCCGCGCGCTCCTCCACCACCCGCGCCTGCGGCGCGAGGCCGGCGACTGCGGGAGAGGTCGCCGGGCCGGTCACGGCCAGGCACACGAGCAGGATCAATGCCCCGAGCAAAGCGGGGACGGTCGAACGAGACAAGGCGGGAGCCTTTCGGGAGCGAGCGACAGCTGGGGTGGGACGCGAAAAAAGGCGCAGGCGTCCGCTGAACGGGCACCCCTCGAAGGACGAAAACCCGCCCGCGCATGTCGGAAAGGTGTCGAGAGATGCCGGAGAAGATTCCGGAACAGGGTCGTTTCACGCGTCAGGAAACGCGATCACGAAACCCCGCGAATTCCGGAAATATGATCATGGGACGGGCGGCTTTATTTCGCCGCCGCGCCCGCCCGCGACGCGTTAAGGCGGCCGCCCTGATCGCGGACCGGACGCCGCCGGACCGGGCGGACGACCGGACACCGCCCGCCCCTCAGGGCCCGCACGGCACCACCGCAGCAGGACGGGACCGCACGCCGCCCGGGGGCCCGGAGCAGCACGAACCTCCGTAGCGCCCGGCGCCCGGGGGGCGATCACCGCGCCGAACCCGGTGCACCGCCGCATCGTCCTCACCCGGAGACCTCGTCATATCCCTTGGATAGAGGTGTCCCCATACCGGAGTCGATTCAAAGCGCAACGGGCGGATTATAAAATGCATTTCCCTCGCCGGCCCGGCGTTACTCGGCCGCCAGGCCCGAGAAATCTCTTTCCTCACACTCGTCCCACCGGAACCCGCCGCGAACAGGTGGGGCCCGGAGGCGTTCCCTGCCTCCGGGCCCCTGGTTACCGCCACGTGCACACGCCGGCGCGTTTAAGGACGCGGATCAATCCTCATGTCGCCGTGCTCTACGGTTGAGCTATCGCCCCATGAGAGGAGCGAGCGGGAGTTGAACCCGCAACCCGGCGATCAACGTCCGTGCCCGTTCGATCCGGCGATCGGCGGTGAATGCTGAAGCTGGAGCGAGAGTCTGAGTTTGCTCACGGCTGCCTCTACCGGTTGGGCCACCCCGGCGCGAACGTGCCGGGGGAGGGACTCGAACCCCCACTGAACACCGTGTGGATCAGGCTGACGTCTCAGTTTCAGCTTCGCGCCCTTGTGGGGCGCACCCCCGCGCTCCACACGGGGGAGTCTGCGACTCTAACCGAACAGGTAGCCGAAGACCACCTCGCCCACGCCGCGCTCGTCGGCCTCGGTGCCGTTGGCCTCCTCGCGCGCGAACTTGACCGCCTGCTGCAGCTTCTCGACCCGCTCCAGCAGCTCGTTGACGCGCCGCGCCGGCAGCGCCCCCGAGAACTTCACCGTCGTCCAGTAGCCGACCGCCACGTCCTCGTAGAACACCTCGACCTGCGCCGGGTGCTTGTCGGTCGCCTCGGCCTTGACGTGGTTGAAGGGGACCTTCTTGGTCTTCACCGTGCGGACCGGCTCGGTCTTCCAGCCGTCGGTCGAGCCGTCGAACGTCCACGACTCCGCGGCGTCCAGCACCGGCAGCTTCTTGACGAAGGTCTGCAGGTCGACCAGCTGCTTCTCCAGGAACAGCAGGTAGGTGACCGGCACGTCGCGCAGCAGCGCCCGGCCGTCGACGGTGACGTCGGCCCGGGCGACGCAGTTGGTCCAGTCCTTGGTCGCGGTCACGTCGAACAGCCGGGTGAGCGTCGCGGCCGCCTGCCGCAGCACCTCCTCGGCCTTCACCTGCACCCGGGTCGACTCCGGCGGCAGCTGCTCGCCGTCCTCGTCCTTGGGCTGGTAGGTCCGGGAGATGCCCGAGAGCAGGGGCTGCTTCTGCACGGTGTGGTGCGCGTCGGTGAGCTCCCGCAGCGCCTTGGCCTTCACGCCCTTCTCCACGGCGATGATCTGATTGAGTCTCGGCACGTTTCCTCCCGTTCGGACGAAACGACCGTAGTGGTTTCGGACACCCGGACGCATGCGGTTTTCCCGCGCCCGGACGCCCCCAGGTTTGCCGGGCGACTTTTCGGACATCGGATGTGCACTCGGGGATACGCCACCTACGGGAGGTCTCCATGCTCGCGATCGTCGCGGCCGGCGTCTTCGGCCTGGCCCTGCTGCTCGACCTGGCCGACGTCGCCTCCGACCCCTTCGACTACCAGACCCTCATCACGGTCGGCCTGCTGCTGATCGCCCTGCACCTGGCCGGCGTCGGCGCGGGCACCGACTGGCGCCGCCGCGGCTGGAACCGCCGCCGCACCGCCCGCCGCTGATCCCCGCGATCCGAGGGGCGTCAGGAGGCCGGGCGGCCCTGCGCGTAGGCGCGCAGGCCCGGCAGGTCGACGACCGTGATCCGCCGCCACCCCGTCCGCACCAGCCCCAGCGCCCGGAGGCTGTTGAGCGCCCGCGCGACCGTCTCGCGCGAGGCGTCCATCCAGCTGCCCAGCTCCTCCTGCGACAGCGGCGGGGCGATCTCGATGCTGCCGTCGGGCGCCGGCGGCGTGTGCCGGGCCGACAGCTCGGCCAGGTTGGCCAGCAGCAGCGCCAGCCGCTGCGCGCCCTTGGCCGCCACGTGCGCCTGCAGCCGCTGGTCGGCGTCGTCGAGCCTGCGCACGAAGGTGCCGCTGACCAGCCGCCACACGCCCGCGTGCGCGTCCAGGAACCCGGTGAAGCGGGCCGCGGGGACCACCAGCGCCCGCACCGGGCTCAGCGCGGTCACCGTCGCCGACCGCAGCCGGCTGCCCAGCACCGCGCTCTCGCAGACCAGGTCGCCCGGGCCGCGCACGGCCAGCACGACGTCGTGGCCGTCCTCGGTGGACGAGGTCACCTTCGCCCAGCCGTCCTCGATGATGATGATGTGGTCGGACTCGTCGCCCTGGTAGCACAGCGGCTTCTTGGCCGGGTACGTGCGCGGGCGCGAGACGTGGCGCAGCGCGGCGCGCTGCGTGTCGTCCAGCGCGTCCCAGAAGCCGTCCGGGCGGCCCGGGGCGCTGTCGCTCGGCAGGGAGGTCCTTTCCGTCACGGGTGATTCCGTTTCCTGTGCCCTCCGCGGGGGAGGGTCCGGGGTCGGGGTGAGGCTGACTCCAGTGGACCTTCGCCATGCCCTCCTGGCAAGTGGGATGTCACGGGGAACCGGCGCCCGCGGCAGTTGGGGGGAGTGGGGCGGTAAGGCCCAGTGCCGCGAGCGCCGGCCCGTTCATCCGCCGGCCCTCCGGCCCGCCGCGGGTAAGGCCCGCGCCGCTCCGGCGGCCGCATGATCGTGCCGTCCACATCTCCCAGGCAACCCCGTCATCGAGCAGGATGCTGCTCCCCGGGGCACCGACTGTCTGCGTCATCTGACACATTCGACAGGACGGCCTTGCCGAACCGTCAGATTTCCGTCAGGACGGGGCCAGTGCGTTCAGCAGCCGGTTGACCGGCCCCGAGAGGTTCCACCGGTCGGCCAGCTCCACCACCGCCTCCGGATCGCGCGGCGCCGCGGGCAGCCGGTCGTCCAGGTCGCGCAGCGCCGGGTCGTCGATGTCGGTGACCACCCGCACCACCGTCCGCGCCGCCGCCAGGTAGTCGCCGGCGGCCTCCATCCTGCGCCGCGCCCCCGCCGGGAAGCCCTCCGCCGACCCCGACTCCAGCGCCGCCACGATCCCCTCCAGCGACCCGAACCGGGTCACCAGCGCCGCGGCGGTCTTGTCGCCCACCCCCGGCACCCCCGGCAGGCCGTCGCTGGGATCGCCCCGCAGCGTCGCGTAGTCGGCGTAACCGCGGCCGGGGATGCCGTACTTGGCCGCGACCTCCTTCTCGCCCATCACCTGCAGGTTGCGGATGCCGCGCGCGGTGTAGAGGACCTGGACCGGGCCGCGCTCGTCCACCAGCTGGAACAGGTCGCGGTCGCCGGTGACGATGTCGACCGGGCCCCGCTCCGCCCCCCGCACCGCCAGGGTGCCGATCACGTCGTCGGCCTCGTACCCCGGCACGCCCGCCGTGGCCAGCCCGAACGCCGCCAGCACCGCGTCGATCACCGGCAGCTGCGCCTCCAGCGCGTCGGGCGTCTGGTCGCCGCCGTCGTCGGCCACCCGGTGCGCCTTGTACGACGGCAGCGCCGCCACCCGGAACTCCGGCCGCCAGTCGGCGTCCATGGTGCACACCAGCCGGTCGGGCCGCCGGTCCTGCACCAGCCGCGCGATCATGTCGACCAGGCCGCGCACCGCGTTCACCGGCGTCCCGTCCGGCGCCGTCACCGACTCGGGCACCCCGAAGAAGGCGCGGAAGTACAGCGACGGCGTGTCCAGCAGCATCAACCCGCCCATGCCGTGCCCCCCGCTCGTCCCGTGCCCCGCTGGCCGGTCCGGGCGTCGCCGCGCCCCGCCGGCTCCCTCATGCTGTGTTCCCCGCTCGCCATGCCCCACATCGTCGCACGCCCCGCCGACGGTCCGCGGTACGGCGCGGGCCGCGCCGCCTGCGATCCTGGACCCGTTGCGACCCTGGCCCGGCGGCACGACCGGGCCGACACGCGAGGGGAGGGAGCGGCGGCACCCGGCGGCAGGCCGGAACCGCCGCGATCGACATGGAGACGGATGTGACGAAGGAGTTGTATCCGCGGGAGAGGCTCGCCCAGGTGCGCCGGGCCGCGGACGAGGCCGGGCTGGGCGCGCTGCTGCTGACGCCCGGACCCGACCTGCGCTACGTCACCGGCTACGACGCGCTGCCGCTGGAGCGGCTCACCTGCCTGGTCGTCCCGGCCGACCGGGACCCGTTCCTGGTGGTGCCCCGCCTGGAGCTGCCCGCCGCGCGGGAGTCCCCGGCCGGGTCGCTGGGCGTGGAGCTGGTGCCCTGGGACGAGACCGACGACCCGTTCGCGCTCGTCGCCGCGCGGCTGCCGCGGGACGTGGCCAAGGTCGCGGTCGCCGACCGGATGTGGGCGGTCATGGCGCTGCGCTTCCGGGCCGCCCTGCCCGGCGCCGAACAGGTCGCCGCCGGCGGCGTGCTGCGGGAGCTGCGGATGCGCAAGAGCGCCGCCGAGGTCGCCGCGCTGCGCGAGGCGGGCGCGGCGATCGACCGCGTGCACCGCGCGATCCCCGGATTCCTCAAGCCCGGCCGCACCGAGCGGGAGGTCGGCCGGGACATCGCCGACGCGATCATCGCCGAGGGCCACGACGGCGTCGACTTCGTCATCGTCGGATCCGGCCCCAACGGCGCCAACCCGCACGCCGAGCTGTCCGAACGCGTCATCCGGCCCGGCGAGCCGGTGGTGGTCGACATCGGCGGCACCATGCCCAGCGGCTACTGCTCCGACTCCACCCGCAACTACTGCGTGGGCGAGCCCCCCGCCGACTACGCCGCCTACTACGACGTGCTGCGCGAGGCGCAGGAGGCCTCCTGCCGGGCGGTGCGCGCCGGCGCCACCCCCGAGGCCGTGGACGCCGCGGGCCGCGACATCATCGCCGCCGCCGGGTACGGCGGGCACTTCTTCCACCGCACCGGCCACGGCATCGGCCTGGAGACCCACGAGGACCCCTACATCGTCGCGGGCAACACCGAGCCGCTGGCGCCCGGCATGGCGTTCTCGATCGAGCCGGGCATCTACCCCGGCGCGCACGGCGCCCGCATCGAGGACATCGTGGTGTGCACCCAGGACGGGTTCGAGCGGATGAACCACACCCCGCGGGAGACCGTGATCGTCGACTGAGCCCCTGAGGTCCTCTCTCCTCCGTCCGGTACAAAGCGGCGGCCGAATATCCGTCCCGGAGTGACTGGCGCCGACCGTGCCCTCTTGCGGACGATCGTCCCGCCCTGTGCGACCCGGGCGCCGTCCCGGGCCGGGCGTCGCCCCGCCGGGGTGAGGAGCCCGCATCGCGCGGGTTCACGGGCGCGCGCCGCGCCGGGACCGGGGATCCCCCGGGCCCGGCACGGCGCCGCCACCGTGCCGACCAGGGAGGACGAGGATGAGGGTCAGCGGGCGTATGGCCGTGGCCGTGGCGGGGGCGGGGCTGCTGGCCGCCGCCGGATGCGGCGGAGGCGGCGAGGACAGCGCGGCCCCCGCGGGCGGCGGCGCGCTGAAGGGCGTGAAGATCGAGGTCGCCGCCAAATGGACCGGGCCGGAGGAGGCCAACTTCCGCAAGGTCCTCAAGGAGTTCGAGAAGCGGACCGGCGCCACCGTCGCCTACGCGCCCACCGGCGAGAACACCGACGCCTTCCTCGGCCCCCGGCTCCAGGCCGGCCGGCCCCCGGACGTGGCGATCCTGCCGCAGCCCGGCCTCATGCGGCAGTACGCGGCCAAGGGCTCGCTCAAACCGCTGTCGCCCGAGGTCACCCGGCAGGTCGACCAGAACTACCCGCCCTACTGGAAGGAACTGGGCTCGGCCAAGGGCCGCAACTACGGCGTCCTGGTCAAGGCCGCCTACAAATCGATCATCTGGTACCGGCCGCAGGTCCTCGCCGACGCCGGCGTGCAGCCCCCGCGGACCTGGGCCGACCTGGTGAAGGCCGCCGGCACCGTCCGCGACTCCGGCACCACCCCCTTCACCCTGGCGGCCGGCCCCCAGGACTCCTGGACGCTCACCGACTGGTTCGAGAACGTCTACCTCTCCCAGGCCGGCCCCGCCGCCTACGACCGCCTCGCCGACCACCGGACCAAGTGGACCGACCCCACCGTCGCCCGCGCGCTGCGGACGCTCGCCGAGATCTGGGGACGGCCGGACCTGGTCGCGGGCGGCCCCGCCCAGGCCACCAAGACCAAGTTCGACGCCTCGGTGACCGAGGTGTTCGGCCAGGAGAAGGCCGCGATGGTCTACGGCGGCGACTTCGCCGCCGCCAACATCGGCACCACCCGCGCCAAGGTCGGCACCGACGCCAAGGTGTTCGCCTTCCCCGCGGCCGGGGACACCGCCCCCGCCATGCTCGGCGGCGACATCGCCGTCGCGCTCAAGGACGGCAAGGGCGCCATGGAACTGATGCGCTTCCTCGCCTCGCCCGACGCCGGACGGATCTGGGCCGGGCTGGGCGGCTACCTGTCGCCCAACAAGGGCGTGGCCCCCGGCGCCTACGCCGACCCCGTCGCCCGCCAGCTCATCACCCAGCTCCAGCAGGCCGGGGACAACGCCCGCTACGACCTGTCCGACCTGACCCCCGCCGCGTTCGGCGGCACCCCCGGCCAGGGCATGTGGGAGGAGCTGCGCGGATTCCTGCAGCGGCCCTCCGACGTCAAGGGCGCCCAGGAACGGCTCGAGGCCGCCGCCGCCAAGGCCTACGACAGCTAGGCCGGGGCGGACGACCCCCATGAGGGCACTGCACGACGACCCCTCCCGCGAGGCGGCCCCCCGAGGACGGCGCGGCACCGCCCGGCGCGGCACCGCACGCCGCAAGGCGGCGGGGCCGCGCCGGCCCAGGGGCCGACCGCTGCCGTGGACGGCCCTGCTGTTCCTGGTCCCGGCCCTGCTGCCGCTGGGATTCCTGGTGGTCTACCCGATCGCCCACACCGCCGTCCGCAGCCTCTTCGACGCCTCCGGCGACACCTTCGTCGGCCTGGGCAACTACGCCGAGGTCGTCCGCGACCCCGGCAACCGGGTCGCGGTGCGCAACACCGCGATCTGGGTCGTGGCGGCCCCCACCCTGGTCACCGTCACCGGGCTGCTGTTCGCCGTCCTCACCGAGCGGATCCGCTGGGCCGCCGCGTTCAAGCTGGTGGTGTTCATGCCGATGGCCATCTCCTTCCTGGCCTCCGGAGTGATCTTCCGCCTGGTGTACGAGCAGGACCCGGACAAGGGCGTCGCCAACGCCGCGATGGTCGCCGTCCACGACACCTTCACCGGGGGCGGCGGCTACCCCGGCGCGGCGCCCCGTCCCGGCCCGGGCCTCCCGGTGCGGGCACCGGACGGTGCCGTCGCCGCGCCCGCACCGCTCGCCGCCGGAAGCGGCGCCCTCGTCCCGCTGCTGCGCGTCCGGCCCGAGCACCTGCCCGGCGACGCCGCACCGGCCGGCCCGCCCCCCGGCGCCGGGCCGGGCGAGCTGACCGGCACCGTCTGGTTCGACTTCACCCGCGGCGGCGGAGGAACGCCCGGCCGTCCCGACGCGGGCGAGACCGGGCTGCCCGGCCTCACCGTCGAGGCCGTCCGCGCCGGCCCGCCCGGCGGTGGCGGCGACCCGCCCGGAACCGTCGCCGGCAAGGCCACCACCAGGGCGGACGGGACGTTCACCGTCCGCGGGCTCCAGCCCGGCGCCTTCTACACCCTCAGGCTGCCGCCGGAGAACTTCGCCGCCGCCTACGGGGGAGCCGAATGGCTCGGCGGCACCCTCATCACCCCCGCGATCATCGGCTCCTACCTGTGGGTGTGGGCCGGGTTCGCGATGGTCCTCATCTCCGCCGGGCTCGCCGCCGTCCCCCGCGACGTGCTGGAGGCGGCACGCGTCGACGGCGCCGGCGAGGGGCGGATCCTGGTGAGCGTCACCGTCCCGCTGCTGGCCCCCGTGCTGGCGGTGGTGCTGGTGACGATGGTCATCAACGTGCTCAAGGTGTTCGACCTGGTCTTCGTCATCGGCGGCGGCGATCCCGGCGCCGCCGTGCTGGCCTCCCGGATGTGGACCGAGTCCTTCGGCGGCGGCGGCGACCAGGGCGTGGGCAGCGCGATCGCGGTGCTGCTGTTCGCGCTGGTCCTGCCCGCCGCCGCGCTCAACCTCCGGCGGCTGCGGCGGGAGCGCCCATGAGCACCGGGCGCAGGGGCCAGACCGGGAACCCGGCCCGCAACCGCGGCGGACTCGCGGCGCGCGCGGCGCGGCGGGCCGGCGGCGGCGCCGTGCAGGCCGTCCTGATTTTGGTCGCGCTGTTCTGGCTGGTCCCCAGCTTCGGGCTGCTGATCGCCTCGCTGCGCTCCGAGCAGGACAACAGCGCCGGCGGCTGGTGGCGGGCGCTCACCGCGCCGTCGCAGCTCACCGGGCAGGCGTACGCGGCGCTGCTGGAACGGCCCGACTTCCTGGACTCGTTCTGGAACACCGTGCTCATCACCGTGCCCGCCACGGCACTGGTGGTGGTCATCGCCGCGCCGGCCGCCTACGCCTTCGCCTGGCTGGACTTCCCCGGCCGCGACCGGCTGTTCCTGCTGGTGGTGACCCTGCTGGTGGTGCCGGTGCAGGTGGCGCTGATCCCCGTGGCCGAGCTGTACGGGCGGATCGGGATCGGCGGCCTGCACCTGTTCGGGTCGGTGGCCGGGGTGGTGCTGTTCCACGTCGCCTTCGGCCTGCCGTTCGCGATCTTCCTGCTGCGCAACTTCTTCGCCGCCATCCCCCGCGACCTGCTGGAGGCGGCACGGCTGGACGGCGGCTCGGACCGGACGATCCTGCGGCGCGTAGTCCTCCCGCTGGGCGCCCCGGCGATCGCCTCGCTGGCCGTCTTCCAGTTCCTGTGGGTGTGGAACGACCTGCTGGTGGCGCTGGTGTTCGCCGACACCGGGGCGCAGCCGATGACCAAGTGGCTGCAGTCCCAGACGCGGCAGTTCAGCGGCAACATCGACGTGCTGGCGCCGGGCGCGTTCCTGTCGCTGCTGGTCCCGCTGGCGGTCTTCTTCGCCTTCCAGCGCCACTTCGTCCGCGGCGTCATGGCCGGCTCGCTGAAGTGAGGGAGGGGGACGGACCGGAGGCGGTCCGTCCCCCTCCCACGGTCGGTCAGGCCGAGGCCTTGGTGACCTCGACGTCCGCGGAGGCGGCGTCGGGGTGGCCGATCGCCAGGCCGCTGGCCGGGTCGAAGAAGTGCAGCCGGTGGGTGTCGACGGCCAGCTCGATGTCCTGGCCGGGACGCACGTGCGAGCGGGCGTTGACCCGGGCGGTCCACAGCGCCTTGTTCTCCACCAGCGGGATCGCCTCGCTCTCGCCCTCGGCGGCGTCCTCGGCCAGGTCGGCGGTGTCCTTGTGCTCCACCGGCGGCGCGTCGATGGTGAAGATCACGTTGATCTCGCTGCCCAGCTCCTCGGTGACGCTGCTGGTGGCGCTCAGCGGCGCCCAGTCGGGCTTGGCGTGCGCGGCGTCCTCGAAGTCCGAGGGCCGCACGCCCAGGATCACCTTCCGGCCCACGTAGCCGTCCAGCCCCGGCCTGCCCTCCAGCAGCCCGCCGGGCACCGGCAGGGTGTAGCCGGCGAACGACACCTGCACGCCCGCGTCGCCGCCGGTGAGGTCGGCCTCCACGAAGTTCATCGCGGGGGAGCCGATGAACCCGGCCACGAACAGGTTCACCGGGTTGTCGAACAGCCGCTGCGGCGTGTCGACCTGCTGCAGCCTGCCCTCGCGCAGCACGCACACCCGGTCGCCCAGCGTCATGGCCTCGACCTGGTCGTGGGTGACGTACACCGTGGTGACCTTGAGCCGCTCGTGCAGCTGGCTGAGCGAGGCGCGCATCGACACGCGCAGCTTGGCGTCCAGGTTGGACAGCGGCTCGTCCATCAGGAACGCCTGCGGCTCCCGGACGATCGCGCGGCCCATCGCCACCCGCTGCCGCTGGCCGCCCGACAGCGCGGCCGGCTTGCGCGACAGGAACTGCTCGAGGCCGAGCATCTTGGCGGCCTCCCGCACCTTCTTGGCGCGCTCCTCCTTGGACACCCCGCGCAGCTTCAGGCCGAACGCCAGGTTCTGCTCGACGGTCATGTGCGGGTAGAGGGCGTAGTTCTGGAAGACCATGGCGATGTCGCGGTCCTTGGGCGCCAGGTCGTTGACCACCCGCTCGCCGATGGAGATGGTGCCGCCGCTGATCTCCTCCAGCCCGGCGATCATCCGCAGCGCGGTGGACTTGCCGCAGCCCGACGGGCCGACCAGCACCATGAACTCGCCGTCGCGGATCTCCAGGTCCAGCCCGTCGACGGCCTTGACGCCGCCGGCGTACACCTTGTCGACCCGCTCCAGCACGATCTCGGCCATGTCGCACCTTTCGATGGAAACGTTTCCAACGCCCGCCGCCCACCTGGGCGCTTAACCTTTGGCTGGAGTAAACATTATGGAAACGTTTCCAGAAAACGGGTGATCGTGAGAAGATGCCGCCGGACGCGGCGGAGGGGAGCGGGCATGGCGGCGGAACGGGACGCGGGCGGCCGCCGGTCGGCCACGATCAAGGACGTGGCGGCCGCCGCCGGGGTCGGCATCGCCACCGTCTCCCGCGTCTTCTCCGGCACCGGCTCGGTCAGCCCCGCCACCCGCGAACGCGTCCAGGCCGCCGCCCGCGAGCTGGACTACCGGCCCAGCGCCCTGGGCCGCGGGCTGAAACTGCGGCGCAGCGGCGGCATCGGCCTGATCGTCCCCGACGTCACCGACCCGTTCCGCGCCGACCTGGTCGCCGGCGTGCTGGCCTGCGCCCGCACCTTCGGCGAGCACGTGATCCTGGACGCCGCGCACGGCGACCCCGCCCGCGAGGCCGAGATCGTCGACCGGCTCGTCGAGCAGCGGGTGGACGGGATCATCGCCGTCCCGGCGGGCACCGAGGCGGCCTGGCGCGCCCCCGCGGGCATCGGCGCCAGCGTGGTGTTCGCCGACCGCGTGCCGCCCGGCCTGCGCGAGATCCCGGCCGTGCTGGCCGACGACCGCGCGGGCGTGCGCACCCTCACCGAGTACCTCGTCGGCCTCGGGCACCGCCGCATCGCCTTCCTCGGCGCCGCCCCCGCCTCCCCGGGGGGCGACCGGCCCGCCCCGGCGGCCCCCGGGGAGGAGGACAGGGCCGGGCCGCCCGCGCAGGTGCGGGAGCGGGCGTTCCGCGACACCATGGCCGCCCTGGGCGCCGGCGTGGACGAGGACCTGGTGGTCGCCGCCCGGCACGAGCGCGACAGCGCCTTCGCCGCCGCGGCCGGGCTGCTGCAGCGGCGCGGCGACGTCACCGCCGTCCTCGCCGCCGGGCACCTCCTCGGCGAGGCCGCCGTCCTGGTGGCGCGCGAACTCGACCTGCGCGTCCCCGCCGACGTCTCCATCGCCATGGTGGACGACGTGCCCTGGGCCGAGCTGTGCGACCCGCCCCTCACCACGGTCGCCCGGCCCGGCCACGACATCGGCTACCGGGCGTGCGAGCTGCTGCTGCGCGACCGCACCCGCCGCACCCGGCGCGGCCCCGTCCTGCTCCCGGCCGAACTGGTCATCCGCGGCAGCTGCGGCCCGCCCCGCCCGGCCCGGTCGCCCGCGCGCCCGGCCTGAGCACGGGCCGGGAACCGGAGAGCGAACCGGGGTGGGAGTTGCGGTGAAACCCGGTGTGAAAGAAGGTTCCGCCGTGATCGTGCTTGCCCGTACATGATGACCGCCGACACGCTAGATTTCCGGGGTGGAGGAGATCGATCGTCAGATCATGGCGTTGCTGGCCGACGACGGCCGGATGAGCTTCACCGATCTGGCCAAGGAGACGGGCCTGTCGGTGTCGGCCGTGCACCAGCGCGTACGGCGGCTGCAGAAGCGCGGCGTGATCAAGGGGTTCACCGCCCAGCTGGACAACGAGCGGATCGGGCTTCCGCTCACCGCGTTCGTGTCGATCAAACCGATCGACCCGGCCGCGCCCGACGACGCCCCCGAACGGCTGGCCCACCTGGCCGCCATCGAGGCCTGCCATTCGGTCGCGGGCGAGGAGAGCTACATCCTCAAGGTACGGGTGGCCTCGCCCAACGAGCTCGAGGACCTGCTCCAGAAGATCCGCGCCGCGGCCAACGTGGCCACCCGCACCACGGTCGTGCTCAGCACCCCCTGGGAAGGGCGCCGCCCGCCCCTGTGACCGCCCCGCAGGCGGCCCCGGGCGACGTCCGTCCCCCCGCACCCGGGCGCCCGGCCTCAGGAGCCGGGCCTCAGGCGCCCGGCCTCAGGTGCCCGGGGCGAAGGCCTGCAGCGCCTCGCGCGCCCGGAACATCGCGTCCCACGGATCGGTCTGCGGCCCGGTCAGCTCCTGGTCGAAGTTGAGGTCCACGAACAGCTCGGTCACGCCCTGCGCGGCGATGTCGTCGAAGTCGGCGCGGATCTCGTCGTGCGACCCGGTCAGCGGGCGCCGGTCCCGCCGCGCCGCCTCCCGCACGCGCACCGCGGCCCGGCACACGAAGCGCAGCGCCGACGGGTCGCGCCCGGCCTTCTCCGCCGCCTCCCGGACGATCTCGATGGAATCGCCCAGCGCCCGCGGATCGGCGCGGCTGGAGCTGACCCAGCCCGCCGCCAGCCGCCCGGCGCGGCGCAGCGCCGGCTCGGCCGTGCCGCCCAGCAGGATCGGCGGCTCGGGGGACTGCAGCGGCGCGGGCTCCATGACCACCGGCGGGAAGCGGTAGAACTCCCCGTCGAACCGGCTGACCTCCTCGCCCCACAGCGACCGCAGCGCCCCCAGGAACTCCTCGGCCCGCTCGCCCCGGCGCTCCATCGGCGCCCCGGCCGCGGCGAACTCCTCGGGCATCCAGCCCAGCCCGAGCCCCAGGTCGAGCCGTCCCGCGCTGACGTGGTCGAGGGTGGCGGCCTGCTTGGCCAGCAGCGCGGGGGAGTAGAACGGCAGGTTGACCACGGCCACGCCCAGCCGCACCCGGCTGGTCTGCCCGGCCAGGTAGGCCAGCGTCACCAGCGGATCGGGCACCGCCCGGTAGGTCAGGTCGGACGACCCGGCCGGGTTCAGCAGCCGCTGCAGTGTCCAGACCGAGTGGTAGCCGAGCTCCTCGGCCTGCTGTGCGATCAGCACCTGGTTGGCCGGGGTGGCCCACCCTCCCGACACCGGCACGGCGAACCCGATCAGCATGTTCTTCCTCCCCTGTCTCGAACCCTGTCCCGAACGGCGCCGGCCCGGGCACCCTCCCCGGCGCCCTCCCCGGCGATGGCGACCCTATCCGCCGGGAGCATCCGATTCCCCGGTGGCCAGGAACCGGTCGATCACCGCGCCCCAGGGCGCGGGATCCAGACCTCTTCCGGCCACCCAGCCGTCGTCGTGCCAGGTCCGCGCCTGCCGGTCGCCGGCGTCGCAGACCAGCGAGACCACCGTGCCGCCGGTTCCCTGCTCGCGCATCCGCGCGACCAGGTGCAGCGCGCCCCACAGGTTGGCGCCGGTCGACCCGCCGACGGCCCGCCCGGTGGCGGCCCGCACCGCCCGCGCCCCCGCGACGGCCGCCGCGTCCGGCACCGGCAGCATCAGATCGACCAGGGACGGCAGGAAGCCCGGCTCCATCCGCGGCCGCCCGATGCCCTCGATCCGCGACGGCATGCCCGTGGCGTAGTCGTGCGCCCCGGTCAGCCACCCCTGGTAGTACGCCGAGTTCTCCGGATCCACGACCGCCAGCCGGGTCTCCAGCCCGTGGTAGCGGATATGGCGTCCCAGCGAGGCGGCCGTGGCGCCCGTCCCGGCGCCCGCCACCACCCACGCCGGCGGCCCCGCCGCCTGGGCGAACAGCTCCCCGGCCAGGTCGTCGCCGCGCCAGTCCAGCGCCCGCTCCGCCCAGGTGAACTGGTCGAGGTAACAGCCGCCGGTGTCGGCGGCGAGCCGCCGCGCCTCCTCGTAGATCGCCAGTGGCGGGGTGACGAAACGGCACTCGCCGCCCAGCGCCCGCACCGGCTCGGCCCGGGCCGCGCTCTCCTCGCCCGGCATCACCGCGATGTAGGGCAGGCCCAGGAGCCGCGCGAAGTGGGCCTGCGCCACCGCGGCGTTCCCGCCCGTCGCCTCGATCACGGTCGCGCCCTCGGTGAGGCGGCCCGTCGCGATCGCGTGCCGGAACAGCGCCCGCGCCGCCCGGTGCTTCAGGCTCCCGGTCGGATGCGCGGACTCGTCCTTGAACAGGAGCGTGACGCCCCGGTCGCCGGGGAGCGGGAAGCGGAGAAGGGGAGTGGGCCCGGCGGCCTCGCGCTCGGCGGTCAGCCGCCGGATCGCCTCGGCCGCCCAGCGCCGCGAGTCCTTGCGGGTCGGGTCGTCGTCTGCCACACCGCCCATGAAACCAGCCGCGCGCCGCGGCCGCGGGGCCGCGGCCGGTGATCTTGGTCGGGGGGAGGTCAGGAGGAGGTGACGATGAAGCTGGAGTTGCCGAACCCGACCTCGTCGCCGGGACGCACCCGGGTCGGGCCGGTGAGCCGCCAGCCGTTGACGCGGGTGCCGTTCATCGACCCCAGATCGGAGATCATCCAGCCGTCGTCGTTGCGGTAGATCTCGGCGTGGAACCGGGACACGGTGAGATCGGTCAGGATGAACTGGCAGCCCGGCGCGCGGCCCACCACGATGCGGGTCAGGCCCGCCGGCGGCAGCATGAAGCGCGGCAGCCGGGGCGCCCGCCAGGCCGCCTCCAGCCGCGCGGTCGCCTGGGACACCGAGGAGATCAGCCCCGTCAGCCGCCCCACCACCCGGTTCGTGGGCGGCAGGTCGTGCACGATGTCGGCCAACTCCGCCTGGCTCTGGGCGCGCAGCACCTGGTCGACCCGGCGCTCGAACGTCTCGTGCGACATCCGGCCCTCGGCCACCCGCTCACTGAGCACCTGCAGCACCCGGTCGCGTTCCGTGTCGGACGCTCTCACCGGGTACGAGGGCTGACCGTCCATAGCTGTGAGTATCCAGATCCGTCCGTCGCCTGTCCAGAAAAGATCGCACGCGGCGGGCAGATGATCGTTCTCACCCGCCCCCCGCGTGTTGGACGCCCGCGCGACACCGGAAGTTCGGTCAGCGCGACAGCAGGTCGCGGGCGATGTGCGTCACCTGGATCTCGTCGGTGCCCGCGTAGATCTGGAACGACTTGGCGTCGCGGGCCAGCTGCTCCACCCGGTACTCCGACATGTAGCCGTTCCCGCCGAACAGCTGCACCGCCTCCATCGCGACCTCCGAGGCCGCCTGCGCCGAGTACAGCTTCATCGCCGACGCCTCCGCCAGCGTGGGCGTGCGGCCCGCCCGCTGCATCTCGATGTGCCGGAACACCAGGTTCTGCACGTTGAGCCGGGCCACCTCCATCTTGGCCAGCTTGAGCTGGATGAGCTGGAAGTCGCCGATCCGCTGCCCCCACAGCTCGCGCTTGCGGGCGTAGTCGACCGACAGCGCCAGGCACTCCTCGATGACGCCCAGCGCCATCGCCGCGACCCCGGCGCGCTCGGTCACGAAGTTCTGCTTGGCCGACTCCTTGCCGCCTCCGGCGCCGGCGGCGAGGAGCCGCTCCGGGCCCGCCTGCACATCGTCGAGGAACAGCTCGCCGGTGGGGGAGGAGTGCAGTCCCATCTTCCGCAGCGGCCTGCTCTGCTCCAGGCCCGGCATGCCGCGGTCGAGCACGAAGGTGAGGATCTCGCGGTCGCGCGGGTCGCCGCCGTCGTCGAGCTTGCAGTAGAAGACGACGGTGTCGGCGTGGGGGCCGTTGGTGATGAAGGTCTTGCTCCCGTTGAGGACGTAGCCGTCGCCGTCCCGGCGGGCGGTGGCCTGCATGCCGCCGAACGCGTCGGAGCCGGAGTTGGGCTCGGTGATCGCCCACGCCCCGACCTTCTCGAAGGTGAGCAGCTCCAGGGCCCAGCGGCGGCGCTGCTCGGGCGTCCCCCGCTTCATGATCGTCCCGGCGGCCAGGCCGAGGCTGACGCCCATCGCCGACACCAGCCCGGGCGCCACCCGGCACAGCTCGATGATCGGCAGCATGCTCATCGCGGCGTTGCCGCGGCCGCCGCCGGGAGCGCCGTCGTCGTCGCCGGTGCTCTCGTCCTCGCCCCCGCCCGCCTGGTCCGCGGCGGCCTCGGCACGCTCCATCCGGGCCTCGAAGGACGAGCGCGCCAGCTCGTCCATGCCGAAGGTCTTGTAGAGGCCCCTGATCAGGTCGTAGGGCGGCAGTTCGCCCGACTCCAGCTCCTCGAGCCGGGGCCGCACCTCCGCGTCGATCCAGCCGCGCACCGCGTCCCGGATCATCAGATCTTCCTCGGACCACTCGATCATGTCTCGCCTCGCCTCCGGCCTCCGCCTGGTGACCGCCCATCCAAGCAGAAACTGAAAGCGCTCGCTTACTCGGGGTCCGCGCCGGGCCCGCCTCGCCGAACCCGCCCCGCCGGACCTACTTCTCGAAGGAGACCACGTCGGCCAGCACGCCGCCCGCGTCGGTCAGCCGCTCCTCGGCCGGGCTGTCGTAGACCACCATCAGCTTGGGGCGCCCGGCCGAGTCGGTCTCGTCCAGCACCGCGATGCCCTCGGCGTGGTCGTCCCCCTCGCCGTAGGGCAGCTCGCCCACCACCGGCAGGTCCTCGGCGTGCACGACGCCGGGCGCGTCGATCCCCGCGGCGCCCGGCCAGCGCACCACCCGCACCGGGCCGTCCAGGTCCATGCTCGGCCCGGTCAGGACGAGCAGGTCGTCGCCGTGCGGGCACAGGTCGCGCACGCCCAGCCCGCCCAGGTCCAGGAAGTGCATGCGGTACGGCTCGTCGTCCTTGCCGACCGGCCGGGGACGCAGCCGCGCCGGGTCGTCCGGGTGGGTCTCCAGGTGGACCTCCATCAGCGCGGCCCAGCCGCGCAGCACCGGCCCCCGGAAGCCGATGAAGAGACGCTCGCCGTGGGCGGCGATGCCCTCGATGTCGATCCCGTTGTCCTTGCTGGGGACCGACAGGAACGGCGCCAGGTGCGGGTCGTCGGCCAGCATGTCGGTGAGGGAGTCGCCGTGCCCGCCCAGGACGGCGGCGGTGCGGCCGCCGTCCTCGCGGACCGCCTCCGACAGCCCGTCCTCGCCGGGGGCCAGCGGCAGCCGGGCCAGGATGAACCGGTTGTCCTCCCGGACCACCGTCGCCAGCCGCTTGCGGGCCTTGGACCCGGTCTGGCCCGGCTTGATCTTCTTGCGCTTGAGGCTGTGCGACCCGACCGCCCAGAGCCAGCCGTTGCTGCGGGCCAGCCCCTCGATGTCGGCCTCCTCCTCCGGCCCGGCGGGCAGCGGGACCAGGTCGGCCAGCCGCACCGTCCGCTGGCCGTCGTATCCGGTGATGTGCCCGGAGGGGTCGGTGGTCGCGGTCAGCCGCTCGATGGTGGCCGTCTCGTCGCCCGCCACCCACAGGCAGCGGCCGTCCTGGCGTACGGCGGACAGGTTGGTGTGCGTCTCGGCCTCGCGGCTCTCCTGCGCGAAGCGGAGCTCGATGCGGCGTTCCACGATCATGCCGCCGATGGTGTCACAGATCCCGCGGACGGGCGGAAGGCTCCCAGCGAACATGCAGGTACGGGGGCTTGCGGAAAACGAGCCCGTGTGCTTGGGGCGCCGGTCCGGGGGCGGGGCGGAGCCCGGGCAGCCGGGCCAGCACGGCCTCCAGGAGGGTCCGCGTCTCCAGCCGCGCCAGGTGCGCGCCGAAGCAGAAGTGCGGGCCGTGCGCGAACGCCAGGTGCTCGGCGGCGTTGGCGCGGCGCACGTCGAAGCGGTCCGGATCGGGGAAGACGGCGGGGTCGCGGCCGGCCCCGGCGATCGACACCCTGACCAGGTCGCCCTTGCGGACCCGGACGCCGCCCAGCGGCGTGTCGGCGGTGGCGTACCGGTCCACCACCGAGGCCGCCGGCTCCAGCCGCAGCGACTCCTCGATCGCGCCGGGCAGCAGGCCCGCCGGGTCCCTCCGCACGAGGTCGAGCTGCTCCGGATCGCCCAGCAGGTGCAGCAGCGCGTTGCAGATCATGCCCTCGGTGGTGTCGATGCCGCCGAACATCAGCACGGCGGCGTCGGCCACCACCTCCGCAGCAGTCAGGCCCTCCTCCTGGCGGGCGGCCTCGGTGAGCAGCGGCGCCGAGCCGGGCGCCGCGACCGCCTCCTCGACCGAGGCCCGCAGCCGCGCGTACGCCTCGTCGGCGCCCCCGGACGGGGCGCGGCCCGCGGTGATGTCGGAGACGGCGTCGACGAACTCCCCGTACCAGGACCGGATCGTGGCGGCGTCCACGCCCTCCAGGCCCAGTGCCTCGGCCACCACCGCGACGGCCAGCGGCCCGGCGAGCTCGCCGCGCAGCTCGGCGCGGCCCGCCGGGACCAGCGCGGTGACCAGGCGGTCCACCTCCGCCTCCACGAACGCGGTGAAGCGCTCGCGGGTCTGCGCGGGCCGGAACGGGCGGGCGAACGGCTCGCGGTGGCGGGCGTGCGCCCGGCCGTCCAGCGACAGCATGCTCGGCCCCAGCAGCCGCGCGGTGGAGAAGCGGGGGTCGTCCACCGTGAACGCGGCGGCGTCCCGCATCACCCGCAGCGCCAGGTCGCGCGAGGTCACCAGCCAGCCGCCGAGCGCGGGCAGCCAGGACACGGGCTCGTGCGCGCGCAGCCGGGCCAGCAGCGGGTGCGGGTCGTGCTCCAGCTCGGCCACGGTCGAGGCCGCGCCGACGGGGAAGCGGTCGGCGGGCGGGCTCTCGGGGTCGGACATCACGCCGCAAGGGTACGTCCTCCCCAGGTGTGATCTACAACGTAAAGGCACCGGGCCCGCCCGGCCGTCCCGCGGCGGCCCGCGACCGCCGGTCAGGCCGCGGTGGACGAGGTCCTCCACCAGGTCCGGCCGGCCTCGGGCAGCGTGTGGATCGGGTCGTAGTACTCGTACCGGCGGGTGAGCGCGTCGGGATCGGCGGCCTCCAGCCCGGTGCGGTAGTTCTTGGTCCAGTACGAGATGCCGCGCTCGCGGTCGTAGTCGGCGAGCTGGTGCACCCAGCGCTTGCCGACATAGGGCACGTCGCACACGATCCGCGGGGTGGCGAACCCGGGCAGGTAACCCATGATCGCGTGCTGCAGCTCCTGCGCCTCCCACACCGCCACCCGCCAGTGCTCGCTGTGCGGGATCATATCGCACATGTACAGGTAGTACGGCAGGATCCCGGCCTCGTCGAGCAGGGCGAACGACAGGTCCAGCAGCGCGTCCGGGGTGGCGTTGACGCCGCGCAGCAGCACGCCCTGGTTGCGCACGTCCCGGATCCCGGTGTCGAGCATCGCCCGCGCCGCCCTGGCCACCAGCGGGGTGAGCGAGGCGGCCGCGTTGACGTGGGTGTGGACGGCGATCTGCGCGCCGCGCTCGTGCGCCTTGGCCGCCAGCCGCTCCATGCCGGCGCGGACCTCGTCCTGCAGCCAGTGCTGCGGCAGCCCCATCAGCGCCTTGGTGGCCAGCCGGATGTCGCGGATGTTGTCGATGTCCAGCAGGGCGTCGACGAAGCTCTCCAGCCGCGGCCAGGGCAGGTTGGCCACGTCCCCGCCGGAGACGACCACGTCCCGGACGCCGGGCGTGCGCCGCAGGTAGTCCAGCATCGCCTCGTGCCGGTCGGGCGCCTTGACGGTGAACTTGTGCTTGTCGACCGCGGGCGTGGAGTTGCCCACCAGGTCCATGCGGGTGCAGTGCCCGCAGTACTGCGGGCAGGTCGGCAGCAGCTCGGCCAGGACCTTGGTCGGGTAGCGGTGGGTGAGGCCCTCCACGGCCCACATCTCGGCCTCGTGCAGCGAGTCGCGCGTGGCGTAGGGGTGGGAGGGCCAGTCGGTGCGGCGGTCGCTGAGCACCGGGATCATGTAGCGGCGCACCGGGTCGGCGTGGAACGCCTCGGTGGAGGAGACGTCCATGGTGTTGAGCATCTGCGGCGTGACCAGCATCGACATCGTGGCGCGCGCCGCCTGGTCACGTTCCAGGTCCGCGTAGAACGACTCCCCGAGCAGGTCGCCCATCACCCGGCGCAGCTGCCGGATGTTCTTGACGCAGTGCGCGCGCTGCCACTGGGCCGACTCCCATTCCGGTGTCGTGACGTCCCTCCAGCCCGGCAGCCGCCGCCAGTCGGGCTCCTCCAGCGGCCGGCGCCGGTAGACGTAGGGCTGTCGGGTGGCGTCCGGCTCGGGACGCAGGGCGGTGGTCATCGTCGACCCCTCCTCGCGCTACGCGGATGTCAGCGGATACGTCGCATAAAAGTCTTGTATAGGGCAGACGTTACGGGAAGAATTTCGATGGAACCAGTGATACTAAGTACATCTTCCGTAACCTGTGCGGTGATCGCGTCTGATGCGCGGACGGCCGGCGGCGAGGCGCGAGGAGGGGTCACATGATCGGGACCGAGGTGGGGCTGCACCGCGTGCTGGAACCCCGGGGCGTGCTGCCCCAGGCGGCCTGGCGGCTGGACCCCGACCCGCGGATCCGCCCCGACGAGGTCCGGATCGCCGTCGAACGGCTCAACCTGGACGCCGCCTCCCACCGCCAGCTCCGCACCGCCCACGACGGCGACCCCGAGGCCGTCCGCCGCGAGGTCCTGCGGATCATCGGCGAGCGCGGCAAGATGCACAACCCCGTCACCGGCTCGGGCGGGATGCTCGTCGGCACCGTCGACGAGGCAGGCCCCGACTCGCCCCTCGGCCTCAAGCCCGGCGACCGCGTCGCCACCCTGGTCTCCCTCACCCTCACCCCGCTGGCCGTCGACGACGGCCTGGCCCGCTGGGACGGCCGCTCCGAGCAGATCCCCGCCTCCGGCCACGCCATCCTGTTCGCCCGCTCCATCGCCGCCGTCCTGCCCGCCGACCTGCCGGTCCCGCTGGCCCTGGCCGTCATGGACGTGTGCGGCGCCCCCGCCCTCACCCACCGCGCCGTCGCCGCCCGCGCCGCGGACACCGTCGCCCCGGTGGTCGCCGTGCTCGGCGCCGCCGGCAAGAGCGCGTCGCTGGCGCTGGCCGCCGCCCGCGCCGCCGGCGCCGCCCGCACGGTCGGGCTCGTCCCCACCGAGGATGAGGAGCGCCGCCTGACCGCCACCGGCCTGGCCGACCGGGTGGTGCGCGCCGACGCCCGCGACCCGGTCGCCGTCGCCGCCGCGCTCGGCGACCCCGCCGACGTCACCGTCGTCTGCGTGGACGTGCCCGGCTGCGAGCACGGCGCCATCCTCGGCACCGCGCCCGGCGGGACCGTGGTGTTCTTCTCGATGGCCACCTCCTTCCCCGCCGCCGCGCTGGGCGCCGAGGGGCTGGCCGCCGACGTCACCATGCTGGTCGGCAACGGGTACGTCCCCGGACACGCCGAACTGGCACTGGACCTTCTCCGCGCCGAGCCCGGGGTTCGCTCCCTGTTCACCGCGCGGGCGGGCGGCCATTCGGCAGAATGACGCGGGTATGCCCCGCGTCCGCCGTGGAGGGACGAACCTCCCCCACACCCCCCGGGGGACGGGGAGCGGGGGAGCGCACCCGAGCATCGAGGAGGAACCTGTCATGGCCGGCATCACCGTGGCCCTGCGCGAGAAGGACCCCAAGGAGCGGCAGGCCCAGATCGTGGACGTGCTGGTGGAGACCTTCTCGCACCTGATGGAACGCAGCCCCGCCGAGTTCCGCAGGCGGTTCCGCAAGATGGCCTCCGACCCGTTCGCCTTCTACCGGGGCAGCGCCTGCCTGTTCTACGCCGACGTCATCGACGACGAGGACCCCTGGGCCGACGAGCGCACCGGCCGGGTCTGGATCCAGGGCGACCTGCACGCCCAGAACTTCGGCACCTACATGAACGACGACGGCGTGTTCGTCTTCGACGTCAACGACTTCGACGAGGCCTACGTCGGCCACTTCACCTGGGACGTCAAGCGGCTGGTGGCCAGCCTGGCCCTGCTCGCCTGGAGCAAGGCGATCTCCGACGCCGACATCCGCCGCCTGATCGAGACCTACACCCGCGCCTACGTCGACCAGGTGCGCCGCTTCGCCGACCGCGCCGGCGGCCACGAGTTCGCCCTCACCCTCGACACCGCCGACGGCTACGTCCGCGACGTCCTGATCTCCGCCCTGTCCTCCACCCGCATCGGGCTGCTGGACAGCAAGACGCTGGTCGACCAGCACGAGCGCAGCTTCCGCAACCGCGCCGGCGTCCGCCGCCTCGACGACGCCGAACGCGCCAAGGTGGAGCGCGCCTACCAGGAGTACCTGCAGACCATCCCGAAGGAGAAGCGCTTCGGCAGCCTCACCTACGAGGTCAAGGACATCGTCGGCGCCTCCGGATTCGGCATCGGCTCGGCCGGCCTGTCGGCGTACAACATCCTGGTGGAGGGGCACAGCCAGGCCCTGGAGAACGACGTCATCCTGTCGATGAAGCAGGGCAACGTCGCCGCGCCCAGCCGCGTCGTCGACGACCCGCGCATCCGCGAGTACTTCAAGCACCACGGCCACCGCACCGCCGTGTCCCGCCGCGCCCTGCAGGCCAACACCGACCCCTGGCTCGGCTACACCGAGATCGACGGGGTGGGCTACGTCGTCCAGGAGCTGTCCCCCTACGAGGCCGACCTGGACTGGTCGGGCCTGACCGAGCCGGAGGAGATGCTCTCGGTCCTGGACGACCTCGGCCGCGCCACCGCCAAGATCCACTGCGTGTCGGACACCGACTCCGACCACACCCTGGTGGGCTTCCAGGTCGAGGACGCCATCGCCTCGGCCATCGGGCCCGACGAGCACGACTTCGTCGAGGCCATGGTCGCCTTCGCCAACGAGTACGCCGCCATCGTCCGCGACGACCACCGGCTCTTCGTCGACGCCTTCAGGAACGGCCAGATCCCCGGCCTGTGACCCCGGACCGGAACGTCCGCTCGGCCCCCGGCGAGTGAAACCGGGAGCGCCTGTCACCGCAGGCGCTCCCGCGTCGGTGCGACTACGGCATGTCCCAAAGCGGACACGCTGAATCACCGGCCCGTCTTGAGGTGATATTTCGCCTCCCGTACAACGGAAGGAGCGAAAGTCAATTCGGAGGGGGCTCGATGATTGTCGTTCCAGATGCTCCATGGAAGTGCGTCCTGTGCTTCGCCGAGGATCAGGGTATTTTCGCGGGCCTGCAATGCGGGCACGGCGGGGCGGTCAATAAAGATCCGTTCCACCTGGCATGCCTGTGGAAGTGGTGGACCCAGGGCATCAACACGAAGATGCTCGAAGGGCAGGTCAACTTCGTCACGTCGTGCCCTGTCTGCAGAACCAAGGTCGGCGAGAACGAGCGCGCCACCCTGCTCCGGCAGGCATTCCAGGAGATCGAGCAGCCGAAGAACCAGTACGTCCAGCAATTCGCCGACGAACACGACGACATCGAGATCGCATTCGAGAAGGCCAGCCAGGCCATCGAACGGTTGAAGGCGGAACGGCAGCAAGGGGAATAGCCTGTTCGCCGTCGCCGAACCGGCGGCCCGCCGCTCGCTCGCAATCGCCCGCTCGGGAGACGCAGGCCGACGCGTTCTCGGTAACGGCCAGATCAGCTGGTCCGTGACCGCGCGCCGCCGCCTCCCGGGCGTGGCGCCGGCCCCGGGTCAGCGGCGCGACAGGACGCGCGCCACGGCCGCCGCGATCACCGTGACCAGGATCCAGCCGGCGGCGACCAGCGCGTACGACAGCCACTGGTAGCCGCCGGCCGGATTGAACGCCCGCTCCTGCCCCAGGTCGACCAGCGGGATCAGCAGGTCCAGGGTGTAGACGACGGGGTTGAAATGCGGGGCCTCACCGGGCTTGAGCGGCTTGGGAGGCTCCGCCCCGTACACCACGGCGCCCGCCGTCACCAGCAGCGCCAGCCACAGCAACGCCCGCCACGGCTGATACCCGTAGGCGACCGTGGCGTCCTGGACGAGTGCCCAGACCCTGCCCATTGGCGTACTCCCGCGACGGTGCGCCCGCTCCTTGGCCAGCAGCACGCGCCGTGCCTCGGCGACCTGTCCCAAGGCGGCGTAGAAGGCGGCCAGATGCTCGTACGGCTGCGGCTGGTAGCCGTCCGGGTCGAGGGCGAGCCAGCGGAGCCGCTGCTGCGCGGGCAGGCGCGGCTCGAGGCTCTCGTAGGTCAGCCCGTTGAGGGACAGCGCCTCGGGCCACCGGTCCGGATCGTCGCGCAGCAGGCCGATCCGGGCGTGCTCCAGGGTGACCGTCCCGCCGATGGGCGCGGCGGGGCGCAGCAGCAGTTCGCCCGCCTGCAGCGACCGGGCGTCGAGGGCCGTCCCGCGTGGATCGTCCAGGCGCGCGCCCTCCAGGTCGACGCGGCCGCCCACCCTGGCCCCCTCCAGCTTGACCCGCCCCACCGCCGTCAGCTCGCGGCCGAACAGGTCGGCGCCGATATCGGCACGCGACAGCCGCAGGCAGGTGCCGGTGGGATGCTCCAGGCGGGCGCCGGTCAGCAGGAGACGCCCCCCGATCCTGGCCACGACCGCGTGCACCTCGCCCCGGGCGCGCAGCCCGCGGCAGTCGAAGGTGGCGCCGACGGTGATGTTGTCGGCGGCCAGCGCGACCTCCTCCGCGCCGCCGTCCAGCCGCGCCCCGGCGAGCGTCAGGTCGTTTCCCACCTGCGCGCCCGCCAGCCGCACCGTTCCGCCGGTCACGGTCAGGTCCGCGGCGTCCACGTCGTTGACCGAGAGCTGGTCGAGCCACAGCGCGGTGCCGCCCGGCGCCGAGACCGACGCCCCGGGCATCGTGAGGAACGTGCGGATCTGGGCGCCGGGCATGCGCATCTGGCCTTCGGCGGTGAATCCGTCCTGGGCCAGGAACGGCCCCTCGACCACCATGCCGCCCGCGGCCAGGGCGATCCCGCCCGGCGCGCGGAGCCGGGCCCCGTCGAACCGGACCTCGCCCTCGATCCGCGTGCCGCGCATCGCCGTCTCGCCCTCGACGGTGATCCCGGTCGCGAGGAGCCCGCCCTTGACCGTGGCGCGGTTGAGGGCCAGCGCCCTCCGTCCGGGCGCCTCGACGACCGCGTTCTCCAACCCGAGCCGTCCTTCGATCCGGGCGTTGCGCAGCCGGAAGACGCCGGTGGCGCGGAAGCCGTCGTTGGCCTCCATCTCACCGTCCACCACCAGGCCGTCGGCGGCGACCGCGATCCCCTCGGCGTCGGGCCCGATCCGCGCGTCGCGCAGCGTGATCTCGCCGTTCACCCGGGCGCGTTCGAGCCTGAGTCCGTGGCGGACGGTGCTGCGGTACAGGTTCAGCAGGCCGTCCATGACGAGCCGGGGCGCGTTGATGGAGTGGATGTCGGAACCCGTGAGCCTGATGGTGCGGGCCGTCGCCTCGACCAGGCGGATCGGGCCGTCGAAGTGGCAGTGCTCGCAGACCACGGTGTAGGGGATCTCGGCGCCCATCAGGTCGAGGCGGCCCTCGATCCGGGCGCCGCGCAGCCGGATCGCCGGGCGCCGTCCGGGATCGGGCGGGACGGCGCCCAGCAGCAGCGCGGCGATCACCTCACCGCGCACGACACGGCCCTCGTCCCAGTCGGCGGCGCGGGAGGGATCGTCCTCGCCCGGACCGCCCGTGCGCAGATCGACCCACTCCCCGCCGGTGAACGCCGACCACACCCGCTGTTCGGTCTCGCTGAGCCGCCACTCCGCCATGGCCCCATCCTGGGGCAAAAACGATCTCAGCGGGCGAACGCCACCGCCGCCACCGAGCTGATCACCATTGCCAGGACCACCAGGATGATCGGATTGGACAGCGGATGGGGGCGCCGGGGCGGAGCCTTGGCCATCCGCGGCCGGTCGCGGGGCTCGGCCTTGGCGCTGGGCGAGGGGGCCGGCTCGGGCTCGGCGCGCTCCGGAGCCGGGGCGGGCGGGCGCGGCACGGCGATCGGCTGCGACGACGGAGGCGCCGGCCTCGGCGGAGCCGGCGACGGTGTGGGGGTGGGAGCCGGAGCCGGGGGTGGTGCGGGCGGCTCGGGCGGCTCGGGCGGCTCGGGCGGCTCGGGCGGCTCGGGCGGCTCGGGCGGGGGCGGGGGAGAGGGCGGAGGCGCAGGCGGAGGCGGTGGATGCCCGGGGCAGGCCCAAGCGGGAATGGCGACGACCACGTGCACGCTGACCACCACGTCCACCGAGATCTTCAGGCACACCGACACCAGCGGCGGGCCCACGCCACCGGACGGGCCCTTGTCCGCAGTGCCCTGAGAAGACGGCTTGGGCCCTTTCTCGGCCTTCGAGGGGGAGCCGTCGGGGTCGGGACGCGCATCCGGCGAGGGACGCCGTGAGGGCGGCACACGAACCGATGAGGTCGCCTCGGCGCTCGAACGCGAGGGGCGCGGGGACGGAATCTGCGGCCGCGACGCGTCAGACCTACGAGAAGGCGAGACCGCCGTCCCGGGACCGGATCGTGGCGAGGCCGCGGCCACCGGGCCGGTCCGTGGCGAGGCCGCCACCGGGCCAGACCGCGGGGAGGCCGCAGCCGCCGGGCCGGTCCGTGGGGAGGCCGGGGCCGCCGGGCCGGATCGTGGGGAGGCCGGGGCCGCCGGGCCGGTGCGCGGGGAGGTTGCGGCCGCTGGGCCGGATCGGGGGGATGCTGCGGCCACCGGATCGGTCCGTGGGGAGGCTGCGGGTGCCGGATTGGTTCGTGGGGATGCCGCCGCCGGGCCGGTCCGTGGGGAGGTTGCGGACGCTGGGCCGGACCGGGGGGAGGCTGCGGATGCCGGATCGGGGCGTGGGGAGGCCGCGGCCGCCGTCGGCGCGCACAGCGGCGACAGCCCGACCGCCAGCGCCACCGGTACGGCCCCGCCCGGCCAGACGGCCGACCACGATCTGGGGAGGGACACGGCACCCAATGCCGACCGCAAAGCCCTCGGGGACGCGACCCGAGACGTCCGTGACATCGACGCGGACCCGGACGCCGAGGCATAGGCGGGGTCGGGCGCCGGGTGGGTTTCCGGGCATGGCTCGGATCGGGGTGTCGGGACGGGGGCGGATTCGAGTTGCGAGGGCGAGGTCGAGCCGGTCTCTGAGCGGGGAACGGAGGCGGTTCGGGGTGCTGTGGCCGACGTGGAGCGGGAAGCCGGTCCGGGCGCTGGGCGGGGGTGGAACGGGGGTTCCGTCGGGGGCATGGTCAGCCTCCCGAGATTCGGTCGATCTCGGCGAGCGCGCCGGTGAACGCGTCGGGCCGCACGGCCAGGGCACCGGTGAAGGCGTGGGAGATGTCGATCGCCAGGTAGATCCCGATGGCCAGCAGCCCGGCCATCAGCGCCAGCGGGACGATGGTCATGCCGCGCGGCCTGGCCCCGGCCAGGAAGGGGAAGGCGACCACCAGCAGGCCGGTGAGGGCGGTGATGACCAGGAGGCCGGGCGGGGGCGTGGTGCGGGCGTCCATCGCGCGCTGGTGGCGGGCGGCGGAGATCGCGGTGACCTGTTCGAGGAAGGCGTTGCGGGCGTCCTTGTACTCGTCGTCGTCGGGCGCCCTGAGGGTGATGATCTGGCGCCGGACGGCGTCCAGACGGGTCCAGCCGCCGGGGCTGAGGCGCCCCTCGGCCATCTGCCGCCACTCCTCGTCGCGGACGAACCGCACGTAGTCGCGCAGCCCCGCGCGGGCGCTGTCGCGGGGGCCGGCGGGCAGCCGCTCGGCCGACCAGTACGCCTCGGTGACGGCCTGGGCCTCGCTGTAGGTGTTGAGCCGGGCCGAGTCGGTCGCCGCCCACGGCACGACGATCGCGACCGCGAACGCCAGCAGGAACAGCGCCGAGATCATCGACCCGGCGTGGCCGGAGGTCGGGCCGTCGGGAGCGCGGTCGTCGCGTCCGCGCCGGACCAGCCGGCCCGCGATCAGCACCACGCCCACCGCACAGACCGCCGCTAGCAGGTAGACCACCGTGCTCCTCTCACATCGCCGTAGCGGACACCAGGACATGACCTGTGACGCAGGGTGACTTTACGCGTGCGCAAGGTCATTGGGGAGTGCTTGGCCGGTGAGAGAGGTGTTGCCTACGAGGGGTGCCGTGAAGGGTCTTGCGAATATGGAGGTCAAAGCAGGAAGATCTCGATAAGAGGGCATAAGAGAAAGCAGATATTCGTGTACGGGCCGATGGCCTGATCGTGCCGCGCGGAGCGGGGCACGGGCGGGCGTGAGGGGAGGCGGCAATGGCGCCGCAGGGGAAACTCGATCTGGATCCGGATCTCGTGCGCCGGGCCCGGGTCCTGGCGGCCCGGGCCGCCGAACCGGTCATCGAGATGGCGCGCACCCACACCACGGTGTCGGTGGAGCGCGCGCTGCTGAGGATCGCCGGGCTGGCCGGGGCCGACGCCGGCGGCCGGCCGTGGGCCAACCACCTCGCCGACGCCGTGCGCGACCAGGTCGGCCTGGAGCACGGCGTGGCGCTGCCGGTCTGGGACGCCATGCTGCGCGGCCCGTACCGGTCCGCCGCGGACCTCGCCGGGGCGGCCGCGCGCGGCGAGGCGCGGTTCCGGCTGCCCGGGGGCGCCGACGCCGGGAGGGCCCGGGACGCGGCCCGCCGCGCCGCGCGCTCGGGCATCGCCCGGATCGACCGGCGCCGCGCCGAGCGCGACCGGATGCTGGCGGAGGTCGGCGACCCGCCCCGTCCCTGGATCTACCTGATCGTGGCCACCGGCGACATCTACGAGGACATCCCGCAGGCCCAGGCCGCCGCCCGGGAGGGCGCCGACGTGGTCGCGGTGATCCGCTCGACCGGGCAGTCGCTGCTGGACTTCGTCCCCGAGGGCGCCACCCGGGAGGGCTACGCCGGCACCTACGCCACCCAGGAGAACTTCCGGCTGATGCGCGCCGCGCTCGACGACGTCTCGCGCGAGCTGGGCCGCTACGTGCGGCTGACCAACTACGCCTCCGGGCTGTGCATGCCCGAGATCGCGGCGCTGGCCGGGCTGGAGCGCCTGGACATGATGCTCAACGACTGCATGTACGGGATCATCTTCCGCGACATCAACCCCCGCCGCACCTTCATCGACCAGCGCTTCTCCCGCCAGGTGCACGCCCGCGCCGGGATCATGATCAACACCGGCGAGGACAACTACCTCACCACCGCCGACGCGGTGGAGGCCGCGCACACCGTCGTCGTCAGCCAGCTGCTCAACGAGCGGTTCGGGCACGAGGCCGGGCTGGCCGACGCGCAGCTCGGCCTGGGCCACGCGTTCGAGATCGACCCCGCCGTGCCCGAGTCCTTCCGGCTCGAGCTGGCCCACGCCCAGCTGGTGCGCGAGCTGTTCCCCGACGCGCCGCTGAAGTACATGCCCCCGACCAAGCACATGACCGGCAACATCTTCGCCGGCTACCTGCTGGACGCCTTCTTCAACCTGGCCGGGGTGATGACCGGGCAGTCCATCATCCTGATCGGGATGATGACCGAGGGCATCCACACCCCCTGGCTGTCGGACCGCGACCTGGCCCTGGAGAACGTCCGCTACGTCCGCGACGCCTGCGGCGGCCTCGCCGAGGACTTCGAGCCCCGCCCCGGCGGCCTGGTCGCCGAACGCGCCCGGGGGGTGCTCGGCGAGTCGGTCGAGCTGCTGGAGCGCGTCGAGCGCGACGGGCTGCTCACCGCGATCGCCGAGGGCACCTTCGGCGTCACCCGCCGCCCGCCCGACGCGGGCAAGGGCCTGGAAGGCGTGGTGCCCCGCGCCGAGGGGTACTTCAACCCCGCCATCGAGATCCTGGACGAGGAGGACCCGCACGCCGTGCACACCGAGGAGGAGGTGCCCGCATGACCGGCCCCGGCGCGGCCCGCACAGGCGAGGCCCACGACACCGCCGCACGGCCCCCGGCCGAGCCCGCCGACACCCGGCAGGTCATCCGGCCCTACGGCGACACCACGGGCGACGGCATGGTCCAGATGTCGTTCACCCTGCCCGTCCCCGCGGGCAAGCGCGCCGACGCCGCCGCGCTTCAGCTCGCCGGGAAGATGGGCCTGGAGCCCGCCAGCGTCGTCCACTCCAAGGCCATGGGCCCCGACTACACGTTCTTCATCGTGTACGGGCGGGTCAACCACCTCATCGACTACGCGGGCATCCCCGCCCCGCCCGAGCGGGAGTACCCGCTGCTGTCGTCCAAGGAGGTCAACCTGGCGATCCGCCGCGCCCTCAACCGGCGGCTGGTCGTCGTGGGCGCGTGCATCGGGACCGACGCCCACACCGTGGGCATCGACGCCATCCTCAACGTGAAGGGCTTCGCGGGAGAGAAGGGCCTGGAGTACTACCGGGAGATCCAGGTGGTGAACATGGGGGCCCAGGTCACCGTGGAGGAACTCGTCGCACGGGCCAAGGCCGACAACGCCGACGCCGTGCTCGTGTCCCAGGTCGTGACGCAGCGGAACGCCCACGTGCACAACACCAAGCAGATGGCCGCCGCCTTCCACGCCGAGTACCCGACCGCGGTCGCCGCCGGCATGGGACGCCCCCTGCTGGTGGTGGGCGGCCCCCGCTTCGACACCGTCTCGGCCGAGGACCTGGGCGTGGACCGCGTCTTCGGCAAGGGCACCACCCCGGCGGAGGTCGCCGGCTACATCGTCCACGCGCTGCTGCCCGCCGACCCGCCCGGCGAACCGTCCACCGAGGAGGACACGTGAGCGATCCGCGCGAAGGCCTCACCGTCACGCACCGCCGCTACATCCCCTACTCGCACGCGCACTACGCGGGCGACCTCGTGGACGGGGCGTACCTGCTGGCGCTGTTCGGCGACGTGGCCACCGAGGTCAGCATCCGCTCCGACGGCGACGAGGGCCTGTTCGCCTCCTACTCCGACGTGCAGTTCCGGGCGCCCGTCCGCGCCGGGGACGTGGTGGAGACCAGCGCCACCCTCGTCCGCGCGGGCCGCCGCAGCCGCGAGATGCGGTTCGAGGCGCGGGTGGTGTGCCGCGGCCGTCCCGACAAGGGGGAGTCGGCGGCCGAGGTGCTCGCCGAGCCGATCGTGGCCGCCACCGCGACCGGCACCGTCGTGGTCCCCGGCCCGTCCGCCGACCGGCCCGGGCCGCCGTCCTGACCGTCCCGGCCGGGTGCCGGGCGCTTCGTGACAGAGTCGTTGTGAAAGGCCTTCTCGGGACGCACGGGACCCCTGTGACCGGCGGGATTTCCCACCGATGCGCCGATCATGGGGTTGAGCTGGCCGAACGTGGAGTCGCCCCAGAACATGCGGCGGTTGACAAGGCCGGGGACTTCGGTAGTTTTGCTGCAGTCCAGCACAGGACTCACCGATCGGCCGCTCACGGCGCCACCGTACCGCGCCATGACGGGATCGGCGGCGGAGTGCTCGGCGGCCGTCCAGGCCGGTGCGGCACCCGCCGGAGACCGTCCGAGCCAGGGGTGGTGACCGGTGGCCGCGTCGGAGCGGAGCCGCCCGATCGGGCGGGGGCTTGGACCCGGAAAGGGCCCGGACATCCAGTAGAAAACGGAGCTTCGTTCTCACCGCCTGTGGGACGACTTCGGCCCGAGGGATGTCACGGGCCCTCTTCCGTGCCCCTCGCACGCGCCCTCGTTTCCGGTCTCGGTCGTCCGAGCCCGCCCCCGTCGCGGCTGCGCGCACCGTCTCATCCGGCTCCGGCGTCGCCCCCGCGACCGCGCTCCACCGGCGCCTGAGTTCGGGGGTCGGGCGCGACCGGGCGCCCGTGCACGTCCCCGACCGTTCCGCCGGCACCACGGCCGCGGCGATGTCCACCAGCCGGCCGGTGTCGCCGAACGCGTCCACCGCGCCCTCCGGGCACGACGGCAGGACCCGGATCCGCCCGGCCCGCTGCACGCCGGGCCGGCATGTCGATCGGCATCGTCGGAGCGCGGTCCGGGCGTCGGCGACGTGCTCGGCCGGCGCCTCCCGTTCAGGGGACGCGGGCCGCGGCGCAGGCCGGCCGTGCGGCCTCGGCGGCGACCCGCAGCGTCGCGGGTCGCCGTGGGTGTGCCCGGCCCGGTAGCGTTCCGGCAAGCGGTTCGACGGGACGCGACCCGATCGCCGCGGGGTAGGAAGAAACGGAGGTGTCGAAGCCTCCGACGGCGGAGCAAGGAGCGGATGTGGCGCAGGAGATCCTGCCCGAACGGGCCACCGAGGGGGACGGCGGACCAGCCGGCGGTCCCGCCGGCGGCGCACCCTCCGCCGAAGACCGCGCCGCCTCCGGGCCCGCTGCCTCCGCGCCCGCCGCGCGGAAGCCTCCTCACCGTCCCCTGTACCGCGGCGGCCGGGCCGGCTGGCCCCGCACCCTGCTGGCCGTGGCCGCCGGGCTGGCCCTCTGGCTGGCCTTCCCGCCCGCCGACCTGACCCCGCTGGTCTTCCCCGGCGTGGCGCTGCTGACGCTCGCGCTGCACGGCCTGCCCGCCCGCACCGGGGCCTGGCTGGGATTCGTGTCCGGCGTGGTGTTCTTCATCCCGGTGCTGCAGGGCCTGGTCAAGATCGGCCCGGACGCGTGGATCCTGCTGGCGGTCGTCCAGGCGCTCTACTTCATCCCGATGGGCGCGGGCGTCGCCCTGGTCACCCGGCTGCCCGGCTGGCCGGTGTGGGTGGCCGCGATGTGGGTGGCCGAGGAACTGGTCCGCGGCCGCGTGCCGTTCGGCGGATTCCCCTGGGCCCGGCTGGCCTTCAGCCAGACGGCCACGCCCCTCACCCCCTACGCCTCCTTCGGCGGGGCGCCGCTGGTCAGCTTCCTCACCGCGCTGATCGGCGCCCTCCTGGCGTACGGGGTCATCGCCGTCCTGCGGGCCCGCGCCCGCGCCCGGGAGGAGACCGGGGCGCCGCCGATCCTGCGCGCCTCCGCCCGCCCCCTCGCGATCGCCGTCGCCGCCGTGACCGCGGTGATCGGCGGCGGGCTGCTGATCCCCACCCCCACGGCCGGACGGCCCGTCACCGTCGCCGTCGTCCAGGGCAACGTCCCGCGGCTGGGCATGGACTTCAACGAGCAGCGCAAAGCCGTGCTCGACAACCACGTCCGGGTCACCCGCGAGCTGGCCGCCCAGGTCAGGGCCGGGAAGGTCGCCAGGCCGGAGCTGGTGGTGTGGCCCGAGAACGCCAGCGACCTCGACCCCTACGCCGAACCCGACGCCTACCAGGCGATCGACGCCGCGGTGAAGGACATCGGCGTCCCCGTCCTGGTCGGCGCGCTCACCGACACCCCCGACGGGGAGAAGGTGGAGAACCGGGGGATCGTCTGGGACCCGGCCAAGGGCCCCGGCGACTACTACGTCAAACGGCATCCGGTGCCCTTCGGGGAGTACCTGCCGTTCCGCGACATCCTCACCCGGCTGATCACCCGGTTCGAGCGGATCCCCCGCGACTTCGCCCACGGCACCCGCGACCCGGTGATGCGGCTCGGCCCCGCCACCGTCGGCGACGTGATCTGCTTCGAGGTCGCCTACGACGGCGAGGTGCGGGACGCCGCGGCGGCCGACCTGGTGGTCGTGCAGACCAACAACGCCACCTACGGCAAGACCAGCCTGCCGCCGCAGCAGATCGCGATGTCCCGGCTGCGCGCCGTGGAGCATGGCCGTACGATCTTGGTGGCGGCGACCAGCGGCATCAGCGCGATCGTGGCCCCGGACGGCCGGATGATCGACCGGTCGCGGGAGTTCGTGCCCGACATCCAGGTGGCCTCCGTTCCGGCGCGCTCCGCGGTGACGCCCGCCGACCGGGCCGGCGCCGCACCCGAATGGGCGCTGGCCGCGCTGGCCGCGGGGGCGGCCGGCTGGGCCGCCTGGTTCACCCGCAGGAAGAACGAGGGGAATTGACGCCGATGGAGATCCCAGCCGACCTCGGCCGGGTGCTCGTGATCATCCCGACGTACAACGAGCGGGACAACATCGAGAGCATCGTCGGCCGGGTGCGCGAGGCCGTGCCACCGGCGGACGTCCTGATCGTCGACGACGCCAGCCCGGACGGCACGGGGGAGCTGGCCGACGCGCTGGCCAAGGTCGACGAGCACGTCAGGGTGCTGCACCGCGCCGGCAAGGAGGGCCTGGGCCCCGCCTACATCGCCGGGTTCCGCTGGGCCGCCGACCACGGCTACGACGTCATGGTCGAGATGGACGCCGACGGGTCGCACCAGCCCGAGGAGCTGCCGCGGCTGCTGGCCGCGCTGGAGGGCGCCGACCTGGTGATCGGCGCCCGCTGGATCCCCGGCGGCAGGGTCCGCAACTGGCCCGTGCGGCGCGAGGCGCTCTCGCGCGGCGCCAACACCTACGCCCGGCTGATGCTGGGCATGCCGCTGCACGACGCCACCGGCGGGTTCCGCGCGTTCCGGGCGGCCACCCTGGCCAAGATCGGGCTGGAGGAGGTCGACTCGCGCGGCTACTGCTTCCAGATCGACCTGGCGCTGCGGGCGCTGCGCGAAGGGCTGCGGGTGGTCGAGGTGCCGATCACGTTCGTCGACCGGGTGCACGGCACCAGCAAGATGAGCCAGGACGTGTTCGCCGAGGCGGCCTGGCGGGTGACCCGCTGGGGTTTGACCGACCGGGTGGAACGGCTGCGCCGTCCCCGGCGTTGACCACAGCGAAGGCCCCGCCGTCGACGAGACCCGAGTTGGAGCCATGCCGGCACTCCTGACCCTCCTGGCGATCCTGCTGATGCCCGTCCTGGAGATCTTCGTGATCGTCCAGTTGGTGGGGGTGATCGGCGGGTGGTGGACGCTGGCGGCGCTGCTGGCCACCACCGCGCTGGGCGGCTGGATCGTGCGGCGCGAGGGCCTGCGGGCCTGGGGCGTGCTGCAGGAGGCCGTGCAGCGCGGCACGCCGCCCGAGAAGGAGCTGTCGGGCACGGCGATGGTGCTGGCCGGCGGGATGCTGCTGGTGGCGCCCGGGTTCGTCTCCGACGTGATCGGGCTGCTGTTCGTGCTGCCGTTCACCCGGCCGCTGGTGCGGCGGCTGCTCACCGCCTACGGGGCGCGGCGGCTGCGCCAGGCCGAGGCCCGGGGCTCGCTGTTCCCGCCCGGGGCGGGCGGGGCGCAGGGCGGGTTCTCCCCGTACGGCGCGGCCCGCGGCGGCGCGGCGCAGGAGGAGCCCACGGGGCGCGTGGTGCAGGGCGAGGTCGTCCACGAGGACGACGACCGCCCCACCGGAAAGTGACCCGCCGGGACGCGACCAGAGCCGCCAGAGCATGAATCGGAGCCGACCGGGAGCGGGCACCGCCGATGACGCCTTCGCCGGACATGACCGGGCCCGCCCCGCCGCGGGTGCGGCGGCGCGGGCCCTGTTCCGCATCAGGGTCGATACGGAGGTCGGAGTCGTCGCGTCGATCCAGTGGTCAGGCGGTCCTCCGCCGTCCCGCTCGCAGAATCTCCAGACGCTCGGCCAGCACCTCCTCGAGGTCCTCGAGCGTGCGGCGTTCCATGAGCATGTCCCAGTGGGTGCGCGGCGGTTTGCCCTTCTTCGTCTGCGGCAGTTCGCCGTCGACCCGCAGTGCGGTCGCCCCGCAGCTGCGGCATTCCCAGGTCATCGGCACCTCGGCCTCGGCTGCGAGCGTCACGGTGAACCGGTGGCCCTTCGTGCAGGTGTAGTCCACTTCTTGGCGAGGGGCCAGATCGGTGTTGCGATCGTTCTCGTAGCTCGTCGCTCCGAGTCGGGTGCCGCGAAGTGCGCGCTCGGCCATCGTCACGTGCCTCCCAGACGGCTTGCGTTCTCGTCCTGACCAACGCTGGATCTCGTCACAAGATTCCCGCCCTCGGGGCTGTCCAACCCTGCTCTTTCCGCTCCGTTGCACGCCGTGGGGGAAAGGTTCGGGCGGCGGTCCCGGTTTCGGTGCCCGCTCGTGTGCCAGGACGGACGGGCGCCGGCCGCGAGCCGCGGCGGCCGGCGCCCCGCGCGGACCCCCGCGCGCGGCGGGCAGGCCGCCGCGATCAGCCCCGCGTGGTGAGGACCTCGTCGATCAGGCCGTACTCCTTGGCCTCCTCGGCGGTGAAGTACCGTTCCCGGTCCAGGTCCCGGCGGACCACCTCGGGGTCCCGGCCGGTCGCCTCGGCCACGATGAGCTCCATCTGCTCGCGCAGCCGCAGGATCTCCCGGGCCTGGATCTCCATGTCGCTGGACTGGCCCCGGATCGCCCCGTCCACGCTGGGCTCGTGCAGCAGGATCCGGGACCGCGCCAGCGCGGACCGCCGCCCCTTGGTGCCGGCGGCCAGCAGGATCGCCGCGGCCGAGGCCGCCTGCCCCACGCAGGTCGTCTCGATCTCGGGCCGGATGTACTGCATGGTGTCGTGGATCGCCAGCATCGACGTCAGCGACCCGCCCGGCGAGTTGATGTAGATGCTGATGGGCCGGTCGGGGTCCATCCCCTCCAGCGCCAGCAGCTGGGCGGTGACGTCGTTGGCCGAGGTGTCGTCCACGGGCGTCCCGAGGAAGACGATGCGGTCCTCGAAGAGCTTGTTGTACGGCGTCATCTCCTTGGTGCCCCAGGTGGTGCGCTCGACGAACGAGGGCATCACGTAACGGCTCCGGGGCCGGTGGTCGCCGTACGGCGCGTGCCCGGCCATCACGAGCCCACCCGGTCGGTGGTGTCGATGACCTGGTCGACGAAGCCGTAGTCCCTGGCCTCCTCGGCGGTGAACCAGCGGTCCCGGTCGGAGTCGGCCTGGATCTCGGCCAGCGGGCGGCCGGTGTGGCGGGCGTGCAGCTCGGCCAGGATCGTCTTGAGGTAGAGCGACTGCTCGGCCTGGATCTTGATGTCGGAGGCGGTGCCGCCGATGCCGCCGTGCGGCTGGTGCATCATGACCCGGGCGTGCCGCAGCGCGTACCGCTTGCCGGACGTGCCCGCGCACAGCAGCGTCTGGCCCATGGAGGCGGCCATGCCCATCGCGACGGTGGAGATGTCGTTGGGGACGAACTGCATCATGTCGTAGATCGCCATCCCGGCGTCGACCACGCCGCCGGGGGAGTTGATGTAGATCGTGATGTCGCGCCGCCCGTCCTGCGCGGCCAGGAGCAGCAGCTCGGCGCAGACCCGGTTGGCCAGGTGGTCGTCGATCTCCTGCCCCAGGAAGATGATCCGCTGCCCGAGCAGGCGCTGGGAGAGCGCCTCGTTCACCAGGTGCTCGGGTGCGGCCACCGACGCGTGCGTGCGCCCTATGTAGGTCTCCGGCCGGGGCGGCTCCTGCCCGGGGTCGTCGGGCCGCTCCCGGTGGAAGAAGCGGGCTCCCGGGTTTCCGTTCATGAGGGCCTCCCGATCTGAAATGTACGTTGCGTACACTCTGTACATGTACGGAGCGTACATTTCACGGTGGGGGAGTGCCAGGGAGTTCGCCGTAAGATGAACAGCGTGGAGAAACCGGTGACGGAGGCGCGCAAGGAGTTCGCCGATCTGGTGAACAGGGTCGCCTACACGGGCGAGCGCATCGCGCTCACCCGGCGCGGCAAGGTCATGGCGGCACTGGTCTCGGCGGAGGACCTGGAGCTGCTGGAGAGCCTGCGCGAGGAGCGCCTCGACCACCTCACCCAGGCGGGACGCCACGTCCCGGCCGAGGAGCAGCGCCCGGTGCCCCAGCCCCCCGCACAGCCGCAGCACGCGCCGCTGCGGATCGCGGCCGAGTACCGCCCCGGCGGCCCCCCGCCCGGCCGCCCCGGTTTCGGACGCTGACCCGCGGGACGGGCCGCCTCAGGCGCGGCCCACCCAGAGGCCGCGGGCGGTCATGATGCGGCGCAGGGTCAGCAGCTCGTCGGTCATGATGCCGTCGATCCCCAGATCGAGCAGGCGCTTCATCTCCGCGGGGTCGTTGACGGTCCACGCGTGCACCTGCAGGCCCAGCTCATGGGCCTGCTCGATGAACGCCTCGGTGACGAACGGCAGCCGGCCCAGCCCGTAGGGCACCTGCGCGCACGCCACGCCCGTGGAGGCCAGCCGCACCAGCTTGGCGGTGGGCCCCCCGTACGACTTGGCGCGCAAGGCCATCACCCCGCGCGGCCCCAGCGCCATGCACACGCCCTGGTCGGTGAACATCGGCAGCCGGGCGCGCATCTGGGCGAGCCGCCGCGTCGAGAACGAGGTGATGCAGACCCGGTTCCACGCCCGCGTCCGCTGCAGCGCCTCGGCCAGCGGCCCGATCACCGGCGCGTCCTTGAGGTCGATGTTGACCCGTGCCTCCGGCCAGGAGCCCAGGACGTCCTCCAGGAGGGGGATCGGCTCGGTCCCGGCGATCCGCGCCCTGGCGACCTCGCTGTAGGGCAGGCGCGCGATGGTGCCCTTCCGGTCGGTGACGCGGTCGAGGGTGCGGTCGTGGAAGGCCACCACGACGCCGTCGGCCGTGGCGTGCGCGTCGGTCTCCAGGTAGCGGTAGCCCAGGTCGACGGCGCGCTGGAAGGCTGCCATGGAGTTCTCGGGATGTCCCCCGGCGCCGCCGCGGTGAGCGAACGGGATGGGGCCGGGATGGTCCAGGAATTCGTAGGTGCGCGGCACTCACAAGATTATTGCGCGCCCGCCCCCGCACAGCCGATCCCGGGGCGGCCTTACAAGCCCGACCACCTGCTCGGGTCGCGTCTGAGCGGGACGCCGACGGCGGGGGAGCGGCGAGAACGCCGAGGGTGCGATCATGTCGACGACAGTCCGTCGCCGGTCCCGGACACGGCCACCGGGCACCCCTGTCGTTTCATTCTTGGGAAGGCTCAGCGGCCTCGGGCAAGGGGCCGTACACGGGAGAACGAGGTAAGGAGACGCCGCCGGCACGAAGGGCGTCATGGGATTTGTTCTCGTTTGCTGCTTGGCGCGCGGGTAGGGGCCTCTTGAGTCCGATTTCGTTGGGCTGAGGGGGACGATCATGACTACGAAGGCGGCGGACGTCGTCAGCATTCTCACCCATGACCATCGAGATGTACCTCTACCCGGCCACCCGGCGGTTCGTGCCCGATGGGGACCAGATCGCCGACAAGGAGCTCGCCGACCACGCCCGGGTCGAGAAGATCATGAAGGACCTGGAGAAGGCCGACGCGGACGGCAGGGAGTTCTCCACCCTGCTGGCCAAGCTGATGACCGAGGTCAGGCTGCACGTGCGCGATGAGGAGGAGAACCTCTTCCCCGCTCTGTCGCGGCACGCAGGGGCGCGACGACTTCCGCCCCCGAGGTCGCGCGCGTGATCTGGTGCTGCTCGTGGGGTGGTTCCCGCCAGGCGAGGCGTGACCGAATCGAAGGAGAACGCGGCGACCGCCCTGATCGCGAGCCCAATCATGATCAGCGAGTGGAGTCGCCGATGCCGGGCGGGTCGACGACTGATCGACACCATCGGCGCCGCCAAGGCCGTGGGACACCCCGGCGGGCGGTCCGAATTGGACTCACAGCTGCTCGACCATTGGCTGAACCCCGGCCGGCAGGTGAACTCAGGCGTGAGTGCGGAGGGGACGGTACGGGCGGGCGCCCCTGGGGGTGATTATGCGAATGGATGAGCGGACCAAGGCGACGGTGCGAACTCTCCTGGACCGGTACCCGAGCGGTTACGTCCAGGAGGTCACCGGGTTCACGGTGACCGCGACCGCGGCAGGGCTGTTCCGGCTGCTGGTGCTCTCGATCCTGGCCGAGGACGGCGCCCCGTCGGAATCCGCCGTCGAGGCGACGCGGGCCCTGCTGTCCCGGCGCTGGGACAGCGCGCCGGAGATGGCCTGCCGAGCGGCTGCGCAGTCTGCTGAGGGAGATACCGGGCATGGACAAGGCCGGTTGCACGGTCTTCCTCCGGGAGGCGCAGATGTCCTGGCCCGAGGCCGGACCCTATGTCGACGATCGGGCGGCGAGGGCGGCGCAACGGCTCGGCATGCCGTCCGACGCCGAAGAACTGCTGGCCGACGTGGCTCGCGGCGGAGGCCACGAAACGCTCTCCTGGCTTGTCGGAGCGCTTGCCCTGGTCGATTCACGCGACGAATACGATGTCGTCCGCTCGAACGGCTGAGGAGTGCAACCGATAATGTCCCGCCTCCTGCATGTTCGTCCGGCCGGATCCGGGTCGACGGGCGGGGACTCGGCTGCCATCGATGGCGATGGCTTTCCCTGTCCCAAGGGCCGTATAAAGGTGAGTCTCCGCGAGCGCGGGGCCGTTGTTGCCGGCCGAGATCGGGGGCGGGGCATACACGTGATGAGATCGAGGTGCCCTCCCACGACCGGGGCGTCACCACCACCTGGGAGAAAGGTGCAGTCGGCCAAGAAGACCGCGCCCACCCGTCCGCATCATGGCCCCACCTGAACCCTGCCGATGCGCCGCCGCGCAGATCGATGAGGAGATTCCGTGATGCTTTCCTTCCGAACGCGTCGGTCTTCCTCGGCGACCGATGAGTGACCGGTTTCAGGGCATAGGCGGCAGCCCCGCGACGACCTGCGGGGGTAGACCGAGCCCTTCGTAACCTCGGCCTGGGTCGACCCCTGCCAGACCAGGGTCCAGGGCCTCGAGCACGCCGCGATCGCCGCCGCCCACGTTCACCTGCTGGATGACGTGACCGCGCAACATCGTGGGCGAGGCGCCGGCTCCCCCGGCCGCAGACGCCGCTTCGGCCAGGTATTCGGCCGAGGCGGCCAAGTCGAGCGCGGCCCTGACGCCGTCGCGCCACCGGCCCTCAGCGAGCGCCTGAGCCACTTTGCGAACGTCGTCGACCACCGCGACGTACTCGGCGGCGAGCCTGTCCTCCCTCATGCACCCCTCCATGATCACAACATGGGGGGCAAGATCAACTTACCAGCCCGAGCGACGGGGGCGACCCTCCGCCCCGCTCTCCAGTCCCAGCCGACCACGGCGCCGCAGGCTCGGGTGAACCGTCGGCCGCCGCGGCCTCGAAACGGCCACCGAGAAGAGGCTCCGATGCTCGTACGCAGATCGTCGACGGTCGTCGTCATCGCGATCACCGTCGTACCGCGCTGTCACGTCCGGAACGAGTCCGTGACTTAAGGGCCTTGGGGCGGTCACAGACCGGACGGTGTCAAAGGATCCGGCCGTGTACGGCGGCGGTTCACAGGCGCACCTCGCGGCCTTTCCAGCGGGAGCGCAGCCACCGGTCGTGGCTGGCGACCACGACGGCGCCGGAGGTCGTGCCCAGGGCCTCTTCCAACTCGTCGGACAGCCGGGGGGACAGGTGGTTGGTGGGCTCGTCGAGCAGCAGCAACTCCGGCGGGTTCGCCACGAGCAACGCCAGGGCGAGCCGGCGACGCTGGCCGACGGACAGGTCCCGCACACGGCTGTCGAGATCGCGGACGTCGATGAGGCCGAGGGACCGCAGCGGCACGGACTCGGCGCGTTCGGTGCCGAGGGCCAGTTCGTAGGTCTCCCGTACGGTACGGGCCGGCCGATCGAACACGGTTTCCTGGGTCAGCAGGCCGACTCTCAGATCACGGTGCCGCCGTACCTCGCCGCGGGCCTCCAGCCGACCGGCCAGCAGCGAGAGCAGTGTCGATTTCCCTGCCCCGTTCGTTCCGGTGATCAGGAGCCGCTCGTCGGCCGCGATGTCGAGGTGGTCGAGGGTCAGCCGCCCGGGTACCCGGACACCGCGCAGCGACAGGAGGGTTCCGTCGGGGGAATCGGAGGCGAGCGTGGCGGCACGGAACCGCAGTGGCTCCGGCGGCTCGTGGACCTGGTCGCGCTCCAGTTGCTCCAGCCGGTGGTGGGCGTTGCGTACCCGCCGCGAGATCTGCTTCTGCACCCGGCCGCCGGCGTGCCCGTATCCCATCTTCTCGTTGTCGCGCTTCTCCCGGTCCGGCGCGACCTGGTGCGCGGTCACGGCGACCGAACGGCGCAGGTCGGCGAGTTCCTCCTGTTCTTCGGCGAAACGTCTCCGCCAGCGCTCCCGCTCGGCACGCTTGACCGCCTGGTAGTCGGTGTAGTTGCCGCCGTAGCGGATCGGGCCGGACACCGCGGGATCGAGGTCGATCAGGTCCGTGCAGACGGCGTCGAGGAACGCCCGGTCGTGGCTCGCCACCACGACGACGCCGGGCAGCCCGCGCAGGTGCTCCTCCAGGAAGGCCGCGGCGGCGTCATCGAGATGGTTGGTCGGTTCGTCGAGCAGCAGCGCCGCGGGCCGTCGTACCAGGAGCGCGGCCAGGGCGAGCCGGCCGCGCTGCCCGCCGGACAGGGACCCGAGTGCGCGGTCGTGGCTCAGCCGGCCCAGACCGAGCGCGGTGAGAACGATCTCGGCGCGCCGGTCGGTGTCCCAGGCCTCATGTGCTTGTGCGTGGTCGAGTCGCTCGCCGTACTCGCCGAGAAGGCCGACGTAGCCGGGGGAGTCCTGCGGGGTCTCGGTGAGCGCCCGGGTGAGCCTGTCCAGGGCGGCGAGGTCCTCGCGGGCTCCGCGCAGGGCGTCGTCGATCACGTCGTCGATCGTCGACGCGCCGTCGAACGGCATCTCCTGGCGCAGGAAACCGAGGTCTGGAGGCCGTACGACGGTGCCGGCATCGGGCTCGTCGGTCCCGGCGAGCAGCCGCAGCAGAGTCGACTTCCCGGCACCGTTCTCTCCGATCAGCCCGATCCGCTGCCCGGGGGCGGCGGTGAGGGAGACGCCGTCGAGTACCCGTCGCGTACCGAGCGTGCGGATCAGATCGTGGGCGAGTAGCGCTGGTTCAGGCATGCGGCACCGCCGCCGGAGTCGAGGGCCTGGGGAGGGTGACGTTGCCGAGCACTACGCCGACCGTGAACGGCCAGGAGAAGGACAGGTTCGAGCGGACGATGAACGCATCGGACATGAGGTGGTCCTCGGGGATGACGCGGGCGTGCCCAGGACGCCCAGCGGGGGTTCAAGGGACGACGACACAACGACCACGGCGGCCTCTCGCCTGCCGGCGGCCGATCACTTCCCGGTATCACCCGGAGATGTCGTCGTCACCTGCCATGTCCCGCTCTCCCTTGTTCCCGAGATCGCCGGCCACGATACCAGCGGTCGGCTGCTCCTCATGTGGCCACCGGGGCTGCTCCCATCATCTGGTCGGCGTGACCGATCGGGCGCCGGCGTCCAGGGCCGCCGGCCGTCCGCCGGGCAGCGGTGACAGACCCGCCGCGGCGGCGAGCTCGATGACCGCGGTGCCGTTCCGCTCGGCGGTCGGCCGTGAACCCGCCGCGAAGGCCGTGTCGAGGGTGCCCTCCTCTCCGTCGGCGATCGGGCAGCGGCCCGGCGGCCGCGGACCGGGCCGCGTCCGGAGCGACGAGGACGCGCATCGTTGCCTCCGCTAATCCACGAGGGAGGCGAGCGAGGTCGGCGCGTGCTCGGGCGCGGTGGCGAGCTCCTCGAACTCGACGACGCTCGCGATGTCCTGTCCGCCCATCGCGATGTTGGTGATCCGCTCGAGGATCACCTCGACCACCACCGGCACCCGGTACTCCGCCATCAGCTTCTCGGCCTCCTTCAGAGCGGGAAGCAGCTCGTCGGGCGTGTGCACGCGGATCGCCTTGCAGCCCAGGCCCTCGACCACCTTCTTGTGGTCGACGCCGTACCCGCCCATCTCGGGTGAGTTGACGTTGTCGAAGCCGAGCTGGACGCAGTAGTCCATGTCGAAGTTCCGCTGGGCCTGCCGGATCAGGCCGAGGTAGGAGTTGTTGACCAGGACGTGCACGTAGGGCAGGTTGAACTGCGCCCCGACGGCGAGTTCCTCGACGAGGAACTGGAAGTCGTAGTCGCCGGAGATCGCGACGACCGGCGCGTCCGGGTCGGCGACGCGGACGCCGAGCGCCGCGGGGACCGTCCAGCCCAGGGGACCGGCCTGGCCGCAGTTGATCCAGTGCCGTGGCCGGTAGACGTGCAGGAACTGGGCCGCCGCGATCTGGGAGAGGCCGATCGCGCTGACGTATCGGGTGTCGCGCCCGAACGCGCGGTTCATCTCCTCATAGACGCGCTGCGGTTTGATCGGCACGTCGTCGAAGTGCGTGCGCCGCTCCATCGTCGCCCGGCGTTCGGCACACTCGGCGGCCCACGCGGTACGGTCGGGCAGCGCCCGGTCCCTGGCCCGGGCCACGAGCTGCTCGAGCGCGGCTCCGGCGTCGGAGACGATGCCGTAGTCCGGTGCGAACACGCGGCCGATCTGCGTCGGCTCGATGTCGATGTGCACGAAGGTGCGCCCCTCGCGATAGACGTCGAGGTCGCCGGTGTGCCGATTGGCCCAGCGGTTGCCGATGCCGAACACGCAGTCGCTCGCGAGGACGGTGGCGTTGCCGCTGCGATGGGAGGTCTGCAGGCCCGCCATGCCGGCCATGAGGCGGTGGTCGTCGGGGATGGCGCCCCAGCCCATCAGCGTGGGAACGACGGGGATGCCGGTGAGCTCGGCGAACTCGACGAGTAGATCGGCGGCGTCGGCGTTGACGATGCCGCCGCCGGCCACCAGGATCGGCCGCTCGGCCCGCTCCAGCAGGTCCAGTGCCTTCTCGGCCTGGGCGCGGGTGGCCTTCGGCCGGGCGATCGGCAGCGGTTCGTAGGTGTCGGGATCGAACTCGATCTCGGTGAGCTGGACGTCGAGGGGCAGGTCGACCAGCACCGGGCCCGGCCGGCCCGATCGCATGATCTGGAACGCCTTCTGCAGCGTACCCGGCACCTGCGCCGCCTCCATGACCGTCACCGCCCACTTGGTCACGGGCGCGGCGATCGACGCGATGTCGACGGCCTGGAAGTCCTCCTTCCGCAGCTTCGCCACCGGCGCCTGGCCGGTGATCGCCAGGATCGGGACGGAGTCGGCGCCGGCCGAGTAGAGGCCGGTGATCATGTCGGTGCCGGCGGGCCCGGAGGTGCCGACGCAGACACCGATGTTGCCCGGCGCCGTTCGCGTGTAGCCCTCGGCCATGTGCGAGGCCCCCTCGACGTGACGGGCGAGGATGTGGGTGAGCTCGCCGTCGCGGCGCACGGCGGCGTAGAAAGGGTTGATCGCGGCGCCGGGCAGGCCGAACAGGTGGGTGATGCCCTCACGCCGGAGTATGGCGACGGCGGCGTCGACGGCGGTCATGCGAGCCATCGGTCTCTCCTCGGAGTGGTTCAGGTTCGGGGGGTGCCGGGGCGCCCGGCGAGTTCTTCGGTCAGCTTGAGCAGGCCGGAGTGGTCGAGACCGCCGTCACCGCGCGCCACCATCGCGGCCACCAGCTGGGCGACGACGGCGCCGAGCGGCGTGACGACCCCTGCTTCGCGTGCGGCGGCCGAGACGATCCCGAGGTCTTTGTGGTGCAGGGCGAGCCGGAAGCCCGGGGTGTACTCACGGCGCAGCATCCCGGCGGCCTTCCGGTTCAGTACGGTGCTGCCCGCCAGGCCGCCGCCCAGGACCTTGATGGCGGCCTCGGCGTCGACGCCGTGCGCGTCGAGGAAGACGATCGCCTCGGCGAGCAGCTGGATGTTGCCCGCGACCATGAGCTGGTTGGCGGCCTTGACGGTCTGCCCGGCCCCGGCCGGACCGACGTGCACGATCGTCTGCCCGAGGGTCTCGAGCACCGGCCGGGCGGCCTCGACGTCGGCCGTGTCCCCGCCGACCATGATCGACAGGCTGCCCTCGACAGCGGCCGGTTCGCCGCCGCTCACGGGTGCGTCGAGCACCCGGACGCCCGCGTCCGCGCCCGCGGCGGACAGCGCGCGGGCGACGTCGGGACGGATGGTGCTCATGTCGATGAGCAGCAGGCCGGGCCTCGCGTGCTCCAGCACCCCGTCGTTCCCGAGGACGACCGCCTCGACATCGGGCGAGTCGGGCAGCATGGTGATCAGGATGTCGGCGTCGCGGACGGCGCCCGCCACGGTGCCGGCGGCGCGCCCGCCCCTGGCGACCAGGGCGTCGACGGCGGCGCGGCCGCGGTTGTGGCCGACGACGTCGAATCCGGCGTCGACGAGGTTGGCGGCCATCGGGCCGCCCATGATCCCGAGTCCGATGAATCCGACGGTGGTCATGCGCTGCTCCGCTCTGACGGGGGTAGCCAGCCGAACGGGTCGGCGGTGGCGGGTTTGTACTCCAGGCCGATGTGACCGGTGAAGCCCAGCCGGTTCAGGTCGGCGATCCACGTGATGAGCGGCAGCTCACCGGTGCCGGGTTCGCCGCGGCCGGGGGCATCGGCGATCTGGACGTGGCCGATGCGGTCGAGGTGCCTGGTGATCGCCTTGTCCACGTCGTCGCCGTTGACCGACAGGTGGTAGAGGTCGGCCAGCAGCGCGACGTGCGCGGCGCCGGCCGCGTCGGTGCGCAGGAGCACGTCGTGGGCGTCGCCGAGTGTGCGCAGTGGGTAGCGTTCGGCCCCGCTGATCGGCTCGAGAAGCACCCGCGCGCCTGTCCGCGCCGCGGCGGCGGAGGCGAGCGCGAGGTTCTCGACGGCCAGTTCATCCTGCTCGCGGGGATCGGCGCCGTCGATGCGGTTGCCGTAGAGCGCGTTGAAGCCGGTGGTGCCCAGGCGTCCCCCCAGCCCCACGGCGACGTCGATGTTGTCGCGGAACTCGACGGCGCGTCCGGGCCAGGACACCACGCCCCGGTCACCGCCGGGCATGTCCCCGGCGAAGAAGTTCAGCCCGGTCAGGGTCACGCCCGCGTCGATGACCGCCGCCGCGAAGGCGTCCACCTCCCGGTCGCCCGGCACGGCCTCGGCGAACGGCCACCAGAACTCGACGGCGTCGAAGCCGGCCGACCCGGCGGCGGCCAGCCGCTCCAGCAGCGGGAGGTCGGTGAACAGCAGCGAGCAGTTGACGGTGTAGCGGGGTCTCATGCGAGCTCTCCCTTCGAAACGGGCTCCACGCCACGGATCGAGGCGTCGAGCAGTTGAACCGGGTGGACGACGGGCACGCCGGCGTCGAGGTGGCGGCGGATCTGCAACAGGCAGCCCGCGTTGGAGGTGGCGACGACATCCGGCTTCACGGCCTCCAGGTTCGCCGCCTTCCGGCGGCCGAGATCCTCGGCGGTCTCGGGCTGAACGAGGTTGTAGATGCCCGCCGAACCGCAGCACAGCTCCGCCTCGGCGATGTCGTGCACCTCCAGGCCGGGGACGGTCGCGAGCACTTCACGGGGCTGGCGGCGGATGCCCTGGGCGTTGGCCAGGTGACAGGCGTCGTGGTAGGCGACGCGTGCGCGGACCGGATGCCGTGGCGCCCGTGGCGGAAGCTCGGCGAGCACCTCGCTGACGTCACGGACCCGCGCGGAGAACGCGGCGGCTCGCCCCGCCCATTCCGGGTCGTCGCGCAGCAGATCGCCGTACTCCTTCAGCGTGGAGCCGCAGCCGGCCACGTTCGCGACGACGGCGTCGAGCTCGTACCGCTCGAAGAGGGCGATCGTGGCGCGGGCGCGGGCGAGCCCGTCGTCCTCGTGACCGGCGTGCACCGACAGCGCCCCGCAGCACTGAGCGCCGGGCGGCACGGTCACGTCGCATCCCTCGGCGGCCAGCACACGTACGGTGGCCGCGTTGACGTCACCGAAGAAGACGCGCTGTGCGCATCCGGCGAGCAGGCCGACACGCATCCGGCACGCGCCGACGGCCGGCGTGAACGCGGCGGTACGGGCGAACAGCCCGCGTACGGTGACCGGTGGGAGCAGCGCCTCGGCCGCCCGCAGGCGCGGCGGCAGCACCCTGATGATCCCGGATCGGTGCGCCAGCGCCCGCAGGCCGAGCCTCCGGTAGAGGAGCCCGCCGAGGGCGGCCAGCCGCAGGCGCCGCGGGTAGGGCATGACCGCGAAGATCAGCGCACGGAAGAGCCGGTCGAGCCGGGGTCGCGGAACATTCCGCTCCACTTGCGGGCGCACCGATTCGATGAGCTTGTCGTACCGGACGCCGGACGGGCACGCGGTGACGCAGGCCAGGCAGCCCAGGCAGGAGTCGATATGGGCGCCGAACGCCTCGTCGAGGCCGATCTCGCCGCGCGCGGCGAGATCCATCAGGTGAATCCGTCCCCGCGGGGACTCCATCTCCTCGCCCGTGACCTGGTAGGTCGGGCAGGTGGGCAGGCAGAACCCGCAATGGACGCAGTCGTCGAGCAGGTCACGCCGTGGCGGGTGCCGCAGGTCGAACGAGCCCGGCGCGTCATCGCCGCCCGCCGCCCCTCCGGTGGTGCTCTCCGCTGTCATGGCGATGCTCCTTCCAGGGCGGGGAACCAGGGGGCGAAGCGACCCGCACCGAACCGCCCGTCCGGGTCGAACCGCTGCTTGACCGCGCGCATGACCCCGACCGCTGGAGGCGGCGGACCCCAGGCGGGCACGTCGGCGGTCAGCCCGTCGCGGCGTCGCACCGATGCGGCGCCGTCGCGGGAATGCACAGCGGTACGGATCGCATCGAGCACGGCGGCGTGTGCGCCCGCCTCCCCGCCCCGCAGCCGGACCGTGTGAACCCCGACGCCCACCGACCCCGCCACCGCGACGTCGACGCCGTGGGCGACCCCGATCCGCTTCGCCTCCCCGGCCAGCTCCACCGCGACCGTGGGAAGGGCTCCGAACCGGAGCACGGTGTCGCCGGGGTCGCCCAGTGCTATGCGCGCGACCTCCCGCCACGCGTCGTCATCGACGACCTCGCCGGCACCCGCCAGAGCGCGGACGGCGGCGGCGCGTTCGCGGGGACCCCCGGCCGCGCCCTCCAGCCGCACCAGGAGACGGCCCTGACACCATTCGAGCGCTGCGGGCTCCACCCCGCCGGCGACGATCCGTGACGCCGTCACGGCCGCTTCGGCCAGGTCGACCGGCACCGCGACGGTCACGTCGGACTCCGGCACCGGGTGCAGCCTCACCACCACCTCGGCGACCACGCCGAGCGTGCCGAGCGAGCCGTGGAACAGTTTGGCCATGTCGTAGCCCGCGACGTTCTTGATCACATGGCCGCCGGAACTCGCCACGGTGCCGTCGGCGAGCACGACCGTGATCCCGATGACGAGGTCGCGCAGGATCCCGTACGTCTGCCGGGCGGGCCCGCCGTCGCCGGTGGCGAGCAGGCCGCCCACCGTGGCGCCGTCGCGGGCCGGATCGAACGCGACCCGCTGGCCGTGCGGGGCGAGCCGCGCCCGCAGGTCGCTCAGCGGCGTACCGGCCCGGAGGGCCATGGTCATGTCGGCCGGGTTGTGCGCGAGCACCCCCGTCATCGCGGTCATGTCGAGCAGGGCGTCGGCGGGCTCCGGCACACCGCCCCAGTCGGCCGCCGACCCGGTGCCCGCGACGAGCAGCCGGGGGTGGGAGCCGGCGCTGTCGGCGACGGCGTCGCGCAGCTCTCGCAGGCTCGTGGGGCGCAGCGTCGTGGCCGGGGTCGCGAAGGCGGCGCTCACAGCCGCTCCAGCAGGCCGGCCGCCTCAAGCGGGTGCGGCTTGTACACGCCGGGCTTCTCCCCGCAGAGCCGCGGCGTCGGCAGCAGCTTGCCGGGGTTGCAGATCCCCTCCGGATCGAACGCCGACCGCAGGGCGGACATGGCCGCCAGGTCGTCGGCGGTGAACTGCCGGGGCATCGAGCAAACCTTGTCGGCGCCGATCCCGTGCTCGCCCGACAAGGATCCGCCCAGGTCGACGCACAGCTCCGCGATCGAGGACGCGAGGTGTTCGGCTCGGTCGTGCTCGCCGGCGGCCTCGCTGTAGAGGACGAGCGGGTGCAGGTTCCCGTCGCCGGCGTGGAAGACATTGGCCACCCGCAGCCCGGCCTCGTCGGCGAGCTCCCCGATCCGGGTCAGGGCCTCGGTGATCCGGGTGCGCGGCACGACACCGTCCTGCACGAAGTAGTCGGAACTGATCCGGCCGACAGCGGCGAAGGCCGCCTTGCGGCCCTTCCAGATCGCCGCGCGCTCTTCCGGAGACTCCGCGACGCGCAGCTTCGCGGCGCCGTGCGCGCGGCACAGCTCCCGCACCCGGGTGAACTGCGCGTCGACGTCGTCGGCGGGGCCGTCCAGCTCGACGATCAGCGCGGCCGCGACCCCCCGGGTGTAGCCGGCCGCGACGGCGATCTCCACCGCCTCGATCGCGAGCGTGTCCATCATCTCCACCGCCGCCGGGACGATCCCGGCGGCGATGATCGCCGTGACCGTGTCCCCCGCCTGCCCGGTGGTCGGGAAGTCGGCCACGACGGTCCGTACCGCCGCCGGACGGGCCAGCAGCCGCACGGTGATCGCCGTGGCGATTCCGAGCGTGCCCTCCGATCCGATGAACGCGCCCAGCAGGTCATAACCGGGCTGGTCGGCGGAGTCGCCGCCGAGCGTGGTGATCGCGCCGTCGGGCAGGACGACCTCGATCGCCTGCACGTGATGCACGGTGAAGCCGTACTTCAGGCAGTGGGCGCCGCCGGAGTTCTCCGCGACGTTGCCACCGATCGTGCACACCTGCTGGCTCGACGGGTCGGGCGCGAAGTAGAGCCCGTGCGGCGCGGCGGCACGTGTGATGTCGAGGTTGGTGACACCCGGCTCGACCACGGCGCGCCGGTTCACCGGGTCGACCTCGCGCACCGCGCGCAGCCGCTGCAACGAGATCACCACCCCGTCCTCCGTCGGCAGGGCCCCGCCGGACAACCCGGTGCCGGCGCCCCGGGCGACGAACGGGATGCGGTGGCGGGCGCAGATCCGCACGGCGGCGGCCACCTCCCGCGTCGTGCGCGGCAGCAGCACCAGTGACGGCACGACCCGGTACCCGGTCAGGCCGTCGCATTCATAGGACCGCAGCGCGAGCGGGTCGTCGAGGACCGCGTCGGCGCCGATCGCCTCGCGGAACTCGGCCAACGCCAGGGGCACGGCATCCACCTCCACCTCGGGAAGCTGCTCAGACATGATTTGCATGCGACTGAGATACAAGTTGTGTGCGGACGATAGCCCCACCCGCACCACTTCGGCAAGACGGGTGCGGAGAGGATTCGGGTCAGGTGGCCGGGTCGATGGCCAGGGCCGAGGCGGGCTCCATGCCCATGCCCAGCGCCGACACGGTGCCCATGAGATGGACGCGCACGGCCTCGAGGGCGGCGGCCGTGTCGCCGTCGCGCACCGCGTCGGCGATCCGCGCGTGTTCGATGAGGATGGTGGCGACCCGTCGCGGGTCGCGCGCGGCCGACTCGTGGACCATGCGGACCTGCCGGTCGCGCAGCGAGGCGTAGAGCCCGCCGAGGAAGGTGTTGTCGGCGGCCTCGAGCAGTTCCGTGTGGAAGATCCGATCCGACTGGAAGAACTCCTCCATCCGGCCGGCATCGCTCATGGCCCGCTGCTGGTCGAGGTGGTCCCCGAGCTTGTCCGCCACCCCGGCGCGGGCCGCCCCACCGAGCCGGATCACCTTCTCGACGGCGAACCGCTCACAGACCAGGCGCGCCTCCATCACCGAGCGCATCTCGGCCGGCGACACGGGAACGACCAGCGCCCCGCGCTGCGGGTAGAGCCGCAGGAAGCCTTCGGCCTCCAGCCGGATGAAGCTCTCCCGCACCGGTGTGCGGGACATGCCCAGCGCGGTGGCGACCTCACCCTCGCTGATGAGCTCGCCCCCCGGGAACGCGCCCGTCATGACCCGGGTCTTGACGTAGTCGTAGGCGCGGTCGCTCGCGCCTTGCCGTCCCGCGGGCATGCCGTCCTGCTTCCGTCTCGAAACTCGACATCGTCGTGGCGACTGTACCGGTCATCGCGGATGGCGGCCCCGCTGCGGACCGTCCGCCGCTTCTTCTCATCGCGTGTGGCCGATGTGTACCATCGGCGCACCTTCACCGGCTGGACGCCCGGTCGTGAGGTGGATGTGACGGGAGGGGGTCCCGAGTGCGCGAACTGGCCGGACGACTGCGTTCGGTGGATCCAGGTGCCGGTGCCGCGCTGCAGGTGATCGCTCACTTCGACGCGCTCGTCGAGGCGCGCGCCGGCCTGGAGGCGACGATCCGTGCCGCCGCGGTGCTCGCGGGCTGCCCTACCGGCATGGTCCACCCCGGGTACCGCCTCCGGGTACGGGTACTTCCGGACGGACGGCGGGCTGACGGCGAGCCCACAGGCATCATGAGACCGCTGTCAGCCCACCAGGACGATGCCGTCGTGTGGCTGGAGCGGCCGGGCGATGACTCCGTGGCCAGGGAACGGAGGGAGTTCGACACGATCCTCATCGATCGTCTTGCCGCCACGGTCCGGATCGTCCTGGACCGCACCCGGTCGGGCGCACCGGCGTTCGACCCCGCCTCGGTCGAGCTCGTGGTGGACGCGGCCGTCGACGAGAGCACCCGCCTCACCGCGGCCCGCCGCCTCGGACTGCCGCTGGACGGGTCGTTCGCCGTGAGGGTCGGCGTCGGCGGCCCGTGCGGGCGGGAACAGGCCCTCACGGCACGGCTCGGTGATCTCGACGTCACGATCGAGCCGGCCGGGCGGAGCGGCGAACCGCTCGCGCGTCGCTCCGCGACAGGTCCGTCCGTCGAGCTGCGGGATCTTCCCTTCTCCTACCGCCAGGCACGGCTGGCTCTCCGGTTCGCCGGCGCCGACGCGGACGAACCCGGGCCGTCGCACGTCGAGGCGTCCGTATTGGGCGGGATGCTGGCGCTCGCGGACGGTTGCGACTCACCGGCCGCGATCGCCGAAGTGACCCTTCTCGACCGTGTCCTGTCAGCGCACGGGTGGGCGCTCGCGACCCTCACCGCCGTGACGACCGAATCCAGTCTTCGGGGCGCGGCGGTCGCGCTCCACGTGCACCACTCCACGCTTCAGAGCCGGGTGGAGCTACTCGATCAGGCGCTGGGCTACTCGGTCGTCACCCCCCACGGACGGACGCGGCTGACCATCGCCCTGGCCCTGCGGCGACTGCGCCGCAACCGCTGGTAGTCCTCGAACGCCGTGTGGTGCGCCTTCTGGCGCCGGGGCGGCGATGGCTCGATCGTGCCGCCATCCGCCCGCAGGGCCAGGCGCTGCCTATAATTCCAGGTCAGACCGCGCGAGCGCGGTCGAAACCGGTCGTCACCGGCTCTGGCGCCGCCCCGCCGTCGACCCGCCGTTTGGCGGAGAACAACCGCCGGGCGACGGCTACGGCTCACCCACCGGGAGCCTTAGCGTCAGCCACAACCCCGACGAGGAGTTGCCATGACGAGGACCCACCCCCCGTTCGATCCCGAAGTAGCCGCGGCCCTGGTGGCGGTCAACGAGATCCTGCCGTCGTCCGTGACTCCGGTCCTGATCGGACGACTGCGCGAGATGACCGAGGCGGGCCACACGATGAGCCTGGAGAAGATCCGGGAGCAGGTGGACGCCGAGGAGCATCTGGTGCCCGGACGGGCGGGCGACCCGGACGTGGCACTGCTCGTCATGCGTCCCAAGGGCACCGACCCCGAGATCCCGCTGCCGGGCATGTACTTCATCCACGGCGGCGGGATGATCGCCGGCGGTAACCGCGCCGGTATCGACTGGCCGCTGGAGTGGATGGAGGCGGTCCCGATGGTGGTGGTCAGCGTCGACTACCGGCTCGCCCCGGAACATCCCTACCCCGCGGCCGTCGAGGACTGCTACGCCGGGCTCCGATGGGTCGGCGAGCACCTCGGCGAACTCGGGATCGACCGGGACCGGCTGCTGGTCGCCGGGGGCAGCGCCGGAGGCGGCCTCGCCGCCGCCACGGCCTTGATCGCCCGAGACCGGGGAGGCCCTCGCCTGAGCGCGCAGATGCTGATCTGCCCGATGATCGACGACCGCGCCATCACCCCGTCGAGCACCGAACTCGTCGGTGAAGGCGTCTGGGACAGCGTCTCCAACTCCACCGGCTGGTCCGCCCTGCTCGGTCCCGCCGTCGCAGGGCCCGGCGTCTCCCCCTACGCGGCGCCTGCCCGCGCCACCGATCTGTCCGGACTGCCGACGGCCTTCATCGAGGCCGGATCGGTCGAGACCTTCCGCGACGAGTCCGTCGACTACGCCTCGCGCCTCTGGCAGGCGGGCGGTCAGGCCGAGTTGCACATCTGGCCCGGCGGCTGCCACGGCTTCGACAACATCATCCCCGAGGCCCCGATGTCGCGCGAGGCCCGCGCGGCCAGGCTCAACTGGCTACGCCGCGTACTCGCCGAGTGACCCCGCCGCCGCCCCGGAGCCGGATGTCGCGTCCCGCGCGCGCAGAGCGCTGATCAGCGATGACGTGGCCGGGTGCCGAAACCGCTCCCGCGCGGGGATCGACATCGATCCCCGCGCGGGAGCACCGGGCGGTTCAGACAGGATCGGGAAGGTCAGTGCTGATCAGCGCCATAGACCGCGCGCTGCGCCGTGCCCGTGTGGTTCTTCGCGCTCTGCTCCTCGAAGTCCGGGGCGTAGGCGTTGGTCCGGTACTTCGCCTCACGCTTCTCCAGGAACGCGCGGTCTCCCTCGTCGAAGTCGACCGAGTGCATGTGCTCGTCCCAGTAGCGCTCCCAGAGTTCCTTGACCTCGGTCGACATGGGACGGTCGGCATGCTTGCGCAGCAGCTCGCGATGCCGCCGAATGATCGCGGGCGGGAGGACGAGGAGCTTCTGGGCCCACTCCCTGGCCGTGTCCATGAGCTGGTCGTCCGGGACGACGGCGTTCGCGAGTCCCAGCTCGTGCGCTCGCCGGCCGCTCATCCGGTAGCCCAGCGCGACCTCCATCGCGACCGCCCGCGGCAGACCCAGGTTCCACCCCAGCTCCCACGCGCCCAGGAGGCTGCGCTGAACCTCCGAGAGCTCGAAGACGGCGGACTCGGCGCAGATCACCAGATCGGGGAACGCGAGCGCGAGCAGCATGCCCCCGCCGAACGCGTAGCTGTTCACCGCGCTGATCAGCGGCTTCGTGAGCCGGCTGTAGTAGAACAGGTCGGGCGAGGGGAAGCCCGCGTCGTGCGGCCCCTCGGGGTCGTCCCACCGGGTCTCCTTGATGTCCCGGCCGGCGCAGAAGTTGCCCTCGCCCGTCAGGATGCCGACCGCGACGTCGGTGTCGTTCTCGAAGGCCTCGTACGCGGCGCGGAGATCCCTGCAGAGATCGCGACCGAGTGCGTTGCGCCGGTCCGGACGCCGGAGCGTGATGACGGCGATTCGGCCTTCCTTCTCGTAGGTCACGTACGCCATTGCTTCCTCCAGGCTCGGCCAACTTGTCATGACAAGTTGGCATATGGGGTGGGAATGGTCAAGGGGCTGCGCCGGCGGCGCCGCTCAGATACCGGTCATCGTGGTGAAGAGCCGCGATCCGGGGTAGCCGCCGCCCCCGTGCTCGCGATCGAGTGCCTCGTAGTCGATTCCGGCGTTCTTCATCGGCAGCGCCGGAGCGAACCGGACTTCGCGCGGGACCTTGTACCCGGCAAGGTGCTCCAGCCCGTGCCGCACGAGCTCGTCAGGGGTCGTCGTCATGCCCGGCTTCACGACGACGATCGCCTTCAGCGTCTGCCCGCCGGCGTCGGCGGCCGGAACGCCGATCACACCGGCGTCCGCGACGGCCGGGTGGCGGCGCAGGCACGCCTCGACCTCGGCGGGGTAGATGTTCTCGATACCCGACTTGATCAGCCGGCCCCGGGGGCCGAGGAAGGTGATCGAGCCGTCGGCCTCCCTGCGGCCGAGGTCGTTCGTCCAGTGCCATCCGTCGTGCTGGCGGCGGCCGTTGAGCTCGGGGCGCCGGTGATACCCGGTCATGATCTGCGGACCGCGGACCGCGATCTCGCCGATCTCGCCGGGCGCGACCTCGCGCCCGTCCTCGCCGAAGAGTCGCAGCTGGGCGACCGGGCTCGGCCGGCCGTGCAGCCCGGCGACACCGGCCGCCGCCGTCGTGATGAGACCCGTGACCTCGGTCTGCCCGTACTGCGAACTGCTGTTCGGACGGTGGTGCGGGTCGGGCGTGGTCATCGCGCTCCAGCCGGCGTTGCCCGGGCGGGAGCGGAGGGACGAGAGGTCGTAGGCCGCGTGCTCGTTGAACGCGATCACCGCGCTGAGCGTCGGTTCCATGATGAGGGCGCCCATGCACCGGTACCGCTCCACCGCCGCGCAGATCAGCTCGGGATCGGCGCGCGGGACGAACACGTTGGTCCCGCCCAGGTGCAGCGTGGCGAGGGTGTTCCACAGCACGCCCATGCGGTACATCGGGCCGCAGTTGAGGTAGACGTACTCCTCGTTGATGCCGGTCTGGTTCGCGACCACGAGCCCGTGCAGCATGATGCCGGTCTGGCTGAGCAGCGCTCCGTTGGGCCGGCCGTCGAACGCGCCCGTGTACATCAGCAGGAGTGGTTCGTTCGGGTCTACGTAGCCTTCCGGGTCATGGGCCGAGGCGCCGGCCAGCAGCCCTTCGTAGGAGTCCGCGCCGGCGCCGTCGTGCTGGATCCACCTGGCTCCGCCGTCGCGGCGTTCCCGAACGGCGGCGACCTTCCGCTCAAGCTCGGAGGACTGCCAGAAGACGATGCCCGGTTCGGCGTCGTCGATGACGAACGCCAACTCGTCCGCTTCGGTCTGCCAGTTCACCGGGCACACGACCGCACCGCACTTCGCCGCCGCCAGGACGCACTCGAGCAGGCGGTGCGAGTTCTGGCCGAGCCAGACGACACGGTCGCCGCCGGACACGCCGGACGCGCGGAAGACGTCGGCCAGCCGGTTGACGCGGTCGTCCAGCTCCGGGTAGGTCAGCCGCTCGCCGGTGTCGCTGACGACCGCGGTCTGTCGTGGGTGGCTTCGCCGATTCTGCCGGAGGACGTCGCCGAAGGTCAGCGAATGGATCATCAGATGGCCTTCGACGATGTCGATGTCGGGGTCGGTGGTCATGCCCGGGTCTCCCCTCAGTCGGCCCGGTCGTGTCACGCCAGGTGCGGGACGCCGTCCTGCCCCAATTATACGAACGCTGATAGTATATCGCCGGTCCCCCCGTCCTGACGAGGGGATATGCCGACGTGGCCGCCGAGCACCGGCTCTGTGTGCCGCCCCTGAAGGGAGACCGAAGGATGGCTGAAAGGCTCCGGACACTGCCTGAGACGTTGGCGTGGCGCGCGGTGGAGACTCCGGATCGGGTGTTCCTGCAGACGACCGACGGAGCGACCGTCACCTATCGCGAACAGCACGAGGCCGCCTTGGCCGTCGCCGGCGCGTTGCGGGAGGCGGGCATCAAGGCCGCCGACCGGGTCGTGTCCCTGCAGGACCTGCATCCGGTCGCGTTCGCCAACTGGCTCGGCATCGCCCACCTGCGCGCGTGGGACGTGCCCGTGCACACCGGTGCGAGCGGCGACGCCCTCGGCTATGCGATCCGCAACGTGGAAGCCGAGACCGTCGTCGCCGACAGCGTCTTCCTCCCGAAGCTCGCCGAGATCGCGCATGAGCTCCCGCAGCTGCGTCTGGTGCTGGTCACCGACGACGGACCGATTCCCGACCTGCCGTTCGAGGTCGTTCGACAGTCCGAGCTGGCCGGCGCGAAGCCGCTGGAGGCCGCCGATCCGCCGAAGCCGTGGGACGTGGCGACCGTCGTGCACAGCTCCGGCACGACGGGCCCGGCGAAGGCGATCATCGTGCCGTGGGGGTCGTTCAGTGTCCAGGCCGTGCGCATGTGGCCGATGGAGGACCTCACTGAGGACGACGTCTTCTACACCTACGCGCCGACGTACTACACGGCGTCGAAATGCTTCCCCGAGATGATGGCGATGCTCGGCGCCCGCTGTGTGCTGCAGCCCCGGCTGCGGGTCGAGACGTTCTGGAACGATGTGCGGAAGTACGGCATCACGACCTCGATCGTCTATCGGGAGCAGGCGGAATTCCTGCTCAGGCAGCCGGAGACGCCGCAGGACGGGCGGACCTCACTGCGCAACGTCATGATGATCCCGGTCTCGCCGCTGCACCGGGAGTTCCGGGATCGGTTCGGCGTCCGCGTCTGCACCGGCTACGGCCTGTCCGAGGTCGGGAACATCACGACGTCGTCCGGCTGGAACACCGACAACTGGGCCAGCGTCGGCAAGGTGACGGCGGGCGCGCCCGGCTGGCGGTATCGCGTCGTCGACGCGTTCGACTACGAGGTCGCGCCCGGCGAGGTCGGTGAACTGGTCGTGCGCGCGGACGAACCCTGGTCGGTGAGCCTGGGCTACTACAACATGCCCGAGAAGACCGCCGCCGCGTGGCGCAACGGCTGGTTCCACACCGGCGACGCGGTGCGCGAGGAGCCGGACGGCGCCATCCACTGGGTCGACCGGTTCTCCGACCTGCTGCACCGTGGCGGCGCGCCCATCGCCTCCTACGAGATCGAGCGCTATCTCAACGCGCACCCGGAGGTGTCCGAGTGCGCCGCGGTGTCCGATGACACCGGGCCTTCCGGTGAGGACATCCGCGTGTTCGTGGTGCGGACACCGGACGCGAAGATCTCGATCGAGGACCTGCGGGCGTTCGCGGCATCGAGCATGCCGGGCGAGCTGGTGCCGGAACACCTCGAGTTCATCGACGCCCTGCCGCGTACGCAGGCCAGCAACCGGATCCAGAAGGCGGCGCTGCGCGCGCGTCCGGCCCGACGGGCCTGAGGTCCGGTCCGGCCTCAGGCCCGTCGGGTCTGAGGCCGGACGGCCCGGCCCGCTACGGGACGAGCACGGTCTTCCCGACGGCGCGGCGGTCCAGCAGATCGGCGAGGACGATTCCGGCGTCCTCGAGCGGCCGCTCGAACGGCGCGACCGGGTGCAGGGCGCCCTGAACGACGGCGTTCACCATCTCCTCCACCAGCGACCGGTTGGCCTGCGGGTGCCGGGTCACCCAGCTGCCGCGCTCGACACCGATGACGCTGCGGTTCCGCAGCAGCACGAGATTCAGTGGAATCCGGGCGATACCGGCCGGGAATCCCACCACCAGGAAACGCCCGTGGAAGTTGAGCGCGCGCAGTGCCGCCTCGGACAGCTCTCCGCCCACGACGTCGTACACGACGTCGACGCCGTTGCCGCCGGTGAGTTCGCGGGCGGCCGCCTTGACGTCCTCGGTCAGCGGGTCCAACGCGGCCTCGGCGCCCATCGAGAGGGCGAGGTCGCGCTTCTCCGCCGATGACGCGACGGCGATGACCCGGGCTCCGAGCGATCGGGCCACGTCGACCGCCGCCAGTCCCACGCCGCCGCCGGCGCCGGTCACGAGCACGACCTCGTCCGGTCGCACCACGGTGCTTCGAGTGAAGGCGAACCACGCTGTTCCGTAGGCCTGGAGGAACGACGCGCCGCGGGCGAAGTCCAGTTCCCGGGGCAGCCGCACCAGCTTGGTGTCGTCGGCCAGGGCGAACTCGGCGAATCCGCCGTGGGCGGCGGCGAAGACCCGGTCGCCCGGTCGCCATCCGGTGACGTCCGCGCCGACCGCGTCGACGACGCCGGCGACCTCGCCTCCCGGTACGAACGGGGGAGTCCGCGGGACCTGGTACCCGCCCGAGACGAGGAGCGCGTCCACGAAGCCGGCGCCGGCCGACCGCACCGCGATCCGGACTTGCCGCGCACCGGGATCCGGTACCGGCCGATCTTCGACGGCGAGGTTCGCCACGGGCCCCAGTTCACGACAGACGACAGCGCGCATGCGCCGATCATAACCCGATAAGCTAGCGGTGTTCGTTTTTGTGCGCGGGATCGGTCCAGGTCTGCTTGTAGGCATAAGTTGGACCCTCTTGACACTACAAGTGATGCGTCCTACGTTACGGCCACCACCGTGCGCTGCGCCCCGTCGGCGGCGACCACCGCGCCGGCGGTCCGTCACCGTGAGAGGTCGGGATGAAGGCTGCACTCATGTTGAAGCCGGGGTCGCTGGACATCACCGACGTCGCAGTCGACAAGCCGCTGCGCGACGAGGTGCTGGTCCGTACCCTCGGCTCGGGTCTCTGCCACAGCGATCTGCACGTGATCGATGGCGACTACGGCGCGGCCGGGCTGGACGCGCCCGGCGGCATGCTCTTCGGCCATGAAGCCTCAGGGCTGGTGGAAGCGGTCGGCGAGGACGTCACATACGTGCGGCCGGGCGATCACGTCGTGACCTTCCCGCTCCAATACTGCGGGCACTGCGAGTACTGCCTGCGCGGCAGGCCCACTCTGTGCACGGACTCGCCGGGCGCCCGCTCCGCGTCGGCCCCGCCGCGGTTGACCCGGCAGGGGCGGCCCGTCTTCCAGTTCAACAACCTCGGCGGCTTCGCGGAGCAGATGCTGGTGCACGAGCACGCGCTGGTGAAGATCGACCCCGAGTACCCGATGGATCGCGCGGCGATCATCGGCTGCGGTGTGGCGACCGGATTCGGCGGCGTCGTCAACACGGCCGCGGTGCGGGCCGGCTCGGCGGTCGCGGTCATCGGCCTGGGAGGGGTCGGGCTCGCGGCCGTGCAGACCGCGTCGCTCGTGGGTGCCGGACAGATCATCGCCGTCGACACCGAACCGGCGAAGCTCGACCTGGCGCTCGAGCTCGGTGCTTCGCATCGCGTCGATGCGTCATCGGCCGATCCGGTGGGCGAGGTGCTGGAGCTGTCCGGCGGCGGGGTGGACTACTCGTTCGAGGCGATCGGGCTGAGGACCACGGTCGAACAGTCGGTGCGCATGCTGCGCCGAGCGGGGATCGCGACCGTCCTCGGCATCGCCGTCGGGCAGCGCATCGAGCTGGACGGCGGCCTGTTCGTCCACGAGCGGCGTCTGCAGGGAAGCCTGATGGGTTCCTGCCGGCCCCGCACCGACCTGCCGCGCATCGTGGAACTCGACCTGGCCGGGCGGCTCGACCTGCGGAGGTTCATCGATCGGCGCATCGCGCTCGAGGAGATCAACGACGGCTACGACGCGATGCGCCGCCGCCGGATCGCCGGGCGCCGGGTGATCACGTTCTCTCAGTGAGACGGTGCCGGGCGGCGGCGGCCGTGCCGCCGATCCGGCGCACCTCGTCGGGATGGAGCACCTCGATGTCGGGACGGTCCCTCGGGCAGGCCGGAGTTCTCGGTGACTTCCGCCCGCAAGGGACGGTTGACCACTACAGGTCGGTCGAGTCGCGACCGGGACCGGCCACGCCGGTCCGGTGCCGACCGATCTCCTCGGAATGCTTCGAGACCGGTATAAGCCCCCTGGCCGGCGGCTCGTGTGTCGGCGTACCTGTACGGACAAGTAACTGCTGCTAGCGGCGTGATCACTGCAAATCTGCGGACATCCTCTTGCGCCTTGTACGTACAAGTTTTAGCCTTTGGTCACCAGCGCCACCCCCTGGAGTGTGAGGATCACATGGCGAAATTCGACACGATCATTCGCGGCGGCACCGTCGTCGACGGCACCGGGCTGCCGAAGTTCGAGGGCGACATCGGCATCAGGGACGGGAAGATCGCCGCGATCGACGGGCTGCGCTCGTCGACCGCGGAGAAGGTGATCGACGCGGAGGGCCTGATCGTCGCACCGGGCGTCATCGACGCCCACACCCACTACGACGCCCAGCTGTTCTGGGACCCGTACTGCACGATCTCCGGCTGGCACGGCGTCACGAGCGTCGTCATCGGCAACTGCGGATTCGGCTTCGCGCCGTGCCGCCCCGAGGACCGCGACCGGTCGATGCTGTCGATGACCCGCAACGAGCAGATCGGGCTCGAGGCGATGCAGCAGGGGATGCCCTGGGACTGGACGACGTTCGGAGAGTTCCTCGACTCCGTGAACCGTACGCCCAAGGGCGTGAACGTGCTGAGCTTCGCCCCGCTCTCGCCCTTCATCATCTACGCGATGGGGTCGTACGCCGAGGCGAAGAAGCGCCGCCCGAACGAGAAAGAGCTGAAGGAGATCTGCCGGCTGCTGGACGAGGCGATGGAGGCCGGGGCGTGCGGCTGGTCGGTGCAGCGCATGGGCGAGCACTCGATCCAGCCGGACTTCGACGGCACTCCGATGGTCACCGACATCATGACCGACGAGGAGGGGTACGCGTTCGCGCGGGTGCTGAAGGAGCGCGGCGAGGGGACGATCCAGCTGACCTACGCGCCCTCCGGTGACAAGAACGCCGAGGACTTCTTCGACCTGCCGGCCGTGGAGTACTGGGTGGAGAAGCTCGCCGAGTACTCCGGCCGCCCGGTGCTTCACAACACGCTCCTCGCGATCGACGGCAAGCCGGATGTCCACCGGCACGCGATCGAATGGCTCGAGCAGTGCCACAAGAACGGGCTGAACGTCTTCGGCCACGCGGACACGAACCGGAACTTCCAGCAGTTCAACTTCGAGACCTGGAACGGGTTCGATATCGCGCCGGCGTGGAAGGCCGGGCTGATGGGCAGCCCGGCCGAGCGCCTGGCGAATCTCCGCAACCCCGAGATCCGCGCGAAGATGCTGGCGGACAAGCCGTGGCTCGCGAGCATCGAGGGCATCGGGCTCAAGATCGAGCGGATCGAGGTGCTCGCCACCGGCGGGTACCCCGCCCTCGACGAGTACGTGGGGAAGAACCTGGGTCAGATCGGGGCGGAGCAGGGCCGCGATCCGCTCGAGGTGATGCTCGATCTCGCCGTCGAATCCGAGCTGAAGGTGACCCTGCGCACCCCCATCGTCCACACGCCGAACGCCGCGTACATCGCGGAACTGCTCCGCTGCGGCTACGCGCTACCCGGCATCTCGGACGGCGGCGCGCACATGAAGTTCTTCGTGGGCGGCGGGTACAGCACCGACCTTCTGACCTGGATGGTCCGGGACACGGGGCTGCTCAGCCTTGAGGAGGCGCACCACTACCTCTCGGCGCTGCCGGCTCGCGTGAACGGTTTCAAGGACCGCGGGACGCTGATCGAGGGCCAGGCCGCGGACATCATCGTGTACGACCTCGCCGGCCTGAAGCAGGTTCCGGAGGGTCTGTTCGAGACCCGCAACGACCTGCCGGGCGGCGACTGGCGCCGGGTGCGCTGGGCGGAGGGGTATCACTACACGATCGTCAACGGCCAGATCACCTTCAAGGACGGCGTCGCCACCGACGCGCACCCGGGCAAGCTCCTTCGCCATGGCCGCGCCTGACCGGCGTCCGGACCCCGACGGCGGGCGCGGTGCCCCCGCGCCACGTCGGCAGTGCGAACCCGAAGCCGGATCCACATCGGTGCCGGGTCGTCCACCCCGCGCGCTCCGCTCACGTCCGGAGCCGGGCGCGCGGGGGGACACCGTGGCTGAATCGGCCGTATCCAGAGGAGAACAGGCATGACGCTGACGAACGACGCGGCTGCACCGGTTCGTAACGCAAACCGCTTCTACATCGGGGGAGAGTGGGTCGCTCCCTCGTCCGATTCGGCGTTCGACGTGATCGACTCGAGCACGGAGCAGCTGTACTTCCGCGTGGCCGAAGCGCAGGCGCCCGACATCGCGCGGGCCGTCGACGCCGCCCGCCGGGCGTTCGACGAGGGGCCGTGGCCGCGCCTGACCCATGCCGAGCGGGCTGAGTACCTCCGCGCCATGGCGGCCCAGTTCAGGGAGCGCATCGAGGACTTCGCCCAGATCTGGCCGCGGGAGTCTGGTGTCGTCCACACGGCGGCGCTGCATGTGGGTGAAGCGGCCGCGGGCATGTTCGAGTACTACGCGGAACTCAGCGGCACCTACCCGTTCGAGGAACCCGTGATGCCGACGGCCGGCGGCGAGTTCGGCCTGCTGGTACGCGAGCCGGTGGGAGTCGTCGGGGCGATCATTCCATGGAACGGTCCGCTCGGACTGATCGCGGCCAAGATCGCGCCGGCGCTCCTGGCGGGCTGCACGATCGTGCTGAAGTCCTCGCCGGAGGCGCCCGGCGAAGGGTACGTCGTCGCCGAGATCGCCGAGGCCGTGGGGTTGCCGCCGGGGGTGCTCAACGTGGTGACGGCCGATCGGGAGGTCTCCGAGCTGCTCGTCCGCGACCCGCGCGTCGACAAGATCACTTTCACCGGCTCGACGGTGGCGGGACGCCGCATCGCGTCGCTGTGCGGCGAGCGCGTCGCCCGCGTCACCCTCGAACTCGGCGGCAAGTCGGCGGCCGTGGTGCTCGACGACTACGACGTGGCGGCGGCGGCCGCCGTGATCGCCGGCCAGGAGTGCTTCCTCTCCGGGCAGGTGTGCTCATCGCTGACGCGGGTCGTCGTCACCAGGAGGAAGCACAACGCTCTGGTCGAGGCGCTGGCCTCGATCTTCTCCGGCATCCAGGTCGGCGACCCGTTCGACCAGGCGACGCAGATGGGGCCGCTCGCGCTCCGGCGCCAGCGCGATCGGGTCGAGGGCTACATCGCCAAGGGCGTCGATGAAGGCGCGAAGCTCGTCACGGGCGGTCGGCGCCCGCGGCATCTCGACCGCGGCTGGTACATCGAGCCCACGATCTTCGGGCAGGTCGACAACCGGTCCACGATCGCGCAGGAGGAGATCTTCGGCCCGGTGCTGAGCGTCATCCCGGTCGAGGACGAAGCGGAGGCGGTCGCGGTCGCCAACGACACGATCTACGGGCTCAACGCGTCGGTCTTCACCGACGACGTCGATCGTGCCCGGGGGGTCGCCCGTCAGATCCGGTCCGGGACGGTGGGCCACAACGCCTGGCGCTCGGACTTCGGAGTGTCGTTCGGCGGGTTCAAACAGTCGGGCATCGGGCGCGAGGGCGGCAAGGAGGGGCTGCTGCCCTTCCTCGAGACCAAGTACATCGTGCTCGAGGGCCGTCCGAAGGGATTCGAGGAATCGGTCGTCTGACCACCGGAACGGAGGACCGGCGCGCTCTGGGAACGCCCGGGCGCGCCGCCCTCCCGGGGTACACGGAGCAAGGCGGTAGTGGGATGAACGCGGTACCGATGGGGCGCCCGTACAGCGGGCAGCGCCTGGCGAGCAGCGTGAGCGACACGAACATCGTGGTGCTCGATCCCGGCTCGGCGACCGAACCGCCGAGTTCCGGCGGATCCCCGATGCGTCCGGGGCGCTATCTCCCGTGCAGTCTGCCGGCCACGCGAAGAACCGAGCCGGTCGACACGGTGTCCGGGTCGGTGTACGAGGATCCCGCTACCGGCCTGACGGTGTTGTGCACGCGGTCAGGAGCGGGTGCTCTCGCGGTCCATGGGCGCGAGCTGGTGATGGTGCCGCGCACTGTGTATCGACTTCGCGCGGACAACGTGAGGAAGCAGTAAGCGGCGGACACCGCGCGTGCCGACTGAGTCGGCGACGGCCATGGACCTGTGGGGACCGACGGCGCCGACGGTGGATCCGGGCGGGCCGGTTTCAGTCGGTCGCCCGTTTGCGCCCGCGTTCACGGCCCTTGGGGGGTGAGACGACGTTGAAGCGATGGAAGAGGCTGAACCGATCCGCCGGATAGATCTCGTCGGTGAGCTCCATCAACCCGATCTTCTCGGCGTAGAAGCGGTGGATCACCCGCAGGCCGGGTTCGCCGGGTTCGCACCCCAGCCGCCGGGCGATCGCCGGCGGGATGAGCATCGCCGACGAGGTCTGATCGATGTGGGACAGCGCCAGGCCGTAGCCGGCGCAGATCGGAGCGAACAAGACGATCGACGACGGGCCGTGCAGCGAGTCGACGATCTCGCTGTACGGATGCCTGATGTACACGGTGGTGAACGCGATGGGCAGGCGGGTCTGGACCTGCCGCGGCGCGAACCCGGCCAGGTGGCCGCCTTCGGCCCGCTCCCAGTGCAGGCCGGACGCGGAGCGGTACATCTCCGGATCGGGGATGTCCAGCTCGGCGGCCTTCTTCGCCGACATGCCCCGCTTGTTCGGGCGGTAGTCGACGATGTTCTCGGCGGCGTACTGCCGTGTCTCCTCCTCCGACCCGAGCGAGAGGGTGTACCCGCGCAGTCCCGCCGCGATCACCTTGCGGACCGCACCCTGCTGCCGTGAGACGAGACCTTCGAGTTCGACGAGCCGGAACGCCTCGCGCACGGTCGTGCGGCTGACGCCGTACAGCTCGCACAGCTCGTTCTCGGACGGCAGTTCGTCCCCGACGCGGAGCCGGCCGCCCTCGATCGCGCTGATCAGATCCGCGGCGAGCTGCCGGTACCGCGGGATCTTCGCGTTCCAGGGCGACTGCCAGTCGTCCGAGGACAAGGGGCGGCCGGCCTTTCGGCCTTTCGGGCGCGCCTCGGCGGGATCGTTCTCTGCTCGGGCACGGTCACCAGGCGATGAGGGCACCGCTTCAGTATGCCGCGCCGCAAGACCATTCCGGCTCACGGCAGAGGTGCCGGGGCCACCGCGAAGAACCCGCGCCGAGCAGCGGAGGCGCCCGGCGGGTCGTGTCTGGGGTGCATGCGTCGACCTCCGGTGTCTGAATCGCGCGTAGCGGGACTTCGGTCAAGCCTTGACCTGACCGGGGAACCATGCAACTTTAGCACTTGTCATTACATGTATGAGTTGGCGGCCGGGGCGTCCCCCGTCGAGAGCGGCGCACTGACTCGTTGTTTCGGGCGGCCTCCAGGGTCCGCGCCGACACTGGAGCGGGCAACGCAGGCGTCTGACCGGTAGTGACAAGTCACGTGACGAATCCTCTCCTTGCGAGGTGGTCTGATGAGCGTGCCGTCTGTCGGAGCCCTGCCGCTCCACGGTGTACGCGTGCTGGAGATGGCGGACAAGGCGGAGATGTGCGGCCGGTACCTTGCCGACCTCGGTGCGACGGTCATCAAGCTCGAACCGCCGGGGGGCTCGTCGTCTCGCCGCAGGGGGCCGTTCCACGACGGGATGAGCATCTCGTTCGCGGTCCGGAATGCCAACAAACAGAGTCTGACGCTCGACCTGGCGGACGCCGGCGACCGCGGCCGATTCGAGGCGATGCTGGCCACGGTCGACCTCTGGATCGAATCGACCGCGCCGGGCTCGCCGGCCGCGGCGGGCCTCTCCATCGCCGAGCTGCGCGCGCGCCACCCGCGGCTCGTGGTGCTCTCGGTCACCGACTTCGGCCAGACCGGTCCCTATCGCGACTGGGCCGGGAGCCCATGGGTGCACACGGCGATGTCCGGATACCTGAGCCGGTCGAGGATCGGCGACCGGTACCCCCTCATGCCACCCGCCGCCCTGCCGGCGGAGGCGGCGGCCGTCCAGGCCTCGTTCGCGGCGCTCGTCGGGCTGTGGAACGCGATGGAGACGGGAACGGGCGACCACATCGACTTCTCGCTCCTGGAAGCGACCGGGCAGATCCTCGATCCCGCCATGGGCATGGTCGGCACCGCATCGGCCGGAGCCGATGTGGGTGTCGCCGCGACGACACCGGCCCGCCGACGCCCTGCGCCGGACATGTATCCGATCTTCGAGTGCGCTGACGGGTTCGTGCGGGTGGTGCTGCTCAGCCCGCGGCAGTGGCGGGCGATGCGCTCGTGGCTCGGCGATCCGGAAGACCTGATGGACGACGCCCTGGACGCGATCTTCACACGTTTCGCGCGGGCCGGCGAGATCCGCCGGCACGTCAGCCTGCTGTTCAAGGGCAGGTCGATGGCCGAACTCGTTCAGGAGGGCCAGGCTCGCGGCGTGCCCTGCGCTCCGGTGCTCGGTCCGGAGGAGGTCGTCTCGACCGGGCATTACCTCGAAAGGCGGGCGATCGCGCGGCACGAGATAGCCACGGGAGTGGAGGCGAGCGTCCCCACCGGGTTCGTCGAGTTCAACGGCTGCCGCCTCGGAATCCGGACGCGCGCGCCCGACCCCGGCGAGCACAACGCACCGCTCCTGACGGAACTGACCGATGCCCGAGCGACAGGCGCGCCCGTCGCCACCGCCGGCGCCCCGCGCCGCCGGCCACTCGGTGGAATCCGGGTGCTCGACCTCGGCGTCATCGTCTACGGAGCCGAGACCGGACGGCTCTTCGCGGACCTCGGTGCCGACGTCATCAAGGTCGAGAATCGCGCCTACCCGGACGGGGCACGGGTGGCCCGGGGCGGGATGATGAACGCGAACTTCGCCTCGGGGCATCGCGGTAAGCGCAGCATCGGGCTCAACCTGCGCAGCGACCGTGGAAGGACGCTGTTCACGGCACTCGCCGCCGAGTCGGACCTCGTCCTGTCCAACTTCAAGCCGGGCACGCTCGAGTCGCTCGGGCTCGGCTATGACACCTTGGCCCAGGTCAATCCCGGCATCGTGATGGTCACGAGCAGCGCGATGGGAAGCACGGGCCCCTGGGCGCGCTGGATGGGCTACGGCCCGCTGGTCCGATGCGCGTCCGGGCTGTCCAGCCTGTGGCGGTACCCCGACGGTCCCTCGGCGTTCGCCGACGGCAACACCGTGTATCCGGATCACTACGCCGCCCGCGTCATGGCGGCGGCCGGGCTGGCCGCGCTCATCGCGCGGCGCCGTACAGGCCGGGGGGCTCACGTAGAAGGGGCGCAGGTCGAGGCGATCCTCATGCAGCTGTCCGAGTTCGTCGCCCTCGAGAGCCTGCGGCCCGGCGCTGTCAGCGCGAAGGGGAACCGCAGCGACGAGGGTGCCCCCTGGGGCGTCTACCCGTGCGCGGGCAGCGACGAGTGGTGTGTCATCACCGTGCGCGGCGACGAGGAGTGGGCACGCTTCTGCCAGGTGGCGGGGCTGGCCGACCTGGCTGATGAACCGGCATTGCGCACGACCGCGGGGCGCCTGCGGAACCGGGAGCGGATCGACGCCCGTGTCGGCCTCTGGACGTCGAACCTTGAGCCCCGAGCCGTCCAGCACCTCCTGCAGGCGGCCGGCATCCCTGCCGGAGCCATGGTGAGGGCGACGGAGCTGGGGGACGACCCCCATCTCTCCGCGCGCCAGTACCTGAAGCAGCTCCGGCAGCCAGGGCTCGGACCGCTCATCGTGGAGAACGCGCCGTTCTTCTCCGAACGTATCGACCCGCCGCCGCAGGTGCCGGCGCCCGAATTCGGCGAGCACACCCGCGAAGTCCTGACCGAGGTGCTCGGCCTCGCTCCCGGCGAGGTCCAGCGGCTCATCGACGAAGGTGCCGCGGAGGAGGGGACGGCGTGCCGCTGACGCGTACCGCAGTGACCAAGGAGAGAGTGTGCCTGTGAACTCGGCGGCTGACCTGTCGCTGCTCATCGTCCGTGTCTCGGTCGCGATCGTGTTCGTCGCCCACGGCTACCACCACATCGCCCTCGGCGGGAAGATCGCCGGGACGGCCCGCTGGTTCGAGGGCCTCGGGATGCGGCCGGGCATCCTGCACGCCTGGTCGGCCGGCCTGACCGAGATCAGTGCCGGGACGCTGCTCGCCCTCGGCGCCCTCACACCGGTGGCCTGTGCCGGGATCATCGGCACGATGGTCGTCGCCTGGGCCACGAACCACCGCCGGAACGGCTTCTTCGTCTTCCGGCCCGGTGAGGGCTACGAGTACGTGATGGTCCTGACGTTCGTCGCGGTCGGGCTCGCCGGCGTCGGCGCGGGACGGTGGTCCGTCGACCGCGGGCTCGGCTGGTTCGATCCCCCCGGCTGGCCGGGCTTCTTGACGGCGACGGTTCTCGGATTCGGCGGTGCGGCCGCGCTGCTGGCCACGTTCTGGCGGCCCGCGCGATGATCATCCAGCCCTATTTCCACCTGGCGCTCTCTGTGGCGAGCATCGAGGAGGCGATGGCCGACCTCGCGTCGACGGGAGTGCGGTGGCGGGACGTCCTCGACTATCCGCTGTGCGTCTTCCACGGCGGTCGGAGAACCGATGTCCGTATCCGTTCGGTGTACTCGTCCGGGCCTTCGCCGGCCATCGAACTGTTCACCGTGGAGGAGGGGACGCCCTTCGATCCTCTGGTGGAGGGCTCGCGGTTCCACCACATCGGTGTGTGGACGGACGCCTTCTCCGCCGACGTCGCCGACCTGCAGGCACGCGGATGGGAGCTCGCGGCGACCGTCGCGGACGACCAAGGCCGGCCGAGCCGGTTCGCGTTGCACCGGACACCGTTCGGCTTCTATCTGGAGGTGGTGGACCCGAGATGGGCGGGACGGCTGCTCGGTGATCTGCTCCCCGAAGAGCTGCGAAAGCAGGCGTAGTGGGCGGGATGGCGCAGATGACTGCTGTGGTGAGCCGACGCCGGTCGGTGTCGCGCGGACCCGGCAGGGGACTAGCCGGGCCGGCTCGCCGGTTCGGCGGCCTCGAGCACCGTCCGGATGATGCTGGCGGCCACCGTCTCGAACATCTCGTGCGAGGTCTTCTGCCGGCGCTCGGCGGCCTTCGACAGCGCGGGGTAGTGCTTCGCCGTCTCCGGGTCGATCGCGGACGCGGTCGGATCGGCCGTCTCGCTCACCGCGTTGCCGATGGCCCATCGCTCGAGCGACTCGTGCAGCAGGAGGACGTCCTCCACCGGAATGCCGCCCTCGATGAGACGGGCCGTGACCGCCTCCCGGTTGGCCCGGCCGAGCGAAGGGTGCCGGATCAAGATCGGAATCAGATTCGGGTTGGCGAGGAGTGCGTCGCGCAGCGCGACGACCCCCCACAGGAGCAACTGCTGGGGGGCGACATCCTCCTTGAGCATGCGCTCGGGCACCCGTGTCAGGGCGTACTCGGCCACCGCGACGAGGATGTCGTCCTTGTCGCGGAAGTGGTTGTAGAGCGACGCGCCCTTGACGCCGAGATCGGCGGCGAGGCGACGCGTGGTCAGCGCGTCGAGACCCTCCTCGTCGACGATCCTCAGGGCCGCTTTGATGATGCGCTCGCGGGAGAGCACCGGGATCTTCGGTCGGCCTCGCGTCACGCAGGCGAGTTTAGCAGCGCCGCCCGTTCGTCCCGGTCTCCGGCGGCCCGGCGCCGGGGGCTTCGCAGCGCGCGCCGCGGGTGTTAAACTAACAGTGATAGTAATGACTCGGCAGTGTCGCCGCGGGCGAGCATGGAGGAACCAGAGATGACGGTCGTTGAGGAAGTGGCGTCGCCGGCGGCCGACCGGCGTCTCCTGATCATCTCGGCGGACGCTCACGTCGGGCCGCGCCTGGTCGAGGACCTCCGCCCGTACTGCGAACGGCGCCATCTCGAGGAGTTCGACGCCTTCGCGGCGAAGATCGGTCCCATTCCCGTCGAACCCGACGACATCGTCGCCGCGATGCGCGCGCGCGGTATCGGCCGGGAACTGACCGCGGCGATGGCCTGGAACCAGCGGAGCGAGGGCCACTACGACCCGGTCGCTCGACTGCGCGACATGGACGATGACGGCATCGCGGCAGAGGTGCTGTTCCACGGAAGTCAGAACTTCGTCCCGCTCCCGTTCGACGCGAACAACCTGTTCGGCAACATCCAGAGCGTCAACACCGGGGAGCTCGAACTGCTCGCGGCGGGCCGGCGCATCTACAACCGGTGGCTGGCGGACTTCTGCGCGAGCGCCCCCGGGCGGTTCGTCGGACTGGCGCAGCTGCCGATATGGGACCTCGAAGCCAGCATCCGAGAGGTCGAATGGGCGGCCTCCGCGGGCCTGGGCGGGATCAACTTCCCGGCCGCCGACGCGCCGGGCATGCCGCCGCTCGACGATGAGCTCTTCGAGACCTTCTATGCGACGTGCGCCGAACACGAGCTGCCGCTCACGACCCACATCAGCGCCGCACCCCCGACCCATCGGTACTGGAAGAGTCCGTACGGCGGTGCGATCGGCCTGATGGATTCCGGTTGGTGGTGCCGCCGCTCGCTGACGATCCTGACGCTGATGGGCGTGTTCGAGCGGCATCCGGGCCTGCGCCTGGTCCTGACCGAACATCCGGGGGCCTGGCTCGTCGACGCGATGGAAGAGCTGGACTCCATCTACGACTACATGCAGAGCGGTCCGCTTCGCGCCTCTCTGCCGAGGCGGCCGAGCGAGTACATCGGCGAGCACGTCTGGATCGGCGCGAGTTTCCAATCGAGGCCCGAGGCCGAAGCCGCGGTCAGGGACGGTTACAGCGAGCGCCTGATGTGGGGCTCGGACTACCCGCACGCCGAAGGCACCTGGTGCTACCAGGAGGACCGGAACGATGTGCCCATGACGCACGTCGCCATCGCCAACACCTACCACGACCTGCCGCTCCGTGAGGTGCGGGGCATGCTCGGCGACAACGCCCTCCAGTGCTACACGCGCCTGGACCGCGTCCATCTCGCCGGGGTGGCCGACCGGATCGGGGCGCCGCGGCCCAGCGAGGTCCTCAGGGCCGGGCTGGAGCCCAAGACCGAGTTCCACAACAGGAAGACGAGCATGGCGTTCCGCACGAAGGGGCATTGGGCATGACCGGTGAGCTCCTGAAGCCCGGCATCCGGCTTCGCAGCACCACCTGCGACACCCAGGTGATCGTCGTCCGCGCCCCATCGACCGCGCAGGACCTGCGTTGCGGCGGGGTGCCCATGACACGCGACCTGGACGGCCGCGATCCGCGGCCGATCGTTCCCGCGTTCGCCGGCGGTGCCGAGCTCGGCAAGCGCTACACCGACGGGGGAGACCTCGAGGTACTCGTGACCAAGGCCGGTCAGGGCACGCTGTCGATCGGTTCCGAACCCCTGTCGGTTCAAGGTCCCAAACGGCTGCCGAGCTCGGACTGAGCGCGGCCCATCCGCAACGGCGTCGTCGAACGCCACACCCCTTTCCCGCCCTGGCAATAGTGGAGGCTGCACAGTGGACACGTACTCGGTCGCGGCGCAAGAGCTGTACCTGAGCTTCGACGGGCGAGGCGACACCTCGTGGCGGATCAGCAAGCCGCTGCCCGGCGAGTCCAACGCCTACGACATCGAACTGCTCGGCCTCACCGCGCTCGAGCCCGGCCAGCCGAGCCCTGACTCGCCGGGGCTGCGCTACCGGCGGACGGTGCGCCCGACTCAGGGCCGGCTCTCGAACCGCCCGACGGCGGGACTGATGATCACGCTGCTCGATGCCAGGGATCGCCACGACGCCGACGCCGTGCAGTCCCTGCGCGACTGGGCGGACTTCGTCCACATCCCGCCGCTCGCCACGAGCGGGACGCCGGGTCTGACACTGATCAGCCCGTACGACGTCGTCGGGGAGGGGCCCCTGTACCTGCACCTCCTGGAGTTCGACTGCGATCCGGACGACGGATCGAAGGCGATGACCAAGCGAGTGTCCGGGCAGCTCGACAAGCCGCAGCTCGGTGCCTTTCTCAACCATCCGCAGAAGGCGCGCGCGTTCGGCGCCACCTTCGTTCCGCGGTGACGGCGTCCTTGAGGTCCGGCGGCACAAGAACCAGCTTCGCAAGCCAGGTGGGACCGGTGAAGCGATCCGTCCCGCTCCGAGTTAGGACAGGGTCATGAGCAGCACCACCCGAACCGGTACGGCGTCCGACGCGGGCGCGCCGATCGAGCAGTTGGCACCGATCCCGGAACGGGTGCTGGCCTTTCTGTCCGACGGCGTCAAGCCCCTCTTCATCGACGGCGAATGGGCCGAGGCGGCCTCGGGCGAGACGTTCGAGTCGGTCAACCCCTCGACCGGTGAGGTCCTCGCCCGGGTCGCGGCCGGCGGCGCCGCGGACGTGGACCGTGCGGTCGCCGCGGCGCGGCGGGCGCTGGAGGGTCCGTGGAGCCGGACGACGCCGGCGCAGCGCCAGGCTCTGATGTGGCGGCTCGCCGACGCGCTGGTCGACCACGCCGAAGAGCTGCGGTTCCTCGAGGTGCTCGACATGGGCTCGCCGATCGGGCCGGATCCGCGCACCCGGGTCGAGACCTGTGCCGAGGTGCTGCGGTACTTCGCCGGCGCGGCGACGAAGATCCATGGCGAGACGATCCCGAACTCGATCGGGCCGGACGTCTTCTCGTACACGGTGCGCGAACCGGTCGGCGTCGTGGCCGCGGTCGTACCGTGGAACGGTCCGATCTCCAACGCGCTCTGGAAGATCGCGCCGGTTCTCGCCACCGGCTGCACGATGGTGCTGAAGCCGGCCGAGCAGGCGCCGCTCGTCGCCGTGAAGCTCGCCGAGATCATGCAGGAGGCCGGCCTGCCGGACGGCGTGGTGAACGTCGTCAACGGCTTCGGCGAGTCGGCCGGCGCCGCACTGGTGAACCACCCCGGCGTGGACAAGGTCTGCTTCACCGGGTCGACGGCGACCGGGCAGTCGATCGTGCGGGCCTCCGCCGGCAACCTCAAGCGGGTCACGCTGGAACTCGGCGGAAAGTCCCCCGACATCGTCTTCGCCGACGCCGACCTCGACCGGGCCTTCCCCGCCGCCGCCATGGGCGTCTTCTGGAACTCCGGCCAGGCCTGCGTCGCCGGCAGCCGCGTGTACGTCGAGCGGCCGATCTACGAGCAGGCCGTTGAGACGATCAGCCGCTTCGCCGCGGAGCTCAGGGTCGGCGACAGCCTCGACCCGGCGACCCAGATCGGCCCGGTCGTGTCGGCCGAGCAACTCGAGAGGGTGACCGGCTACATCCGTATCGGTCAGGAGGAGGGCGCGCACGTGGCCGTGGGCGGGCGTCGGTTGACCGCGGGCACGCTCGGGAGCGGCTACTTCGTGGCCCCGACCGTGCTGTCCGACACGGCCGACCACATGCGCGTGGCCCGTGAGGAGATCTTCGGCCCGGTGATGTGCGTGCTGCCGTTCGACGACGTCGACGAGGTGCTCGCCCGCGCGAACGACACCGAGTTCGGGCTCGGGAGCGGGGTGTGGACCCGGGACCTCGGCAGAGCGCACCGGGTCATCGCCCGCCTGCAGGCGGGCACGGTGTGGGTGAACACGTACCTGCTCGGCGACCCGGCGGTGCCGTTCGGCGGGTACAAGATGAGCGGCTGGGGCCGGGAGAACGGCATGGCGGCGCTCGAGGGCTACCTGAACACGAAGTCCGTGTTCATCGACGGCCGGCCCTGACGAGTATCGGCCGCGTCCTGCGGCGGACCACGCGGTGCCGGATCGCCCGCGCCGGTGTATGGGAGACTTCCGGCGATGACGTCGCCCAGACAGCCGACCGGCCGGCGGCGGCTGCCCACCGGCGAGCGCCGCGCCCAGCTCGTGGACATCGCCAGCCGCCTGTTCCGTGAGCGCGGCTACCACCATGTCGGCATGCGGGACATCGCGGACGCCGCGGACATCAAATCCGCTTCCCTCTACCACCATTTCCGGTCGAAGACCGATCTGCTCCAGGCCATCGTCGAGTCGGTCTCCGAGGACCTGATCGCGTCGCAGGAGCCGTTCGCGCGAGCGGCTCGCGACGAGGGGCGATCCGGCGGCGAGCTCCTGGCGGCCCTCCTGCGCAGGCAGATCGTCTACCTCTGTGAGCACGCCGACGCCCTCTGGGTGGCCGATCGGGAGATCAACTCGCTGCCGTCCGAGGTCATCGCGAAGGTCCAGCGCTCGCGGCGTCGCTACCAGCGAACGATCGCCGCACTGATCGCCGACGGCGTGCGCACGGGCGAACTGCGGTCCAGTGCGCCGGACCTCGTCGCGTTCGCGGCGCTGGACATGGTGAACGGCCTGAGCCGGTGGTATCGGCCGGAGCGCGGCCGCTCCCTGGAGAACGTGGCCGACGGCTACGTCGCCTTGATCATCAAGGACCTGCTCGGCGGCCGGCTCGAGCCGGGGGGATGACGGCCCGGTCAGAGGAGCGACATGCCGCCGTCGATCACCAGCATGCTGCCGGTGATCCATGAGCTGCTCGGGGCGGAGAGGAACAGGGCTGCGGCCGCCACGTCCGCGGGCTCCCCGATCCGGCCGAGCGGGGTCTTCGAGCGGACCTCGGCCTCGTGTTCCTCCCAGAGAACGCGCGCCATGTCCGTGCGGACGATTCCCGGGGCGATGCTGTTGACGCGGACGCGCGGCGCCAGCTCGACGGCAAGTTGCCGGGTGAGATGCAGAAGCGCGGCCTTGGTGGCGTTGTAGTAGCCCAGGCCGGGCTCGGTGACCAGGCCGCCGATCGACGCGACGTTCACGACGGCGCCCCCGCCCGTACGCCCGAGCCCGGCCGCCACGGCCGCCTGGGTCCAGAGCAGCGGAGCGGCCTGGTTCGCCTCCGCGGTCACCGCGAGCTGTTCGGCCGAGATCTCGAGCAGGGATCCGAAGAACGGGTTCACGGCCGCGTTGTTGACGAGGATGTCGATCCCCCCGAATCGCTCCACCGCGAGCCGCATGGTGCGCTCCGGAGCATCGGGGTCCCGGACACTGGCCGCGTACCAGGCGGCCCGCTCGCCCAGCTCGGCCGCCGCCGCCCGCAACGACTCCTCGCGCCGGGAAACGATCACGACGTTGGCTCCGGCGGCCGCGTAGCGAGCCGCGATCGCCTTGCCGATGCCCCGGGAACCGCCGGTCACGACGGCGGTACGACCTTCGAGTGACTCGATCACAGCTTCTCCTTCGAGATGCCTGGACAGCCCGGCGCCCGAAGCATAACCTAACCGCCGTTAGGTTAGTAGCCCGCTATACAGCGCGAGGACGGAATGGATCTGACACCGTCGGCCCGCAGCGCGGAACTGCGCGGCCGGTTGATCGAGTTCATGGACCGATGGGTGTACCCGGCGGAGGCCGCCTTCGACGACCAGTGGAGGGGGACCGGCGCCTACCCGCCGGTCATGGAGGAGCTGAAGACGCGGGCGCGGTCCGCCGGCCTCTGGAACCTGTTCCACCCGCATCCGGACGAGGGGGCGGGGCTGACCAACCTCGACTACGCGCCCCTGGCCGAGATCATGGGCCGGTCGCTGATCGCCTCCGAGGCGTTCAACTGCAGCGCGCCGGACACCGGGAACATGGAACTGCTGTCCATGTTCGGCACGCCGGAGCAGAAGGACCGCTGGCTGCGCCCGCTTCTCGACGGGACGGTCCGCTCGGCGTTCGCCATGACCGAGCCCGACGTCGCATCGAGCGATGCGACGAACATCGCCACCCGCATCGTGCGCGCCGGCGACGAATACGTCGTGCGGGGCCGGAAGTGGTGGGTGACCGGCGCCGGTCACCCCGCCTGCGCGTTCTTCATCGTCATGGGCAAGACCGATCCGGGCGCCGGGCGGCACCGGCAGCAGTCGCAGATCATCGTGCCGGTCGACGCCGAGGGCGTGCGGATCGTCCGGCCGCTGCCACTCCTGGGGTACTGGGACCCGGAGACCCACTGCGAGGTCGAGTTCGACGACGTCCGGGTACCGGCCGCGAACCTGATCGGGGCGCCGGGTGACGGCTTCGCCATCGGCCAGGCGCGGCTCGGGCCGGGGCGGATCCACCACTGCATGCGATCCGTCGGCGCGGCGGAGCGCGCTCTGGAACTGATGTGCCGCCGCGCGCTCGCCCGGGAGACGTTCGGCAGCCCGCTCGCCACGCGCGCGAACATCGGGGACTGGATCGCCGAGGCCAGGCTGGAGATCGACATGCTGCGGCTCCTGGCCCTGCGCGCCGCCTGGCTGATGGACACGGTCGGGAACCAGGCCGCGGCCGTGGAGATCTCCGAGATCAAGATCGCTGCGCCGTCGATCGCCGGCCGGATCATCGACCGGGCCATGCAGGTGCACGGGGCCGCCGGAATGAGCGATGACTACCCGCTCGCCCGGCACTATGCGGTGCAGCGGGCGCTGCGGTTCGCGGACGGGCCGGACGAGGTGCACAAGATGGCGCTGGCGCGCGGCGAACTGCGCAAGTACGCGACGGTGAGCTGATCGTGGCTGCGCCCGGCCCGCGGGTCGGCTCGCCGGAATGGAGCCGGCGCCTGGCGGCCTGGATGAGTCGACAGGGGTGCGCCGGCTCGACCCCCACCGGCCTCCGGCGGATCGACGGAGGCACGCAGAACCTCCTGATCAGGTTCCTGTTCGGCGAGTCCGAGTACGTCCTGCGCCAGCCGCCGCGGCCGGTCGCCGGCGGGCCGGGAATGATCGGGCGGGAAGCCCGGGTCCTCGGCGCGCTGGCCCGGACGGAGGTGCCGCACGCGAGGCTGGTGGGAGCCGAGACCGAATCCCGCGTGCTCGGCGGGCCGTTCCTGGTGACGGCCTTCGTCGCGGGCTTCAACGCCGTCGCCGAACTTCCGGGGCCTGTTCGTGACAGCCCGGCCGCGCAGCGCGGAATCGCGCTCGCGGCCGGGGAGGCCGTGGCGGGGCTCGCGATGGTGGATCCGGCCGCCGTGGGGCTGTCTGATCTCGGCAGAAGTGCCGATTGGGCGCAGCGACAGGTCGCTCGCTGGACGCGCACGCTGGACGGCTACCGCGGAATCGGCGGATACCGGGCGGATTCGCTGGCCGCCGCGTCCGCCGTCCACGCGAGGCTCACGCGCCGCTACCCGCGCGAGCAGCGGTTCGGGCTGCTGCACGGCGACCTGCACTTCGGCAACATGCTCGTCGCGGCCGATGGGCGCCGCATCGCCGCGATCGTCGACTGGGAACTCGCCACGCTCGGCGACGTGCGGCTCGACCTCGCGCATCTCGTCGTCAGCTGGCCCGGGACGCTGACCTCCTGGCCGCCGGCAGCCGGCTGGACTTGTACGGACAGCACCGACGCCGTCGATCGCTACGCTGAGCTGGCCCCGCAGGGGCTCGAGGACTTCCCGTGGTTTCGCTGCCTGGCCGCCTACCGGATGGCGGTGCTCCTGGAAGGCAGCTTGGCCCGCAGTCTCGAGGGAACCGGTGATCCGCGCACCGGGCGGCGCCTGCATGCGATAGCCGAGGAGCTGCTCGACCGCGCTCTCGACGCTGCCCCGTGACAGCGGCGCCGGATGGGGGCATCATGTACTCCAGGATTCCAACTGGTACGTACAAGTTGAGTTTCTCGATCGCCCTGGGCGGATGGCTCCAGGGCGTCGTCCGGTGGTCGACGGCAGGTCCGCCGACCGGACCAGAAGGGCATGGTGTGGAGAAGAGGCACGAAAGCGCATCGCCGTGAGCACCGGTTCCTTCGAGGGCAAGGCGGTGCTCGTCACAGGTGGCGGTAGCGGCATCGGCCAGGCCGCCGCCCGGCAGTTCGCCGCCGCGGGTGCCGACGTGCTCGTCGCGGACGTGGACGACGCCGGTGCGAGATCCACCGTCGAGAGCATCCGCTCCGCCGGTGGATCCGCTGACCACCAGTGCGCCGATGTCTCGGACGAAGCGCAGGTGGAGGCGCTGGTGGCCCGAGCGGTCGACCGGTTCGGCGGCCTGGACTGCGCGTTCAACAACGCCGGTGTCAGCGCGCCCCGTACGCCCCTCGCGGAGATGAGCGTGTCGGAGTGGGACCGGCTGATCCGCGTCAACCTCACCAGCGTCTTCCTGTGCATGCGGGCCGAGCTGCGGCACATGACCGCGCACGGCGGGGGCGCCATCGTCAACACGGCATCGACGGCCGGCCTGCGGCCGCCACCGGGAGTCGGCGCATACGCGGCGTCCAAGCACGGCGTCGTCGGTCTCACCAAGACCGCGGCCGGGGAGCACGCGGGAGGCCCGGTGCGCGTCAACGCGATCTGCCCGGGCGGCACCGATACGCCGCTGCTGCGGGCGTCGATCGGTCGCGACGCCGACGTGGGCGCGCGGTGGGCGTCGCGACCGATGTCGACCGCGGACGACGTGGCCGCCGCCGCCCTGTGGCTGTGCTCGGATGCGGCGCGTTCGGTGTCGGGCGTCGCGCTGGTCGTCGACCGCGGCGCGATGTTCGCCTGACGGCCGTGAACAGGGATCGGCTCGGAACCCGTTGAGCCTTGCGCCGGTGGCCCCGCTAAGATTAACTATCACTGTTCATTATTGGTCGGCGGTGAGCGGCGGACCGCGCGGACCGCGGTGGCGACCGGCCGCGTCATGGGCCGCCGAGCGCGAGGAGACCCAGCACATGAGGACGGACAAGGACGGCGGCCGGCAGATCCGGCTGCTGATGCAGGGCAAGAAGGCCGACACGTTCGAGACGATCCAGCGGGCCCTCGATCCGGAGATGTTCGAATGGACCGAGGAGTTTAACTTCGGGGCGGTATGGACGCGCCCCGGCCTGGACTTCGACACCCGGATCCTGATCGCCATCACGGCGCTCGCCGTGCAGAACGGCCCCATCCGCAACTACCTGCACGGGGCGATCCAGGCCGGCATCGACCCGAAGCGGATCCACGAGGCGCTCGTGATGCTCACGCCCTACGCCGGATTCTCCACGGCGATGGACGCGCTGCAGGTCTGGGGCGACGTCGTGCGCTCGGAGCGCCGGCGGGGAACGGTCGTCGACTGCCCGGTGACCGACCTCGACATCGAGTACAAGAAGCCGACCTGACCGAGCTAGCGCAGGTGGAGCCACATGCGAATCGGAAACCTTGGCGGCCGCGCCGTTCTCGTTCGGGAGGACGGGGCGATCGACATCGCGACGAGCTCGAACGGGGCGTTCGGGCCCGACCCGCAGCAGATCTACGAAAGCTGGCCGGAGTTCCGCCGGTGGGCCCCACGGGCGAAGGGGACCCCGACGCCCGTCGACCCCGGACGCCTCGGCCCTCCGGTGCCGCGACCGCGGCAGATCTTCGCCATCGGCTTCAACTACCTGGACCACTCGGACGAGGCCGGCACCGAGGTGCCGCGGCATCCGACGGTGTTCACGAAGTTCTCGTCGTCCCTCACCGGGCCGTACGCGACCGTCGCCCTGTCCTCCGGCATGCTGCCCGACTGGGAGGTCGAACTCGTCGTGGTGATCGGCACCGGCGGCCGCGACATCCCCGTCCGGTCGGCGTGGGAGCACGTCGCCGGGGTCACGGTGGGACAGGACCTGTCGGACCGCAGGTTGCAGATGCGCAAGCCGGCACCGCCCCAGTACTCGCTCGGCAAGTCGTGGCCCGGATTCGGTCCGATCGGCCCGTACGTCGTGACGCCCGACGAACTCGCCGACCCTGACGATCTCGCCATCGAGTGCCTGCTCGGCGAGGAGCGGGTCCAGGCGAGCCGGACGAGCACGTTGCTGTTCCCGGTGCCCGAGCTGATCGCCCGGCTCTCGCGGACGCTGACGCTGTTCGGCGGGGACCTCATCTTCACCGGCACGCCTTCCGGGGTGGGCGCGTTCCGCACGCCGCCCCGGTGGCTGCGGCCGGGCGACGTGCTGACCTCCACCGTCGAGGGCGTCGGCGCGATCGTCACCACGTTCGTCGAGGACTCCGACGCCGGTCCGGGCGAGCGACGGGTCGCCGGGGAAGCCTCCGCCGCCGGCGCGGGGCGGGAGTGACGGCCATGCCCGACGACACAGCCGGCCAGGCCCTCACCAGGCTGCCGCGTTCCGGGCCGATGCGCGCTCCCAACCACCGCGCGTTCGCACGCCGCACGAGCCGCGACACTGACGGCGACGTCAGCCGCGTCCTCGGAAAGCTGGAAGCGACCGGCCAGAATTACACGGTCCTCCAGGTGCTCGCCAACGCGTCCGTCCTGTTCCGGCCCTTCGTTCTCCTCTCGGACGCGCTGAACAACCATTCGGTGATCCCACCGGACGTCCGGGAGGCGGTGATCCTCCTGCTGGCCGCGCGAGACGAGGTGCAGTACGAATGGGCCGAACACGTGCCGATGGCCAGGGAGGCCGGCCTCACCGACTCCCAGATCGCCGCCCTGGCGTGCGCCTCGCCCACGCCGCCGGACCTGTTCAGCGCCGCGCAACTGGCTGCGCTCGCCCTCACGGAGGAACTGTCGCGCGGCACGGGAGTCGCCGCCGACACCTGGCAGCGCGTCAGCGGGGAGTGGGGGGAGGCCGGCGCTCTCGAACTGGTCGCCATCGTCGGCTGGTGGGGCGGGTTCGTCAGGACCATGCTCGACGCCCTGGGGCTCGTCCATCCCGATGACGGCCGTCCGGGTCGGAGGCCGCGATCATGAGCGGCGCGATGCTGGCCGGGCTGCGCGTCATCGACATGACCACGGGAATCGCCGGACCGATGGCGACCCGCCTGATGGCCGAGTACGGCGCGGACGTGATCAAGGTCGAGCCCCCGGGCGGGGACCCGTTCCGAGACGCCTCCCTGTTCGCCACCGCCAATCGCGGCAAGCGCGGGATCACCCTCGACCTGCGCTCCGTGCCGGACCGGGCCCGCCTGGCCGGCCTCCTCGCGACCACGGACGTCCTGGTGCACGGACTGCGTCCGGCCAAGGCGGCCGAGCTCGGTCTGGACGACGAGACGCTCACGACCCGCTTCCCGCGCCTCGTCGTCTCCGCCGTGCTCGGTTACCCGGCTCTGCACCCCGACGCCGACCGGCCGGGCTACGACATCCTCGTCCAGGCGCGGTCGGGCGCGATGGACGAGCTCACCGGAGACCGCGCCGGCCCGATCTTCATGCGCCTGCCGCTTCCCAGTTGGATGACCACGCACCTGGTCACCGCCGGAGTGCTGGCCCGGCTCATCGCGCGCGACGCCAACGGCCGCGGCGGGTGTGCCCACACGAGCCTGCTCCAGGGCATGCTGGCGGCTCTCATGCCGGTGTGGAACCGCGCCGAGCGGCCGAGCGCCGCTCTCGCCGAGAAGATCCCGCTGACCCGAGGCGGCGAGGGGATGCTCCGCTGCATGTTCCAGTGCGCCGACGGCGAGTGGATGCAGATCGCGACACTGACGGGATACACCGAGCACCCGCTCGTCATCGAGACGATGCTCGAAGCGGGTCACGACTTCATCGCCGTGGAGGGCTGGGCACCGACCGATGATCAACTGGCGGTGTACCGGGACGTCTTCCGCCGCCGGCCGCGTGCCGAGTGGATCCGGGCCTTCGACGAGGGGGACGTGCCGGTCGGGGCGGTCGAGCCGCTCGGCTCGGTGTTCTCGGATCCGCAGGCGATCGCGAACGGATACGTCGCCGATGTCACCGATCCGGTGTGGGGCCGGGTCAGGCAGGCCGCCGCGCCCTTCGGCGTGGATCCGCCGGCGACGGTGCACGGTCCCGCTCCGCGACTCGGTGAGCACGACGGAGTCGCTCTGGGCGAGCCGCCGCCCCGGAGGCCGCGGGCGCCGGGCGGGAGGCCCGTCCGCCGGCCGCTCGAGGGAGTCCGCGTCCTTGACCTCGGGATGTACGTCGCGGGTCCGAGCGGGCCGCTGCTGCTCGCCGATCTCGGCGCCGACGTCATCAAGGTCGAGCCCGCCCGCGGCGGCGACCGGGTCCGGAACTTCGAGACCCTGTACGTCGGTGTGAACCGCGGGAAGCGCTCGCTCGCCATCGACCTGACGGACGAGCGCAGCCAGCCGGTGCTGGAGCGGCTCATCAAGTCCGCGGACATCGTGCACCACAACCTTCGGCTGCGTGCGGCGACCAGGCTCGGTCTCGACCACGAGACCGTGCGCGCGGTGAACCCGCGCGCGGTGCTCTGCCACGTGAGCGCGTACGGGCACACCGGTGAGAAGAAGGACTGGCCCGGCTACGACCCCACGGCCTCGGCCGCGTCGGGATGGGCCCTCGAATCGGGCTCCCGGACCGGCCGGCCGGTCTGGTACCGCTTCGGAGTGTGGGACGTGCAGTCCGGGATGGCATCGGTGATGCCCGCCTTGATGGCTCTGCTGCGCCGCAACGTCACGGGGGAGGGGGCGTTCGTCTCGGTGTCGATGCTCGGCATCGCGGCGCTCACCAACAGCTCGACCATGCTCCTGGAGGACGGGCGGCTCGCCGCGTACCCGAGGGTCGACGACGAGCAGACCGGTCTCGGTCCCGGCTACCGCATCTACCGGTTGGCGGGCGACGACTGGGTCGCGGTGTGCGCGTTCCGGGACGGCGACCGTGCCGCCCTGCGCCGCATCGCGCGGGTGGACACCGACGAGCAGCTGGCGGCCGCGCTCGCCGATCGGGACGCCGAGTGGTTCGTCAAGAAACTGGACGACGCCGGCGTCCCGGCCGAACACGTCGTGCGCGATCACGAGCAGGAGTTCTTCGACGCCGAGGCCCGCGCGGGCGGGCTCGCGACCAGCTACCGGCACGCGGAGTACGGCCGGCTCGAGCAACCTGGGGCGCTGTGGGAGTTCCGCGACCTCGACCTTCGGCTCGACGTCCCGCCGGCCGTCGTCGGGCAGCACACGGACGAGATCCTCGGTGAACTCGGCTACTCGCACGAGGAGATCGAGGAACTGGCGGTCGCGGGCCTCGTACACCGATGGCCCGGGACGGCGATGGAGGAGACCACCGCGGACGAGCCGCCGCGGACCGGACCAGATGGAGGAACGGCATGACCAGCGGCCCTTCGGCCCACGACGATCGCGAGGCGATCGAACGCACGATCACCCTGTACAGCCACCTCGTGGACTTCGGACGCTACGACGAGTGGGGCGACCTGTTCACCGAGGACGCCGAAGCCGCGACGGTCGGTGGCGTCCAGGTGTGGGGCGACGGGTCGCCCCTGCCGACTCCCCGCGGACGCCAGGCCATCGTGGACTTCGTGCGCGGCAACGTCGAACCGATGCGCGAGAAGGGAGTCCACCTGATGCACGTGCCGGGCAAGCCGGTCATCGAGCTGGACGGGGACGGCGCCCGCGCATGGTGGACCTACATGGTCGTGGCGACCACGGCCGATTCGATCAACGTCGCGGCGACCGGCCGCTACCACACCGAGCTGGTCCGGGGCGGCGACGGCCACTGGCGATTCCGCGTGCGAACCTGCGTGGAGACCGGCGGCCCGCTCCCCGAGGGCGCGCTGCGTGAACCGCCGAGCCACTGACCACCCGATGCCGGGCGTGATTCCGGGGAGGCCGGGATGAGGTGGGTGACGCGATCGCACCTGCACCTCGACCGTGTCGCGACGTCGTGGCTCATCCGCCGGTTCATCGATCCCGACGCGTCGTTCGAGTTCGTGGGATGGGCTCCGGAGACCGAGCTGCCCGAAGGGGCGGTCCCGTTCGGAGTGCCCGGCGTGGAGCTGGGCGCGCACGACGAACACGGCACGACGTTCGAGAAGGTGATGCGCGCGTTCGAACTCGACGACCGCGCGCTGTGCGAAACGGCGGCGATCGTGGCGGCGGGGGTGCGCCGGGCGTTGCGGATCGATCCTCCGGACGGTCAGCAGCCCGCTCATGCCGCGTTGGGCAGGGCCCTGGACGGGCTCGGTACCGGTCTGGGCGTGTTCAACAGCGACGAGGACATCATCCGCATCTCGACGCCGCTGTACGACTCGCTCTACGTCCTGTGCCAGCTGAGGGTACTGAGCCGCGCGGACCAGAAGGCCGCTCCGCGCGATCCGGCCGGCGGCCGGGCGTACTGGCGCGCCCGTCTGATGGATCCCGCCGCGGCGGCCGTTCCGACCGAGATGACCAGCGAAGACAGTATGAGTCCGCCGGCCGATGCCGCGGGCGGGCGCCGGCTTGGCAAGGAGCCTTGATGACAAACTCGATCGATCAGGGTCTGTACGACGCCTGTCCGTACCCGTACTACGAGCGGCTGCGTTCCGAGCCCGTCCGTGAGCAGCCGGGCATCGGCTACGTGGTCTCGCGCTACGAGGACGTCCTGATGGTGTTGCGGAACTCGGACACGTTCTCGGCCGCGTTCAACCCCGGGTTCGCCTCGTCCCGGCTGACGCTGAACGAGCGGCCGCGGTCGGTCGACACGATCATGGCGGAGGGCTATCCGGAGTGCCCGGCTCTCGCGCACACCGACGGCGAGACCCACAAACGTCACCGCGGCTTCGTCAACCGCGCGTTCACGCCCCGCCAGGTGGCCAAGATCGAGCCGGTGATCCGTGCGGTCGCGAACGACTGCATCGATCACTTCGTCGACCGCGGAAGGGTGGAGTTGCTGAGCGAGTTCAGCGGCCCGCTTCCGCTCACCATGATCAGCGACGCGCTGGGCCTGCCCCGCGAAGACCTCCCGTTGTTCAGGGAATGGACCGAGGCGCTCCAAGGCATCAGGGCGCGCGTGGTGCCCGAGGCCGAGTTCGTCGAACGTGCGCACAAGTGGGTCGCGTTTCAGCGCTACTTCGGCGCGGTCGTCGAAGACCGCCTCGCCGACCCCCGCGACGACCTCGCCTCAGCGATCCTGCAGGCGGGCAACGCCGGTGAGACCCCGCTCGAGTCGGGCGAGCTGATGAACATCTTCGCCCAGCTGATCCTGGGCGGGAACGAGACGGCCGCCAGCACCTTCAACTCGGGGATGCTCACCCTGGCCCGCGACGCCGGGGCACAGGAGCGGCTTCGCGACGACCCCGCGCTGATCCCGAATTTCGTCGAGGAGGTGCTGCGCCGGGACTCGCCGGTGCTGGGCATCCCGCGGATCGCCACCGCGGACACCCGCATCGGCGAGGTCGACATCCCGGCAGGATCACGCCTGCTCGTGCTGTTCGGTTCCGCCAATCGCGACGACTCGGTCTTTCCCCGTCCCGACGACGTCGAGCCGGAGCGGGAGAACGCCCGCTCGCATCTCGCCTTCGGCAACGGGAGCCACTTCTGCGTGGGCGCCCCGCTGGCACGCGCCGAGCTGCGCATCGGGTTCGAGCAGCTGCTGTCCCGGCTCGGCCCGTTCAGCCTGGCGCCCGGGTTCGAACCCAACTACATCGGCGGTCCGCTGGGCCATCGCCTCGAGCGCCTGGACCTGCGGTTCACGCCCGGCGGACACCGATGAACCCGCTCGGCCCGCCGGCCAAGGAAGGAAGGACGCCATGGCTCCTCCGCTGAAATTCGCGCACGTCGTCTACCGCACCAACGACCTGCCGCGGCTGCGGCACTGGTACCTGACGACGCTGGACGCGTCCGTCGCCTTCGAGAACGACTTCATCTGCTTCCTGACCTATGACGACGAGCATCACCGCGTCGCCATCGTCAACGACCGGAGGTTCGTGCCACCGGGCCGGCCGCGCGCCGTCGACCACGTCGCGTACACCCGCCGCGACCTGCGCGATCTGCTCGACACGCACGACCGGCTGAAGGCGGTGGGCATCGAGCCGTACTGGACGGTCAACCACGGACCCACGACGTCCTTCTACTACCGGGACCCGGACGGGAACGGCGTGGAGTTCCAGGTCGACAACTACGCGCGGAGGGAGGAGCTGCACCGGTTCTTCCGCTCGCGGTACTTCGAGGACAACCCGATCGGCGTCGACGTCGACGTCGACGACCTGCGTGTCCGGCTCGACGGCGGCGAGCCGATCGAGTCGCTCCTGTTGCGCGCCGACGTGGCGGCCGCGGCCGAGTAGGACGGCCGGACACGACAGCCGCCGGCACAGCCGCGAAGGGCTCTGGCAGAAGGAGGGAAATGAAGATCGAGATGACGGACGCGTGGTGCGAGGCGCACGGCCTGTGCGCCGGCGTCGATGCGGAGCTGTTCCCGCTCGATGACGAGGGCTACAGCGCCGTCGGCGACGGGAGAGCGGTGCCGGCGGGCAAGGAGGAGGTCGCGGGCCGGGGTGTGAGTGCCTGTCCCGTTCGGGCACTGCGGACCATTTCATAATCCGGCGCGGCGGATCACCGGAAGGCCACGAAGGGTTGTCATGGGTATCGAACTGCTGCTGGACATGGCCGTGGACGGATACGGGGAGCGCGTCGCGATCGGATCGCACGACGACGGCTCGAGCTACGTCGACCTCGGGGCGCTGAGCCGAGGCGCGGCGACCGTCGCAGCCGAGCACGGCGCCACCCACGTGGCGACCGTCGCCGTCATGGGGCCGCTCCTGCCGATCGTCCTGTTCGGCGGTTCGTACGCCGGCGTGCCGGCCGTACCACTGAACTACCGGCTCTCGACTCCGGCGCTGGACGAACTGCTCGCCACGCTCGAGCGGCCGCTCGTCATCGCCGACGCGGACTTCGCCGAGGCGCTGCGACGACCCGGGCGCGTCGTGCTCACCACCGAGGAGTTCCTGGCGGAGGCACTGGCTGCTGAACCGGCCGGCCCGGCTTGCCCGGCCGACGACGATCCGGCCGTTCTGCTGTTCACCAGCGGTACGACGAGCAGGCCGAAGTGCGTCGTCCTGACGCATGCCAATCTCGTCTCCTATGTTCTGGGCACGGTGGAATTCGCCGGCGCGGGCATCGACGAGAGCCAACTGGTGACCGTGCCGCCGTACCACATCGCGGGTGTCGCGTCGGCGCTCACCAGTACCTACAGCGGCCGCCGGGTCGTCCATCTCCCGCGGTTCTCGCCGGTCGGCTGGCTGACCACCGTCCGGCGCGAGTCCGTCACCTCCGCCATGGTCGTCCCGACGATGCTCGCCCGGATCGTGGACCACCTGGACGGCGGGCTCGCCGACGCGCCCAGCCTGCGGGCCCTCGCCTACGGCGGGGCGCGGATGCCCACTCCCGTTCTGGAACGCGCACTCCATGCCTTTCCCGAGGTGGATTTCACGAACGCGTACGGACTGACCGAGACATCGTCGACGATCGCCGTGCTCGGCCCCGAGGATCATCGCCGGGCGATCGCGGCGACCGAGCCCCGGACGCGCGCACGACTGGGCAGTGCGGGCCGCGCGGTGGCGGGCGTGGAGATCGGCGTCCGCGATGCCGGCGGAAACCTGCTGGCGCCCGGGGCGGTGGGGGAGATCGTGGTTCGCGGCCCGCAGGTGTCGGGAGCCTACGTCGGGATCGGGAGCGTCCTCGATTCCGACGGCTGGTTCGCCACCCGCGATCGGGGACGGCTCGACGAGGACGGCTATCTCTACGTCGACGGGCGGAGCGACGATGTCATCATCCGCGGCGGCGAGAACATCGCGCCCGCCGAGGTAGAGGACGCCTTGGCGCGGATGCCGGGCGTGCGGGACTGCGCCGTGTTCGGCCTGCCCGACGACGAGTGGGGTGAGCGGCTGGCAGCGGCCGTCGTCGCCGAACCCGGGCAGGCGCCCACGACGGACGAGGTGAGGTCCTACCTGCGTGCTCGGCTGCGTGGCTCGCGGACCCCAGACGATGTCTTCATCGTCGACGCACTGCCGTACAGCGCCACTGGCAAACTCTTGCGCCGCCACCTCGTCGCGGACTTCGCCCGGCCCGCTGCAGGGTGAGCGCGCGACCGCCGCGTGCCGGCGGAGATGGTCTGGGCCCGGACGCCGCCCAAGCGCCCAGGCGTTGACCCGGGCACTCAGGCGAATTCGGATGGAAAAGCCCTTACAGGAGGTCGAGGCCGGCGCGGACGATGCTGTCGGTGTCGATCCCGTGGTGGCGGTAGACGTCGTCGATGGTTCCGGATTGGCCGAACCGGGTGACGCCGAGCGAGGTGGTGGGCGTCTGGTTGACGGTGGCCAGAAAAGCCAGGGTGTGCGGGTGGCCGTCCAGGACGGTGACCAGCGGCGTGGCCCGCGACGCAGGGAAGGCCTGGTCGAGGATCCAGCTCGGGCCCTCCTGCCGGCCTTGCCGCGCCTGCAGTGCCGTGAAGAGCAGGCCGGGGCTGGTCACGCATACGACGTCGGTCTCGACGTCCGCCTGCGCCAGCCGTTCGGCCGCGGCGAGCGCCTCGGGTATCAGCGCGCCCATCACGGCGATGGTGACCTTGGGGTGCTCGGCGCGCCGCAGCGGGTAAGCCCCGGCGACGACCTGCCGCCGGCGGCGTTCCCTGGCCGCCGGGTCGGCCGGTACGGCGGCCAGGGTCTGGTCGACCGGCCGGGTGGACAACCTCAGGTAGGCCGAGCTTCCGCCGGGTCTGCCGAGGCGGGCGAGGCTGGCCAGCAGCGTCCATTCGAGGTCGATCGCGAAGGCGGGTTCGTAGCTGATGCAACCGGGTTGTTCGATGCCGATGGAGGGAGTGGTGATCGATTGATGTGCGCCGCCCTCGGGTGCGAGGGTCACTCCGGAGGGGGTGCCGACCAGGATCGACTGGCCGCCGGCGTAGATGCCGAACGACCACGGTTCCAGGGCGCGTCCGACGAACGGGTCGTACATCACGCCGATCGGCAGCAGCGGCTGCCCCCACCGGCTCCACGTCGCCCCGAGCTCGCCGAGCAGGCCGACCAGGTTGGTCTCGGCGATGCCGAGCTCGATGTGCTGGCCGGAGGGCTTCTCCCGCCAATGCAGGATCGTCTCGGCGTCGTCGGCGAACCAGTCCACCCGCTCGCGGGCCGACCAGACCCCGACCTTGTTGACCCAGCCGCCCAGGTTGGTGCTGGAGCTGACGTCCGGGCTGACCGTCACCACCCGCCGGGCCGCCTGCGGCGCCTGGCGGCTCAGGTCCATCAACACCCGGCCCAGGGCCGCCTGGGTCGTCGCGGTTCCGGCCGGGGTACGGCCGATGTCCGTCGGCAGCTCAGGCGGCGGCTGCGGCGACACGTCCGGGCGGCGCAGCCACCGGGACCTGGCCGCACATGCTCGTTCGGCGGCGCTGCCGGCGGCGAACTGCTTCCACGGGTGTTCGAGGTCCGTGCCGAGCCTGCCCGCCAGCTCCCGCATCTGCTCGGTGGTCAGCAGCGAGGAGTGGTTCTGCGGATGGCCGCGGGAGGGGAGGCCGTGGCCCTTCACCGTGTACGCGAAGATCACTGTTGGCCGGGTGTCGTCGATCGAGGCGTACGCCTGATCGAGCGCGCTCAGGTCGTGGCCGCCGAGGTCGCCGATGGCCGCCATCAGGGTCGCGTCGTCCAGGCCGGCCACCAGTGCGCTGATCGGCTCGCGCCCCGCCCCCTGCCCGGGCAGCCGCTGCCGCAACTGGTCGGCGGTGCAGCGCAGCAGGCGCTGGTATTCGGGGTTGGGCATCCGATCGATGCGGGTGCGCAGAGCGTCCCCGCCGGGGCGGCCGAACAGCTCCTCCAGCAGCCGGCCGTACTTCAGGGTGAGCACCTGCCAGCCGGCCGCGGCGAACATCCCCTGCAGGCGATCGGCGGCGATGTCGGGCACCACCCGGTCCAGCGATTGGCGGTTGAGATCGACGATCCACACGATCTCGCCGAGTTCGGCGGTGCCGGGGTCGAGGACCGCCTCCCAAACCGCGCCCTCGTCCAACTCGGCGTCACCGAGCAGCGAGTACTGCCGGCCGGTGCCGGCGCCGCCGGTGGTGTGCTCGACGTAGCGGCGGGCCAGCGCACCCCAGATCGGGGCGGTGGCACCGATCCCCACCGACCCGGTCGAGTAGTCCACCGGATCGGGGTCTTTGGACCGGCTGGGGTAGCTCTGCAGCCCGCCGAACGCCCGCAACGTCGTCAGGTACGACTCGTCCAGTTCGCCCAGCAGGTAGTTGATCGCGTGCAGCACCGGTGAGGCGTGCGGCTTCACCGAGACCCGGTCCTCGGGCTTGAGATGCCGGAACCACAACGAGGTCATGATCGACACCATCGACGCGGACGAGGCCTGGTGACCCCCCACCTTCAGACCGGACGGATTCGGCCGCACCCGGTTCGCGTGATGGATGGTCGCCGTCGACAACCACAGCACGCGACGCTCGATGTCCCGCAGGACATCCAGAGGGGCGGCTTCAGGTTGCGGCGGGGCGGGTGCGGTACCGGTCATCGGTGAATCCTTCGGCGAGGTGACGACGCTCCATATGTGCACTAGTCGCGACCGATGGCATCACAGAGGAATCGAATGCACAATAATCATCGTCAAAGTTCAGCAGAATGCACGTCTGGCATCATCGCATTCCTTCGGAAGTGAGCATTGTGCAAAACCATGAGCGGATCAGCCCGACCGACGCCCGCCTGCTCCTCGCCCTGATCGACCGTCCCCGGGCCACCACCATCGCGCTGGCGGAGCACGCCGGGCTGTCCCGCAACACCGTGCAGACCAGGCTGGCCAGGCTCGAACAGGACCGCGGACTCGCCTCCTTCGATCGCCGGATCGATCCCAAGGCCCTCGGTTATCCGCTGACCGCCTACGTCACCACCCAGGTCACCCAGCACAGGCTGGACAAGGTCGCCGCGGCCCTGGCCGCGATCCCGGAGGTGCTCCAGGTGCAGGGAGTCAGCGGGCCGATCGATCTGCTCGTGCACGTCGTCGCCGCGGACGCCGACGATCTCTATCGCATCGCCGGCCAGATCCTGGCCATCCCCGGGGTCGAGCGCACCAACACCTCCCTGGTCATGCGCGAACTCGTCGGATATCGCATCACCCCCCTGCTCGCCCGAATCACCGAGCCCGAATGAACCCGACCTCCGGTCGAGCGTCTGACCAGGCACTCCGAGGAGCGCGACCTCATGATCCGCGCCTGGCCGTCCATCCCGGGGAACCGCTGACCGCAGCGTCGTTGACGCGGTGGAGTTCCTGCGGGCCGTGCCCGGGCGAAGGCGGCGTTCGTATGAAGCGGTCCCGGCCGGCCGACGAGACCGGCAGGACACGCGGACCCGCGAGCCGGCGGCCGACCACAATGGCCTCGTGCGAGCCGACGCGATCAATGCCCTGTCAGGGTGATGTAGCCGGCGAGAAGCCTGTCGGGTCCTTCGATCGCGCTCTATCCGAGCTGGCCGCCCATGGCGTGGACACCGCCGTCGACGTGGATGATCTCGGCCGTCGTGGCGGGGAACCAGTCGGACAGCAGAGCGACCATGGCCTTCGCGGTGGGGACGACGTCGGTGATATCCCAGCCGAGCGGTGCCGACTGGTCCCAACCGTCGGTGATGCCATCGAAGCCCGGGATGGACGTTGCGGCCATGGTGCGGATCGGGCCGGCGGCGACCAGGTTGCACCGGATCTTCTGCCGGCCCAGGTAGCGGGCCAGGTAGCGGTTGCAGGACTCCAGACCGGCTTTGGCGACGCCCATCCAGTCGTAGACGGGCCAGGCCGCGCGGGCGTCGAAGGTGAGACCGACGATCGAACCGCCCTCCTTCATCAACGGCAGGCACGCCATGGCCAGTGACTTGAGGGAGTAGGCGGAGATATGCACGGCGGTGGCCACGTCCTCCCACGTGGTGTTGAGGAAGTTGCCACCGAGCGCGTCCTGCGGGGCGAAGCTGATGGAGTGGACGACGCCGTCGATCCGGTCCCAGCCATGGGCGCGCAGTTGTGCTTCCAGGCCGCTCAGGTGCTCGTCATCGGTCACGTCGAGCTTGATGACCGGCGGCACGTCGTCGGGACCGGACGGCAGTCGTTTGGCGATGCGCTCGGTGAGGGTCGGACGGGGAAACGCGGTGAGGATGAGGTTCGCGCCCTGTTCCTGCGCGTACTTCGCGGTGTGGAAGGCGATCGAGGCTTCGGTGAGGACGCCCGTCACCAGAATGTTCTTGCCTTCGAGAATGCCCATGAACGTCCTACTCCAAGTCCAGCGTTGAGGGGAACCACGGTCCCGGCCAGGGATACGCCGCCTCGTCGCGCCGGGAAGGTGGTCACCTCCACGGCGACCCTGCCGAGGCTTCGCGTGTCGCGAGGCTATCGATGCGTATCGAGGCTGTCATGTGCGGGGAAAAACAAGATTGCGGATCGATCTTTGTGCTCGGGCATTCTGAAGTATCCGCCTCTGGGGCGCTATTGCGGTCCGGCCGGGGCGAGAGGTGGAGTGGCTCCCTGGCGAGGGTTTGTGACCCGGTATTCGAATTGCCTGCCGCACTGGCCCATGCGCTGCCATCGAGCCCTGGTTCGCCGCACCGGACGACTCGGCCCCGTGATGTGTCACATCAGCTTTCGCGGAGGCCCTAGGTGCCCATCGCCTTCGCCGCCGCCGATGCGCTGCGCGAGCGGCGTGAGCCCATGACCTGGTCCTGCGGCTCGGCGCCGCATCGGAGGTCCGCTGCCCCTGCCTTATCGACCGCGCCGTCCAGCATGTCGGGCCGCCACTTGAAGTAGTGGACGGCCGCCAGCAACTCGCGGAGAGTATGTGCTCAGGCTGCTCCGAGCCAGCCGGGGCGAAACGCATCTCAGCGGCCTGACATGCCGCCGGTGGCGAGGTGACCCGGTCCCTGGCAGGCCGCGATCGCCGCTGGTAACTGGATCAGTCGACTGCCGGCGGCCGAGTTTGAAGACCTGGTCGACCTGTACGGGTGCCCGGGGCGATGCAGGAGTGACAGCAAACGCGGCCGGTTGCGTCGAAGATTGGTGTAACAACGGTTTGTAGTGGGCGACCGATAGCCATCGATTTGAGCGCGGAAGAAGTGTTTACCGTCAACGGCGAACTCGACTGTAAAGTCGGCGAGTCCATCAGGGGCAGGCGCGTTGGCCTCGGGCCAGTTCAGCGACCCGCTCCCAGTCCGTATTTCTTCCACGTCGAGCCGTGCTCGTTCCCATCAGTGCACTCCATCCCGCCCATGCTCGCTATCGCTAGCCCCCGTGCCGTGGCGCAGATCAGGTCGCTGCTAGCCGTCGCTGCGGTATCACCACGCGCAACGCTCCACGACGCGCAAGCCGGAACAACTGGAAAAGCGTCGTACCGAGTGCGTACAGGCGGGTGCGGTGGTCGACGTTCTGGCCCAGGACCTGCGCGGGCGCCGTCACTGCTGGGAGTGATGTCAGGCGGTCAGGCGCTGGACGAGGTTGGTGCGCATGTCCGGGCGACTGGCCGCTACCAGGGTGAAGGCGGCTTCCCGGACCAGACGCTGTGCGTGCTGGCCGATCAGGATGGCGGAACTGCCGACACCGGCCACCAGCGCCCCCGTGGCTCGCAGGGCGAGTTCCGCGGCGGCGGCTCTGGCCGACGTCAGAAGTGAGGGGTCGCCCATCCCGGCGTCGAGTGCCGAGCGCGCCTCGTCGAGGCGGGCGGACAGCGCCGTGGCGGCTTCGGTGTGCCCGGTCTCACCGAGCAGGCGAATCGCCCTGTCTGCGATGCCGCAGGCCACGCAGCCGTTGAGGCGCGACCCGAAGGCTTGGAAGGACAGGAATTCTGCGTACGGGCTGCTTCCGGTCACCCGATCCGAGGGCAGCGGATAGCCGTCGAAGGAAAGTCGGACGGTGTTGGTGGCCTGGCCGGCGACAAGCCGGGTCGGTTCGGCCGTGAGCCCGTGGCCCGGGGCGGCGTCGATCAGACCGGAGACGACGGTGCCGGGCTCACCGGAATCGAGGTCGCGGCCGGACACCTGGAGCAGGTCGATCACACCCCAGCCGCTGACGAACGGAGCCTCCCCGTCCAGCACATAGCCGCCGTCGACGGCGCGTGCCCGCAGTTTCGGCGGGTTCGGCAGAACGCCGGCGAAGGCGACCCCGCTGCGGACGCGACCGGCCACCATGTCCTCGAAGAAGCGATCGCGCAGCGCCGTGTTGCCGGTTCCGCTCAGGTTGAGCACGGCGCCGTTGTGCTGCATCCAGGTGAACGTGGTCGACAGGCAGCCGCCGGACAGCGCCTCCAGGATCTCCACGACCTCCCCGAAGCCCAGTTCCTGCGCGCCGACGGCGACGGCGAGCCCGTAGAAGCCCTCGCGGGCGAGCAGATCCCAGTGCCCGTCGGGCACCTTCCCGGTCTCGTCCACCGTGTTGGCGGCGGGGAAGAGCACCTCGTCGGCGATCTCGCGGGCTCGCCGGACGATCGGGTGCACGCCTTTCCGCGTCTCAGTCATAAGGTTAGGCTAACCTAATTACTACGCCGAGTCGGCGTGAAGAACATGTTTCTCCGGCGCTCGGCCGTCATCACGCGACGCCGTCTCGAACGATGCCGGGCCAACGGCGCTGATCATGTGGTCCACCCATGCAACGGCGCGAAGGCGCGCTCTCGGTCTGCGATGCCCGGTCCACCTGTAGGGAGTCCTCAGCCTTGAGCTTTGCTCCCGATGGCGACACCGCCCTGCCTTCGGCCTGCGATATTGCGGGGCTGATCCTGGCGACGGATACGCGGCTGCGGCCTCGGATCGTCGGCCCGCGGCAATCCGGCACCCCGATATATCGGGGAATGTGACGCGTAGGCCATAGAGGGCCCAGGGCCCCTCGGCGCGCTTCGGGTGGCGTGGCACGCATGCTGGTGCGGCATTATGTTCCGGACGTCGGATTCATCGGTTGGAGGGCACGATGGACCCAGAGCCTCGCTCGGCGAAAGGCCGCCGCACTCGCGCGCGCCTCGTCGCGGCCGGCAAGGCCGTGTTCGAGCGTGAGGGCTTCCGGCAGGCGCGGATCACCGATATCACCGCCGAGGCCAAGGTGGCGCACGGGTCCTTCTACCACTACTTCGATTCCAAAGAATCGCTCTTTCGCGAGATCGCCGAGGAAGTCGAAGTGCGCCTGGTGTCCATGGACGACATCCCAGAGGACCTGCCCGAGAACGCCGGGCCCATCGACCGCATCCGCGCAGCCAACAGGGCCTACCTGACGGCGTACCGGAAGGAGGCCCGCATCATGCGGGTGATCGAGGAGGTCAGCCGGTACAACGACGAGGTCCGCAGGGTGCGGTCCAAACGCGACGACTACCTGGCGGCCCGGCTCGAGTCGGCGATCAAGCGGCTGCAGGCGGCGGGGCTGGCCGACGAACGCATCGACGAGAGGTGCGCCGCCATGGCCCTCGGCGGCATGGTCGCGAAGTTCGCGGAGATGGTGTTCGTCGGCGACGCGCGTTACGACATGAACGCGGCGGTTGAGCAACTCACGCTCCTGTGGGCCAATGCGCTGGGCCTGAGCCCCACCCCCGACCGGGAGCTTGCGGCCGGCTGACCCTCGTCCCTTTCTCCTCCACCCGTTCGTTGGTGTCGTCGGCTCGCGCGTCACCAGTGAGGCTTGGCGCGCCATCTCGTCACCTGGGCGTCCGCGGGAACGCGCGTATTCGGCCGATGCGATCGCGACGGTCGCGATCTCACCGATCCCCGTGCCGTCGTCAGTCTCTGGACCGTGCTGAACGACGAGGCGGCGTCGCCGGAGTCCCATCGGCGACCGGGATCTGCCTCTACTCCATGCCGGACTCGCCGGGGTTGATTCAGCCCCAGAGCCTTCACCGCCGTAAGCGACATAAATCGACTCCGACGTCAGGATCGATATCTCCAGGTAGTAGACCGCGTGGTCCTGCTCGTCGCCCCGCGACTCCCTGACTCGTCGTTGCCGCCCGGAGGGGGTGGCTGCCCGGTCGTGCCGTGTGGGCTTTGAGAGCCTTCAGCCTGGTGCGATCGCCCGTGGCCGTGGTGGGTTGCTCGAGCGCCGACTCGGAGGGTGGGCGGTGCCGGCGTCGGGATCCGATGGGCGTGCGAGGCAGGATTTCCACTATTGACCTCGATGTCGAAACATACTTTGATTGCGGCCAGTGCCGGATGGCGAAACCGTCGGCTCCGAATCCACCCCGAAGGAGACACGGTGACCCGAAGCTCTGCTCTCCAAGACTGGGGGATCCGAACGGTTCCCGGCTGGCTGGCCCAGCGCTACCGCGACGAAGGGCGGTGGACCGCGGACTCCCTCGGCTCGACGGTGGCCGCGGGGCTGAGCCGTGCCCCGCACCTGTCATTCCACGTGCGCTCCACGGTGCGTCCCTACACCGGCACCCTCGGCGACGTGGACCGGGCGGCGCGCTCGCTCGCCCAGGGCCTGCGGGCTCAGGGGATCGGTCCGGGGTCGGTCGTCGTGCTCCAGCTGCCGAACTGGGTCGAGGCCGCCATCACGTTCTGGGCGGCGACCTACATCGGCGCGGTCGTCGTCCCGGTGGTCCACTTCTACGGGCCCAAAGAGGTCGGCTACATCCTGGACGACACGCGCCCCGCGGTGATCGTCACACCTGACCGCTTCGGGCGCACCGACCACCTCCAGCAGTACGAGCAGCTGCTGGCGGAACGAGACGACACGCCGCTGTGGCTGGTGGTCGGCGACCGCCGGCGGCAGGATCTGCCGCGCGGTGCCACGCCCTTCCACCAGATGCTGGAGAGCGACCCGCTCGGCGCGCCGGAGGCGGTCGACCCCGCGGCCCCGGCGATCGTGGGCTTCACCTCCGGTACGACGCTCAACCCCAAGGGCGTCGTGCACAGCCACCAGACGATCGGCTGGGAGGTGCGCCAGTGCGACGGCTTCTACGGCAAGGGCGGGCCGCCGCAGATCGTGGGCACTCCGGTCGGCCACTTCATGGGCATGATCAATGCCTTCCTGCTGCCGCTGGTGCGGTCCGAGCCGGTGCACCTGATCGACGTGTGGGACCCGGCCGAGGTGCTGCGGGCGATGGGCGAGCGGGGGCTCGGCATCGCCGGCGGTCCGCCCTACTTCCTGACCAGCCTGCTCGACCACGCCGACTTCACGCCCGAGCACCTGGCCCTGATCCCCTACATGGGACTGGGCGGCGCGATGGTGCCGGAGGCGTTCACCGAGCGGGCGACCAGGGAGGGCATCACGGTGTACCGCTCCTACGGGAGTACCGAGCACCCCTCGATCACGGCGAGCCTGGTGGGCGACGCGGCGGACAAGCGACTGCGCACCGACGGCCGCGTGCTGCCCGGTGCCGAGATCCGCCTGGACCGGGGCGGTGAGATCCTCTCGCGCGGTGCCGACTGCTTCATCGGCTACACCGATCCTGAACTGACCGCCCGCGCCTTCGACGCCGACGGCTGGTACCGCACCGGCGACATGGGCACGGTCGACGGCGACGGCTGCCTCACCATCACCGACCGCGTAACCGATGTCATCATCCGCGGCGGTGAGAACATCAGCGCCCAGGAGGTCGAGTCGCTGCTGCTCAGGATGGAGCAGATCGCCGAGGTGAGCGTGGTGGCCGAGCCCGACCCGCGGTTGGGTGAGCACGCCACCGCGGTGATCCGCCCGCATGATGCGGCGAGCCCGGTCTCGCTGGACGACGTGCGCTCTCATCTGGCCGCGGCCGGGCTCGCCCGGCAGAAGTGGCCGGAGTCGATCCACCTGGTCGCGGACTTCCCGCGCACGGCGACCGGGAAGATCCAGAAGTTCCGCCTGCGTGAGCGGGTACGCGACGGCTCGCTGGGGCGCCCGCGCTGACGTCGGCCCAGACGCCGATGGGAGCCCCGTGAGGTTGGGAGTGGTCGTGGAACCGTCGGGCTGCCTCGACCGGCCGGACCACCGCGTGATTCACGAGACCAGGGCCGCCCTCGTGGTCGATGAGCAGGACCACGGGCTCGCACTCCCGCTCCGACCTTCCGACCAGACCTCACGCCGCCCCTCCAAGGGGCGGGCGAGGTACGGGCGCCTGCACGAGGTCGCGATGCTCCGCGACCGCATCGTTTTCCACCAGGGCCGGGCCGCCGACCCGGTCACCTCCGCCCCCGCCCCCCGCCCCTGATAGAGGGAGAGCCCCTTGCGTCGAGTCCTCAACATCGCCGCTCTCGCGGCGCTGGCGGCGGCCACCGTCACCGCCTGCTCCGGCTCCGGTTCGGAGACCGAGTACGGCAAGAACCTCACCGGCGAGCCCATCGGCCTGTCGCTGATCGCCTCCGGCCCCGGCCCCATCTACCAGCCCGAACTGGTGAAGGCGGCCAGGGCCGCGGTCAACGCGGTCAACGATGCCGGCGGGGTGAAGCCCGGGGGAGGGGGCAGTGCCCGGCCGCTCAAGCTGGTCGAGTGCGAGGCGTCCACCGTCACCGACCCCAACGCGGCGACCAAGTGCGCCCGCGAGGCCATCGCCGAGAAGGTGGTCGCCGGCATCGGCAAGTACGTGTCGTCGGACGCGGTCGTCCAGGCCTTCCAGGGCGCGAGGATCCCCCTGGTCGGCACGATGGTCATGACCGGGCAGGACTTCACCAACCCCGCGTCCTTCCCGATCGTGGGCGGTTCCCCCGTGCTGGCCGCGGGCACCGGGGTCGCGCTGCAGCAGGCGGGCGCCAAGACGGTGGCCGTCGTGACCGGTGACAGCCCCTCCGGGCGGCTGGTGCCCCAGTACGTCAAGGCCCTGCTCGCGGCGCCGGGCGACCTGAAGGGGGCCTACTACCTGCCCTTCGACGCCTCGGCCGACCTGACCTCGCACTTCGGCCAGATCGCCGCCGCACGCCCCGACGGGGTGGCCCTGCTGGCCTCGACCGATGTCACCAGCAAGACGATCGTCGGCCTGCGGCAGGCCGGCTACCAGGGCAAGATCGCGGTGGTGGCGACGGCGGTGTCGGAGGCGTCCCTGGCGAAGACGGGCGGCGCCGGCGAGGGCACCGTCGTCGTCAGCGACTACGACGCCGTGACCAGCACCGGCAACCCGAAGATCAAGCAGTTCCTGGACGAGACGGCCAAGTACGGCGACGGCAGGATCGAGGGCACCGAGTTCGCTCTGAACGCCTGGGCGTCGGTCCACCTGGTGGCCGACAGGCTCAACGGGCTCTCCGAGATCAACGGTGCCGCGCTGACCAAGTCGCTGGAGGGCAGCAAGGTCTCCCTCGGCATCGCGCCCGACTTCACCTACGGCACGCCGAACTTCCTCAAGCTGCCGCGGATCCCGAGGACCACCGTCCAGTTCCAGACGGTGCGGGGCGGCAAGATCATGCTCCAGCCCGGCGGCAGGTTCGTCGACCTCGGTCAGCTCGCGAAGCAGTAGTCGGATCGGTCGGGAGTCCTGCCCATGAACGACCTGCTCACCTTCCTCATCCTGGGACTGTCGGTCGGGGCGGTCTATGCCCTCACCGCCCAGGGCCTGGTGCTGATCTACCGCGGTAGCGGGGTGGTCAACTTCGCACAGGGCGCCTACAGCATGATCGGCGCCTTCCTCTTCTACCGTGTCGCCCCCGACCTGGGCCTGCCGCCGGCCGCGGCGTGGCCGCTGGCCCTGGGCGTCCCCGCGCTGCTGGGGGCCGCCACGCACCTGCTGCTGATGAGGCATCTGCGCCGGGCGTCGGCGCTGGTGCGACTGGTCGCGACCCTCGGCGTGTTCGCGCTGCTGGTGGGGATCGGCTACCAGCTGTGGGGACGCGGTCAGGATCTGGTGGTCTCCCCGCTCCCGCACGACGCGCACCACCTGTTCGGCGCGCAGGCGGGGATCGGGCAGGACCGCTTCTGGGTCATCGCCATCGCCGCCGTGCTCACGCTCGGCCTGGCCGCGCTGTTCCGCTGGACACCGTTCGGGCGGACGACCGAGGCCATCGCGGAGAACCCGGTGGCCGCGGCCGCGCTCGGCAAATCACCGGACGTGGTCGCCACGGCCAACTGGGTGCTGGGCGCCGTTCTGGCCTCGCTGGCGGGCATCCTGGTCGCGCCGATCCTGTTCCTCAGCGTCGAGGCGCTCGCACTGATCGTGCTGCGCTCGCTGGCGGCGGCGCTGGTCGGCCGGTTCGTCTCGTTCTGGCGGACCCTGGCGGCCGCGCTGGTCATCGGCGTGGTCGAGACGCTGCTGGGACGCTACATCGTGGACGAGGGGCCGCTGGGGCCCTTCGTCTCCGACGACCGGCTGCTGTTCGGGACCTTCACGGCACAGTCGGTGTCCCATTCGGCGGCCTTCCTCATGATCGTCGTGGTGCTGTTCGTCGCGGGCCGGAACCTGCCGGTCCGCGGTGAGCTGCTGGACCGGCTGCCGGTGCTGGGCTCGGGCCGGATCTCCCGGCCCGGCCTGCTCGCCGCGGCCGCGGTGACGATCGTGGTGATCTCGGTCGTGCCCGCGGCCTGGGCGGCCTCGATCCAGGTCAGCCTGGCCGCCGCGATGATCTGCCTGTCGCTGGTGGTGGTCACGGGCCTGACCGGGCAGATCTCGCTGGCGCAGATGGGACTGGCCGGGACCGGCGCGTGGATCGCCGGCAAGCTGATGCAGGCGCAGTCGTGGCCGTTCATCCCGGCCCTGGTCGCCGCCGTGGTCATCACCACCGTGATCGGGGTGGTCGTCGCAGTGCCCGCGCTGCGCACCCGGGGCGTGAACCTGGCGCTGCTGACCTTCGGCCTGTCGGTCGTGCTGTCCCAGCTGATCCTGCAGAACCCCGCGCTCACCGGCGGGCTCGAAGGCGTCGACATCGGCAGGCTCAACGTGTTCGGCTGGGCGATGGACGGCTTCGACCACCCGCGGCGGCTGGCGTTCGTCACGCTGGCCGTGCTCGTCGCGGTGTGCGTCGCGGTGGCGAACGTCCGGCGCAGCGGCACCGGGCTACGGCTCATCGCGCTGCGCAGCAACGAGCGGGCGGCCGCGGCGATCGGCCTGAACAGCGCGGCGATCAAGGTCTACGCGTTCGGGCTGGGCGCGGGGCTGGCCGCGCTCGGTGGCGTCTTCCTGGCGTTCCGGCAGCAGAACCTCGTCCTGACCGAGTTCTCGCCGTTCTCGTCGGTGCAGGTGGTGGTCTACACCGTGATCGGCGGGATCGGCTACGTGATCGGCGCGCTGGGCGGCGGATCGTTCGCCCCGGGCGGTCTCGGCGGGCAGATCCTGCACTCCTTCGGGCTCGGCACCAACGCGCTGGAGATCGTCTCGGGCGCGATGCTCCTGATGATCATTCTGGCGAACCCCAGCGGGATGGCCTTCGAACAGGTCAGGGCCGTGACGGCGGTTCGCGAGCGGCTCGGCTCCGGCAAGCACCGCGCTCCCGCACCTCCGTCCGAGCCCGCGCCCGAGCCCGCACCCGTCCGCGGGGCCGTCCCTGCCGGGACGCCGGGTACGCGCACTCTCGAGGTCGCCGGGCTCAACGTCCGCTTCGGACGGGTGCGGGCCGTCGACGAGGTGAGCCTGCGCGTGGACCCCGGAGAGGTGGTGGCGCTGATCGGGCCCAACGGCGCCGGCAAGACCACGGTGATCGACGCGCTGACCGGCTTCGTGAAACCCGAGCGCGGAGGGCGGATCCGGCTCGGCGGCCAGGCCCTGGAGGACTGGGGCGCCGCGCGGCGGGCCCGCGCGGGGCTGGTCCGCTCCTTCCAGTCCCTTGAACTGTTCGAGGACCTGACGGTGCTGGAGAACCTTCTGGTCACGACCATGGACACGCCGCTGCGGTACGTCACCGACCTGGCCCGCCCGCGCATGCCGCGGCTGACGGCCGCCGGTGAGGCCGCCGTCCAGGAGTTCGGGCTGGCCGGCGACCTGGAGCGGTTCCCCGGCGAACTGCCGCACGGCCGGCGTCGGCTGCTGGCCATCGCGCGGGCGGTGGCCTCCGACCCGGCCGTGCTGCTCCTCGACGAGCCGGCGGCGGGACTCGGCGAGGAGGAGACGGGCGAACTGGCCCGCCTCATCCGGCGGCTGGCCGACACCCTCGGCATCGCCGTCCTGGTCATCGAACACGACATGTCATTCGTGCAGACCTGCGCCGACCGTGTCGTCGTCCTGAACTTCGGGCGAGTGATCGCCGACGGGGAACCGGGCCAGATCCTGAGGGATCCCGCGGTGGTCGAGGCCTACCTGGGGGCCGCCCCGGAAACGCCGGGCGACGCGACGCGGCCCGAACCGGAGAGGGCGTGAGTTCCATGCTGCTGAAGGTCGAAGGGCTGGCGGCGGGCTATTCCGGTGTGGACGTCGTCCGTGAGATCGATCTGCACATCGGCAAGGGCGAGGTCGTGGCGCTGCTGGGACCGAACGGGGCAGGCAAGACCACCACGCTTCTCGCGCTTGCCGGGGTGCTGACCCCCACGTCCGGGCAGATCCTCTATCGGGACCTCCCGCTGCGGGGAACGCTGCACCAGCGGGCGCGGCGGGGCATCTCCTACATCAGCGAGCAGGGCTCGGTCTTCAGCCGGCTGACCACGCTGGCCAACCTCAGGCTCGGGGCCGGCAGCGTCGGGGACGCGCTGGCGCTCTTCCCCGAACTGGAGCCGCTGCTCAAACGCCCCGGGGGCCTTCTCTCGGGAGGGGAGCAGCGGATGCTGGCGCTGGCCCGGAGCCTGGCGGGCAAACCCGAGCTGCTGCTGGTCGACGAGCTGTCGCTGGGCCTCGCGCCCCTCATCGTGAGGCGGCTGCTCGAACGCATCCGTGCGGCCGCCGACGCCGGGACGGCGGTGCTCATCGTCGAGCAGCACGCCTCACAGGTGCTGTCGGTCAGCGACCGCGGGTACGTGCTGAGCCGGGGGCGGCTGTCGGCGTCGGGGACCGGCGCCGAACTGCTGGCGTCCTCCGGCGCGCTGCGGTCGGCCTATCTGGGCACCCGCGCGGAAGACGGGACCGAATGATCGCGGCCGCGGCAGCCGGGTGAACCCCGGGGCCGTCCGCCGAGACGGCCCCGGGGAGGGGCGGGGTCCTCGGCGGGTGATGTCTCGCTCGCCGGTTACCCGGAGGGAGTCGGATTCCTGTGCGGTGACGGGGTACTCCTTGAAGGGTGACGGCGGTCCGGGATGGATCTCGATGGATGAGACCTTCACCTCACACAGCGCGGCCGAGGTCCCTTCGACGGCGGCGGGGATGGTGGACGCCCGAGGAGTCCTGATCTGGTGGACGAAGGAGGCCGCGCGCCTGCTCGGCTACCGTCCCGACGAAGCGGTGGGACGCCGCGCGGTCGGCCTGCTCTCCGACGGGCTTCCGGCATGGGCGCGCGGATGCGTCGAGCGGGACGAGGAGGGGGCCGGCCGGCTGCTGCTGCGGCACCGGGACGGCCACCGGGTCGAGCTCGCCGTCCGCGTGGTCCCGGTTCACGGGCCCGGCGCGGACGTCCACTGGCTCGTGACGCTCGTCCGGGCGGCGGGGCCGGGGCCGGGGGCGGGTGACGGCGCGCCGACGCTCGGGGAGCTGGCGCTGACCCAGTCGCCGATGGGTGTCATGTTCTTCGATCGAGCGGGCCGGGTCAGGGGGGCCAGCCGGGGTGGGCTGCGCGCGGCGGGCGCGCGCCTCGAGGAGATCGTCGGGCTGACCGTCGATCGTCTGTCCGCCGACCCGGCGTACAAGGACTTCAAGGAACGGCTGGAGCGGGTGCTCCGCACGGGGCGGGAAGAGCGGATGAACGCCTATGTGCGGACACCGGGCGAGAACCGCGCTCACGCCTGGTCGTCGATCGTGTACGCGCTGCAGGACCCCGAGGGAAGAGTGCTGGGAGCGGCCGTGGCGGCGCTCGACGTCACCGAGGAGGACCGGGCCAAGCAGCGTCTGGCGATCGTGAACGCCGCCAGCGCCCGCATCGGGACCGTTCTCGACGCGGCGGCCACCGCCCAGCAGCTCGCGGACATAGCCGCCGAGCAGTTCGCCGACTTCGTCTGTGTCGATCTGCTCGACGGCGTCCTCACGGGTGAGGAGGCGGAGCCGCGTCGGCTCGCGGGCCGGGTGGTCCTCCATCGTGCCGCGCAGCGGTCCCTCCTGGCCGGCTGCCCGGAGGCCATGGTCGAGACCGGCGGTGCGGGGCGCTACCCGGAGGACTCACCGCCGGCCCGCGCCCTGGTCACCGGGCGTTCGCTGCTGCGGCGGACGGACGACTCCGATGTCCGGGCCTGGCTGGCGCGTGATCCCGCCTGGGCGTCCAGCGTCCGCGAGTTCGGGATCCACTCCTTCATCGTCGTGCCGTTGCCGGCCCGCGGGACGATCATCGGCCTGGCGCAGTTCTACCGGCATCGCACGCCCGATCCGTTCGACACCGAGGACCTGCTGCTCGCCGAGGAGATCACCGCCCGGGCGGCGCTGAGCATCGACAACGCCCGGCGCTACGCCGAGCAGCGCGAGACCGCGCTGGCCATGCAGCGGAGCCTGCTGCCGGGCCGGTCACCCCCGCATCCGGCGGTGACCGTGGCCTCCCGCTACCTGCCGACCGGCTCCCGGGCAGGGGTGGGCGGCGACTGGTTCGACGTGATCCCGCTGTCGGGGGGCAGGGTCGCGCTCGTGGTGGGCGATGTGGTGGGGCACGGCCTCCAGGCATCGGCCACCATGGGGCGCCTCCGCACGGCGGTCCGCACCCTGGCCGAGGTGGACATGCCTCCGGACGAGCTGCTCACCCACCTCGACGACGTCGTCCTGAGCCTGGACCGCGAGGAGGGGCCGGGCGGCGCCGACGGCGACGGACGGCAGACCGGGGACATCGGCGCGACCTGCCTGTACGCGGTCTACGACCCGGTCTCGCGGGTCTGCGCCATGGCCCGCGCAGGGCATCCGGTGCCGGCGCTGGTCGCCCCCGGCGGAACCGTCGATTTCCCCGCGTTGCCGGCCGGCCCCCCGCTGGGGCTGGGCGGCCTGCCGTTCGAGTCGGCCGAGCTGGAACTGCCCGACGGCACGCTGATCGCGCTGTTCACCGACGGCCTCATCGAGTCCACCGGGCATGACGTCGACGTGGCTTTGGACCGGCTGAGCGACGTGCTGCGCACGCCCGCCCCGTCCCTGGAACGGCTCTGTGACGAGGCGCTGGCCGAACTGCTGCCCGGTGCCCCTGCGGACGACGTGGCCCTGCTCCTCGCCCGCACCCAGGGCCTGGACGCCTCCCATGTCGCGACCTGGGATCTGCCCGCGGACCCGGCGATGGTGTCACGGGCACGGGAATGGGCCACGGCCCGGCTGGCCGCCTGGGGACTGGAGCACGCGGCCATCGTCACCGAACTCCTGGTCAGCGAGCTCGTCACCAACGCCCTCCGCTACGGGAAACCGCCGGTCCGGCTCCGCCTGATCCGGCTGCGCCTGCACGGCGAGACCAGCCTGATCACCGAGGTCTCCGACGCCAGCAGCACCTCGCCGCATCTGCGCCGTGCGCGCGCGTTCGACGAGCACGGCCGCGGCCTCTTCCTGGTGGCCCAGCTCACCCACCGCTGGGGCAGCCGCCAGAGCCCCTCCGGCAAGACGATCTGGGCCGAGCAGACACTCCCCGAGTGATCTGGTCGGTATCCGAGGGCGGGTGCTAGCGTCCAGGCGACCGGTGGGAATCCGGTGAAGGCTGCGAACGCAGTGAACCGAGTGAAGGGTGTGCGCCGATGGGCGACGCGGAGAGCTACCGCGCCACGTTCGAGATGGTCGACGCGGACGGCGACGGCTACATCTCCACCGCCGAGCTGAAGAACGTGATGCGGGCGCTGGGAAAGGAGATCACCGACACCCGCGCGGTCGAGGTGATGGTGGACGCCGACGCCAACCGCGACGGCCGGATCTCCCTGGAGGAGTTCGCCGCGCTCATGCAGGGCGGCACCGCCTCCTGATCCCGTCAGCCGGCGGCCCACTCGCGGCGGCGGGCCTCGGCCAGGGCGATGGCGGTGGCGACGGCGACGTTGAGCGAGCCGACCCTGCCGATCTGCGGGATGTAGGCGACCGCGTCCGCGGCGGCCAGCAGCGCGGGGGAGCAGCCGTGGTCCTCGCCGCCCACGGCCAGGCACACGTCGCCGTCCAGCGGCGCCTCGTGCAGCGGGACGGCGTCGCCGGTGAGCTCGACCGCGACCAGCCGCAGTCCCTGCTTGCGGACCGCCGCGGCGGCCGCGTCCGGCGTCCCCGCGTGCTCCCAGGACACCAGGCGCTCGGTGCCCAGGGCGGTCTTGGCGACGTTGCGGTGGGACGGGTCGATGGCGTTCCCGGCCAGCCAGAGGTGCTCGACGCCGAAGACCGCCGCGCTGCGGATGATCGAGCCCATGTTGAACGGCTGGGTGACCGACTCCACCAGCAGCCCGAGCCGCCCCTCGGTGCGCCGCCGCCAGTCGCGGTTGAGCCGTTTGACGTCGGTCGGGCGCAACTGCTTGCGGGCCGGGTCGTGCGCGGTCATGCGGTGTCATCTCCGGTACGGGTGGGTTCGGGCCGCGCGGCCACCGCCAGGACGCGGTAGGCCGAGCGGGAGGCGAGACGGTCGGTGGGGAAGCCCTGCTCGTTCAGCCAGCGCTGCAGGGTGTCCGAGCCCAGGTGCTTCTGCACGACGAGGTGGGCGCGGCCCCCGGGCGTGAGGCGGGGGAGCCAGGTCAGGAGCAGGTCGTGCAGGGCGGCCTTGCCGATGCGGATCGGGGGGTTGGACCAGATCGCCTCGAAGCGGAGCTCGGGGGCGATCTCGTCCGCCAGGGCGAACCTTACTGTGTCAAGGCCGGCGGCCGTTGCGTTGCGCCGGGCCAGCTCCAGCGCGCGTTCGTTGACGTCCACCCCGTACACCTGCGCCTCGGGAGCGCGGCGGGCCAGGGTGAGCGCGATGGGGCCGTAGCCGCAGCCGAGGTCCAGCAGGGCGCCGGCGGGCGGGGGAGCGGGCACGGTCTCCAGCAGGATGCGGGTGCCCGGGTCGATCCGGTCGGGCGAGAAGACGCCGCGGTCGGTCTCCAGCCGCAGATGCAGGTCCGGCAGCACCAGGTCGACGGTGCGGAGCCGGCTGGCCGCCCCGGGCCGGGACGCGAAGTAGTGTTCCCCCACGTCGGCAGACCGTACCAGCGTCCGGCCGAATCGGCGTTCCGGACCGGTCAGGGCAGCCGGGCGAACCAGGCCAGCGAGGCCCCGCCCGCGGCCAGCGCCAGCAGCAGCGCGATGCCGGTGAAGCGGGCCGCGATGTCCCGGTGCTCGATCTTGAAGCCGAGCGAGCTGCCGATGCTGGAGTACACCTCCGACAGCTGGCCGCCGTCGGCAGCCTCGTAGGCCTTGCCGCCGGCGCCCTCGGCCAGGGTCCGCAGCGTCTCCTTGTTGACCGACACGCTGGTGGTCTCGCCCTCGATGTCGACGGTGCCGAAGGGGGTGCCGAAGGCGATCGTGGAGACCGGGACGTGCGCGCCGCGGCTGGCGTCGATGGCCTCGCTGACCGAGCGGCCGGTGGTGTTGTCGCCGTCCGACAGCAGCACGATGTGGGCGGGCGGCGGATCCTGCGGTGTGTCCGGCCCCCGGCTCTGGGCGTCGAAGGACCGCACGGCCTGCAGGGAGGTGAACACGGCCTCGCCGATGGCGGTGCGCTTGGCCAGGACCAGCTGGTCGATGGAGGCGATCGCGGCCTGCCGGTCGGCGGACGGCGCGGCGACCAGGTTGGCGTTGCCGGCGAAGGAGACCACGCCGACGTTGAAGCGGCCGGGCAGGTCGCGGATGAACTTCTTGGCGGCGTCCTTGGCGGCCTCGAACCGGTTGGGCGCCACGTCCTTGGCCATCATCGACAGCGAGACGTCCACCGCGACCATGATCGTGGCGCGGTCGCGGGGGACCTTGACGCCGGTGGCGGGACGGGCGAACCCGATCATCATGACCAGCAGCATGGCCAGGAACAGCCCGGCGGCCACGTGCCGGCGCCAGCCCGGCCGCTTCGGCGCGACCTGGGCGAGCAGGGCCAGGTTGGTGAAGCGCACCGCGTACCGGCCGCGGCGCATCTGCAGGACGATGTAGGCGGTGGCCAGGACCGGCAGCAGGGCCAGCAGCCACAGCCGCTCGGGCGACAGGAAGGTCATGGGCGCACTCCCCCGGTGGCGATGGCGCGCCCGGCGGCGCGGCGCTGCCGCAGGGCGAAGCGGGCGACGTCGGCGATCCAGTCGCGGTCGGTGCGCAGGACCAGGTGGTGGCTGCCGCAGCGGCGCAGCGCGGCGCGGGTGCGCTCGCGCTGGGCGGCGGCCGCGGCGGCGTAGCGCTCGCGGACCTTGCGGTTCAGGACGATCTCGTGCACGGCCCCGGTCTCGGGGTCGGTCATCTCCACCAGCCCGACGTCGGGCAGGTCCAGCTCGCGCGGGTCGATGATCTCGATGGCCAGGACCTGGTGGCGGGCGGCCAGGCGGCGCAGCGGGCGTTCCCAGGCGGGCGGCTCGTGCCGGTGGCCGTCGTGGCCGGTGTCGGCGGCGGCCGGCGCGGGGTCGTCGGCGGGCGGGAGGAAGTCGGAGATGATCACGCGGAGGCCGCGGCGCTTCTGGCCGCGGTCCAGGGAGGTGATGCCCTCGGCCAGGGTGCCGGCGGGCCTGCTGCCGAACGGGCCCCCGCCGAGGGTGCCCGTCCCGGTTCCGGTGTCGGCCTCCAGCACGGCCTCCAGGAGGGCGTACATGGCGGCCTTGCCGGTGCGGGCGGGCCAGCGGCGCATCCCGTCGGGGCGCAGCAGGTAGGCGCCGACGCGGTCGCCGAGCCGGACGGTCAGGAACCCGACGGCGGCCAGCGCGGCGACGGCCAGCTCGCGTTTGATCATGGTGCCGGTGCCGAAGTCCATGCTGGGGGTGAGGTCCATGAGGGCCCACGCCTCCAGCTCGTGGTCGGCGACCAGGTCGCGCACGTGCGGGGTGGTGGTGCGGGCGGTGACGGCCCAGTCCATGTGGCGGACGTCGTCCTCGCCGGGCTGGTAGACGCGGGCCTCGGCCAGCTCGGTGCCGGGGCCGGGGATCAGGCCCAGGTGCTCGCCGTTCAGCAGGCCCTCCAGGCGGCGGGTGACCGACAGCTCCAGGCGCCGCAGGGTGCGCTCGGGGGCCAGCGCGGCCACCTTGCCGCCGCCGGCCCGCCCGCCGCGGGACGGCCGCCGGCCTCCGGTCGGGTCGGTGGTCACTGGGCGGTCACCGTGCCGTGGTTCCAGACCACGCGCGGCGGCGGGACGGCGGCCAGGATCTGCGCGACGACCTCGCCGGTGTCGACGCCGTCGGCGAGGGCGTCGAAGGTGAGGACGACGCGGTGCGCCATGACGTCACGGGCGACGGCGCGCACGTCGTCGGGCAGCACGTAGTCGCGGCCCGACAGCAGCGCCAGCGCGCGGGCGCAGGAAACCAGGCCGAGGGTGGCCCGGGGGCTGGCCCCGATCTCGATGACCTGGCGCAGGTCGGGCAGCCGGTACTGCTCTGGCTCGCGGGTGGCCATGACCAGCCGGACGATGTAGTCGGCGACCAGCTCGTGGACCGACACTTCCTCGGCGGCGCGCTGGAGGGCGATGAGGCGGTCGGGGTCCAGGACGGGCTCGGCCTCGGGCGGGTCGACGCTCATGCGCTGCAGGATCTGCAGCTCCTCGTGGGCGCCGGGGTAGCGCACGTCGATCTTCATCAGGAACCGGTCGCGCTGGGCCTCGGGCAGCGGGTAGACGCCCTCGGACTCGATCGGGTTCTGGGTGGCCAGCACGATGAACGGCCGGGGCAGCGGGTAGGTGTTGCCGCCCAGGGAGACCTGGCGCTCGGCCATGACCTCCAGGAGGGCGGACTGGACCTTGGCGGGCGCCCGGTTGATCTCGTCGGCGAGGACGAAGTTGACGAAGACGGGGCCGAGCTCGACGTCGAACTGCTCGGTGGAGGGGTGGTAGATACGGGTGCCGACGATGTCGGAGGGGACCAGGTCCGGGGTGAACTGCAGGCGGGCGAAGGTGCCGCCGACGACCTGGGCGAGGGTGCCCACGGCCAGGGTCTTGGCGACGCCGGGCACGCCCTCGATCAGGCAGTGGCCCTTGGCCAGCAGCGCGACGACCATGCGCTCGACCATGTGCTCCTGGCCGACGATGACCTTCTTGACCTCGGCCACGGTGTGCTGCAGCAGTGCCGCGGCCTGGTCCAGATCCTGCGCTGCGACGGTCATCTGGGAGATCCTCACTGTCCTCCGGCTGCTGGCGGGCGCATTCCGACCCTACGGGATCACATGTACCCGTTCGTGCGGGAAGACCGCACTCGCGAAGCCGACATGCGCGGCTGAGAGCCTGCCATCCACGGCCGTATGGGCGGTGTAAAGAGCCTGGGGGACGGCTCTGAGGGCACGTCGGCGATAGGGGGAGGGGGTGTACGGGGCGTTCCGGGGGGCGGCGGCGCGGTTGTAGTGTGGCGGCCATGTCCAGGCCGTTGCCACCCGGTGATCCTGTACGGCTCGGCCCCTACCGGCTGTCCGCGAGGCTGTCGGAGACCTCGGCCGGGATCGTGTACCTGGGGGAGGACGACGCGGGCCGTCGCGCCAGCGTCGCGGTGCTCAACCGCGGGGCCGCCGAGGACGCGGCGGCGCGCGACCGGTTCCGCGCCGCGATCAACTCGGCGATCCCGGGGCCGGGGCGGCCGCCCCGGCTGGGCCCGGAGGAACCGGCGCCGGTGGTGGCGGCGCAGCCCGACGGGCCGGCGCCGTGGGTGGCGACGTCCTATGACGCCGACCGGATGGAGCGGCCGGGCGCGGAGCGCTTCCTCGACTCGGTGGTGCTGGAGGGGGCGTTCCGGGGGCGGTGGAGAGGCCGCCGGAGGGGCCCGCAGTTCCAGCCGTACTGGCTGGGGTCGGGGGAACCGGCGCTGGAGCGTCCGCCGGCCGCGTTCGCGCCGGTGGGGCCGCCCGTCCAGGAGCGTCCCGAGCGGGGCCTGGTCGCGGCCATCCTGACCCTGGCGGGGATCCTGGCGGTGCTGGCGCTGCTGATGCTGCTGCTGTTCGCCTGCCAGCCGAAGGTGACCGAGCCGCCTCCGCCTCCGCCGGACCCGCCTTCGCAGCCGTTGCGGCCGCCGCCCACGCCGCCGCAGCAGCCGCGGCCGTCGCAGAGCCCGTCGCCGGTGCCGACCACGCCGACGCCGTCCCCGAGCCTGCCGACGCCGTCCCCCTCGGGCGGCGAGGGCGACGACGGCGGCCCGCTCTAGCTCTGGCAAGGCCGTGCGAGCCGGTATTGCGTTGCGGCGTCGGTGCGGCGCGGCGAGCATGGGGGCATGCTGGAGAGCCTGATCGCCTTCACCGGTGCGGCGGTCCTCATCGCGATGGTCCCGGGGCCGAGCACGGTCGTGATCATGCGGTCGTCGGTGCTGTCGGGGCGGCGGGCCGGGCTGGCCGCGGTCCTGGGGAACGAGACGGGCGTGCTGCTGTGGGGGCTGGCGGCGGCGCTGGGCCTGTCGGCGCTCCTGGCGGCGTCCCGGCTGGCCTATGACGGGCTGCGGATCGCGGGCGCGGCGGTGCTGGTGTACTTCGGGGCCAGGGCGCTGTGGCAGGCGCGCCGCGGCGCCGTGACGGCCGCCGGCGTTCCTGGTGACCCGGAGGACCCCGAGGGGGCCGCGGGGGCCGTGGAGGGCGGTTCCGGGCCGCTGGGGCGGTACTTCCGGCTGGGGCTGATCACCAACTTCGCCAATCCGAAGGCGGGGGTGTTCGCGGTGTCGTTCCTGCCGCAGTTCGTCCCGGAGGGCTGGCCGGTGCCGGTGGTGCTGGTGGGGTTCTCGCTGCTGTGGGCGCTGATCGACCTGGTCTGGTACACGGTCGTGGTGTGAACGGTGGACGCCGCCCGGCGGGTCTTCGAGCGGCCGGGAGTGCGGCGCCGCCTGGAGCAGGTGTCGGGCGTGGTCCTGGTCGGGCTGGGCGTCCGCCTGGCCTCGGAGACCCGCTGACCCCGCTGACCGGCCCCGCCTTTGGGCGTCCCCCCGGCGCGGCAAAGTCCTGCGGGGCGGGCGGATTCGCGGATCCGGGCGGTTCGGCACGACAATGTGCGCGCGAGCGTGGCTGGGAGTGGCGGAGGGAACGGCATGCGATGTCCGTCGTGCGGTAGCGACACCGGGACGGATCTGGCGAACTGCGCGCGGTGCGCGGCCCCTGTCCCCGGGGCGCCCGCCGCGGAGGCGGGCGCGGAGACGGTCGCGTTCCAGGACGATCCGACGCTGGTGGAGACCCGGTTCGCCGAGATCCCTCCGGCCCCGCAGGCGCCGCACGCCCCGTACGCGCCGCCGCCGGCCCGCGCGGGCGGGCGCGTCCCGCCGTACGCGGGCTGGGCGGTGGCCGGCACGTTCGCGCTCGCACTGGTGGCGGTGCTGATCGTGCTGTGGCCGTCGGGACGTGCGAAGGAGGGCGCGGGAGGGGCCGGGAGCCCGGGGACGCCCCAGGCACCGCAGAGTTCCGCCTCGCCGGTCACCTCGATTCCGGTGGGGAGCGCGAAGTTCTACGTCGACACCTTCGCCGCCGCGGAGGGGTACGCCCAGCCGTCGGCCTCCGGCGCGGCGGTCGGTGAGCTGCGCAAGGGCACCCACTACGTCTTCTGCAAGAAGTGGGGGCAGAAGATGGACCGCGGTGGAGGCGACGCCTACAACCACTGGTGGCTGCTGACCGACCTGGACGTGGTGTACGGCGGCGGCTCGCGGGGGTGGGTGCCGGCGCTGTACCTGAGCCGGTGGGGCAACGACGAGGCCAAGGACAACCAGGGGCAGGACATTCCGGTCTGTTCTGGTTGATCATTCGGTTCTAGCCTGTCGGGATGGACGCCCTGGACGCCCTCGCCGACCGGTACGTGGAGGAGTTCGCCGCGCTGGACCCGTGCGCGGCGACGATCATGGGGATCGCCGGCCATGACCGGGCCCTCACCGACTACGGCCCGGAGGGGTTCGCCGCCCGTTCCGACCTGACCCGCCGCACCCTGGTCGCGCTCGACGCCCTGCCCTGCCCCGACCCCGCCGGTGATGGGGACGCGGCCCGCGCCGAGGCGGCGCGGGTGGCGGCGGCGGTGCTGCGCGAGCGGCTGGAGACCGAGCTCGCCCTGGACGAGGCGGGCGTGCGGGAGGGCTGCCTCGACACCACCGACGGTCCGGTGCAGCGCCTCCGGTACGCCTTCGAGCTGCTCGACCAGGGCGCGGCCACCGACTGGGAGGCCATGGGCGCGCGGGTCCGGGCCCTTCCCGGCGCGCTGGAGAGCCTGCGCGCCGGCCTGGTGCGGGCGCACGACGAGGGCCGCCTGTCGCCGCAACGGCAGGTGGCCCGCAGCGAGCGCGCGTGCCTGGAGCTGCGCCGCTACCTCGCGGGGTTGGCCGGGCGTGAGGACGCGCGGCGGGCGGGGCTGGAGGAGCCCGCGTGGGCCGCCCGGCAGGCGCTGGGCGGCTTGGCCCGCTGGCTGAGCGAGGATCTGGAGCCGCGCGCCCCCCGGGAGGACGCGCTGGGGGCCGACCGCTACCGGCTGGGCGTGCGCGACTTCCTGGGAACCGATCTGGACCTGGAAGAGACCTACGCCTGGGGCTGGGAGGAACTGGCCCGGATCGAGGCGGAGATGGCCTCCCTCGCCCAGGAGATCCGCCCCGGGGGCACCCTGGCGGAGGTGACCGCGGCCCTGGACGCCGATTCGGCCCACCGGGTGCGCGCGGAGGATTTCCTGCCCTACATCCAGGAACTGGCCGACCGCGCCATCGCCGACCTGGATGGCGTGCACTTCGACATCCCCGCCCCTCTGCGGCGCGTCGAGTGCCGCCTGGCGCCCGCGGACTCGGGCGTGTACTACCTGGCCCCGGCCGAGGACCTGTCCCGGTCCGGAACGGTGTGGTGGACGCTGCACCCCTCGGAGGAGGAGGTCGTCACCTGGAGCGTCCCGGCGGTGATGTTCCACGAGGGCGTGCCCGGCCACCACCTCCAGCTGGGGTCGGCCACGCTGAACACTGCGACGCTCAACCGCTACCAGCGGGTGTCGGCGGAGCTGTACCCCGGGCACGGCGAGGGCTGGGGCCTGTACGCCGAGCGGCTGATGGGCGAGCTGGGCTACTACCGCGATCCGGCGCACCGGCTGGGGATGCTTGCGGGCGGGCAGCAGATCCGGGCGGCGCGGGTCGTCCTGGACATCGGGATGCACCTGCGGCTGCCGATCCCGGCGGGGACCGGGTTCCACGAGGGCGAGCGGTGGACGCCGGAGCTGGGGTGGGAGTTCCTGCGGGCGCACTGCGGGCCGTGGGCCGACGAGCAGGTGACCTTCGAGATCGACCGGTACCTGGGCCGCCCGGCGCAGGCGATCGCCTACAAGCTGGGGGAGAAGGTCTGGCTGGAGGCGCGCGAGGACGCGCGCCGCCGGGAGGGCGCCGCGTTCGACCTCAAGGCCTTCCACCGGCGGGCGCTGGACCTGGGCCCGATGGGCCTGGACCGGCTCCGCGCCGAGCTCGCCGCCGCCCCGTGACCCGGTAGGGCACCGCCCTTTGAACGGCGTCAGGTGGGGCCGTGGTCCTCGGCCGGGACGGGGCCGGGCCTCGTCCAGTCGAAGGACCGTTCGACCGCGCGCTTCCAGTTGTGGTACTCGGCGGCGCGGCGGACGGGGTCCATCGCCGGGACCCAGCGGGCGGCGCGGTGCCAGTTGCGGCGCAGCCCCTCCAGGTCGGCCCAGTATCCGACGGCCAGCCCGGCGGCGTAGGCGGCGCCCAGCGAGACCGTCTCCACCACCATGGGCCGGACCACGGGCACGTTGAGGACGTCGGCCACGCACTGCATCAGCAGGTGGTCGGCGGTCATGCCGCCGTCGGACTTCAGCTCCCTGAGGGGCAGCCCGGAGTCGGCGTTCATGGCGTCGGCGACCTCGCGGGTCTGCCAGGCGGTGGCCTCCAGCACGGCGCGGGCCAGGTGCCCCTTGGTGATGTAGGAGGTCAGGCCGACGATGATGCCGCGGGCCTCGGCCCGCCAGTGCGGGGCGAACAGGCCCGAGAAGGCCGGGACGATGTAGCAGCCGCCGTTGTCGTCGACGCTGCGGGCCAGCGTCTCGATCTCCGGCGCGGTGGTGATCAGCCCGAGTCCGTCGCGGAACCACTGGACCAGCGCCCCGGTGATCGCGATCGACCCCTCCAGGGCGTACACCGCGGGCTCGTCGCCGATCTTGTAGCCGACGGTGGTGAGCAGGCCGTTGGCGGAGCGGATCGGCTCGGTTCCCGTGTTCATCAGCAGGAACCCGCCGGTGCCGTAGGTGCACTTGGTCTCGCCGGGGGCGTAGCAGGTCTGGCCGAACAGGGCGGCCTGCTGGTCGCCGAGCGCGGCGCCGATCCGCACGCCGGGGAACACCCTGCGGGCGGCGCCGTAGATCTCGGTGGAGGAGCGGACGGTGGGCAGCATGGCGCGGGGGACGCCGAAGAAGGCCAGCAGCTCGTCGTCCCAGTCCAGCGTCTTGAGGTCCATGAGCAGGGTGCGGCCGGCGTTGGTGACGTCGGTGACGTGCACGCCGCCGTCGACGCCGCCGGTCAGGTTCCAGATCAGCCAGCTCTCCATGGTGCCGAACAGCACCTCGCCGCGCTCGGCGCGTTCGCGGAGGCCGGGGACGTGGTCGAGCAGCCAGCGGACGCGGGGCGCGGAGAAGTAGGTGGCCAGCGGCAGGCCGGTGCGCTCGGGCACCAGGTCGGAGCCGGGGGTGCGGGCCATCTCCTCGACCAGGGCGTCGGTGCGGGTGTCCTGCCAGACGATGGCGCGCCCGATGGGGATGCCGGTGAGCCGGTCCCACAGCACGGTGGTCTCGCGCTGGTTGGCGATGCCGACGGCGGCGATCTGCGCGGGCGCGGCACCGGCCTGGGCCAGGGCCTCGGGGGCGATGCGCTCCAGGTTCCGCCAGATCTCCAGGGCGTCGTGCTCGACCCAGCCGGGCTTGGGGAAGTGCTGGCGGTGCTCGCGCTGGGCGACCGAGACCAGGCGGCCCCGGTGGTCGAACAGGATGCAGCGGGTGGAGGTGGTGCCCTGGTCGATGGACATGACGTAGCGCTCGGTCATGCCCTCCCCACCGCCTGCCGCGCCCGCACCCCGACGATGGGCACCGGGGGTACCGGGCTACCAGCGGGAGGCGCCCAGGTCCCGGGAGACGGCGCGGGAGGCGTCCCGGACGTAGCCGACCAGGGCGGGGTCGGGGAGCCGGCGGGCGTCGCAGATCCGCTCGACCGCGCCCGACACCCCGATCGAGCCCACGACCAGCCCCCCGTACCCGCGGATGGGCGCGGCGATGGCGGCCTCGCCGAGGGCGAACTCCTCGATCTCCGACGCCCAGCCCTGCTCGCGGACGCGGGTGAGCGAGCGGGCCAGGGAGCGGTGGTCGGTGATGGTGCGGCGGCAGAACGACTCCAGCTCGGTGCCGCGGATGGAGGCGGCGGCGTTGACGTCGTGGGCGAGCAGCGCCTTGCCCAGCGCGCTGGCGTGCAGCGGCAGCAGCGACCCGATGTCCATGGCCTGCAGGGAGTCGTCGGGCCGGAAGACGTGGTGGACGACCAGGACCTTGCCGTCCAGCAGGCTGCCGATGCGCACAGCCTCGCCGCTGCGCGCGGCCAGCGCGTCCGCCCAGTTGATCGCGCGCGAGCGCAGCTCGTTGACGTCCAGGTAGCTGGTGCCCAGGTGCAGGAGGGCGGCGCCCAGCTGATACTTGCCGCTGGCCTCGTCCTGCTCGACGAACCCGACCCTGACCAGGGTGCGCAGGATGCCGTGGACGGTGCCGCGGGCCAGCCCGAGCGAGCTCGCCAGCTCGCCCACGCCCAGCCGGCCGGAGCTGTTGGCCAGCAGCCGGAGGATGGCCGCGGCCCGCTCGATCGACTGCACCGGTCCCGGCATGGGACCGATCCTAGAACCGAACCGTCATCTGCCGAAACGTCGCCGACAATGTCGACACCCGCCGACATCACTGGATCACGCGTGCCGAGGTGCCCGTTCGCTGTGATCTGCGGCATATCGGCGAGGGTAATGGGCCCATGGCGGCAGGGAAAGTGTTCGACATTGTCGGCACATGTACGTTGACCGCCCTGAAAAGCCGACCTAGCGTCCTCGGCAACCGCGCGGCCCGCTCGCTCCTCCCTGATGGGCGGCCCGCCGACGGGGCGCCCGCCTGCCGGTCCGGGGGCGCGGGCGCCCTCCCACCCCCGCTTGCCAAGGAGGCAAGGCTCATGCCAGAGAGCGACAGGGCGCACAAGGACACCACGCCGGCCGGCCCGGCCGGCGCCGCCGCCGATGCCGCCGGCGCGCGCGGCGCGTCCC
>NZ_JBHSON010000014.1:0-167543 GCF_042656285.1 Actinomadura rugatobispora | reverse complement strand
GCTGCTGGCCGCCGCCGCGGACCGGCTCACCCGCCGCGGCCCGCGGTTCCGGGCGGCGCTCCTGGCCGGGCTGGCCGGCCCGGAGCGGTCCCGGCTGGCCGGCCTGTGGACGGCGGCGCTGCCCGGCCGCGCCCGGTCCGGCCGCTCCCCGGTGCGCGGCGCGGAGATCGCGCGGCGCAACGAGCTGATCGAGGTGGTGCTGCTGCTGCGGCGTCGCGGCGTCGCCGAACCCGCGCTGGAGACCTGGGCGCGGGCGGCGGCCGCGCGCTGGCTGTCGGCGCGGCAGCTGGACGCGCACTTCGCGGGCGACCGGGAGCTGCGCGCCGCCCTCAAGGACCTGGTCGCCGAGGCGCGGGGACGGGGTGAGTGAGGGATGCATCCCGTCGTCCTGCTGCTCCTGGCCGCCGCCTGGGTGGGCGCCATGTGGCTGGGGTTCGCGGTCGTGTTCCCCGTGCTGTTCCCCGCCACGCTCGTCATCGCGGGCGCCGCCGCGCTCGGCCTGTACTACCTGCACGCGTGCCGCACCCTGGGGCCGTCCACCGCGAAGGGCCCCTCGCCCGTGGCCGAGCCCGAGATCTCCTACCGGCACTACCTCCTCTCCCAGGTGTGGTGGGACTGGTGGGCCATCGCCCGTACGGTGGTCCCCCGCGTCTGGAAGACCGCCTCCGGCATCGTGGTGACCCTGACCAAGACGCTGATGGGCGGGCCCTGGGGGTTCTTCGCCCTCCCCATATGGCTGGCCCTCTGCGCGGGCATAGCCGCGGCCGCGATACCGGCCGCCGCCATAGGCGCGGCCCTCACCGTCCTGTACGGGGCGGTCGCCGCCGTGGGCCTGGCCACATGGCTGGTGTGCGTGTTCGTGCTCGCCGCGGTGGAACGCCTCTCGATGGCCTACGCGCGCATCCTGCAGACCTGCCCGCACCCGTTCTGCTACGAGAAGATCGCCCTGCCCGTGTACGAGTGCCCGGGGTGCGGGGCGCGGCATCCCCGCCTCACCCCCGGCCCGGCGGGCGCGTTCCGGCACGTGTGCCGCTGCGGCGCCCGCCTGCCCACGACCGTGTTCCTGGGGCGCTTCCGCCTGGCCGCGTACTGCCCGCACTGCAACGGCCGCCTCCCGGAACGGATCGGGCGCGTACGGGTGGAGCCGCTCCCCTTCGTGGGCGGCCCCGCCGCGGGCAAGACGACGTTCATGATCCTCGGCATCCGCGCCCTGCACGTCCGTGCCCAGGCCCTGGACGGGCGGCTGGCGTTCGTCGAGCAGCGCCACGCCCAGGCGTACGCGATCGCGATCGAGGAGTTCCAGCGCGGCGGCCGTCCCGCCAAGACCGGGCCCGAGCTGCCCCTGGCCACCATGGTCGACATCGACCTGCCGGGCCGCGCCCGCAGGATCCTCTACCTGTTCGACCCGGCCGGGGAGCACTACACCGGCGCCACCGAGGTCGAGTCGCTGCGCTACCTCGACCACGGCGAGGCCCTGCTGTTCGTCGTCGACCCGTTCGCGCTGCCCCAGGTCCGCGCCGCCCTCACCGCCGAGGAGCGTGACCGCGTCGACCGTTCGGCGGCCTCCTCCGACGAGGACCCCGCCGACACGCTGCAGCGCGTCCTGAACGGCCTGCGCTCCCGCCCCGACCGGGGCCGCCAGAAGCGGGTGGCGGTCATCGTCACCAAGACCGACCTGCTGGCCGCCACCGAGATCGGCCGCGTCCCCGGCCGCGACGACGCCCCGGAGGGCGAGAGACTCGACGGGGACGGGGCGCTGCGCGCCTGGCTCGACCACGTCGGCCTCGGCAACACCGTCCGCGCCCTCGACCAGGTCGCGGGCGAGGTCCGCTACTTCGGCTCCGGGCTGGCCACCGACCCCGACGGCGTGGCCGACCTGCTGGCCTGGGCCTCCGGCCTGCCCGCCGACCGGAGGCAGCCCGCCGGCGCGGACTCCGCCGCGGATCGGGGCGCGGATCCCGGCGGCGAGCTCCCCGGCACCGCGCCGCTGCGAGCGCCCTGGCCGGTGCGCGGCCGCGACGCCACCCGCGTGCCCGCCGGATACCAGGCGGGCCGCTGGGCCGTCCTGGTGGGGCTGTCGGTCCTCACCGTCGCCACGCTGACCGGCGCGGTCGTCGCCGCCGCCGAACGCTTCCCGTTCCCGTACTGGGCGCCCTTCTGAGGCCCTCCCGGCGGGACGGGTTCAGCGGCGGCCGACGGCGGCGAACAGGAACGTCCCGGCCGGGTCGACCGCGTGCGCCGGATCGTCCGGGCCGCCGTCCGGCCACCACTCCGGCGCGTACACCAGGCCCGGCTCCTCCAGCTCGAAGCCGTCCATCAGCACGGCGATCTCCGGGCGGGAGCGCAGCGCGATCGACGCCGTGGACGCGTCGTACACGGTCCGGGCCGTCCCGGCGGCCTCGGGCCGGTTGCCCTCGCTGGTGACGTGGCTGAACACCAGCGCGCTGCCGGGCGCCATGCGCGCCCGCAGCAGCCGCACCACGCCCGCCGGGTCCTGCTCGTCGGTCACGAAGTGCAGCACCGCCAGCAGCAGCACCGCCACCGGCTGGGAGAGGTCGATCAGCTCGCGCGTCGCCGGGTCGTCCAGGATCGCCTCGGGATCGCGCACGTCGCCCTGCACGACGGTCACGCCCGGCGCCGAGGCCAGCAGCGCCCGCCCGTGCGTCACCACCACGGGATCGTTGTCGGAGTAGACGACCCGCGCGCCGGGGTCGACCTCCTGCGCGACCTCGTGCACGTTGGGCCGGGTCGGCAGCCCCGACCCGAAGTCGACGAACTGGCGGATGCCCGCCTGGGCCAGCCGCCGCACCGCGCGCCGCAGGAACGCCCGGTTCTCCCGGACGGTGATGAGGGTCTCCGGCGCGGCGGCCAGCAGCCGCTCGGCGGCCTCCCGGTCGGCGGCGTAGTGGTCCTTGCCGCCGAGCAGGTAGTCGTAGATGCGGGCGACGTTGGGGACGCTCGCGTCGACGCCCGCGATCGTCCCGCCGCCCCGCTCCTCCATCGCCGTCACCGGACCGCCGCCCCGCCGGCGTCGACCGGGACCTCCACGGGCCGGTGGATGACCGCCTCGCCGATCCACGGGACGGCCGTGGCCGGGCCCGCCAGGCGCAGCCCCGGCAGCCGGGTCGCCAGCGCCCCGAACGCCTCCTGCAGCTCCATCCGGGCGAGGTTGGCGCCCAGGCAGTAGTGCGGGCCGTGGCCGAAGCTGAGGTGGTGCCGGCGCGCACCGTCCAGGCCGCCGTCGGCGTCGCGCTCGCCGGCGAACCGCGTCACGTCGAAGCGCTCGGGCTCGGGGAAGATCTCGGGGTCCAGGTTGCCCGCGGGCAGCAGCAGGAACACCGCCTCGCCGGCCTCGACCACCCCGGCGCCGAGCTCGACGCGCTCGGTCATCCGGCGCAGCACCCCGTAGCCGCCGGGGCCGTCGTAGCGCAGGATCTCCTCGACCGCCGCCGGGACCAGGCCGGGGTCGGCGGCCAGCGCCGCCCACCGCTCGGGGTGGCTCAGCAGCCGCAGCGCGCCCCGGGAGATCTGCGCGGCTGTGGTCTCGTGCCCGGCCAGGATCAGCCCGAACACCAGGCCGACCAGTTCGTCCTCGCTGAGCCGGTCGCCCTCGTCGCGGGCCTGCACCAGGACGTCGATCAGGTCCTCGGGGCCGTCGCCGGAGCGCCCGCGGTGGTCCGCGACCAGCTCCGCCGCGTACCCGGCGAACTCCATCGCGGCGACCATGCGGTCCTCGGCCGAGGCGTCGGCGGTGGACAGGAACAGCTCCGTCCAGCGCCGGAACCGCGGCTGGTCCTCGGCCGCCACGCCCATCAGCTCGCAGATGACCAGGCTGGGCAGCGGGAAGGCGAAGGCCTCCACCAGGTCGACGGGGGCGGGCCCGGCGGCGATCCGGTCGACCAGCTCCGCGGTGATCTCGCGGACCCGGGGCCGCCAGCCCTCGATCTGGCGGGGCGTGAACGTCCCCGACAGGATCCGCCGCAGCCGGGTGTGCTCGGGCGGGTCCTGGTTGAGGATGGAGGTCGGGTTGTCCTCCAGGCTCATGCCCTTGGTCAGCCGCGGGGCGCCCTCGTAGCGCAGGTTGCGGCTGGCCGCCGAGTGCGCCAGCACGGTGCGGATGTCGTCGTGCCGGGCGATCGCGCGGATCCGGTCGCCGCTGGGCAGGGTGAGCGGCGCCAGCGGGGCGGTCGCGTGCCGCTCGGCGAAGCGCGGGGACGGCGGTCCCAGCTCGCCCGGCGGCAGCTCCGGCCAGGCCCAGCCCAGCCGGCCCGCGGCGGGGATCGTCGCGTGCGGGTGGTGCGCCTGCTCCGGCACGCCCTCTGACTGCGGGGGCATCGCGTTCCTTTCACCGTCGGTCAGCCAGGATCCTATGACGATCACCATGCCCCCCGTCCCGGCCGAACCGAACGGCGCTCGCGTGGTTTTGGCCACTTGAGGACGCCTTGCTCGATGTCCGAGATGCCCCGGATGTGACGCACCCCACTCCCTGACGAGGCAGATAACGGACCGTCATCCGGTTTCACCCCAGTGGGACCTGGACCGACGCGGAACGGCGCGTCCTGCCCCGGCCCGGTCCCGGGAACGCGACAGAGAGGTGACGACATGGCGACCGCGCCCGACGAGACCCGGCCGGCCTCCCCCCACCCGATCCTCGACGAGGCGGCGCAGGACCTGCTGTTCCGCGAGGCCCGCACCGCCAACAGCTTCACCGCCGAGCCGGTGACCGACGAGCAGGTGCGCGCCATCTACGAGCTGGTCAAGTGGGGTCCGACCGCGATGAACAGCCAGCCGCTGCGGCTGGTGCTGGTCCGTTCCGCCGGGGCCCGCGAGCGGCTCCTCCCGCTGATGTCCGAGGGCAACCGCGCCAAGACCGCCTCCGCCCCGCTGACGCTGATCGTCGCGGCGGACGGCGACTTCCACGAGCACCTGCCGGCCACCTTCCCGCACCGGGCGGACGCGCGGGAGTCGCTGGCCGCGCACCCGGGACGGGAGCGGATCGCGCACTTCAACGCCAGCATCCAGCTCGGGTACCTGATCCTCGGCATCCGCGCGCTCGGCCTGGCCGCCGGGCCGATGGCCGGGTTCGACGCGGTCGGCGTGAAGAAGGAGTTCCTGGGCGACACCAACCAGGAGCCCGTCGCCGTGGTGAACATCGGCCGTCCCGGGCCCGACGCCTGGTTCCAGCGCAACCCGCGCCTGGACTACGAGCAGGTCGTCACCACCATCTGACCGGTCCTCCCGGTCCCTCCCCCGACGCTGCCCCCTCCCCGACGCTCGACGGAGTTGCCCATGTCGCAGGCGGTCTCGCGCCCCGGTCCCCCGGCGACGCGCCCGGACCAGACCGCGGACGCCACGCCGGGCCGGCCGCTGCGGATGATCTTCATCCTGGGCGCGCTGACCGCGGTCGCGCCGCTGTCGATCGACATGTACCTGCCCGCGCTGCCGCAGCTGACCGAGGACCTGTCCACCGACGCCGTGCGGACCCAGCTCACCCTGACCGCCTGCGTGGTGGGCCTGGCCGTGGGGCAGGCGATCGCCGGGCCGCTCAGCGACGCCTTCGGCCGCCGCCGCCCGCTGCTGATCGGCGTCGCCGCGTACGCGGTGGCGTCCCTGCTGTGCGCGCTGGCGCCCACCGTGGAGACGCTGATCGCGCTGCGGCTGGTGCAGGGCGCCACCGGCGCCGCCGGGATCGTGATCGCCCGCGCGATCGTCCGGGACCGCTACGACGGCGCCGCCGCGGCCCGGTTCTTCTCCACGCTGATGCTGGTCAACGGGCTGGCGCCGATCCTGGCGCCGGTGCTGGGCGGCCAGCTGCTGCGCGTCACGCCGTGGCCCGGCGTGTTCGCCGTGCTCTCCGGGATCGGGGTGGCGCTGTTCCTGGCCGCCCTGGCGGGGCTCCCGGAGACCCTGCCGGCCGGGTCGCGCGCAGGCGGGGGCGTGCGCGCGACCCTGGCCACCTTCCGCGGGCTGCTGGCCGACCGGGTCTTCGCCGGGTACGCGCTGGCGCTCGGGCTGTCCTTCGCCTCGATGTTCGTCTACATCTCCGGCTCGCCGTTCGTGCTGCAGGACCTGTACGGGCTCTCCCCGCAGGCGTTCAGCCTGGCGTTCGGGATCAACGCGGTCGGCATCGTCGCCGCGGGCCAGGTCGGCGGGCGGCTGGCCGGGCGCGTCCCGCTGCGGCGGCTGCTGGGCTGCGGGGTGGCGGTGGCCGCCGCGGCCGCCGCCGCGCTGCTCGCCGCCGTGCTCGCCGGGGCCGGGCTCGCGATCGTGCTGCCCGCGCTGTTCCTGGTGGTCGCCGCACAGGGGATGGTCCTGCCGAACGCCACGGCCCTCGGCCTGACCGGACGGCCGCCGCGGGTGGCCGGCAGCGCCTCCGCGCTCCTCGGCGTCGCCCAGTTCGCCATCGGCGGCGCGGCGGCGCCGCTGGCCGGGCTCGGCGGCACGGGCACCGCGGTCCCCATGGCCGCCGCGATCGCCGCGCTGGTCGCCGGCGCCGCCCTGGCGGCCGGGATCGTCGCCCGTCCCGCAACGGTTGCGTCACAGGACTGACCGGTCGTACGGTCGGTAGGGTGATCGTCAGAATCGGCTTCATGCCCGCGCCCGCCCCGCCCGACCGGGACGACCTCACCGCCTTGGTCCTGGGACTGGAGCGCGAGGGGTTCGACTCGCTGTGGGTCTCCGAGCGGCCCACCGGCCCCGCCGGCGACCCGGTCGTCGCCCTCACCTACGCGGCGGCGCTCACCACCCGGATCAAGCTCGGCACCGCGGTGATGGCGCTGCCCGGCCGCCCGCCCGCGCTGGTGGCGCAGGAACTGGCCTCCCTCGACCTGCTCTCCGGGGGACGGCTGCTGCCCGCCTTCGGGCTCGGCGTCCGCGGCACCGCCGAGCAGCAGGCGTTCGGCGTCCGGCGCGAGGACCGCGCCGCGATGCTGGAGGAGGCGCTGCCGCTGCTGCGCCGCTTCTGGGCCGAGGACGAGGTCACCCACCACGGCGCCTTCTACGACTACGACGGGCTCCGCCTCACCCCCAAACCGGCCGCGCGGGGCTTCGACGTGTGGCTGGGCGGCGCGTCCGACGCCGAGCTGCGCCGCACCGGGCGGCTGTCGGACGGCTGGCTCGCCTCGTTCACCACCCCCGCCGAGGGGGAACGCGGGCGGCTGCTGATCCGGCGGACCGCCGCCGAGGCCGGACGGGAGGTCGAGGAGGAGCACTTCGGCGCGGTGATCCCCTACCGCCGCGGGCCCGTCACCCCCGAACTGGAGCGGCGGCTGTCGGGCGCCGCGCGCCGCGTCCACGGCCCCGCCTCGCCCGACGACGTCGCCCCCGCCCTGGAGGACCTGGAGCCCCACCTCAAGCGGATGGTGGAGGCCGGGCTGTCGAAGTTCGTGCTGTTCCCGCTGGCCCCGGTGCGGGACTGGGACGCCGAACTGGCGGACGTGCGCGACGCCGTCCTGCACCTCCAGACCCGCAAGCCCTAATCGCCGGCCGGGCGGAGCGCGGCGAGCACGAACGCCGAGACCTCCTCGGCCAGCTCGGCCGCGCTCTTGGGGCCGTCCGCGCGGTACCAGTGCGGCAGCTGGTTCACCATGCCCAGGGCGACGATCGTGACCGTGTCGGCCGACGCCCCCGCCGCGAACACCCCGTCCCGCTGGGCACGTTCCACCAGCTCCCGGAACCGCACGTGGTAGCGGCGCCGGTCGGCCCGCACCGCGTGCATCCGGTCGTGGTCGAGCCGGTGCATCTCGCGGGCGAACACCTTCGCCTCGTCGACGTGCTCGGCGGTGCTCTCGATCAGCTCGATGATGATCGCCCGCACCGTCTCCGCGGGCGGCCGGCCCGCCGCCAGCGCCCGGTCCAGATCGGCCAGCTGCCGGGAGATCAGCGAGTGGTAGATCTCGTAGAGCAGGTCGTCCTTGGAGTCGAAGTAGTGGTAGAGCGCGCCCTTGGTGACCTCGGCCGCCGCCACGACCTCCTGCACGGAGGTGCCGTCGAAGCCGCGCTCGGCGAACAGCCGGACGGCGGCGTCCAGGATCCGCCGCTCGACCGCGCTCCGCCGGACGGCGGCGGCGCGCTCCGGTCCCGCCATGCTCTCGTGTCCCTCCATTGACGACCGCCGCGGCCCGGTCTTAGCTTGCCAGGAAAACCGACCGGTCGGTACGGCCCCGCCGTCCCCGAGGAGGCCCCGCCCCATGCCCTCAGTCGAGACCGCCCGCGGACCCGTCGACACCGGCTCCCTCGGCCGCACCCTGATGCACGAGCACGTCTTCGTCCTGTCCGCCGAGCACGTCGCCAACTACGGGGCGGGCTCCTGGTGGGACGAGGAGGAACGGGTCGCCGACGCGATCGCCAAGCTCCGCGAGCTGACCGGCCGGGGCATCACCACCATCGCCGACCCCACCGTGTGGGGACTGGGCCGCTACATCCCGCGCATCAAGCGGATCGCCGAGCAGGTCCCCGGCCTCAACATCATCGTCGCGACCGGCCTCTACACCTACAACGACGTGCCGTTCCAGCTGCTCTACCGCGGCCCCGGCACCCTGCTCGGCGGCCCCGACCCGCTGGTCGCCGACTTCGTCCGCGACCTGACCGAGGGCATCGGCGACACCGGCGTGCGGGCCGCCTTCCTCAAGTGCGCCGTCGACACCCCCGGCATGGTCCCGGGCGTGGAACGGGTGCTGCGGGCCGTCGCCGCCGCGCACCGCGAGACCGGCGCGCCCGTCACCGTCCACACCGCGAGCTCCGCCGGGACGGGCCGGCCCGTCGTCGACCTGCTCGGCAAGGAGGGCGTCGACCTGGGCAAGGTCGTCATCGGCCACGCCGGCGACTCCAACGACCTCGACTACCTCAAGGCGCTCGCCGACACCGGCGCCCTCCTGGGCATGGACCGCTTCGGCCTGGACGCCTACAACTCCACCGCCGAGCGCGCCGGAACCGTCGCCGCCCTGTGCGCGCAGGGCTACGCCGACCGGATGGTGCTCAGCCACGACGCCAGCTGCTACATCGACTGGTTCGGCCCCGACCCCGACGGCCTGCGCGGCATGGCCCCCAACTGGAACTACCGGCACATCAGCGACGACGTCCTGCCCGCGCTGCGGTCGCTGGGCGTCACCGAGGCCCAGCTCGACCAGATGCTGGTGGAGAACCCCCGGCGCTACTTCTCCCCGTAGAAGATCGGGAGCGCCCGGCGCGGGTAGATCGTTCAATGTGACGACCACCTGAGGTGTCACCGGCACGGCCGGAGGAGGCACGGAGTGGACCAGACCCCCGAGCGCCGGGGACCGGGCGGCTGCGCCGGATGCCTGCTGATCCTGGCCGTCCTCGCCGCGATCGTGGCCGTGCTCGCCGGCCGCCCGCTGCTGGAGGGCGGCCCGGAGGAGGCCGCGCCGCCGATGCTGACCGCGCCGGCCTCGCCGTCCCCGGCCCGGACGGGCGACGCCAGGCCCTCAGGCCGGCGGCCCGGCGTCGTCAACATCGACACCGAGCAGGGCCTGCGCATGACCCGCGCCGCCGGGACCGGCATCCTGCTGGACGGCTCCGGACTCGTCCTCACCAACAACCACGTCATCCAGGGCGCGACCCGGATCCGCGGCACCGTCACCGACAACGGCCGCCGCTTCACCGCCGACGTCCTCGGCTACGACAAGTCCGGCGACATCGCGGTGATCCGGCTGCGCGGCGCCGCCGGGCTGCGCCCCGCCGCCTTCGGCGACTCCACCCGCGCCGTCCCGGGCGACCCCGTCACCGCGGTCGGGAACGCGGGCGGCAAGGGCGGCTCCCCCCGCGCCGTCACCGGGACGATCATCGCGCTGGGCCGGCAGATCACCGCCACCGACCAGAGCGACGGCAGCGCCGAACGGCTCACCGAGATGATCGAGACCGACGCGCCCATCCGCCCCGGCGACTCCGGCGGCCCGCTGCTCAACTCCACCGGGGAGGTCATCGGCGTGAACACCGCCGCCTCCGCCGGGTTCCAGATGGAGCAGAACGGCGCGCAGCGCGGCTTCGCGATCCCGTCCAACCGCGCGCTGACCGTGGCCCGCCAGATCCAGCGCGGCGAATCCTCCCCGACCGTCCACATCGGCAAGACCCCCATGCTCGGGGTCGAGGTCCGTTCCGTGGGCCCGCGCTCGACCGGCAACCCCACCCCGGCCCCCGCCGCCTCCGGCGCCCTGATCTCCGGCCTCATCCCCGGCGGCCCCGCCGAGGCCGCCGGCCTCCGCCGGGGCGCCGTCATCGTCGCCCTCAACGGGCGCCCGGTCGTCTCGCCCAGCGCCCTGACCGACCTGCTCCTGCTGCACCGGCCCGGCGACACCGTCCAGGTGGCCTGGACCGACACCGACGGCCGCAGCTACACGACCCCCGTCCTCCTCGCCGAAGGCCCTCCCCAGTAGGGATCAGCGGGTGAGGCGAGGGAGGGCGGCGGCCTGGCGGATGGCGTGTTCGGGGCGGTGGGCGGTGGTGCCGCCGTCGATGACGATGGTCTGGCCGGTGATGCAGCGGGCCTCGGCGGAGGCCAGGAAGGCGACCAGGGCGGCCACGTCCTCGGGCTCGCAGGCGTCGGGCAGCAGCCGTTCGGCGGCCTTCTCCGCGAGCCGGGCGGGGGTCATGGCGCGGCGCGCCGCCTCGGTGAGGACCAGGGCGGGGGCGACGGCGTTGCAGCGGATGCCGCGCGCCCCGTACATCGTGGCGACGTAGCGGGTGAAGGAGACGAGGCCCGCCTTGGCGGCGCCGTAGGCGGCGTGGTCGGTGTCGCCGACCAGGGCGGACACCGAGGTGGTGTTGACCACGGCCGCGCCCGCCTCCATGTGCGGGACGGCGTGCTTGACGCACAGCATCGCGCCGCGCAGGTCGACGGCGAAGGTGCGGTCCCAGACCTCCACGTCCATCTCGGTGAGGTCGAGGTCGCGGCCGTAGACGTCCGGTGACAGGACGGCGGCGTTGTTGTGCAGGACGTCCAGCCGGCCGTGCGCCGCCAGGGCCGTGGCGACCATGGCGCGGACGTCGTCCTCGTCGCCGACGTCGGCGGTGGCGGCGCGGGCCGTGCCGCCGTCCTTCACGATCAGCGCGGCGGTCTCGGCGGCGGTGTCGGGGTCGACGTCGGCGGCGGTGACGGCGGCGCCCTCGGCGGCCAGGCGCAGGGCGCAGGCGCGTCCGATGCCGGAGCCTGCCCCGGTGACCAGCGCGGCGCGGCCGGCGAACCTCATCGCTCGTCCCACTCGACGGGGAGGGACTCCAGGCCCCGGCCGACCATGCTCCTGCGGTAGGCGGGGGCGGCGCCCGGGGCGAGGCGGAGGGTGGGGAGGCGGGTGGTGAGGCGTTCGAAGGCGATCTCCATCTTGAGGCGGCTCAGCGCGGCGCCCACGCAGTGGTGGACGCCGTAACCGAACACCATGTGCTCGCGGGCGTTGGGACGGCGGACGTCGAAGCGCTCGGGGTCGGGGAAGACGGTCTCGTCGTGCCCGGCCGAGTCGGCGTGCAGGAGCACCTGGACGCCGGCGGGGATCACCGTGCCGTGCAGGGTCACCTCGCGGGTGGTGGTGCGGAAGCTGCCCAGGCTGGCGCCGTCGGCGCGCAGGCTCTCCTCGATCATGCCGGGGATCAGCGCCGGGTCCGCGAGGAGCTCCTCCCACACGTGGCGCTCGCGGAGCAGCCGGTGGACGGCGTTGGACAGCCCGTTGGGCACGGTGTCGTTGCCGCCCAGCAGCAGCGCGCTGATCGTCTCGACCACCTCGCGGTGCGAGAGGTCGGTGCCGATGAGCCCGGCCATGAGGGAGACGAAGTCGTCGCGGGGCTCGGCGCGGCGCTCGCTGACCAGGCGGTCGACGTAGTCGAGGTACTTGAGGAAGTCCTGGGCGAGCTCGCGCTGGCGCTCGGGCGGCTGCGGCGACAGGAACAGCTGGAACCAGGACGTCACCCAGTGCTTGACGCGCTCCTCGTCCTCGGGCGGGACGCCGATGAAGACGGCGGCGAGGCGGGCCGAGGGCAGGTGGGCGATCGCGGCGGTGAAGTCGGCGCCGCCCTCGGGGACGACGGCGTCGAGGACGGCGTCGAACTCGGCGCGGAACCGGTCCCCGAGGCGGGCGACGGCGCGGGGCGTGAACGCGCGGGAGATGGCCCGCCGCATGCGGGTGTGCTTGGGCGGGTCGACGTTGGCGGCGAAGTCGTCCAGGAACGAGCGGTGCTCCCCCAGGGACTCCTTGACCTCGTCGGTGAGAGTGCGGGAGATGGTGAGGGAGCCGATGCTGGAGTAGGTCTCGTGGTCGCGGTAGGCGGCGCGCACGTCCGGGTGGCGGGTCAGCACCCACATCCGCAGGTGGTCGCTCCAGAAGACGGGATGGTCGTGGCGGAGGCGCCGCAGGAACGGGTAGGGGTTCGCGACGTGCCACTCGGCGGTGACGTCGAAGTCGGCGGCGGTCTCGGGGACGGTCACGGACGGCCTCCGGTGAGGATCGCTCGGGGGTTGGCGACGAGCATCTGGTGGATCTGGTCCTCGGTGACGCCCGCGGCGCGCAGGGCGGGCAGGACGTCCCGGGAGATGTGCAGCAGGTGGTAGTTCGGGTGGCGCCGTTTCACGACCTCGACGTCGAAGCGGTCGTTGAAGCAGTAGGAGTCGTGGGAGAGGACCATGCGCCCGGCGTGGCCGCGCTCGCACATGGCGGCGACGGTGGCGACCCGGTCCTCGAACGAGGTGAACTCGATACCGAAGCGGTCCATGCCGAGGTAGGAGCCGCCCGCGGCCAGTTCTTCGAGGTAGCCCAGGTCGGTGGAGTCGCCGGCGTGCCCGATCACGACGCGGGACAGGTCGACGCCCTCTTCGGCGAGGAGTTTCTGCTGGTCCAGGCCGTTGCGGGTGGCGGACTCGCTGTGCGTGGTGATCGGCACCCCGGTCTCGCGGTGGGCGCGGGCGACGGCGCGGATGACCCGTTCGACGCCGGGCGTGATGCCCTGGCGGCCGGTGGCGCACTTGAGCATGCCCGCCTTGACGCCGGTGCGGCCGATGCCCTCGGTGATGTCGCGGACGAAGAACTCGGCGAGCCGGTCGGGGCCGCCGAAGAGGGTGCCGGGGCCGCGGTTGCCGAAGTAGGGCGGCAGCGCGTCGTAGGTGTAGAGGCCGGTGGCGGCGACGATGTTCAGGCCGGTCTGCTCGGCGACGCGCTGCACGGCGGGGAGGTACCGGCCGAGCCCGATCACGGTGAGGTCGACGATCGTGTCGATCCCGGCGGCCTTGAGCTCGTCGAGCCTGGCGGCGGCCTCGCGGGCGCGGGCCTCCAGGTCCCAGCCCTCGGGGATGTCGGGCCAGTTCCACAGGATCTCCGGGCTGAGCCCGAAGATGTGCTCGTGCATCAGGGTGGCGCCGGGGTCGGCGATCGGCCCGCGGACGGTCTCGACGCTCATGACGCCTCCACGACGGGGAAGAGCGGATGGTCGAACGGCTCGTTGACCGTGAGCCCGAGGCCGTCGGTCTGCCCGTACGGGGCGCCGGTGTAGAGGGCGGCGGCGTCGAAGTAGGTCGCGGTGAACGACAGCCGAGGCCGGTCGCGGCCGTTGGCGGGGGCGCCGTGGATCACCAGGCTGCTGTGCACGGTGGCGTCGCCCGCCGCCATGTCGAAGGGCGCGGACAGCTCCAGGTCGGCCAGCCAGGGGTGCTGGCCGAGGGCGTCGTCCCCCTCGCGGACGAAGCTGCGGCCCAGCGGCCCGTAGAGGTGGGAGCGCTCGTAGAAGCGCAGGGCGCCCATGTCGGCGGGCACCTCGTCGAGGGCGAGCCAGACGGTGAGCATCGCCGAGCGGTCCATGGGCATCCAGGGGAAGTCCTGGTGGAAGACCGTCGCGCCGTGCCCGTCGGCGCCCGCCGGCTCCTTGATCAGGAGGTTGGTGACCTGGAGGCGCACCGCGTCCACGCCGACCAGCAGCCGGGTGACGTTGCGGGCCAGCGCCGGCGCCGTGGCCAGGGCGCCGAACGCCTCGTCGTGCCGGGCGATGTCGCGGTCCTGGCCGAACGCCCGGTCGACGAAGCCGTTGCGGAAGGCGCCGCGGCGGGCGGCGAGCCGTTCCAGGGCGCGCTCACGCAGGCCGGCGACGAAGCCGGGGTCGACCAGGCCGGGCAGCCGGGCCCAGCCGCGTTCTCGGAAAGCGGCGACCTCCGCGCCGGTCACCTCGCGTACGGGGGCCTGCAGAACCGGTACACCCATGGGCGCCGTCCCTCACACCGAGTCCCTGTCCTGTCGGGACGGTAACGCCACACCACCATGGCGAGCAAGCGCTTGGTATCAGTGTCGGCGTGCCGAGCACGGCACAACGGATGCGACAGTGGAGGACGCGCACGACCACGGAGGGTGGGTGACATGAGCCGGAAGGCCCCTCAGGAGGACTTCGACGACAGCGGCCTGCAGGTGACCGGGCCCAAGGACTGGGCGGCCGGGGTCCCCGGCGTCACGGCCGCGCTGCGGCAGTCCTACGACCAGATGGGCGCCGCCCGCACCGCGCTGGCCCTGCTGCGCGTCAACCAGAAGCAGGGCTTCGACTGCCCCGGCTGCGCCTGGCCCGAGGGCGACAAGCGGCACCTCGCCGAGTTCTGCGAGAACGGTGCCAAGGCCGTCGCCGAGGAGGCCACCACCCGGCGGATCACCCGCGAGTTCTTCGCCCGCCACAGCATCACCGAGCTGGCCGGGCGCAGCGACCTGTGGCTCGGGCAGCAGGGGCGGCTGACCGAGCCGATGCTCAAGCGCGCCGGGTCCGACCACTACGAGCCGGTGGCCTGGGACGAGGCGTTCGACCTGCTCGCCTCCGAGCTGAACGCCCTCGCCTCCCCCGACGAGGCCGTCTTCTACACCTCGGGCCGCACCAGCAACGAGGCCGCCTTCGCCTACCAGCTGTTCGTGCGCGCGTTCGGAACCAACAACCTCCCCGACTGCAGCAACATGTGCCACGAGTCGTCCGGCTCGGCACTGAACGAGACGATCGGGATCGGCAAGGGCTCGGTGCTGCTGGAGGACCTCCACAAGTCCGACCTGATCTTCGTCGTCGGGCAGAACCCCGGCACCAACCACCCCCGGATGCTGTCGGCGCTGGAGGAGGCCAAGAAGGCGGGCGCGCGGATCGTCGCCGTCAACCCGCTGCCCGAGGCCGGGCTGATGCGCTTCAAGAACCCGCAGCGCCCCTCCGGGGTCACCGGGCGGGGCACCGCGCTGGCCGACCGCTACCTCCAGATCCGGCTGAACGGCGACCTCGCCCTGTTCCAGTCGCTCAACCGGCTGCTGGTGGAGAAGGACGCGATCGACCACGCGTTCATCGCCGAACACACCGCCGGCTTCGAGGCCCTCAAGGAGCACCTGACCGGCCTGGACTGGGAGGAGGTCCTGGAGGCCACCGGCCTGACCAGGGCCGACATCGACGCCGTCCTCGGCGACGTCCTGGGGGCCGAGCGGATCGTGGTGTGCTGGGCGATGGGCCTCACCCAGCACCGCAACGCCGTCCCCACCATCCGCGAGGTCGTCAACTTCCTGCTGCTGCGCGGCAACATCGGCCGTCCCGGCGCGGGCGTGTGCCCGGTGCGCGGGCACTCCAACGTGCAGGGCGACCGGACCATGGGCATCTTCGAGCGCCCGGCCGCCGCGTTCCTGGACGCCCTGGCCGCGGAGTTCTCCTTCGAGCCGCCGCGCGAGCACGGCCTCGACACCGTCGAGGCGATCCGGGCCATGCGGGACGGCCGGGCCGGGGTGTTCCTCGGCATGGGCGGCAACTTCGTCCGCGCCACCCCCGACTCCGCCGTCACCGAGGCGGCGATGCGCCGGCTCCGGCTCACCGCGCACGTGTCGACCAAGCTGAACCGCTCCCACACCGTGACCGGGGAGCGGGCGCTGATCCTGCCGACGCTGGGCCGCACCGAACGCGACGAGCAGGCGGCCGGCGCGCAGTTCGTGTCGGTCGAGGACTCCATGGGCATGGTGCACGCCTCCCGCGGCCGCCTCGCCCCGGCCGGGCCGAAGCTGCTGTCGGAGGTCGCGATCGTCTGCCGCCTCGCCCGCGCCGCGCTCCCGGCCTCGGGCATCGACTGGGCCGCGATGGAGCACGACTACGACGTGATCCGCGACCACGTGTCGCGGGTCGTGCCCGGCTTCGAGCGCTTCAACGAGCGGATCCGCGAGCCCGGCGGGTTCACGCTGCCGCACGCGCCGCGCGACGACCGCCGCTTCCCCACCGCCACCGGCAAGGCCAACCTCACGGTGAACGGGCTGGAGGTGCTGCGCGTCCCGGAGGGGCGGCTGCTGCTCCAGACCGTCCGCAGCCACGACCAGTACAACACCACCGTCTACGGCATGGACGACCGCTACCGGGGCGTCAAGGCCGGCCGCCGCGTCGTGTTCGTCAACCCCGATGACCTGGCGGCGCTGGGCCTGGCCGACGGCGCGACCGTCGACCTGGTGTCGGAGTGGTCCGACGGCGTGGAGCGGCGGGCGACCGCCTTCCGGATCATCTCCTACCCGACGGCGAAGGGCTGCGCGGCGGCCTACTTCCCCGAGACCAACGTGCTCGTCCCGCTCGACAGCACCGCCGACATCAGCAACACCCCCACCTCCAAGTCGATCGTCGTGCGGCTCGAACCGGCGGAGGCGGCGGGCACGGCCTGACCGGTCGTCGCGGGGCCGGACGCTGTTCTAGGCTCGGGCCATGACAGCGTCCCAGTCCCCGGCCGAGCCCGAAGGCGCCGGCTCCCCGTCCCACTTGCCAGAGCTGCGCGCCTCCGACGCCGACCGGGACCGCGTGGCCAACGTGCTGCGCGACGCGGCGGGCGAGGGGCGCCTCACCCTGGAGGAACTCGACGAGCGGCTGAACGCGGTCTACTCGGCCAGGACCTACGCCGAGCTGGAGCCGATCACCCGCGACCTGCCCGTCCCGGACGGCGCCCCCGCCGCCCCGGTCGCCGCCCACCGGGCCGCCGGACCCGCGGCCGACGCCCCCAGCTGGAAGACCGGCTTCGGAATCCTGGCCGCGTTCCAGCGCCAGGGCGTGTGGACGGTCCCGAAGAACTTCACCGCGTTCGCGTTCTGGGGCGGCGGCAAGATCGACCTGCGCGAGGCCCGGTTCGCCGAGGGCGAGGTCCGGATCCGGGCCTTCGCGATCATGGGCGGGATCGAGGTGATCGTGCCCGACGACCTGACCGTCCACGTCAAGGGCCTGGCCATCATGGGCGGCTTCGACCAGCGCGCCAGCGGCCCCGGCACCCCCGGCTCCCCCAAGGTCATCGTGTCCGGCCTGTCCTTCTGGGGCGGCGTCGACGTCAAGCGCAAGGCCCGCCGCGAGCAGAAGAAACTCCGCAAGGAGCAGCGGCAGCAGGGCGAGATCGAGTAGTCCGTCTCATCGCGGGGGCGCGAGCTTGCTGCCGGGGTAGGGGCTGAGGAGGGTCTCGCGCCAGGGGCCCTCCAGGTACTGGCGGGCCGTCTTGCGCCAGCTGATCAGGCGGTGGTCGGGGTCGGTCTCGTCGTCCATGCCGAGCGCGGCGTCCCGGGCGCGCTGGAGTTCCAGGTGGGCGTCGATGTCGGTGCCCCAGAGGGTCACGGCCTCGGTGTCGCAGAACTGCACCTCGTACGAGCCGACCAGGCGGTGGCCGTGATCGGCCAGGATCGGGGCGCGTTCGCGGCGGACGGCGTCCAGGTAGTCCAGCGCGGCGCCGGGGCGCACCTGGGCGCTCTCGAAGAGGTAGAGCGGGGCGGCGTAACCCTCCGCGAGCAGGTCGGCGACGGCGGGCGAGCCGGGGGCCGCGCCCAGCGGACGGGAGAACGCGCCGTGCCGCAGGTCGTCGATGTCGGACAGGAACAGGTTCTTCTGGACGTCGTCGTAGATCTCCAGCATCTGCCGCCAGCCGCCGTCCCAGCCGCCGTGGCAGTCCCACAGGGTCACCACCTTGAACTGCGGGTGGCCGGTGATGCCGACCGCGTAGAAGGCGCCGACCAGGTCGATCTCGCGGGAGCGGATCGACATGCCCGCGGTGAGCTCGTGCGCGCCCGCCTCCAGCCGGTCGTCCTCGCGCTTGTACTCGGTGAGCCAGCGCAGGTACTCCAGCGGCCTGCGCGAGTTCATCGGGTGGAACTCGACCTCTTCGAGCAGGTAGATGCCGCGGCGCATGAAGCCTCCCAGACCCGACCCAAGCGGTTGCTTGGTCGGGACACTAGCCGCCCCGGCGCGCCGCTACAAGACCGAGTCACACGGGCCGGCTACACGGGCAGCGGCGGCCGGCGGCCCTGCCAGGGGCGGGCCCGCTCGAAGGCCAGGCAGGCGTCCAGCACCGGCCCGTCGGCGTGCCGCGGGCCCACGACCTGCAGCCCGACCGGCAGCCCGTCGGCGGTGAACCCGCACGGGACGCTGGCCGCGGGCTGCTGGGTCATGTTGAACGGGTAGGTGAACGGCGTCCACCCCGTCCAGCGCTCCTTCCCGGCCCAGGGCCCCTCCGGCGGCGCCACGCGGCCGGCCTCGAACGCCGCGATCGGCATCGTCGGGGTGAGCAGCAGGTCGTACTGCTCGTGGAAGCGGCCCATGATCCGCCCCAGCTCCATCCGCCGGGCCGTCGCGTCCAGGTAGTCGGACGCCGAGTACCCCGCGCCGAGGTCGCAGACCTCGCGCAGGCCCGGGTCGAGGGCGGCGCGCTCCTGCGGCCCGAGGTGCTCGACCACCTTCGCCGCGCCCGCGAACCACAGCACCTCGAACTCGGCCACCGGGTCGTCGAAGCCCGGATCGACCTGCTCCACCTTGGCGCCCAGCTCGGCGAAGACCTCCACCGCCGCCTCCACCAGCTCGGCGACCTCGGGGTCCACCCGCGCGAACCCCAGGGTCGGGCTGTAGGCGACGCGCAGCCCGGACACGTCCCCGCGCAGCGGCGAGAACGGCGCGTGCGGCGGCGCCAGCGCCGACCAGTCCCGGCTGTCGAACCCGGAGATCACGTCCATGAGCAGCGCCGCGTCCTCGACCGTCCAGGTCATCGGGCCGACGTGGGCGAGCGTCCCGAACGGGCTGGCCGGGAAGTGCGGCACCCGGCCGTAGGTCGGCTTGAGCGCGAACGTCCCGGTGAACGAGGCCGGGATGCGCACCGAGCCACCGCCGTCGGTGCCCAGCGCCAGCGGGGCCATCCCCGCCGCCACGGCCGCCCCCGCGCCGCCGCTGGAGCCGCCCGGGGTGCGGGAGAGGTCCCACGGGTTGCGGGTGATCCCGGTGAGCGGGGAGTCGGTGACGCCCTTCCACGCGAACTCCGGCGTGGTCGTCTTGCCGACCGGGACCGCGCCGTGCTCGTACAGGCGGGCCACCGAGGGCGCGTCGTCGGGCCACCGCTGGCCGGGGCTGATCGAACGGGAGCCGCGCAGCGTCGGCCGCCCCCGGGTGAGCAGCACGTCCTTGATCGACACCGGTACCCCGTCGAGCAGCCCCGACGGCTCCCCGCGCCGCCACCGCTCGGCGGACGCGCGCGCCGCCTCCAGCGTCCACTCGGGCTCGACCAGGCAGAAGGCGTTCAGCTCGGGATCGGCCCGCTCGATCCGGGCCAGCACGGCCTCGGCGGCCTCGACCGGGGACAGCGCGCCGGTGCGGTAGGCGGCCAGCAGCTCGGTCGCGGTCAGGTTCGCCGGGTCCGCGGTCCCGGTGCCCTCGGTGCCGGTCATCGATTCCCCCCAGGGGTAGCGGCGGTGGTCAGCGCGGTGGTCAGGAGGAGGCCGGGGCGCCCGAGCCGACGTAGCCGAGGCGCTTGTCGACGACGTTGCGCAGCGGCCGGCCGTGGACGCGGCGGTCGAGGTTGTCGGCGAACAGCCGGACCAGTTCGTCCCGCCAGCCGACGATGTCGCCCGACATGTGCGGGGACACGATCACGTTGGGCAGCTCCCAGAGGGGGGACGGGGACGGCAGCGGCTCGTCCACGAAGACGTCCAGCGCGGCGCCCGCGATCTCGCCCGTGCGCAGCGCGCCGACCAGGTCGTCCTCCACCACCAGCGGCCCCCGGCCGATGTTGATCAGCCGTGCGGTGGGGCGCATCGCCCGCAGCGCGGCCCGGTCGATCATGCCGCGGGTGCGGTCGGTGAGGGGTGCGGCGAGCACGGCGTAGTCGGCCTCGGCCAGCGCCTCGTGCAGCCGGTCGTCGGGCAGCACCTCCCCCAGGTCGGGATCGCCGGACCGGGCCGTGCGCCCGATCCCGCTCACCCGCAGTCCCGCCGCCGTCAGCGTGCGGGCGATGGCCCGCCCGATCGGGCCGGTGCCGACGACGACCGCGCGGGCGCCGGCGATCGGCTCGGTCTCGCGGTGCCGCCACACGCCCTCGGCCTGCAGCCGCAGGGTGGTGTGCAGGTCCTTGGCGAAGCAGAGCACCAGTCCGAGGACATATTCTGCGATGGGCCGGTCGAAGACCCCTCGCGAGTTGGTGACGATGGTCTCACTGTCGACCAGGGCAGGGAACAGCAACCGGTCCACCCCGGCACTGGCGATGTGCACCCAGGGCGGGGCGTCCTCGGCGGGCCAGGCGGCGGCGACCGCCTCGGTCCAGAAGTCGTACACGAACAGCACGTCGGCCCCCGGGAGCGCCTCCGCCAGGCCGTCCTCGCGGACGTAGCGCACGTCGGCGGCCCGCTCGACCGGCTCCATCCCCGGCGGCCGCGCGTCCCCCCGGAGCACCACCACCTGGGGCGGCCGGGAGGTAAGTGGCTGGGCAGGCTCCATCGGCTCACTCTCTGGGGTCGCTCAATTAACTAGAACGCAACGTGGGGAGGCATTGACACGCTAGGAAGCCTTCGTAGGATTGTCAACAATCAGCGCGGGGCATCAAACCACCGGGTCACTCGCCAGGCGGCCCGCGTTGATCGTGCTGCAAGACCGTCGCAACCGTTCCAAGGCCAGGGCGGATCCCAAGGCGCTCTAATCGAAAGAGTCCTCTCGGGTGAGCGACGCGTCGCCCACCCCTGTGCCCGGGGAGGCCGGCATGCCCAAGCTCATGACCATCACGCTCGAGCGCCGTGGCGTCTCCTGCGTCGCGGAACTGCTCGAGAAAGACGCCCCCAGGACGTGCGAGGCGGTCTGGGAGTCCCTCCCCCTCGGGGGCGAGGCCTACCACGCCAAGTACGCCCGCAACGAGGTCTACACGATGGTCGAGCGGTTCACCGACGAGGCGGTGGGCCAGGAGAACCCGACCGTGACCCCGATCCCCGGCGACGTGGTGTTCTTCGACTTCCACGGCGGCATGCTCGACCGCGGCTTCAAGGAGGAGAAGAACATCCACGAGCTGCCCGGCGTGATCGACCTCGCCATCTTCTACGGGCGCAACAACCTGCTGCTCAACGGGGACGTGGGCTGGGTGCCCGGCAACGTCTACGCCACCATCGTCGAGGGCCTCGACCGCATGGCCGAGGCGTGCAACGACGTGTGGCGCTCCGGCGGTGTCGGCGAGCGCCTGGTGTACGCACGGCACGGCGGCTGAGCGGCGGCCGGGGATGGCATTCGACCCCCAGCTGATCGTCGGGCCCGAGCTGACCGCCCAGCACGGCATCGGCGTGGTGGCCCCGTTCGACTTCGCGCTCGACCGGGAGCTGTGGCGCTGGACGCCCGACGACGTTTCGCTGTTCATGACCCGGCTCCCGTACGTCCCGGTGCCGGTCACGGTGGAGATGGCCTCCGCCCTGTCCGACCACTCGATCGTGCGGCAGGCCGTCCGCGACGTGCTGGCGCCCGAGCCGCTGGCGGTGGCCTACGCGTGCGCGTCCGGCAGCTTCATCCGGGGCGCGCGGGGCGAGCGGGAGCTGACCCAGGCGATGCTGACGGCGGGCGCGCCCGCCGCCACGACCAGCTCGGGCGCCCTGGTGGAGTCGCTGCGGCTGCTGGACGTCGACCGGATCGCGGTGGTGACGCCCTACATCGACAGCGTCACCGACCGGCTGGTGTCCTTCCTCGGCTCGCACGGAGTCGGGGTGGTGTCGTCGGTCGGCATGGGCCTGCTCAACCACATCTGGAAGGTCGGCTACGGCGAGGTCGTCGAGGCGGTCTCGGCGGTCGACCGCCCCGAGGCGGAGGCGGTCTTCATCAGCTGCACCAACGTGCCGACCTACGACATCATCGCCCCGCTGGAGCGGATGATCGGCAAGCCGGTCCTCACCGCCAACCAGGTGACCATGTGCTCCGCGCTGCGGGCCATGGGCTGCCAGGCGGCCGGCGAGGGCCAGTGGCTGGTGCAGCTGGGCCGGGCCACGGCGGCCTGACCCCCTGACCAGGGCCTGAACAGGGCCCGGGCGGGGCCCCGCGCGGATGGGCAGGGGGACGGCCCGGCCGGTGCCCGCACCGGCCGGGCCGTCAACGCGAGCCCAACCGCGGGCAAAAGATCGGAAATGTTAGGATTGTCAACAATCTGAATCTGCACCCGGATTCGGAGCGGAGGACGGATGGCACCCACGGCGCCCGCGATCGGATTCCTCTACCCCGGCTACTCGGCCGAGGACGACTATCCGGTCATCGAGAAGATGCTCGGCGACGTGCGCCTGCCGGTCGTGCACACCCTGATGCGCGAGGACGCGCACCGCGTCGACGCCCTGCTGGACGTGGGCGGCGCCGACGTGCTCTCGGAAGGGGCGCGCGCGCTGGCGGGGCTGGACGTGCGAGCGGCCGTCTGGGCCTGCACCAGCGGCAGCTTCGTGTTCGGCTGGGACGGCGCCGCGGGCCAGGTCGAGGGCGTGCGGGAGGCCGCCGGCGCACCCGCGTCCAGCACCTCCTTCGCCTTCGTCAACGCGGCCCGCCATCTCGGCCTGCGCCGGGTGGCGGTCGCGGCCACCTACCCGGCCGACGTGGCCGAACGGTTCGTGGACTTCCTGGGACGCGCGGGCATCGACGTCGTCGCGCTGTCGTGCCGCGGCATCATCACCGCCGCCGAGGTCGGCACGCTCGGCCGGGACGAGGTGCTCGACTTCGTCGCGGCCAACGACCATCCCGACGCCGAGGCCGTGCTGGTGCCCGACACCGCGCCCGCCAACCAGGTGAGCGTCTGGGAGGGCCTGCGGCTCGCGGCCGGAAGCGGCGACGGCGCCGCGTCCGCGCTGCGCCCCCGCACGGGCCTGGGCCGGCTGTTCGCGGCCGGGCTCGACGCGGGCTCCGCGGCCGCCACCGCCGTCCCCTGGGAGGCCGGGCCTCCGGTGCCGGGTGCGCACCGTCCCACGCTATGAGAGAGGGGCCTTGCGCATGGGCCGATTGGGCGAGCTGGAACCCGTCCCCCGCAAGTCCACCGTCGAGATCGTCTACGACGAGCTGCGCTCGGCGATCCTGTACGGCCACCTGGCGCCCGGCGAGCAGCTCGGCGAGGCCGAGCTGGCGGGCCGGCTGGGCATCAGCCGCGGCCCGCTGCGCGAGGCCATGCAGCGGCTCGTCCAGGAGGGCCTGCTGCACAGCGAGCCGCACCGCGGGCTCTTCGTGATCACGTTGGACGAGGGGGACGTCGAGGACGTCTATCTGGCCCGGCTGGCCATCGAGCGGGCCGCCTGCACCCTCGTCATGGACCGCAACCGCGGCGAGGCGGTGGCCCGGCTCACCGAAGCGCTGGAGCACCTCGTCGAGGCCGCCCGCGAGCGCGACCGGGTGAAGATGAGCGACGCCGACCAGGCGTTCCACGAGGTCCTGGTCAGCTCCTCCGGCAGCGCCCGGCTGGAGCGCATGTCCCAGACCCTGCTGGTCGAGACCCGGATGTGCCTGAACGCCCTGCAGGACACCTACCCCGAGCCCGGAGAACTGGTCGATGAGCACCGGCGCCTGGTCGACGCCATCTCCGACGGCGAGGAGGAGCGCCTGCTGCGCCTCATCGAAGACCACATGACCGACTCGATCAAACGCCTGGCGTGACGAGAACACAGCTCATGGTGAGGGTGGACAAGGCGGGGCCCCGCGTGTTGCCATAGGCTGCAGATTGTCGACAATCCTACTGGGAGGACCGGATGGCTCAGCTGTCTCCCGTGCTCAAGCAGGCCACGCCCGTCCTGGCGGAGCGCGGCGAGGGCGTGTACCTGTACGACGAGGCGGGGCGCCGCCACCTCGACTTCACGGCGGGGATCGGCGTCACGAGCACCGGCCACTGCCATCCGCGGGTCGTCGCGGCCGCCCAGGAGCAGGTCGCCACGCTGATCCACGGCCAGTACACGACGGTGATGCACAAGCCCCTGCTGCGCCTGACCGAGCGGCTGGGCGAGGTGCTCCCCGAGGGCGTCGACTCGCTGTTCTACATGAACAGCGGCAGCGAGGCGGTGGAGGCGTCGGTGCGGCTGGCCCGGCACGTCACCGGGCGGCAGAACATCCTGGTCTTCCAGGGCGGCTTCCACGGCCGGACGATGGGCGCCGCCGCGCTCACCACGGCGGGCACCAAGTTCCGCGCGGGGATCGGGCCGCTGATGCCGGGCGCCGTGGTGGCGCCGTTCCCGCAGGCCTACCGGTACGGCTGGAGCGAGGAGGAGGCGACCAGGTTCGCGCTGCGCGAACTGGACTACGTCCTGGCCACCTCGGGTGCGCCGCAGGACACGGCGGCGTTCCTGGTCGAGGCGGTCCTGGGCGAGGGCGGGTACATCCCGGCGCCGCCCGCGTTCCTGCAGGGGCTGCGCGAGCGCGCCGACCGGCACGGGATCCTGCTCATCCTCGACGAGGTCCAGACCGGCTTCGGGCGCACCGGGAAGTTCTGGGGCCACGAGCACGCGGGCGTCCGGCCCGACGTGGTCGTCACGGCCAAGGGGCTGGCCAGCGGGTTCCCGCTGTCGGCGATCGCGGCGCCGGCGGCGCTGATGGAGAAGGCCTGGCCCGGCTCGCAGGGCGGCACCTACGGCGGCAACGCGGTGGCGTGCGCGGCCGCCCTGGCGACGCTGGACGTCATCCAGGAGGAGGGCCTGGTGGAGAACGCGGCCGAGATGGGCGCCCGCCTCCAGGACGGCCTCCGCAAGATCGCGGCCGAGCACCCGGCGATCGGCGACGTGCGCGGGCTCGGGCTGATGCAGGCCAGCGAGTTCACCGCGCCCGGCGGGGAGCCGGACGCGGGCGCCGCGCAGCGGGCGCACAAGGCCGCCGTCGACCGCGGCCTGCTGCTGCTCACCTGCGGCGCGCACGGCAACGTGGTCCGCATGATCCCGCCGCTGGTGGTCAACGGCGACCAGGTCGACGACGCGCTGGCGCTGTGGAGCGAGGCGGTGGCCGAGGCCACCGCCTGAGCGGGCGAGCGGGCGCGGGGCTCCTCTGTTAGATTCCGAACCCCGTTCTGGTTTCCAGGTCCGGAGGAGCCCCACCATGAGCCCGTGGAACACGCCCGAACGCGTCGCGCTGCGCCGGCTGGTGCGCGACTTCACCGTCCGGGAGATCGTGCCGCACCTGGCCGCCTGGGAGGACGCCGGGGAACTGCCGCGGGAGCTGCACCGGAAGGCGGCGGCGGCCGGGCTGCTGGGCGCGGGGTTCCCGGAGGAGGCCGGCGGCGGGGGCGGCGACCTGTTCGACGCGATGACCGTCGCCGAGGAGCTGATCCAGGCGGGCGGGTCGGGCGGGGTGGTGGCCTCGCTGTTCACCCACGGGATCGCGCTGCCCCACATCATCGCCTCGGGTGACGAGGACCTGGTCGAGCGGTTCGCGCGGCCCACGCTGGCCGGGGAGAGGATCGGGGCGCTGGGCGTCACCGAGCCCGAGGCCGGGTCGGACGTGGCGGGCCTGCGCACCACCGCCGTGCGGGACGGCGACTCCTACGTCGTCAACGGCGCCAAGCTGTTCATCACCTCGGGCGTGCGGGCCGACTTCGTGACCACGGCGGTGCGGACCGGCGAGCCCGGGTACGGCGGGATCTCGCTGCTGGTGATCGAGAAGGGCGCCCCCGGGTTCGCGGTGTCCAGGTCGCTGAGCAAGATGGGCTGGCTGTGCTCCGACACCGCCGAGCTCGCGTTCACCGACGTGCGGGTGCCCGCCGCCAACCTGGTCGGCGAGGAGGGCTCCGGCTTCGTGCAGATCATGCGGAACTTCGTGACCGAGCGGCTGTCGCTGGCCGTCCAGGCGTACGCGACGGCGCAGCGGTGCCTGGACCTGACGCTGGAGTGGGTGCGGGCCCGGGAGACGTTCGGGCGGCCGCTGTCGTCCCGGCAGGTGGTCCGGCACAAGCTCGCCGAGATGGCCCGGCAGGTGGACGTGGCGCGCGCCTACACCCGCGGCGTGGCCGAGCGGCACGCCGCCGGCGAGGACGTGCTGACCGAGACCGCCTACGCCAAGAACACCGCCGTGTACGCGGTGGAGCACGTGGTGCACGAGGCCGTCCAGCTGCACGGCGGGATGGGCTACATGCGCGAGTCGGAGGTGGAGCGGCACTACCGGGACGCGCGCATCCTGGGCATCGGCGGCGGCACCAGCGAGATCATGAACGAGATCGTCGGCAGGCGCCTGGGCCTCTAGGAGCCGGGCCTCCAGGAGACGCCGGCCCGGTCGGCGAGCGCCTTCAGCGGGGCGCCCAGCAGCGGGGCGGTGGCGGCGGCCGCCGCGGAGCCCAGGACGATCGACCAGGCCACCGGCCCCAGCGGGGTGCTGCCGAAGAAGTGGCTGACCCCCGGCGTCTCGATCACCGCGGCCAGCACCAGCAGCGAGGCGGCGCAGGTGGCCAGCACCGCCGGGCTGCGCCATCCGGACTGCAGGGTCTGCGCGAGCTGGGTGATGACCAGCGCGGCCAGGCCCATCGTCCCGGCCCGCCGGCGCCGTCCGGTGAACCGGCCGAGCTGCCAGGCCAGCACGGCGCCCAGCGCGGTCACCACGCCGCGGGCCGCGATCGCGTCGTACATCGGGTCGCCGAGCGCGCCGGCCTTGGGCGGGGCCGCCGGATCGCCGGCCGCCGGGTCGCCGTCGCCGTCGGGCGGGGCCAGCGCCACGGCCAGCGCGGGCATCATGTCGGTGAGCATGTTGACCAGCAGCAGCTGCCGGGTGGTGAGCGGCGCCCGCCCGCCCAGCGCGGTCCCGTAGATCGTGAAGGCGACCTCGCCGGCGTTCCCGCCGACCAGGATCGAGACGGCGTTGCGGACGCTCTGCCACAGCGCGCGGCCCTCCAGCAGCGCCGCCACGATTCCGGGCAGGTCGCCGCCGCGCAGGATCAGGTCGGCCGCGAACGGCGCGGCCCGCGAGTCGCCGCTGGACAGCCCGATGCCCACGTCGGCGAGCCGGATCGCGGCGGCGTCGTTGGCGCCGTCGCCGGTCATCGCCACCACCCGCCCGGCGCGCTGCAGCGCCTGCACGATGCGGACCTTGTGCTCGGGGGTGACGCGGGCGAACACCGAGGTCGCGGCGATCCGCGCGGTCCGCTCGCGGTCGCTGAGCCGGTCCAGCTCGGCGCCGGTCAGGGTGCGCTCGGGATGCGGGACGCCCAGTTCGGCGGCCACCGCGCGGGCGGTGTCGGGATGGTCGCCGGTGATCATCGTGACCCGGATCCCGGCCGCGGTGAGCGTGCCGATCGCCTCGGCCGCGTCCGGGCGGGTCGGGTCGGCGATGCCGACGAACCCGACCAGCACCAGGTCGGCGGTCTCCGGCAGCTTCTCGGCGTCCTCCAGCCCGCCGGGACGGGCCTCGGCGACCGCCAGCACGCGCAGCCCGCGGCCCGCCAGGCGGTGCACGGTCCGTTCGACGGACGCGCGCCGCCGCGCCGTCATGGGCTCGGTGTCGCGCCCGGCCCCGGCGCGGGCGCGGGCGACCAGGCGGTGGCAGCGCGGCAGGACGACCTCGGGGGCGCCCTTCACCGCCAGGTACGCCTCGCCGCCGTCGCGGCCGGTGGCGGCCGAGTAGCCGCGGCTGGGCTCGAACGGAGTCCGGTGCAGCGGCTCCCACTCCGGGTCCCCGCCGAGCCGGGTCTCGGCGGCGTCCAGGACGGCCCGGTCGGTGGCGTGCTTGACGCTCCCGGCCGCGGGGTCGGGGCAGGCGCGGGCCGCGACGGTCAGGACGCGGCGGCCGAGCGGGCCGTCCAGTCCGGTGCCGCGCAGCGGGCCGCTGGCGCGGGTGACGCGCAGCCGCCCCTCGGTGAGCGTCCCGGTCTTGTCGAAGCACAGGGTGTCGGCGCGGCCCAGCGTGCCGAGCGTCCGGGACGAGCGCACCAGCACGTCGCGGCGGGACAGCCGGCGGGCGGCGGCCAGCTGCGCGACCGTCGCCACCAGCGTGAGCCCCTCGGGCACGGCGGCGACCGCGACCGCGACCCCCGAGGAGATCGCCTGCCGGGCGGAGACGCCGCGCAGCAGGCCCAGCACGCTGACCAGGCCGCCGCTGAGCCCGGTCACCGGCAGCGAGATCCGGGTCAGCTCGTTCAGCTGTGCCTGCACGCCGGTGGGGGCGGCGCCGCGGCCGGCCAGCGCGGCGGCCCGGCCCGCCTGGGTGGCCTCGCCGGTGGCGACCACGACCGCGTAGCCGCGGCCGGCGAGCACGGTGGTCTGCTCGTACAGCATGCAGCCGCGCTCGTCGAGGTCGGCGCCGGGCACGGCGGCGAGCGACTTGGACACCGGCAGCGACTCGCCGGTCAGGCTCGCCTCGTCGACCTCCAGGTCCTCCTCGGCCAGCAGGCGGGCGTCGGCGGGCACCACGTCGGAGGGGCCGACCGCGATGACGTCGCCGGGGCGCAGCTCGGCGGCCGGGATGACGTCGTACGGGGCCCATCCGGTCCGGCCGTCGAGGGTGAAGTCCCAGGCGCGGGGGTCGTCCGCGTGGTCACCGGTGCGCACCCGGCGGGCGGGGGCGCGCTGGCCGAGCAGCAGGCCGCGCAGGGCGCGCTCGGCGCGGGCCCGCTGCACGCCGCTGATCAGCGCGTTCCCGGCCATGACGCCGCCGACCAGCGCGGCGTCGACACCGGACCCGACGACGGCGGACGCGGCGGCGCCCAGGACCAGGACGGGCGTCAGCGGGTCGCTCAGCTCGTGCCGGACGGAGGCGGCGACCTCGCCGAGCGCCCTGACCGGCGGCGCGGCGCGCAGCGGCGCCGGCAGCGGTCCCGGCAGCAGCCGGGTGCGGGGAGGGGCCTCCTCGGCGGCCATGGCGCCGCGCAGGCGCAGCGCCTGCTCCGCGGCGGTGACCGGGTCGAGCGCGTGCCACTGGATGCGGGGCAGCGGCCTCGGCGCGGGCCGGGTCGCCAGCCTGCGGGCCGACAGCAGCCCGCCGAGCATCGCGACCAGTGCCGCGCTGTAGACGGGGGCCAGGTCGAACGCCGAGGTCGCGCGGCGCCCGGTCAGCACCAGCAGGACGCCGAGGGACGAGCCGCCGAGGGCCAGCCGCACCGCGCGCCGGCTGCCCTCCCTGGCCGCGCCGACCGCGATCAGCACCCGCCAGGCCTGGTCGAGCCCGCCCGTGCAGATCAGGTCGGCGCCCCAGCAGGCCGGGGTGCCGCCGTCCACCGGACCGGCGGCGGAGACCCCGACGGACACGTCGGCGGCCAGCGCGGCGCCCTGGTCGGAGGCGGTGACGACCAGCACGCCCTCGCCGTCGCGCTGCAGCGCGCGGACGTGGTCCAGCAGCGGGGTGGCGGCGTCCAGCGCGTCGTCGGCCAGGGGCAGCAGATCGGCGGTGGAGACGTGCTCGGTCAGCAGGACGCGGGCGCCGCCGTCCCGCGCCGCGACCAGCAGGGACTCGGCCAGCGGGGCGAGCCTGCGCCCCACCAGCGCCTCCCCCAGCACGCCGCCCTCGGGTCCGAGCACGCGCAGCCGGAGGCCGCCGGGATCGGCCGGGGTCCCGACGGTGCCGCGGGTGCGCTCCAGCCGCCAGCCGTCCGTGTCGGGGACGCCCTCCAGCCCGGGGTCGACCTCCAGCAGCCGGGACGCGGCCCGCCACACCGCGGCCCCGTCGGCGGAGATGATCTCCGGTTCGGGGCCGCACAGCGCGGCCGAGTCCAGGACCACGGCGGTCATCCGGTCGAGCCGCCGGTAGCAGCGGCCGTCCATCGGGACGATGCCCTGGCGGGCCAGCGCGCGGCCGAGACCGGAGGCGAACGCGCGCCGGCCGCTGTGGGCGGCGCGCGGCACCATCGCCAGCAGCACGTCGGCGGCGGCGCCGGGGTCGCGGCCGAAGCCCGCCACGCCCGCCGCTCCGACCAGCGCGGCGATCGCGGAGCGGTCGGCGCAGGTCTCCACCGGTCCGGGCGGCAGCGGCTCGGGCCGGGCGGGCCGGTGCGGGGCCTCGGTGGGCAGGCCGCCCCCGGACAGGCTCTCCTCCCAGCGGCTCCAGGCGGCCCGCTGGGCGTTCGCCTCGGCCAGCTGGACGCCGTGCTGCAGCGCGGCCACGGCCAGCGAGGACGGCTCCTGGGTGAGGGCGTGCAGCGCGGCGTTCGTCACGGCGAGGACCAGGTCGGTGCCGTGCGGCCCGAGCCGGTGCTCCAGCCGCCTGCGCAGCCGCGGCTGGCCGTCCAGCCAGACCACGGCGACCCGGGTGGCGCGCGGCCACCGGGGCAGCCAGACGAACCGTCCGGCGATGGCCAGCGCGAACGCGGCGCAGTCGGAGGCCAGCGCGATCGTCTCGACGGTGGCCGGCGCGAGGTCGCCGGGATGGCTCTCCATGGGGAGGGTCGTGTCGGAGACCTGGTGCTCCTGCTCCACGGCGTCGATGGCGTCGAGCACTTCCTCCAGGGTGATCTGGTCCTCGTCGAACGCGGTGAGGACCTCGCCGGTGACCGCGTTGACCTCCGCCCAGTGGACGCCCTTGAGCCGGCGCACCGCCTTGGTGGTAGCGGCGCGCAGCTCGGCGCCGGCGGGGGTACGGGTCGCCGGGTGGCCGCGCAGCTCGATGTAGGCCCTGCCCTTGCGGGCCCAGACCCGCCGCCGGGTCCGGGGGCCGATCAGGTTCGCCAGCTCGGCGCGCTCCACCAGCTCACTGAGCGCGGACGGAAGGGGCGGATGCGGTACGCGGGGGCGGGGCACATGGGGGCGTGGCACGCGGGAGAGCCCGGCGGAGGCCAGCCCGGCGGTCCGGGAGGCGGCGCCGCCGACCAGCCCGGCCGTTCCGGAGACGGGCCCGGACGCCGGCCCCGTCGCCAGCCCCGTCGCCAGCCCTGTCGCCAGGCCGGCGGCCAGTCCGGTGGCCAGCGCGGTCGCTTCTGAGGCCGTCTCGGCGGTCAGGCGCGCGGTACCGGAGGCCAGGCCGGCGGCATGGGCCGTCGCACGGGGCACGAGACGCGCCGCCGACCGGAGCACTCCCACCGCGTCACCCTCTCACCGCGCCGCCCGTTCGCAGCGTCGCCTGCTCGCAGCGCCGCCCCACGATCACGGGGCGATGCTGACGGCCCGTACCCCGGGCGGGCGGGACGACACCGGCGGGGAGCGGAATTTACCGAGTGGCGGCAATGCCCCGGCGGGCGGGCGGCGGCCGGGGCGCGGACCGGCCGCCGGGCCGGTCAGCTCTGCACGACCGCGCCGCTCGCCAGCAGGCCGTCCACGTCGTCGAAGCCGAGGTCGGTGAGCACGTCCCGGGTCTGCCCGCCCGGCAGTGCCGGGACCCCGTCGGTCTCGGCCGCCGTGCGGGAGAACCGCGGCGCCGGGGCGGGCTGGTGCGTCCCGCCGCTCTCCAGGAACACGCCCCGCTCGGTGTTGTACGGGTGCTCGGCCGCCTCCTTGAGGGACAGCACGGGGGCCACGCAGGCGTCGCTGGGCAGGAAGATCTTCGCCCACTCGTCCCGGGTCCTGGTCTTGAAGACGGCGGCGAACCGCTCCCGCATCTCGGGCCAGCGCTCCTGGTCGAACTGGCCGGGCAGGTCCGCGGCGCCCTCCCGGTCCTCCAGGCCGAGCAGCCGGACGAACTCGGCGTAGAACTGCGGCTCGATCGCGCCGACCGCCACGTGCTTGCCGTCGGCGGTCTCGTACACGTCGTACCAGGGCGTGCCGGTGTCGAGCATGTTGACGCCGCGCCGGTCCTGCCAGAGGCCGCCGGCCAGCATCCCGTGGATGAAGGTGGACAGGTGGGCGGTGCCGTCGACGATGGCGGCGTCGACCACCTGGCCCTGACCGCTGGTGCGCGACTCCAGCAGCGCCGACAGCACGCCGACGACCAGGTACATGCTGCCGCCGGCGAAGTCGCCCAGGAGGTTCAGCGGCACCTGGGGCGGGCCGCCCGCGCGGCCGATGGCGTGCAGCGACCCGGTGATGGCGATGTAGCCGATGTCGTGCCCGGCGCTCCTGGAGAGCGCGCCCTGCTGGCCCCAGCCGGTCATGCGGCCGTACACGAGCCGGGGGTTGCGGGCCAGGCAGTCGTCGGGGCCGATGCCGAGCCGCTCGGTGACGCCGGGCCGGAAGCCCTCGATCAGGACGTCGGACTTCTCGATCAGGCCGAGCACGACCTCCCTGCCCCGCTCGCTCTTGAGGTCGACGGCGATCGAGCGCTTGCCGCGGTTGCTGAACTCGGTGCCGCCGGTGGTCTGGCCCTCCCTGACCGCGGAGGGGCGGTCGACCTGGATCACGTCGGCGCCCAGGTCGGCCAGCAACATCGCGGCGAACGGACCCGGCCCGATCCCGGCCAGCTCGATCACCCGTACTCCGGACAGCGGCCCCTTGCCCATCCCAGACCCCTTTCACCGGGCCCCACGGCCCGGCTGAATCCTATTCGGTGCCTCCTCAGTGTGCACGATGGGCGTAAGCGGCCCCTGACCGGGCGCCCGGTTCAGCGCCGGCTCACGGCGCGGGCCGGGCGGTGAGGGTGACGGGCCTGGCCGGACGGCGCTCGGGGTCGGGCGGGACGGCGTACAGGAGCCGCGACTCCACCCGGCTCATCTGGAACGGCCCCTTCGCCTGAGGCGTGAGCCCGCGGGCCGCGGCGGCGACGTAGTGCCACTCGCCCAGGGCGGACCGCCGCCAGGTTCCGGCGACCGGCCGCCGCGGGTCGCAGGCTCCGGTGGGCTGGACGGTCTTCTGGACCAGGAGGGCAGCCTGCCCCGTCGCCCCGCCCCCTCCGGGGCCCCCGCTCCCGGAGGAGACCATGCTCGTGCAGACCCACTGAGCCCGCCCGCCTTCAGGGGGCAGCGGGCCCGACCAGAACTCCCAGGCCGTCGCCTCCGGCACGGGCCGCCGGGGATCGGGCGCCGTCAGGCACGCCACGCGCTCCCAGACGCTCAGCCCCTCCTCCGACAGCCGCGCGGGCTTCACCGGCTTGGCGGGCATCGCGGCGGCGGTGCCCTTCTTCGGGGGCGCGGGAACGGCGTACTTGGGCGAGCGGTGCGCGAGCACGACCGGGCGGGGACCGCCGAACTCACCGATGGTCCGGGACGCGCCGTCGCTCTCCAGGTTCAGCACCGGGCCGCGGCCGCAGCGCGGCCGGGACGGGAGCGGCGGGGTGAGGCCCTCGTACGTGACCACCCTGACCCCCGCGAGCGTCTCGGCCCTGTCCCAGGGGGCGAGCAGGTACCGGCCCCCGCCGACCGCCATCGGGCTCGACGGCTCCCTGCCGGCGACCGAGACGGCGAGCCGGTCGTCCGCCCCGGTGTAGCGGCCGACCCGGTCGCCGTGCCGCAGCAGCGCCACCGGACGGCCGTCGACGTGGCCCGCGAAGAGCAGTTGCGGATCGCCGCCGCCCGGTCCGGTGCGCCCGGCCTTGGCGGCGGCGGCCCAGGCGCGCAGGGCCCGGTCGGTGAACTTCCTGTCGCGGACCAGGCCGCCCCGCGCGGGCCAGACGTCCAGGCTGTGCGGGGCCCGCCGCCAGGCGTCCGCCGCCGCGAACCGCAGGCTCAGGTCGTGGGCGTCCGCCGAGGAGGTGCCGCCCAGGAGCCGTCCCGCGGCGCCGGTCTCGCTCAGCACCAGCGCGCCGACCAGCACCGCCGTCAGCGCCACCGCGACGCCGATCGGGATCGGCGTCCGGCCGCGGGCGGAACCCGCCCGGGGCGGGGCGAACGGATCGGTCCCCCGCCGCCGCGGGGCGGCCGAGGGCGGCAGGCCGCGTTCCGGGGCCGGCCGCCCGGTCCCGCGTCCGGGCACCGCCGTCAGGGCCGCCTCCCGGGACCGCTCCTCGGCCGCCCGGATCACCGTCCAGGGGTCGGGGACGCGGAGCTCGGCGAGCTGGTCGCGCACCTCGTACCGGGGCCGCTCCGCCACGTACAGCAGCACGTAGGCGAGCCGGACCCGCGGCTCCAGCGTCGAGAGCATGGCGGTGAGGGACGGGTCGGGCAGCCGGGCCGGCATCGAGCGCAGCCAGGGGCCGAGGCCGATCTGCCGGCGGCGGGACGGGCGCATCGCCTGCCGCAGCACCCGGGTGCGGCGCCGCGCCCGGCCCCGCTCGCGGCCGAGCCCGCGGCCCGGCCCCCATCCGGCGGTGCGCTCGACGATCCGGCGGGCCAGCGCCAGCCGGTAGATCCGCTTGCCCTTGCCCGGGAGGACGAAGTACACCAGCCGGACCAGCTCGCGGTACTCCGCCTCCGCGTGCGCCCTGGCGCCGGTCCCGGAGCCCTGGCCCCGGCCGGCGCCCGGTGCGGCCCGCCGGGCGCGCCTCCGGCCGGTGCCGCGGCCGGCTCGGCCGCCGGCGCCGGGCTTCGGGCCCGGCTCCGGACCCGGCTCCGGGCCCGGCTCGGTGCCGGGCTTCTCCTTCGCATCGTTGCGCATCGCGTCCGCTCCCCGAATAACCGGCAGATGCGAACCAGACATTAAGCAGCGCAACGGCCGCCCAGCACCGGAATTGACGGAACGATTAACCAGGCCGGGCGTTATTTCCCACTATGGGCGACGCGTTCGGTGAACGCGCCATGGAATCCCATGGGAATGTGATGACGCAGGCCGAGCACCGCCACCGGATCGGCCTCCACGTCCCGGGCGTCGAGGACGAGCAGCCGCGAGCGGTGCCCGCCCGGGTCGTAGGCGAGGGCGAGCAGCCAGCCGTCGCCCTCCGGCGCGTCCGGTGCGCGCGGCGCGAACACGGGCTCGCCGGGCATGTGCCCGGCCGGCAGTTCATGGACCTTGCGCTCGCCGGTGACGTGGTCGAAGGCGTGGATCCCGATCCGGTCGTCCGGCGAGCCCGGGCGGGTGCGGCCCGCGAAGTAGGTGTAGCGGTGGGGACTCCCGGCCTGGCGGACGTCGGCGTGCGGCAGCTCCAGCGGCAGGGCGCACAGCTCCTCGCCCTCCACGCGCCCGCTCTCCGGCGACACGCGGTACCGCATCAGCGCGCACCCCCACGGGAAATCGCGGGTGCGGAAATCGCGGAACGCGGTGGCCACCCCGTCCCAGTCGGCGAAACGCACGAATTCCACCACGATGTCGTCGCCGTCCTCGAACGCGTTGACGAAATGGAATCCCAGCAGCGCCTCGTGCTCGATCACGCGCGCCCTCCCGCCGTCGCGCGGGACGATCGTGAAACAGGTGGGGCGGTGCGGCTCGTACCGCAGCGCTTCGCTGATCGATTTCGTCCCCAGCAGGATCCCGGCCGCCTTGGGGACCACCGGGTTGATGACGAAGACCAGGTGGCGGCGGGTGAGGGCGAAGTCGTGGTTCCACGGCGTGTACGGCAGCGGGACGCGCGGCAGGTGGTGCAGGGCCCCGTCCGGGTCGACCCGGTAGCAGCGCAGGCTGCGCGCACGGGTGAAGTCCATGCCGAAGTTGAACAGCTCCCCGGTGTCCGGGCAGCGGGAGGGGTGGGCGGAGAAGGCGGCGGGCACCTTCAGCCGGCCGCCGAAGGAGTACTCCCCCAGCGTCTCCAGGCTGTCGGGGTCGAGCCTGAACGGACGGCCACCTTCCCAGAGCGCGAGCAGCTTCCCGCCGTGCAGGACGACCCCGGTGTTGGCGACGTTGGAGGGAGGCCGGAACATGTTGGCGAGCATCCCGCCGGGGCGCTGCGTCCCGATCCCCCTCAGGCCGACCCTGCCCTTCTCCTGCCCGTACCGGTAGTGGCGGGTCCGCACGTAGCGGTTGCGGTAGCGGACGCGGCCGTCGCCGGGGAAGGCGAACATCGACAGCATCCCGTCGCCGTCGAAGATGTGGTCCAGGAGGCTCTCGCCGACCTGCCACCGCCCCGGGCCGTTGCGGTAGAGGGTGCCCCTCAGGCCGTCGGGGAGGGCGCCTCCGATGTCGTCGATCTCGTAGTCGTGCTCGTCCTCCAGCGCCTCGTACACCCGGTGCCACGGGTGGTGCCCGCCGTGGCCGGTGGCGCCGGACTGCCCGGCGGGTGCCGTCACGGTCCCTCCTGGTTCCTGCGGAGACGGGTGCCGTCGTTTGAACGGCTGCTTGCTCGGTAGCGGCAGCGTGACACGCGCGGCGCCCGTATTCAATATCAGGTCCAATAAGTTCCCGGGCGCCCCGTACTACCCTGGTGCCCCTGGGGAACCGCCGCCGGCGGGCCCGCGTCGAAACCGGCGGACCACCCCGAATCCCCCCGAACGCCCCTCCCGCCCGCGAAGGATCCGCGCCGCCATGACCGAGGACGTCCCCGGCTACCGGGTGCTCGAACAGGTCGGCGAGGGCGGCTTCAGCGTGGTCTACCGCGCCCGGCAGGAGCGGCTGGACCGGATGGTGGCGCTCAAGGTCCTGTCGATCAGCTCGGTCGACGACGGCGCCATGCGCCGCTTCCAGCGCGAGTGCAAGATCACCGGTCGGCTGTCCGGGCATCCCAACGTGGTGACCGTGCTCGACACCGGCACCACCCGCTCGGGCCGCTCCTACATCGCGATGGAGTACTTCGAGCAGGGCGCGCTCAGCGACCGGCTCGCCCGCGAGGGGCCGCTGCCGCTCGCCGAGGTGCTGCGGATCGGCGTGAAGATGGCCGGGGCGCTGGCCGCGACGCACGAGACCGACGTGCTGCACCGCGACGTCAAACCGCAGAACATCCTGGTGTCCCGGTACGGGGAGCCCGCGCTGGCCGACTTCGGCATCGCCCGGCTGGTCGACTCCTTCGACGCCTCCCACACCCAGGCGTTCACCCCGCACCACGCCGCCCCCGAGGTGCTGGAGGGCCGGCCGCCCGCCGTCGGCGCCGACATCTACTCCCTCGGCTCCACGCTGTACCAGCTGCTGGCCGGGCGCCCCGCGTTCAAGGGCCCGGCGGGCGAGGGCATCGCGCAGCTGATGCTGCGGATCCTGAACGAGCCTCCGCCGCCGATCGGGCGTCCCGACGTGCCGCCGCCGGTGGAGGAGGTCATCGGCCGCGCGATGGCCAAGGCGGCCGAGCACCGCTTCACCGACGCGGTGGAGTTCGCGCGGGCCCTGCAGTGGCTGCAGAACGAGCTGGGGCTGCCCGTCACCGACGTGACGCACAGCGGGTCCGGGACGGGCGCCGCCGGGCCGCCGCGGCCTCCCGGATCCGGGTCCGGGTCCACGTCCGGGTCCACGTCCGGGTCCCTGTCCGGATCGCTGTCGGGATCGGTGTCCGGGTTCGGGTCCGGGTCCGGGGAGGCGCCGCAGGCGTTCACCCATCCCCGCCCTCCGGCCGTGCCCGACTGGGCGCCGACGATGCCGGGCCGCGCGCCGTCCACCGTCGAGCCCGCCGCGCCGCTCTCCCCCTGGCACCCCGCCGCGTCGGCCCAGCCCGCCCTGCCGCAGCCCGCACCGGCGGACGCCCCGCCGCCCGACCCGCACAACTGGCCGCCGCCTCCCCAGCGCGAGACCGGCGACAAAGACACCGGCGGGAGCGGCGACGGGCCGCGCCGCGGGCTCGTCATCGCCGCCGCCGTCGCGCTCGTCGGCGGTGTGGCGCTGGGCGTCGGCGCCCTGGCCCTGCGCGGCGGCCCCCCGCAGGACCCGCAGACCGGGGCCCAGGCCCCGCAGCCGTCCACCGGCCCCGGCGCGCCCACCGGCGGCGCGCAGCCAGGGGACGGCCAGGAGCCGATCTCGGCGGCGCAGCTCCAGGCGACCCGGCCGCGCGGCGTCAGGGTCAAGGGGCTCGGCAGCCGGGCCGTCCTGACCTGGACCGTGCCTCCCGCCGCCCGGCAGCTCCCGATCATCGTCCAGACGATCCCGGCCGGGAGCACGACCACCGTGTCCGCCGGGAAGGGCGCGCGGACGGCCACCGTCACCGGTCTCGACCCGAGGACCGGCTACTGCTTCCGGGTCGGTGCGCTGCTGAGGCTGAACCAGGGCAAGCCCGCGACCATGTCGTGGTCCAAACCGCCGGTCTGCCTCCGCGACGCCCGCGTCACGAACTGACCGGTCGGTCCTTCCCGGCCCCGGTCGTGCCGTCTCCCTCGGCGACCCGCTGATGCAGGCGTTCCCTGATCTCCTCCGGGGTATAGGCACGGCGGCGCCGCTCCGCCCGGGCGATCACCGCCCCGGTCGCGGCGACACCCACGAATCCGGCCACTCCCAGCACCTTCCACCACCGCATCCGCCTAGGGTAGCGATCATGTCCGGTACGAGCATCGGCCTCGAGCAGGCCGCCGACCTGACCCGCACCGGCGACGTCTGGCTCTTCCGCGGGCGCGCCCCGGCGGATCGGGCGATCCAGATGACCACCAACAGCCCCGTCAACCACGTCGGGATGGCGATCGTCATCGACGACCTGCCCCCGCTGATGTGGCACGCCGAGCTGGGCCGGTCGCTGCGCGACCTGTGGACCGGCGGCCACCACCGCGGGGCGCAGCTGCACGACCTGCGCGAGGCGGTGGTCGTCTGGGGGAACCGGTACGGCCAGCGGGCCTGGCTGCGGCAGCTCGACCCGCCGCCGACCCGGGAGATGGAGAACGCGGCGCTGAAGGCGGTGGCGCGGCTGGACGGCACCCCGTTCCCGTCCACCTCGCGGCTGGCCACGCGCTGGCTGCGCGGCCGGGTCCCGTTCCGCCGCCCGGCCGAGCGCGATCCGAACCTGGAGACCGCGTTCTGCGCGGAGATCGTGGCGGTGACGTACCAGGCGATGGGGCTGCTGCCCGGCGGGCGCCGCCCCAACTGGTTCGATCCGGGCCGGTTCTGGAGCGGCGACGACCTCGACCTGGAGATGGGCGCGCGGCTGGGCGGCGAGATCGGCGTCGTCGTCCCGCCCTCCCGCTGACCCCGGGCGACCGCGCAGGGCAAGAACCCTCAAAGGGGGCATCGAGGCCGGACCAACTCCCCTGCAACCGGCGGCGGCGTGGGTAGGGGCACGGCATGAGCGACGCGCTGCCGGCCCTGCCCTTGGAGGCATGGGAGCCGACCAAGAACACCCTGCACCTGTGGACGCAGATCGTCGGGAAGATCCAGCTCGCCTCGGCGCCGCCCACCAACCACTGGTGGCACGCCACCTTCCGCGTCGACGAGCACGGGTACCGCACCGGCCGGATGGTCCATGACGGCGTCGCCCTCACCATCTCGTTCGACCTGGTCAGACATCGCCTGCTGGTACGGACGGCGGACGGCGAGCACTCCCTGCCGCTGTACGACGGGCTGTCGGTGGCCCGCTTCCACGACGACCTGTTCGCGCTGCTGCGGGAGCTGGGCGTGCACGTCAGGATCAGGGCCAGGCCGTACGGGGTGCCGATGACGACGCCGTTCCCCGAGGACACCGAGCACGCCTCCTACGACCCGGCCCGCGTCGAGGACTTCCGGCGGGCGCTGGAATGGGCGGACGAGATGTTCCTGGAGTTCCGCGGCTGGTTCGGCGGCAAGGCCAGCCCGGTCCAGCTGTTCTGGCACAGCTTCGACCTGGCGACCGCCCGCTTCTCCGGCCGCCGGGCGCCCGAACTGGAGGACGCGGACGCGGTGGCCCGCGAGGCCTACCGCGACGAGGTCATCAGCTTCGGGTGGTGGCCGGGCGACCCGTCCACGCCCGCTCCGGCGTTCTACTCCTACACCCACCCCGAGCCCGCGGGGCTCACCGGCCGCCCGCTGCGGCCCGCGGCGGCGCGCTGGGACGCCATGGGCGAGACGCACCAGGCGCGGCTGGACTGGGACGTCGTGCGCGGGTCCGCCGACCCGCGCGGCACGCTGCTGGAGTTCCTGCAGAGCGCGTACGAGGCCGGCGCGGTCACCGCGGGCTGGCCCCACGAGCTGCTCCAGTCGAGCTGGTGTCCCGAGCGGGGCCGCGTCCAGCACGCCCACGCGGGCTGACCCGGACGAAGCGAAAGAGGCGTCAGAGCGGTTCGGGGCGGTCGCGGCGGAGCGAGCGCGGGTGCAGGCGGCGCCGCAGGCGGCGGAGCCTGCCCGCCTTGGCGGTGACGAGGCGTCCGAGCCGGTCGGTGTGCTCCCATGCCTGGTCCGCGGCGTACGGCTCGGGTGGGGACGGGGCGAAACGGGTGCGGTTCACCAGGTCCGCGAGGGGGCGCAGGTGGTCGAGCGCGGCGTCGCCCAGGCGGCCCGCGCCGAACCGGGCGACCTCGTGCGCCGTGAGGGTGCGGGTGGCGGCCAGGCCCACATCACCGAGATGCTCCAGGGCCTGGCGCCAGGCGCCCGCGATGCGCGCGGCCGGGGGGCCGTTGCGGCGGCGGCGCCGGCGCAACACCGGGACCAGCAGCACCGCGAGGACGTAGGCGGCGGCGAGCAGCCCCGCGAGGGACGCCGCGTACACCCACCAGGGCAGGGGCGGCTCACTCGCGGCAGGAGCCGCCGGGGCCGGGGTCTGCGGTGTCTTGCCCGGACCCCCTCCGCGTTGCTGCGCGGCGGCGTTCTGCTGGAGCCGCTCCAGCTTCTGCTGGGTCTCCCCCGCCGCGACCGCGTCGGAGTCCTTGGACTGGCCGGAGCGCTGCGGCGTGGGGTTGAACGGCACCCAGCCGAGCCCGTCGAACTTGACCTCGGGCCACACCATCACGTCCCCGGCCCGCATGTCCCGCGCGTTGCCGGAGGGGCGTCCGCCGCTGAATCCCACCATGATGCGCGTGGGCAGGCCGAGCGTGCGGGCCAGCACGGCGTAGGAGGCCGCGAAGTGCTCCGGGGTGCCGCGGCGGCCCTCGGAGAGGAAGTAGTCGAGCTGGCGGTAGCTGTGCCCGGGCGGGGCGGTCACGTCGTACTTGGCGTAGGACTTCAGGTGGACGGCCAGCATCGCGGCCCGCTGGATGGGCGAGACCGCGCCCGCCGTGGCGCCCTGTGCGAAACGGCGGAACTCCTCCAGTTGCACGGGCGGTTTCGTCGCGCCGGGCCCCCAGGGGAGCTGGAGCGCCGCGCGCGCCTCCGCGTCCTGCGCGATCCCGGCCGCCGCCAGGTCACCGGCGTCCCATTCGCGGATCTCGGAGGTGACACGGTAGGACTGCCCGTTCCGCAGCGGCCGCGCGGCGGCCAGCGCGCCGCTGGCCGGATCGACGACGACGCCGAGCCCCTCCACGCGGCGGGGCCGGTCGGCGGCGGGCACCCACACGCCGGGCAGGTCCCGGATGGTGATCCGCTGCGGCGCCGTGCGGACCGTCCCGTCCCCCGCGTCGCCGCCCGCGTCCGGCGCGGCCGGGACCCGGCTCCCCGTCGGGGCGAACCGGGCGGTGGACGACCAGGTCACCCCGTCGAAGCGGTCCAGCACCGCCAGCCGCACGTTCTCCCGCCGGGACGCCTCCACGCTGAACAGCACCTGGTCGGGGGTCAGCAGCCAGCCGCCGACCCGGTCGAGGGGGCTGATCCCGTCCCGCTGCTGCGGCGGAGGCGCCTGGACCTGCTCGCGCGGGTCGTACGGGTCGGCGCTGACCGGCACGTACGGCGCGGCCAGGAACGCCACGGCGCCCAGGGCCGCGGCCGCCGGGACACCGACCAACAGCGGGCGCCACCCGGCCCCTCCGCCCTCGTCCGACCGGATCAGCGCCAGGACGGCGATCAGCACGACGGCCGCCGCGGCCGGTCCCAGGTTGGAGCCCGGACCGTCCACGCCCAGCAGCAGCGCGGCGCCGAACACGGCGAGCGCGGGCAGGCAGGGCGCGGCGCGCAGCGAGGTCCGCAGCGCCAGCTCCGCCGACCCGAACGCGGCCAGCCAGACCAGCACGTGCACCAGCAGCAGGAACTCGGGCTCGGCGGGCGCGGGCAGCAGCGTGGTCAGGATCGACTTCCACGACCGCAGCACGCCCTCGCGCATGGCCTGCGGCAGCGTCCCGTCCGACAGCGCGGGCCGCAGCACGGTGACGGCGGCCGTCCCGGCCCAGGCCGCCACCGTCAGCACCAGCGCGATCCACAGCGGCCACGGCCTCCCCGACTTGCGCGGCCCCGACAGCAGCCCGGACAGCAGCGTCGGGACGGCCGCCGCGACCCCCGCCACCGGCAGCACCGGCCCGAGACCGAACACCCGGTGGAACGCCAGCCCCGCCACCGCCGCCAGCAGGGCGGTCACCACCAGGGACAGGTAGCGCCGGATCATCGCCCGCGCCCCGCCGCCCGTCCCAGGGTGTTCCACGCCGACGCCAGGCCGTCCAGGTCGCCGAAGTCGACCAGGTGGACGCCGGGCGGCGCGGACGCCGCCTCCCCAGGCCGCACCCGCAGCACCACCACCCGATCGAACCGGCCCCGCACGGCCGCGATCCGCCCCAGGTCCGCGCCGCCCGACGCCACCACGACCAGCGACCCGCCGGCCCGCACCCGCCGAACAACGTCGACCGTGGAGCTCGGCCCCTCGGCCATGGCCACGGCGGTGAGCCGGTCCAGCAGCACCTCCAGGTCGTCGGGCCCGCCCCGCGTCTCGGCGACCGGCCCGCCCCCGGTAAGGATCCGCACGGGGAAGTTCGCCGCGGCCGCGCCCGCCGCGACCGACGCCGCCGCGTCCACCGCCAACTCGAAGTCGTCGGGGTCCGCCCACGCCTCGGGACGCGCCTCCAGCACCACCGTGGTCGTGGGCAGGCTCGCGTCCACCAGGCGGCGCACCATGAGCGTCCCGGTGCGCGCCGACGACTTCCAGTGGATGTGCCGCATCTCGTCGCCGACCACGTATTCGCGGAGCGCGTGGAAGGTCGCCGTGCCCGCCGGGGACCGGTCGCTGGTCGGCCCCTCCAGGTGATGGGCGCGCCCCGACGGCAGCAGCGCCAGCGGCACCGTCCTGGGACGGACCAGAAGCGTCTGGGGCGACCCGTACTCCCGGACGCGGCGCGCCAGGCGCAGCGGGTCGGCCCGGACGAGCCGCAGCGGCCCCACCGGGATCTCGCCCCGCCGACCGGTCGGCAGCCGGTAGGTGACCGTGCGCCTGCCGCGCGGCCGGAGCCTGGGGATGTCCACCGCCACCTCCGCCGCCCCGGCCGCGTCGTGGGCGGTCAGGCCGCGCACCCCGGCACGGCCCGCGTTCGTCACGTGCAGCACGCCGACGGCGGGCTCACCCCGGCCCACCTTCAGCGGCGCGATCTCCCGGTCCACCTCCAGCCGCGGCCGCGGCAGCGTCCACAGCACCGCGCCCGCCACCGCCACCAGCCCGGCCACCGCCAGCATCGCCGGCTCCGGATAGCCCAGCCACCAGCCCGCCGCGTACAGCACCGCCGACACGGCCGCCGTCCCCCGGCCCAGCGGCGTCAGCACGTCGTCACCGGGCTCAGTGGACGGGGGCGGGCTGCGCGGCCTGCGGCGTCGGCACGCTCGCCAGCACCTCGCCCACCACGTCCCCGCCCGTGCGGCCGCGCAGCTCCGCCTCCGGCGTGACGATCAGCCGGTGCGCGATCACCGGCACGGCGAGGGCCTTCACGTCCTCCGGCACCAGGAACGACCGGCCCGCCGCCGCGGCCCGCACCCGCGCGGCGCGCAGCAGCGCCAGGCTCGCCCGCGGGCTCGCGCCCAGGCGGAGCTCCGGATGGTCGCGGGTGGCCGCGACCAGGCGCACCACGTAGTCGTACAGCGGCGGCGCCACGTGCAGCCGCTCGGCGAACTCCACCATCCGCGCCACGTCCTCGCGGCCCGCCACCGGCGCCATCTGGTCCAGCGCCGCCCCGGTCGGCGCCCCCGCCAGCAACGCCACCTCCGAGCGGTGGTCGGGATAGCCCATCGAGATCCGCATCAGGAACCGGTCGAGCTGGGCCTCCGGCAGCGGGTACGTGCCGTCCATGTCCACCGGGTTCTGCGTCGCGATCACCATGAACGGGCGCGGCACCGGATGCGGCGTCCCCTCCACCGTGACCCGCCGCTCCTCCATGACCTCCAGCAGCGCCGACTGCGTCTTCGGCGACCCCCGGTTGATCTCGTCGGCCACCACCAGGTTCGCGAAGATCGGGCCCGGGTGGAACTCGAACGCGCCGCTCCCCTGATTGAAGATCGACACCCCGGTGATGTCGCTGGGCAGCAGGTCGGGGGTGAACTGGACGCGGGTCCACCGGGCGTCCACCGACGCCGAGATCGCCCGGGCCAGGGTCGTCTTGCCCACGCCCGGCACGTCCTCCACCAGCAGGTGCCCCTCGCCCAGCAGGCAGATCAGCGCCAGCTCGACCTTCTCGCGCTTGCCCCGGACGACCTGCTCGATCGTCCCGGCCAGCGCCCCGAACAGCTGCGCGAACCGCCCCGCCACCGCGTCGGCGTCCACCGCCCCGGGCTGATTCTCCGTCATCGCTCAGTTCTCGCACTCGTAGAGGGGCAGGTTCGGGAAGGAGCCGGTCCGCGGCGTCGTCATCAGCCCTTCGTGGAGGTAGCCGATGCCGCCGTTCCACTCGATCCGGTTCCAGACGTCGCTGGAGTAGTTCGTCTCGGTCTCCGTGTAGGTACCGCCGCGCACCTGGCAGATGACCATGAGGTCGCGGTACTCGCCCCGCGGGATGCTGCCGATGCTGGTGGTGCCCTCCTGCCGTGGTGCGGGCCGGATCAGGGTGTTGGTCTCGTTGTTGTTGGCGTTCTTGTACATCCGCCTCGGGTAGGCGAGGTCGACCTCGGTGCTGGCCTGGGCGGGGGCGGTTCCGGCGCCGTTCTGGGCGGTGAGGCGGAACTGGTGCTTCTGGTCGTTGCGCAGGCCGACGACCGTGTGCGGGCTGGTCACCGGGGTGGGCGCTCCGCCGTCGACGCTGAGCAGGTATGTGACGCCCGTGCCCTGGCCGTCCCAGGTGAGCACCGCGCTCTTGTTGCGCGGCGCGCCGGAGAAGCCGGCGGGCGTGCCGGGCAGCGTGCAGGGGCGTACCGGTGCGCTCGCCAGGGACGACTTCTCGGCGTTCCTGCCGTTGGCGTCCTTGTACTGGACGGCGACCGTGAAGCTGTAGGTCTTGTTGCAGCTGCCGCCGGTCACGGTGAACTGGTACGGGCCGCCGGCTCCGACGCGGGCCGGCCGCACCTGGAGGCCCGCCGTGTCGCCCTTGAGCGCGTACCCGGCGGGCCTGCCTCCCACCGACGGCCGGAAGGTCACGCGCATCCCGCCGTTGAGGGGGTCGACGCGGACGTTCTGCGGTTCGGACGGGGTGCCGTCGCGGGGCGGCGGGGCCGGGGGCGTGCCGGAGTCGCCGCCGCGTCCGGCTCCGCCCTGGTCGGCGCCCTGGCCGCCGTCGCCGGGACGGGCCTGGGTCGGGATGGGGCGGCGCTGCCCGCCCGGGACCCGGTCGTCGTACTTCTGGATGCGCTTGGCACCCGGGCGTCCCAACTCGACGGCGAGGGCGAGCGCGCCGGCCGGGTCGTTCGCCCACAGGAACCCGTCGCGGACGACGACCTCGATGCCGCCGCCGGGCCGGGTGACCTGCATGGGACGTTCCCAGTCGCCGGTGTCGGTGTTGAACACCAGCAGCCGCCCGGTGGAGCGGTCGGGCAGGTAGACGCGGGGGCCGAGCACGTTCGGGGGCTCGAAGCGGTGGCTCGGCAGCCGCAGCGCGATCGGGCTGACCTGGCCCACCTGGGTGTTCAGCAGGAACAGCGAGCCGCCGGTGCCCAGCATCGGGACGATGTGGCCGTCGGTGGCGGCCGGGACCTTCACCCCGCCCGCCCGGGCGGCCTGGGTGACGGTCGGCGGCAGCGCGATCTTCTGGACGCCCTCGCTCCGCACGATCGAGGCCGTGGCGCCGCTGCTGTTGATCGCGACCGGGGTGCCGGCGGCGATGGCGAGGGCGATCCGGTCCCCGGCGCCGCCGACGGGCACGGGCCGCCCCTGCCGCCCGCCGTGGAAGGGGACGAGCCGCCCGCTCTGCGGTTCGGGGACCCACAGGTTGCCGGCGGCGTCCATCCCGGCCTGTCCCAGCGGCGGGGTCAGCGCGGCGGGCTGCCCGACGGCCGAGAGCCGCACGGGGTCGATCTGCTGGACGGTGCCCTTGGCGGGGTCGACGGAGTAGGCGGCGCCGGATCCGACGAGCACCTGGAGCCCGACGCCGCCCAGGGCCCGGCTCTGCTCGACCTTGAGCTGCGAGGGGTCGATCCGGCTGACGACGCCGGTGGTCTCGTCCACGAGCAGGACGGTGCCGCCGTCCTGGACGACCTTGATCCGGTGGCCGCGCATCTGGGGGATCACGGCGGTCCGGCCGTCGACCTTGCCCGCGGGCCCGTTGGCGTGCACGACCATGCCCTTGGCGGTCGCGGTGAGCCACGCCCCGACGTCGGCCAGGCGGTACGTGGAGCTCGCCATGCCCACTCCGTACACAAGGGCGCTCACGCAGAGTACGCCGACCAGGCCGATCGCGATCTGACCGGTGACCCGGTCCCGCCGCAGGAGCCCCCGGAGGGGGCTCGGCGGCCGCTGTGAGGATCGGTCCCCGCTCAATCCCCGCCACCCTTCCCCGCGCTGCGACTTCGGCGCGAAGGGCACACTAATGCGTTCGAACACCACAAGATAACCGTGGCCACCCTGATCCGCCCGGTGAACGGCGAGACTCCCGCGACGGGACAGGACCCGCGCAGCCCTGACAAGTGACGCACATCACACATTCGCATACGTAGCGCGAAGAACCGAACGCGGACGTTACACCGGACGTCCTAACCTGGGGCAGCGCGCTGCCTGCGGCGGCGCTGGGGCCGGCGCGGCTAAGGACGACACGAGGTGGACGTGGACACGGTAAGCATCGCCGACTTGTGGGACCGGGTGACGGGGACGCAGCCCGACCCGCCGTGGTGGCTGGTCATCCTGGCCGCCCTGATCGCGCTCGCCGCCGTGCTGCACGGCCCGACCTGGCGGGTGGCCCGCAACGTGGTCACGATCGCGCACGAGGGCGGGCACGCGCTGATCGCGCTGGTCACCGGGCGCAAGCTGGACGGGATCAAGCTGCACTCCGACACCTCGGGCGTCACCGTGTCGCGGGGCAAGCCGCACGGCCCGGGGATGGTGTTCACCGCGATGGCGGGCTACCTGACGCCGCCGCTGCTGGGCCTGCTGTTCGCGGGGCTGCTGGAGGGCGGCCGGGTCACGCTGATGCTGTGGTTCTCGCTGGCGCTGCTGGCCGCGATGCTGATCATGATCCGGAACGCCTACGGGGTGCTCTCGATCGCCGTCACCGGGGCGATCATCTTCGGGGTCTCGTGGCTGGGCGGGGACAAGACGCAGGCGGGCTTCGCCTACCTGGCGGCGTTCTTCCTCCTGTTCGCGGCGGCGCGGCCGGTGGTGGAGCTGCAGCGGATGCGGGCGCGGCACATGGCGCCCAGCTCCGACGCCGACCAGCTGGCGCACCTCACGCGCGTCCCGGGGCTGGCCTGGGTGGGCCTGTTCGGCGTGGTCGCGCTGGGGGCGCTGCTCATCGGCGGCCTGATGATGACGCCCGACTCGGACTCGCTCCCCGACGTCCCCAGGCCGCCCGGCATCTCGGGCTGACCCGGGCGTGCGCTGTGTCTCAAAGTCCCGGCCTACGGCGCTCGCCTGGCGGCGCTGGTCTTATCGGCTCTCGCCTACCGGGCCTGGGCGAGCGCGGCATCGCTTCGCGATCTGCCCGGTGACGCTCGCCTCCGGCGTCGCCCCACCGGCCAGGTAACGCGCTCGCGCGATACCTGGGGCTCTTCGAGACGGACGCCAGCCCCCCGCGGGCGCGCGGATGTCCGACCCCGCCGATAGTTTCGACACTGTGAGCGATCGATGGGGCCGCGAGCAGGTGCTCGGGCTCGCGCCGGACGCGGCGGCGGCCAAGGCGGCGGGGGGCGTCGCCAAGCCCGCCGGATGGACCGGCACGGGCTGCGACGACGACGCCGTGTGGGGCGAGTGCAAGGGCAGCGGCACGAGCGCCTACCGGGCGTCGGCCGACCTGACCGAGCCCGCGTTCCGGTGCTCGTGCCCGAGCCGCAAGTTCCCCTGCAAGCACGCCCTGGCCCTGCTGCTGCTGTGGAGCGAGGGCGCCGTCGGCGCCGGGCCGCGCCCGGCCTGGGTCGCCGAGTGGCTGGAGCAGCGGCGGGAGCGCGCGGAGAAGGCGCAGGTCCGCAAGGAGGCCGCCGCCCCCAAGGCGAAGGACCCCCGGACGGCCGAGCGGCGCGAACAGCGGGTCGACGGCGGTGTCGCCGAGCTCGACCAGTGGCTGCGCGACCAGGTGGCGCACGGCCTGGCGCAGGCCGAGAAGGCGCCCTACAAGCTGTGGGACGACGCGGCGCGGCGGCTGGTCGACGCGCAGGCGGGCGGGCTGGCCGGGCAGATCAGGGCGCTGGCGGCGATCCCCCGGCAGCCGGGCTGGCCGGAGCGGCTGCTGGAGGAGTACGCCCTGCTCCGCCTGCTGGTGCGGGCCCACCAGCGGCGCGCCGAGCTGCCCGCGGCGCTGCGGGAGACGGTCCGGTCGCGGATCGGGTTCACCGTGCAGCAGGAGGACGTCGTCCGCGACGGCGAGCGGGTCCGCGACCGGTGGTGCGTGACCGGTTCGCGCGACATCGCGGTCGACCAGCTCACCACCAGGCGGGTGTGGCTGCGCGGCGCCGCGACGGGGCGGCCGGCGCTGGTGCTGTCGTTCGCCGCGCCCGGCCGCCAGCTGGACTCCTCCCTTCCGGTGGGCACGCGGGTCGACGCCGAGCTGGCCTTCTACCCGGGCGCGCAGCCGCTGCGCGCCCTGGTCGCCGAACGGCACGGCGCGGCGGCCCCGGCGGCGCCCGCCGGCTTGGCGGTCGGTGGTTTCCTGGAGGAGTACGCGGCGGCGCTGGAGCGCGATCCCTGGCTCGACCGCTGGCCCGCCGTGCTGGCCGGGGTGCGGCTGGCCCGGGCCGGCGACGGGCTGCGGGTGGTCGACGGCGCGGGCGACGCGCTGCCGCTGCTGCCGTCCGACCCGTGGCGGCTGCTGGCGGTGTCGGGCGGGCGGCCGGTGACGCTGGCCGGGGAGTGGACGCCGCGGGGGCTGTGGCCGCTGGCCGCCTGGGACGAGGACGAGGGGGTCGTGATCCTGTGAGTGCCTGGAGCGAGCACGTCAGCGCCGCGCTGCTGGGCACCGGGCGCCGCCCTCCCCCGCCGCTCCCCGAGGCCCCCGCCGCCGCCGAGACCGGGCCCGAGCCCGGCGCCGGGGGCGATCCGGCGGGCCGGCTGCTCGACCAGGCGGCGGTCCTGACCGTCGCCCGCCGGGCCGGGCGCCTGCCGCTGGCCGGCACCGACCCGATCGCGCCCGCGCCCCAGGAGGACGCCCCGGTCGTGCCGCCCGCGGCGGCGGCGCGGCTGGCGCGGATCCTCGGCGGCGAGCAGATCCGGGTGCTGCCCGAATGGCTGGAGGCGGCCGCCGGCCACGGCCGCCGCGTCCCGTCCCGGCTGCTGCCCGAGCTGCTGGAGCGGGGCCGCAGCGACCGGGTCCTGCGCCCGGCGATCGCGCGGGCGGCCGGCCGGCGCGGCGTCTGGCTGGCCCTGCAGAACACCGACTGGGCCTACCTGGTCGGCTCCGGCGACGACCCGGGCGGCGACGCCGAGGTCTGGCTGACCGGCACGCGGCAGCAGCGGGTGGCGTACCTGACCCGGCTGCGCGGCACCGACCCCGCGGCGGCGCGGGCGGCCCTGCGGGAGACGTGGTCGAGCGAGCCCGCCCCCGACCGGGCGGCGTACCTGGCCACCTTCGACCACGGGCTGTCGGCGGCCGACGAGGAGTTCCTGGAGGACGCCCTGGAGGACCGCGGCAAGGACGTCCGGCAGCTGGCCTCCGACCTGCTCGCCCGGCTGCCGCGCTCCGGCTACGGGCGGCGGATGGCCGTGCGCGCCCTGGCGTGCCTGCGGCCCGAGACCCGGCCCGCGGCGGGCGGCGGCGGCCGCGCCCGCGACCAGACGTGGATCATCGTCGAGCCGCCCCGCGCCCACGATGAGGAGCTGGCCAGGGACGGCGTGCCGTTCCACCCGACCGGGTCGTTCGCGCCGGGGCGCCGGGCCGGCGGCCCGATCGGCACCCAGGCCGCCTGGCTGCGCGAGATCCTCGCCCGCACCCCGCTGTCCACCTGGACGGAGCTGTTCGGGCTGCCCCCGATGGAGATCGTCTGCCTGCCGGTGGGCGCCGCGGCCGCCGGGCCCGACGGCCGCGGCGCGCGCGACCTGCACATCGGCTGGGCGCGGGCCGCGCTGCGCCAGCGCGACGTCGGCTGGGCCCGGGCGCTACTGAAGGGCGGCGTCGTCGTCGACGAGCCGGAGGCCCTGGCCGACCTGCTGGCCGTGCTGCCCGCGGCGGAGCGCGACGCGGCCGCCGCCGACCTGATCCGCTGGGTCGAGGGCCAGCCCGACCTGCAGCGCGTCCTGGAGCGGGTCCCCGGGCCGTGGACGGGCGCGCTCGCCGACGCCGTCGTGGCCACGATCGCGGTCGCCGCCGAACGCCCGTCCCACCGGCACGAGCACACCCTGACCCAGCTGTGCCGCCTGGCCGACCAGCGGCTCTCCCCCGGCACGGCCCCCCGCCTGGAGGCCCTGGCCGGCGGCGCCGGGCAGGACGGGTCGCAGGCCGCCGCGCCCCGCGCCCTCACCGAACTGATCGGCACGCTGCGCTTCCGCCACGACATGCTGAAGGAGCTCCACCAGTGACGACTCCGTCCTCGCCCGGGACGTCCTCGCCCGCGGCGGTGCTGCGCCCGCACGCCGAGCAGCTGCACGCCGATGAGCTGGCCCGGCTCGCCGAGCACGACGACCGGCCCCGCCCGCCCGGGTGGCGGCTGTCGCCCTGGGCGGTCACCACGTACCTGATGGGCGGCGGGCTTCCGGACGGCTCGGAGGTCACGCCGAAGTACGTGGGGCCGCGCCGGCTGATGGAGGTCGCGGTGGCGACCCTGGCGACCGACCGGGCGCTGCTGCTGCTCGGCGTGCCCGGCACCGCCAAGACCTGGGTGTCGGAGCATCTTGCCGCGGCGGTGTCGGGCGACTCCACGCTGCTGGTGCAGGGCACCGCGGGCACGGCCGAGGAGGCCGTCCGGTACGGGTGGAACTACGCCCGCCTCCTCGCCGAGGGCCCCTCGGAGCGGGCGCTGGTGGAGAGCCCCATGATGCGGGCGATGCGGCTGGGCTCGGTGGCCCGGATCGAGGAGCTGACCCGCATGCCCGGCGACGTCCAGGACACGCTGATCACCATCCTGTCCGAGAAGACGCTGCCGGTGCCGGAGCTGAACACCGAGGTGCAGGCCACCAAGGGGTTCACGGTGATCGCCACGGCCAACGACCGCGACCGGGGCGTCAACGAGCTGTCCAGCGCGCTGCGCCGCCGCTTCAACACGGTCGTGCTGCCGCTGCCGGAGTCGGCCGACGACGAGGTGGAGATCGTCTCCCGCCGGGTCGACCAGATCGGCACCGCGCTGGAGCTGCCCGAGACCCCGGCCGGGCTGGAGGAGATCCGCCGCGTGGTCACGGTGTTCCGGGAGCTGCGCGGCGGCGTCACCGGCGACGGCCGCACCAAGCTCAAGTCGCCCAGCGGCACGCTCAGCACCGCCGAGGCCATCTCCGTGATCACCAACGGGCTGGCGCTGGCCGCGCACTTCGGCGACGGGGTGCTGCGGGCCGCGGACGTGGCGGGCGGCATCGTCGGCGCGGTCGTCCAGGACCCGGTGTCCGACCGGGTGGTCTGGCAGGAGTACCTGGAGACGGTGGTCCGGGAGCGCCCCGACTGGCGCGACTTCTACCGCGCGTGCAGGGAGGTGTCGTGACGCGGGTCTCCGCGACCGACTCCACAGGGCCCCGGGTGGAGATCTACGGAATCCGCCACCACGGCCCCGGCTCGGCCCGCGCCGTACGGCGGGCCCTGGAGGAGTTCAAGCCGGACGCCGTGCTGATCGAGGGCCCGCCCGAGGCCGACGCCATCGTCGGGCTCGCCGACGACGACGGCATGGTGCCGCCGGTCGCGCTGCTGGCCTACGCGCCGGGCGGCTCCGGCGGCTCCGGCACGGAGGCGCCCGCCCGCGAACGGCAGGCCGCGTTCTGGCCGTTCGCCGAGTTCAGCCCCGAATGGCAGGCGATCCGCTACGCCCTGGCCGCCGGCGTCCCCGTCCGGTTCTGCGACCTGCCCGCCGCCCACCAGCTCGCCGTCCCCCCGGAGGCGGAGGATCTCCCGGCCGCCCCGGACGAGGAGTCCCCCGAGGGCCAGGACGAGACCGTTGATCAGGAAGGGGACGGGGAGGACGAGCGGGAGATCCGGCTGGATCCGCTGGGCTGGCTGGCCAGGGTCGCCGGGTACGACGACGCCGAGCGGTGGTGGGACGACGCCGTCGAGCACCGGCACGACGGCCCGTCCCCCTTCCCCGCGATCGCGGAGGCGATGACCGAGCTGCGCGACCGGGTGGCCGAACTGCCCGCGGAGAGCCTCGCCGGGCTTCCGGACGGCTACCTGCGGCGCGAGGAGCAGCGCGAGGCGCACATGCGCAGGACGCTGCGCCGCACCCTCAAGGAGGGCCGGGAGCGCGTCGCGGTGGTCTGCGGCGCCTGGCACGTGCCGGCCCTCCGCCGGAAGGTCCCCGCGGCGCACGACGACCGGACGCTGCGCGGCCTGCCCAAGGCGAAGGTCGCGATGACCTGGGTGCCGTGGACGCACGGGCGGCTGACCGGCCGTTCCGGGTACGGGGCGGGCGTGCGCTCCCCCGGCTGGTACCACCACCTGTTCACGGCGGCGGACCGCCCGATCGAGCGCTGGCTGACCGAGGCCGCCCGGGTGCTGCGCGCGGAGGACCTGCACGTCTCCTCCGCCCACGTGATCGAGGCGGTCCGGCTCGCCGACGCCCTCGCCGCGCTGCGCGGGCGGCCGCTGGCGGGGCTGGACGAGGTCACCGAGGCCACCCGGGCCGTGTTGTGCGAGGGCGCCGAGCTGCCGGTGGAGCTGATCCAGCGCCGTATGGTGGTGGGCGAGCGGCTCGGCGCCGTCCCCGACGGCACCCCGATGGTGCCGCTGCAGCGCGATCTGAAGGCCGAGCGGAGCCGGCTGCGCCTCACCGAGTCCGCGCTGGAGAAGGAGCAGGACCTCGACCTGCGCAGGCCGATCGACCTCGCGCGCAGCAGGCTGCTGCACCGGCTGCGGCTGCTGAACGTCGACTGGGGCGTGCCGCAGGAGGGCGGAGGCCGCGCCAAGGGCACCTTCCGGGAGACCTGGACGCTGATGTGGCGGCCGGAGTTCGAGGTCGAGCTGATCGAGGCGAGCGCGTGGGGCACCACCGTGCTGGGCGCCGCCACCGCCCGCGCCGAGGCCATGGCGGCCGGCGCGGCGGCCCTGTCCGACCTGACCTCGCTGGCCGAGCGCTGCCTGCTCGCCGACCTGGGCGCGGCGCTGCCCGGCGTGATGGGGGCGCTGGCCGACCGGGCGGCCCTCGACTCCGACGTGGCGCACCTGATGTCGGCGCTGCCCGCGCTGGTGCGGGCGCTGCGGTACGGGGACGTCCGCGGCACCGCCACCGGCCCGCTGCGCACCGTCGTCGACGGCCTGGTCGTGCGGATCTGCGTCGGCCTGCCGACCGCGGTCGCCGGTGTCGACGACGACGCCGCCCGCGAGCTGCTCGGCCACGTCGACGCCGTGCACGGGGCGCTGTCCCTCCTCGACGACGCCGCGCACACCGAGCGCTGGCGGCGCGCCCTGGAGGGCGTCGTCGACCGGCGTGACCTGCACGGGCTGCTGGAGGGGCGGCTGACCCGGCTGCTGCTGGACGCGGGCCGGCTGCCGGACGTGGCCGACCGGATGGCCCGCTCGGTGTCGGTCGGCGCCGCGCCCGAGCGCGCCGCCGCGTGGGTCGAGGGGTTCCTGTCGGGCGGGGGGCTGATCCTCGTCCACGACGACGACCTGCTCCGCCTGGTGGACGGGTGGATCGCGGGCCTGCCGGGCGAGTCGTTCACCGACGTGCTGCCGCTGCTGCGCCGCACGTTCGGCGGGTACGCGGCGGCCGAGCGCCGCACGATCGGCGAGCGCGTCCGCGGTCTGGGGGCGCCGGGCGGGCCCCGGTCCCGTTCCGGCGGCGAGCGGGACGACCGCGACCCGGCCCGCGCCGGACGCGCCGCCGCGACGGCCCTGCACATCCTCGGCTGGAAGGCTTCGGCATGAGCGCGCCCGCGAGCGGCCCCGGGGACGGCGACGAGCGCCTCAGGCGGTGGCGGCTGGTCCTCGGCGGGGAGGGCGGCGCCGACGGCACCGGCGTGCGGCTGGAGGGCGCGGAGGCGCGGATGGACGGCGCGCTGGAGAAGCTCTACGGCGCCGGTGCCGAGGGCGGGTCCCGTCCGGGGCGGCGGAGCGGCGGGCTGGGCGACTCGGCCCCGACCGTGGCGCGCTGGCTCGGCGACATCCGCTCGTACTTCCCGTCCACGGTCGTCCAGGTCATGCAGAAGGACGCGATCGAGCGGCTCAACCTGACCCGGCTCCTGCTCGAGCCGGAGATGCTGGAGGCGGTGGAGCCGGACGTCCACCTGGTGGGCACGCTGCTGTCCCTGAACCGGGTGATGCCCGACCGGGCCCGCGAGTCGGCCCGCGCCGTGGTCCGCGCGGTGGTGCGGGAGCTGGAGCGGCGGCTGGCGCAGCGGACCCGCTCGGCGGTCGGCGGCGCGCTGGACCGCTCGGCCCGCGTGCTGCGGCCCCGGCGCCTGGCCGACGTCGACTGGGACCGCACGATCCGCGCCAACCTGCGGCACTACCTGCCCGACCAGGCCACCCTGGTGCCGGAGCGGCTGATCGGGTACGGCCGCCGCAGGCGGGCGGTGGAGCGGGACGTGGTGCTGTGCGTCGACCAGAGCGGGTCGATGGCGGCGTCGGTGGTGTACGCGAGCGTGTTCGGCGCGGTGCTGGCGTCGATGCGGTCGCTGCGCACGTCGCTGGTGGTGTTCGACACCGCGGTGGTGGACCTCACCGACCAGCTGCACGACCCGGTGGAGCTGCTGTTCGGCACGCAGCTCGGCGGCGGCACCGACATCAACCGCGCCGTGGCCTACGCGCAGGGCCTGATCGCCCGGCCCAACGACACGATCTTCGTGCTGATCAGCGACCTGTACGAGGGCGGGGCGCGCGAGGAGATGCTGGGGCGGGTCGCCGCGATGACGGCGGCGGGCGTCCAGGTGATCGTCCTGCTGGCGCTGTCGGACGAGGGCGCGCCCGCGCACGACCACGACAACGCGGCGGCCCTGGCCGCGCTCGGCGTGCCCGCGTTCGCCTGCACGCCCGACGCCTTCCCCGATCTGATGGCCGCCGCGGTGGAGCGCCGCGATCTCAAGGAGTGGTCCGAGCGCGCCCGGTCATCGTGACCGCGGGGTCATCGTGATCTCAGGCCCATCGCCAGGAGCACCACGACCAGCGCCGTGACCGCGGCGTAGAGGGCGAGGTCGGCCGGTCTGACCACCACCAGGGCGCTGAGGGCGCCCCACAGCGGGACCCTCAGGACGCGGACGAGCAGGACCGTCCACGCCGCCGCGCGGCTCCCCCGGAACGCCAGCACCACGCCGACCAGGGTGATGATCGCCAGCAGGACGAAGGAGGCGCTGATCACCAGGAGCCACTGCCCCTTGGGCCCCTTGGTCAGCTCGGGCTGTGCGACGAGGAGGGCGAGGGAGGCCACGTCGATCACCGCCAGCAGCGCGGCCAGCAGCAGCCCCGTCACCACCGGCACGCTGCGCCGCAGCCGCCGGAGCCGCCGGGCGGGCGCCTCCTGCGCCCCGGCCCCGGCCTGCCCCCGGCGCCGGGCCTTGGCTTCGGCCTTGGCCGCCTTCTTGTCGCGCCGCTTCTCCGGAGGGGCGGACGCGGTGCCGGGCTGCCCGCGTTCGCCGACGCCCTGGCCCGCGGCGTCCGGGTATCCGCCCTCCGGCGGGGGCGCCGGCGGAGGCAGGCCGACGCCACCGGCCTCACCCCACCCGTAGGGCTGCCCGGCGGGGGCCTCGTCCCATTCGGTCGGGTAGGCGGCGGTGGGGCGTTCGGCGCCGGGAGGCCGGCGGCCGCCCTCCCGCGGCGGGGCGTCCCGGTCGCTGGCGGCCGTGTCCCCCGAGGTCAGGCGGTCGGTGTCGCGCGCGTCCGGATGGTCGCGCCGCTGCATCGGCACGCCCGGCGCGAAGCCCTCGCGGTCGCGCCCGCGCTCGGGAGCGTCCCTGCGGCCCTGCCGGGGCACCCCGCCGGTCCCGCGGTCGACTTCGGTGGATTCGGGTGGGTTCACGGACGGTGACGGGGGGACGACCGGTGTAACGGGATGAGCGCCCGAGCGCTCGCCCAGGAGCCAGAGGAGGGCCGTCTCGGCGGAGGGACGGGCCGTGGGGTCCTTCTGGAGGCACGCTTCGGCGACCTCGCCGATCTGGGCGGGAAGGATCGAGATGTCGGGGGTGTGATGCATGATCCGGTACATCACGGCGGGCAGGGGACCGCCCGCGAAGGGGTCGCGCCCGGTCGCCGCGAAGAGCAGCGTGGCGGCCCAGGCGAACATGTCGGCGGCGGGCGTGATGTCGGTGCCGGTGAACTGCTCGGGGGCCATGTAGGCGGGCGTGCCGACGATCTGGCTGGTGACGGTGGCCCCGGGCTCCAGGGCGCGGGCGATGCCGAAGTCGATCACGCGGGGCCCGTCGGGGCCCATGAGGACGTTCTGCGGCTTGAAGTCGCGGTGGACGATCCCCGCCCGGTGGATGGCGGTGAGCGCGGTGACCGAGCTGATCGCGAGGCGGTCGAGGTCGGCGCCGGCGCGCGGGCCGCGGTCGTGGACGAGCTCGCGCAGCGAGGGCCCGGGCACGTACTCGCTGACGATGTAGGGCTGGTCGCCCGCCATGTCGGCCGCCAGCATCTGCGCCGTGCAGAAGCCGGCGACCCGCTGGAGGAGCGAGAGTTCGCGCACGAAGCGGGCGCGCGAGCCCGCGTCCGCGAGCACCCGGGCGTGCAGGAGCTTGATCGCCACCTGGCCGGAGCCGGACAGGGGACGGCCGAGATAGACCACCCCCTGGCCGCCGGTCCCGAGCCGGGCGAGTATCTCGTAGTCACCGAGCCGGACCGGGTCGGCCCCGGTCAATGGAAGCGTCATCGCCGGCCACCCCCCGCTTGCGAAAGTACGCGAATTTGACCAGGCACAAAACGCGCCGCCGTGGCATCAAAGAGTATAGGTTCGGCCGGCCACGGGCGGGAGATGAGGATGCCGGAGATCAATTGCAGAATTCTTGCGCGGGCGGCACTTCCGGTGCTGCTTGTGACGACCTTCGTCGCGGGCGGCTGCGGGGAGGCCGGCGCGACGATCACCAGGTTGACGGTGGGCACGCCGGGGCCCGATCCGTACGTGCTGGCGGCCGGGACGGACCGGCAGGACGTCAAGCCGAGCCGGCGGGCCGGCGGCACCGAGAACGGCGACATGCCCGGCCTGTACGGGGGCACCCGGCAGTCGGCGAGCTGCGAGGCGGGCAAGCTGGTGGCGTTCCTGCAGGCCAATCCGCAGAAGGCGGCGGCGTGGGCGAAGGTGCACGGGCTCGCCGCCGGGGACATCCCGCGGTACGTGCGGGGCCTCACGCCGGTGCTGTTGCGGGTGGACACATTGGTGACCAATCACGGCTACAAGGACGGCAAAGCCACCCGGATCCAGGCGGTGCTGCGCGCCGGAATGGGGGTGTTGGTGGACCAAAAGGGCATCCCAGCCGTGAAGTGCAATTGCGGCAATCCGCTGACCCCACCGGAAAAGAAGATCTCCCCGGGCAAGGCCGAGTACAAAGGCGCGTCCTGGCCGGGATTCAGCCCGGAGACGGTGACCAAGATCCGCAGTACCTCGGCGGTGGGCTCCTTCGTCCTGGTGAACCCGGACGGCACGATGGCGTTCGACCGGCCGGCCGCGACGGCGGGGGGCGCCGACGGGCCGCCGCAGGCGGTGCCGTCGCAGGAGTCGCCCGCGCCGAGCCCGGGCGGGTCGGGCACCCTGGAACCGGGCACGCCGCCGGGTCCCGGGGGGCCGTCGGAGGTCCCCTCGGGCGGGCCGGGCAGCGAGTCGCCGGGCGGCGGGACGCCGCAGCCGGGCCCGGAGCAGCCCGGCGGCGGCCAGCCGGGCGCACCGGGCGGCGGGCAACCCGGCCAGCAACCCGGCCAGCAGCCAGGCCAGCAGCCAGGCCAGCAGCCCGGTCAGCAGCCCGGTCAGCAGCCAGGCCAGCAGCAGCCCCAGCAGCCCCCGCCGGCGTCGCTGGTGACTCCGGGGACATGGGAGGAGGCCCCCGCCTCGTCCTGAGCGCGCGCCGTACGCTACATTTGCACATATGAGCGGTGCTTCAGACGTTAGGGTCGCCGACGCGGCGGCCGCCCCGGCCGACGCCTGCGCGGTCCGGGTCGTCGACCCGGCGAAGGTCACCATGGTGACCGCCGCGATGCCGGACGGCGAGGTGATCGCCGAGCTGGCGCAGGTGTTCGGGCTGCTGTCGGATCCGGGGCGGCTGCGCGTCATCACGGCGCTGCTCGAGGGCGGCGAGATGTGCGTGTGCGACATCGCGGCGGCCTGCGGGCACAGCGAGTCGGCCGTCTCCCACTCGCTGCGCCTGCTGCGCGCCAACCGGGTGGTGCGGGTGCGCCGCTCCGGGCGCCGCGCCTACTACCGGCTGGACGACTCGCACGTGCGGATGCTGCTCGATCTCGCCCTCGCCCACGTCGGCCACCGCGAGGAGGCCGGATGAGCGGGGGGCACGGCCACGGGCACGGGCATGGGCACGGGCACGCGGTCTCCCCCAACGCGGACCGGCGCTACCTGGCCGCCGCGCTCGCGCTGATCCTGGCGTTCATGACCGGCGAGGTGGTCATCGGGCTGGTGGCGCGGTCACTGGCGCTGATCTCCGACGCCGCGCACATGATGACCGACGCGTTCGCGATCGCGCTGGCCCTGATCGCGATGCGGATCGCCGCCCGCCCGCCGCGCGGCGGCTACACCTACGGGCTGCGCCGCACCGAGATCCTGTCGGCGCAGCTGAACGGGCTGACGCTGATCCTGCTGGCCGCCTTCTTCGTCTACGAGGGCGTGGAGCGGCTGATCCACCCGCCGGAGGTGGCCGGGCAGCTGGTCTTCTTCACCTCGCTGGCCGGGATCGCGGTGAACGTGGCCGCCACCTGGCTGATCAGCAGGGCCGACCGGCGCAGCCTGAACGTCGAGGGCGCCTTCCAGCACATCCTCAACGACCTGTACGCGTTCATCTCCACGGCCGTCGCCGGGCTGGTGGTCTGGACGACCGGGTTCGCCCGTGCGGACGCGATCGCCTCGCTGGTGGTGGCGGGGCTGATGCTGAAGGCGGGGTACGGGCTGCTGCGCGACGCGGGGCGGGTGCTCATGGAGGCGGCCCCGGCCGGGCTGGACCCGAGCGAGCTGGGCGCGCGGCTGGCCGAGCGGCCCTGCGTGGAGGAGGTCCACGACCTGCACGTGTGGGAGGTCAGCTCGGGCTACCCGGCGCTGTCGGCGCACGTGCTGGTGGAGCCCAAGGGCGACTGCCACGCGGTGCGGCGCGACCTCCAGGAGCTGCTGCGGTCCTCGTACGGGATCACCCACACCACCCTTGAGGTGGATCATCTCGACGACGACTTCCACTGCGAGGACCCGCACGGCCCCCGCCACGTGCCCGTGAACCCCGAGCCGCACGAGCACGCCGGCGACAGCCGCTGCGGCCACTGAGCACGCGGCGCTCGCTGAGCACGCGGCGCTCACCGAACACGCCGCGGGACGCGGCGCTCAGCTCAGCGGCGGCGAGATGTCGAGGAGCTTGAGGGCGGCGTCCCAGCAGACGGCGCGCAGCCAGTCGTCGCCCAGGTCCAGGCGGGCGAGCGCCTCGAGCTGGTGAGCGTACTCGTAGGGGATGTTGGGGAAGTCGGTGCCGAGCAGGATCCGGCCGTCCAATCCCAGGTCGCGCAGCCGCGGCAGCATCTCGGGCGGGAAGACGCCCAGGCCGCCGAAGAAGTCGGTGAACGCCATCGTGGTGTCCAGGTGCACCCGCTCGTAGCGGTCGGCCAGATCGAAGAACCCCTCGAACTCGGGGGCGCCCAGATGGGCGATGATCGCGGTGAGCCGCGGGTGCCGGGCCAGCACCTCGCCGAACGGCCCCGGCCCGGTGAACCCGTTGGCGACCGGCCCGGATCCGGCGTGCACGACCACCGGGACGCCGGCGGCGGCGAGCAGCCCCCACACGGCGTCCAGTTCGCGCACCCGCGGGTCGAACCCGCCGACCTGCAGATGCACCTTGAAGATCTTGGTCCCGGCGTCGATGGCGCGGCGCACGTAGCCGGCGGCCCCCGGCTCGGGGAAGAAGGTCGCGGTCGGCACGCACTCGGGGACCCTGGCGGCGAAGCCGGCCGTCCACTCGTTCAGGGCCTCGGCCATGCCGGGCTTGTGCGGGTAGGCCAGCGAGGTGAACGCGCGGACGCCCAGGCCGCGCAGGTGCCCGATCCGCTCCTCCTCGGCGATCTTGTAGCGGATCGGCCACTCGTGCCCGACCAGCGGCCCCGCCGAGTCGAAGTACTCCCAGACGCGCGACATCAGCCGGGGCGGCATGAAGTGCACGTGCACGTCGATGAGACCGGGCAGGCCGAGCGCGCGCCAGAACGCGGGGACCTCGCCGTCGGAGCGCGGACCGGCGGCAGAACGGGATTCAGTCACACTGCCGGAGCCTATCCGTCGCAGTTCACGGCCGGGGCGGCTCGGCCAAAAAAACCGAGCAAGCGATCGTTCAAGTGACGTCGGCCAGCAGCAGCGGGAGCGCGGCGCGCAGCTCGCGGCCCCAGTACGGCCAGCGATGGGTGCCCTGGTAGAAGTGCGTCGCGGCCGGGATGCCCAGCCGCCTCAGCCTGCCCGCGAACTCCAGGCCCACCCGGTGGGCCACCGTCTCCAGCACGTCCGGCCCGGAGCCGGGCCAGGGCCACGGATCGCAGGGTCCCGGGGTGCCGTCGCCCGAGCTGATGTAGAGGCGCACCCCGGCGAGCCGGTCGGCAAGGTCATGCGGGTTGTGCTGCCGCCACACCACGCGCTGCTCGCGCGGATCGCCCCACAGGTCGGTCCAGTCGGCGGCCCGGCCGCCGCCGATCGCGACGCCCAGTTCGACGAGGTCGGGCACGTCCAGGCCGCGCTCGTCGCGGTGCAGGGTGTTGAGCGCCCCGCTGAAGGACGCGGCCGCCCGGAACAGCCCGCGGTGCCGCGCCGCGTACGCCAGCGCGCCCGTGCCGCCCATTCCGGCGCCCGCAATGGCGCGCGCCGTTCCCGCGCCGTATCCGCGTTCCAGGATCTGACAGAGCTCGGTCAGATGGAACGTTTCCCACATCGGCGGCCCGCCTTCGCCGCGATTCCACCAGTCGGAGTAATTGCCGAAGCGGCCGCCGTCGGGCATCACCACGAGGGCGCCGTGGCCGCCGGCGACCCGTTCCAGCGCGGTGCTGGCCGTCCAGGAGGTGTGGTCGCCGCCGCGGCCGTGCAGCAGCCACAGCGCCGGCCAGGTCCGCCCGGCCGCCACCGCCGCCCGTGACCAGCCCCCCGGCAGCAGCAGCCGGACCCGCGCGACCCCCGCGAGGGCGGGCGAGCGGACGGCGAGGTCCAGCAGCCGCGGGCCCGCCCGGCGCTCGCCGACGACGGTGGCGCCGTCGTCCGAGCCGGGCGCGGCGGGGGGCGCGGGACCGTCCGGGGCGATGGACGCCACGAGCGCCGCCATTCCGGCGATGAATCCCATGCTGAACAGACCGTGCCGCCACATGCCCACGCCCCGGACTTTTCCCTGCCGCCTTTACCGGGGAATATCCCCAGGTTCGGCGCCGGTTCAACGCACGGTAACGGAATATAAAATACCTGCGCCGGAGGCCGGGTACGGGGCGCCCGGTAGGGTGTGCCCGGGTGCTGGAGGGAGACGACCGGTCGAGATGCGGAGCAAGCCGGAGCTGCAGTCCGCGATCCGTGCGGGCGGGCGCGCGGTCCTGGTGATCAACGCACGCTCCCGCCGGGGCCGCCGGCTGTACGGCACCGCCCGCCGCCTGCTGGCCGAGGCCGGGCTGGAGTTCGCCGAGGTCTTCCCGGTGGTCGAGCCCGACCGGCTGAACGAGCTGTTCGACGACGTGCTGGCGCTGGAGCCCGACCTGGTCGTGGTCGGCGGCGGCGACGGCACGGTCGCCGAGGCGGTCGGCCATCTGACCCACCGCGACATCGCGCTCGGCGTGCTCCCGCTGGGCACCACCAACAACTTCGCGCGCAGCCTGGAGCTGCCGCTCGACCTGCCCGGCGCGGTCGCGGTGCTGCGCGACGGCAAGGTCGCCGACGTGGACGTCGGCTGGTTCGAGGGCACCACCCCCGAGAACGCCGACAAGACCGGGGACGCCGACAAGACCGGGAACGCCGAGGCCACCGGGAACGCCGGGGACGCCGCGCCGCCGGACGATCCGGCCAGGCACATCTTCGCCAACATGGTCAGCCTCGGCCTGTCGGTGCACGTCGCCGAGCGGGTGCCGCACGAGCTCAAGCGGGTCCTGGGCCAGGCCGCGTACGCGCTGACCGCGGCCCGGCTGCTGCCCCGGCACGAGGCGTTCAAGGCCACGATCCGGATCGGCGGCGAGACCTACGAGATGGACACCCACCAGCTGAACGTGGCCAACGGCGCGCACCACAGCGGCCGGCGCATCGCCCGCGACGCCAGCCCCGACGACCGGCTGCTGGCGGTCTACCGGCTCGGCGACCGGCGGCGGCTGCGGCTGGCCTCGGCGACCGCCCGGCACGTGCTCACCGGGAAGTGGCGGTCGCTGGACGAGGACGCCTTCCTCACCACCGACCACGTGCGCATCGAGACCGATCCGCCGCTGAACGTGGACGTCGACGGCGAGATCAGGGGCCGCACCCCGGTGACGGTCCGGCTGCTCGGCAACGCGCTGCGGGTGGTCGTCCCGCAGTCGTTCGTGGACACCTGACCCGCACCCGCCCGCACCCGCGTGGCGGGCGTTCACTTCCGCCGGGACCGGGCAGCATAGCCGCATGAACGCCGAGATCCTCCAGGGGCTTGACCCCTTCGACATCTTCGACGCCGAGGCGCACCGCCTCGACGCCTACTTCGCCTCGCTCACGGCGCCGGACTGGGACCACGCCTCGCGCTGCGAGGGCTGGTCGGTGCGCGACGTGCTGGCTCACCTGGCCGGCGAGGAGCTCTACAACCACGCCTGCCTCGACGACGACCTCGACGGCCTGTTCGCGGTGATGCAGAAGGAGGGCGTCGACGACGTCGGCTCGTTCAACGAGTGGTGCGTGCGGCAGCGGCGCGACCTGCCGGTCGGCGAGGTCATGGAGGAGTGGCGCCGGAAGAACGGCGAGACCCGCCGCCGGATGCGCGCCCTGGGCGCGGGGGCCGACCTCCCCACCCTGGCGGGCCCGTACCCGGTGGGCCTGCAGACCTTCCACTACGCCTCGGAGTACGCCACGCACGCCGACGACGTGAAGGTGCCGGTGGAGCAGGGCGAGGAGCCGGACCGGACGGCCTGGCGCGCCCGGGTCGGCCTGTTCGCGCTGGACGAGCAGGACTCCCCCGTGCTGGTGGAGGGGATCGCGGGCGGTTTCCGGGTGGAGCTGGACGACGAGACGGCCGAGCTGTCGGCGGCCGACTTCGTGGACGCCACGACCGGGCGGCTCTCCTCCGACCACGGGCTCGACCCGGAGCTGCGCGACGCCCTGGTCTGCCTGGCCTGACCCGGCCGCCCGATCACCGTCCCGGCCGAAACGCGGCCTCGGCCTCGGGCACGGGTTCGCCGGCCATGACGTACGCGCCGCCGCGCAGCCGTCCGATCAGCCCGCGCGTCCACTCGGCGGCGGTGTCGGCCGAGTACACCCACCAGTCGAGAAGCTCGCCGAGGTGGCCGAGCGGCGGCGCCTCGCCGCCCGGCGCCCGGGCCTCCTGGAGGTGCGGCGCCACCGAGGCGCGCCATCCGGCCAGGCCCTCCAGCCGCCGTTCGAACAGCGCGATCGCCTCCGCGCGGGGCAGTTCGGTGAGGAACCCAAGCGCGGCCGACAGCAGCTCGGGGCGCCGGACGTCCACCTCGACGACGGCGGCGCGCAGCAGCCGGAAGAACTCCGCTTCGCCGCTCTCGGTGATCTCGTAGTCGGTACGGGGCGGCCCGGCGTCGCTCTCGGCCACCTCGTGCGCGCGCAGCAGCCCCTCCTTGGCCAGCTGCTTGAGCGCGTGGTAGATCGACCCGGGGTTGACGTTGGCCCACTCGTCGGACCCCCACGACAGCAGCTCCCGGCGCACCTCGTACCCGTGCGCGCGCCCGAACGAGCGCACCCCGCCGAGCACCAGCAACCGCGTCGCCGACATCGTCCCCCCTGCCCGTCCCGTGGCGTCCGGATCAGGACAGGGTATGCCGTCGCCGTCAGGCGGCGGGGGTCTCCGCGATCTCGGCGAGGACGGCCAGGTCCTCGCCGGTCAGGTGGAGGTCGGCGGCGGCCACGTTCTCCTCAAGGTGCGCCGGGGACGAGGTGCCCGGGATCGCCAGCATGGCCGGGGACAGCGCCAGCAGCCCGGCCAGCAGCACCTGGGGCACGGTCGCGCCGTGCCGGTCGGCGACCTCCTTCAGGCGCGGGTGGTCGGGGATCCCGAACCCGCCGAGGGGGAAGAACGGCGCGTAGGCGATGCCGTCCCGCGCGCACAGCTCCAGCAGCGCGGAGTCCCGCGGCCGGGTCAGGTCGAACCAGTTCTGCACGGCCGCGACCGGCGCGATCGCGCGGGCCTCGGCGACGTGCCCGGCGGTGACGTGGCTGACCCCCAGATGGCGGATGAGGCCCTCCTCGCGCAGCCCGGCCAGCACCTCGAACCGTTCGGCGATCGACTCCTCGGCGGACGGCGGTTCGAGTCCGCCGGGGCGCAGGTAGACCAGGTCGAGCCGGTCCAGGCCCAGCTCGGTCAGGTTCCGCTCCACCTCGGCGCGCAGCTCGCCGGCCTCCATCTGCCCGGTCGGGACCGGATCGTCCGGCCCCTTCTGCGGCCCCACCTTGGTGGCGATCACCAGGCCGTCGGGGTACGGCGCCAGCGCCTCCCGGATCATGTCGTTGGCGGCCAGGTCGCCGAGGAAGTAGAAGGCGGCGGTGTCGATGTGGTCGACGCCCAGGTCCACGGCCCGGCGCAGCACGTCCAGGCTCCGCCCGCGGTCGGCGGCGGGTCCGCCGGGGGCGCTCGCCGGCAGCCGCATGGCGCCGAATCCCAGGCGGGAGACGCGCAGGTCCCCGCCGAGCTCAAAGTGACGGTTGATCGTTTCGCTCATGGCCCCACCCTGCCGCGCGCCGGGCCCGGTCCCGCGCCGCTGGCAGCTTGCTGCCAGTCCGCCTCCGGGTTTGACCGTTTCGCCGGGCGCCGAGCAGACTGGACGGCGATGAGCCCCGACCAGGACCGGAACGTGACGCTGCGCGGCGAGGTGGAGCTGGCCGAGCGCGCCGGCCACCTGTTCGGCTACGCGCGGGAGGAGTTCGTCTGCGCGGCCGTCGATCCCGACACCTGGGTGATGCCCGCCGTGCGCGACCAGATCCTCGCCTCCCGCTGGGAGCCGCCGCGCGAGCTGCGGGTCTGCAAGCTCTACAACCCGCGGGCGCTGGCCGACGAGGAGTCCGAGCGGCGGCTGCTGGCCATGGCGGGGCGCGGGGTGGAGGTCCGGATCTGCCCGACCCGGCTGCCCCAGGAGACGATCATCATCGACCGGCGGGTCGCGGTGCTGGCCGGGCCGCCCGTCCAGGGGCAGCGCACCTACACGGTGGTCCGCTCGCCGGAGGTGGTCAAGAGCGTGCGATCGCTGTACTGGGCGACCTGGGAGTCGTCGATCGCGCTGGCCGAGTTCCGGCGCGGCCGGCCGCCGGCGCTGAGCGAGCAGAGCCGGGAGATCCTGCGGCTGCTGGGCGAGGGCTTCAAGGACGAGACGGCCGCGCGCCGCCTGGGCCTGTCGCTGCGCACCTACCGGCGCCGGGTCGCGGAGATCCTCGTCCTGCTGGACGCCGACTCCCGCTTCCAGGCCGGGCGCCGCGCCCACGAGCTGGGCCTGCTGAACTGACCGGGCCGACCGCCCGCGCGGTCAGCCGCCGACCAGCTGGACGAGCCGGATGAAGACCAGCTCCGGGTCTCCGGCCAGGTCGACCACCTCGTCCAGCTCCTCCACCTGCCGGTCGCCGGCGAGCATGAAGAAGCCGTTGGACAGGAACGCCCGCTCGGCGACGGCGGCCTGCCGCTCCCAGTCCAGCCGGCGCGGCTCGCGCGGCCGGTGGCCGTTGAGGTCGGCCTCGGCGTCCGTGGGCTGGACCAGGCCGGTGAAGCGGCGGCCGGGCCGGGCGTTGTGCCGCGCGACCTCCTCGCGGACCCGCAGCCGGATCAGCTCGCGCGCCGTCATGCTGCCGGGCAGGTCGCCGACCTGGAAGGAGGCCAGCGCCTTCCCGGTCGCGGTCTCGTCGCGGAAGGTCACCGCGGGCATGGCTCACACTCCTGGATCGCTCGGATCGTTCAGGCGCCCCGCCCGAGCTGGGCGAGGATGGTCGGGTCGGTGATCGTGGTGTCGGCGGCCAGCAGGAACGCCTTGCTGAGGATCAGCGCCAGGCGCTCGTCCTCGAACGGCAGGAACACCTGCGGGCCCGTGCCCTTGCCGCTCGCGGGGACGATGCACAGGTAGGAGGCGTCGGGCTCCATCAGGATGTTGCCGCTGCCCAGATGGATCCTGTACGTGCGCAGGTCGCCCCGCACCACCAGGAAGCGGCCGTCCAGCTCGCACCGTCCCGCGATCTTGGTGCGCGGGAGGATCCGGGCCAGCGCGTCCCGCCGCACCTCCGCGCTCGCCGTCAGGGCGCCGAAGCCGGCCTCCCGCCAGTACGCCCAGTGCCGCTCCTCGCCGCGGTCCTCCCAGTCCGGGTCGGCCGCGATCGAGGTGACGCCGACGAACAGGTCCACGTCCCGCATCGCCTCGCTGAACACCACGGCGGGCACCTCGGCCAGCGGCGCCTCGCGCCAGGCCCCGCCCTCCCGCCGGGTCATCCTGACCTGGTCGGTCGCGGCCAGCTCGCGCTCGCCGTCGTACTCGGCGTACTCGTGGTGGAAGATCACCCGCCACTCCCCCGACGCCAGCGTGCGGTGGGCGGCGTCGTGGTCGCCGCCGTCCCAGGGCCCCAGCAGCCGGCTCTGCCAGCCGCGCGCCCGGAACAGCGCGAACAGCCGCCGGTAGTGGACGATGTGGGCGGCGAACCGGTTGGAGTAGACGCGGGTCTCCTCCTCGGCCGGGGTGAGCACGTAGATCTCGCGGAACGCCTGCTTGAACGGCTGCCGGAGCCGCCGCTCGGTGATCACGTCGCGCCAGGCGCGCACCTCCTCGGGCGCGGACCGGATCGGATGCCAGAGGCGGACGCGCCCCGCCTCGCCGAGCTCCGCGGCCTCGTCCGGAAGCGCCGCGCGCCACTCGCCCGGCGCGACCTCGAACTCCCAGATCAGGCGGCGGGTCATCGGACCGGCGAGCGGATGGGCGGCCAGGCGCTCGCGCCACTCGGCGTACGGCATCGCGCTCTCGCCCGCGAACCCGCCCTCCAGGGCGCGGGCCAGGGTGGTCAGGTGGGCGCGGACCCGCTTGACCAGGTCGCGCAGGTCCTTGACGGCCGCGGCGTGGTCGCGGCGCACGGCGGCGGGCACCGAGCGCAGCGGCCTGCCGCCCGGCCCCCGCCACTCCAGTTCCGCGCCGTCGCCGGTGACGGTGACGACGGCCTCGTGCTCGCCGAGCGGGGTCCGGTGCGTCCCGTCGGCGGCGAAGCCGAGGGCCGGGAGGCGCAGCGCGACCTCGGCGCGCTCGGCGAGCGCGGCGTCGATCCTCTTGAGCATCTTGTCGAGCTGCTTGGGGACGCCGCCGTGCCGCGTGATCGTGCGGGCCGTGCGCAGCGAGGTCGCCAGCTCGGGGGTGGGGAGGTCCTGGGCGGCGCGGGCCAGCTCGTACAGCAGCGCCTGGGAGGGCAGCGTCTTCGCGGCGGTGGGCGCGACCGCGACGCCGCGCACGATCCGGTCGAGCAGCTCCGGCAGCCACGGCTCGTCGCGGGCGAGGGCGACGCGGGCGGCGCGGCCGAGCGAGGCGACCTCGTCGGCGCCGAACGCCTTGTCGGCCTCGTAGGGGATCTCGCCGGACCGGACGGCCTCGACCCGGTCGCCCGCCGGCTCCAGGACGGACCGCGCGAAGCCGGCGTAGCCGTGGTCCGCCAGGCGTTCCGACACGTCCGGGAGCGGGCTGAGCGGGGTCCACCAGCGCTCGTCGCACGCTTCGGCCAGGAGGGCGTACCCGGTGGCGTCCCATCCGGCCACCAGCCGGAGCTCCTCCCGCGCGATCGGGCCGCACCCCTCCTCGGCCAGGGCGGCCGCCTCGGCGTGCAGGTCGGGCCCGGCCAGCCTGGCGAGACCGAGCAGCGCGAACGGCCGGGTACCGTCCCAGCCCGCGTCCAGCGCCCGGCGAGCGAGAACTCGGGCGGGCCCGGACAGGCCCTCGGGCCAGGGGCCGGTGCAGCGCACCAGCACGCCCAGCGCCGCGCCCAGCTCGCGCGGGCCCGCCCGGTCCGAGTCGGCGGCCAGGTAGGAGAGGAACCGTTCGCAGGCCGCCGGGCCGAAGGTCGGATGCCGGTCCCTGGCCACGCCCTGGAGCAGGGCCTGCGGGGAGTAGCCGTCGCCGGGCTCCGCGGTCTCCCCGGTCACCGGTCCCCCTTGATCTGGCGGATGATGGTGTCGTCGGTGATCGCGGTGTCGGCGGCCAGCAGGAACGCCTTGCTGAGGATCAGCGCCAGGCGCTCGTCCTCGAACGGCAGGAACACCTTCCCCGTGGGTGCGGGGCGCGACGCGACGACGCACAGGTAGGAGTCGTCGGGCTCCATCAGGATGTTGCCGCTGCCCAGATGGATCTTGTACGTGCGCAGATCGCCCCGCACCACCAGGAAGCGCCCCTCGATCGAGCACCGCCCGGCGATCCTGGTGCGCGGGACGATCCTGGACAGCGCGTCCCGCCGCACCTCCGCGCTCGCCGTCAGCTCGCCGAAGCTCGTCTCCCGCCAGTACGCCAGGTGCCGGTCCTCGCCGCGGTCCTCCCACTCCGGGTCGGCCGCGATCGAGGTCACGCCCACGAAGAGGTCCACGTCCCGCATCGCCTCGCTGAACACCGCGGCGGGCACCCCGGCCAGCGGCGCCTCCTGCCAGCGGCGGCCGTCGCGCCGCTCGAAGCGCACCTGGTCGGTCGCGGCGTAGGCGGGCGCGTGGTCGAAGTCGTCCTCGGCGTGCTCGTGGTAGAAGACCGCGCGCCACCCGCCCTCCGCGAAGACCCCCTTCGCCTGCCCGTGGGCGCCGTCGTGGTGCCGCCCGAGAAAGTCGGACTGCCAGCCGCGCTCCTTGAACAGCGCGTACAGCTGCCCGTACCGGACGATGTGGGCGGCGAACCGGTTGGAGTAGACGCCGGTCTCCTCCTCGGCCGGGGTCAGCAGGTAGATCTCGCGGAACGCCTGCTTGAACGGCTGCACCATCGCGTTCTCGTCCACGAACGCCCGCCAGGCGCGGACCTGCGGCGCCGTCGCCCGGATCGGGTGCCACAGCCGCACCCGCGCGCCGGGCTCCGGGCGTGCGAGCTCGTTGCCGTCCACGGTCACCAGCACCTCATCGGCCGGCGTCGCCGCCCGCCACACCCCGTCCCGGCCCTCGAACTCCCAGATCAGCCCGCGGGTGACGACGCCGGTGAGCGGATGGTCGCGGTAGTGCCGGCACCACTCCCCGTACGCCCAGTGGCGGTCGGCCGACAGCAGCCCCTCGACGCGGGCGCGCTCGCCGGCGAGCGTGCGGCGCACCTCCTTGGTGACCGTCTTCAGCTCCCTGATCCCGGCCGCGTGGGCGTCGTCGCCCTTGAGCGAGGCGGGCACCGACCGCAGCGGGCGGCCCTCCGCGCCGGTGAACGTGCACCGCACCGTCCGCGGGTCCTCGATCGTCAGCACCGCCTGGTAGCCGCCGATCCGGCGCTCCAGCGAGCCGTCCCGGTCCAGGCCGTGCCTCGGGACGCCGCGTTCGAGGAGCTGGCCGGGCGTGATCCCCTGCAGCGCGGCGGCGGCCTGGATCGCGGCCTGCACCTGCTTGCGCGCGCCGGGGTAGCGCAGCTCCTTCTCCAGCCCGCGCAGCGCGTCCAGCGCCGCGGGGTCGCCGAACGCGCCGAGCGCGTTGATCGCGGCGTTGGCCAGCGCGGCGTCCCACACCGGCTCCGCGGTGACGCAGCCCGCGCGGCGGATGACGGTGACGAGGTCGTCCAGCGCGGCGGCCTCGCCGGTCAGCGCCGCCGCCCACACGTAGCCGCGGGCGCTCTCGTCCTCGACCAGAACGAGGGCGGTGCCGCGGCCGGGGACCCCCCTGTTCGGCCCCGGCAGATCGGTATGGGCGTACCCGCGCACGGTGGCCAGCACGTGCTCGCGGATCTCCGCGGTCCGCAGCAGTTCGCGGGTGCGCTCCCGCCAGCGCTTCCCGGGGCGGGGGGCCTGCAGCTTGGCGAGGTGCTCGTCGAGGCCCGGGGGGTTGTCGTTCGGCATGCGGAAGATCTTGACATGCGGCAGGGACAGAACCGGGGTTTCCTCACAACCGCGTGGGAACGGGCACTGTTCAACCGTCCGGGCGGCACCTACGCTCGGGACAACGAACAGAACCGGATTCGGGACGGATGATGGGCGCTCCGCACGACGTTGTGATCATCGGCAGCGGTTTCGGCGGCATCGGCATGGCGATCCGGCTCGTCCAGGAGGGCTTCGGGGACGTGGTCGTCCTGGAGAAGGCCGCCGACCTGGGCGGCACCTGGCGCGACAACACCTACCCCGGCGCGGCCTGCGACGTCCCCTCCCACCTCTACTCCTTCTCCTTCGAGCGCAAGACCGACTGGAGCCGCCGCTTCCCGCCGCAGGAGGAGATCCTGGACTACCTGCGGGACTGCGCCCGCGAGTACGGGATCATGCCGCTCATCCGGTTCGGCACCGAGGTCACCGAGGCCCGCTTCGACGAGGGCGCCGGCCTCTGGCACGTCGCCACCAGCCGCGGCGACACGCTCTCCGCCCGCGTCCTGGTCTCGGCGTGCGGCCAGCTCAACCGTCCCGTGCTGCCGGACATCCCGGGCCGCGAGACCTTCACCGGCGCCTCCTTCCACTCCGCCCGCTGGGACCACGGCGCCGCCCTGGACGGCCGGCGGGTCGCGATCGTCGGCACCGGTGCCAGCGCGATCCAGATCATCCCCGAGATCGCCGCGCGGGCCCGGCACCTCACCGTGTTCCAGCGGTCCGCGCCGTACGTCATCGACAAGCCCGACCGGATCTACCGGGGCTGGGAGAAGGCGCTGCTGAGGTCCGTCCCCGGCCTGCACGAGCTGAGCCGCGCCCGCATCTACGCGCTCTACGAGTCCCGCGCGCTCGGCTTCATCAAGTACCCGAAGCTGATGGACCTGCTCTCGCGCCGCTTCCGCGCCAACATGCGCGACCAGATCGCCGACCCCGCGCTGCGCGCGACGCTCACCCCCGACTACCCGATGGGCTGCAAGCGCATCCTCATCTCCAGCGACTACTACCCGGCGCTCGCCGAACCCCACGTCGACCTGGTCGCCGACCCGATCGAGCGGGTCACCCCGTCCGGGGTCCGCACCGCGGACGGCCGCGACCACGAGGCCGACGTGATCGTGTACGCGACCGGCTTCGCCGCCTCCGGCTTCGTCGCCCCCATGAAGATCACCGGACGGGACGGCCGCGAGCTGAACGAGGAGTGGCGCGAGGGCGCCCTCGCCCACCTGGGCATCACGGTCAGCGGCTTCCCCAACCTGTTCCTGCTGTACGGCCCGTACACCAACCTCGGCCACAACTCGATCATCTACATGCTGGAGTCCCAGATCCGGTACGTGCTGGGCTGCCTGCACGCCATGCGGGACGCCGGCCTCGACTGGATCGAGGTCCGCCCGGACGCGCAGGACGCCTTCGGCCGCGAGATGCGCGAGCGGCTCCGCTCCACCGTGTGGGACTCCGGCTGCACGAGCTGGTACATGACCGAGGACGGCAAGGTCGTCAACAACTGGCCGGGCTTCACCTTCGCCTACCGCCGCGCCACCCGCCGCCCCGACCCGCGCCACTTCCGCGCGCGCCGCACTGCCAACCCCTAGCCGCCCGTCTAGGCTCGGGGCATGCCGACCGCTCTCATCACCGGTGCCACCGCGGGCATCGGCGCCGCCTTCGCCCGCCGCCTGGCCTCCGACGGATTCGACCTGGTGCTGCTCGCCCGCGACGGCGACCGGCTCGACCGGACCGCCCGCGACCTGCGGGACGAGTACGCCGTCCGCACCGAGCCCCTGATCGCCGACCTGTCCGCCGAGGACGGCCTCGCCGCCGGGGAGGACCGCTGCCGCCAGGGCGTGGACCTCCTGGTCAACAACGCCGGCTTCGGCAACAAGGGCACCTTCCTCGACGTCCCCGTCACCGACGAGATCACCATGCTGAAGGTGCACTGCGAGGCCGTGCTGCGCCTCACCCACGCCGCCCTCCCCGGAATGCTGGAACGCGGCCGGGGCGGCGTCGTGAACGTCTCGTCCGTCTCGGCGTTCGCCACCCGCGGCACCTACGGCGCCTCCAAGGCCTGGGTGGTGTCGTTCAGCCAGGGCGTGGCCCAGGACATCGCCGGCCGTCCCGGCGGCGACCGCGTCAAGGTGATGGCCCTGTGCCCCGGTTTCGTCCACACCGAGTTCCACGACCGCGCCGGCATGGACACCTCGTCCATCCCCGGCTTCATGTGGCTCGACCGCGACAAGGTCGTCGACGCCGCCCTCCGCGACCTGCGCCGCGGCGTCCAGGTCAGCGTCCCCAGCCCGCAGTACAAGGCCATCGTCGGCGTCAGCCGCCTCATCCCCCGAGAACTGGTGGGCCGCCTCTCCAACAAGACAGGCCGCAAGTACGGCCCCCAGCGCTGACTCTTGTCACGGGGTGTGGGACAGGGCACGGTGGAGGCGTCGGCGAGGGGGCGCCGGCTCCCACCCCGTGCTGTCCCGTGAAAGGCCTCCGATGGGTCGCGACCTCGGTTATGCCGCCCTTGCCCTGCTCTCCACCAGCGCCTACTACGTGGCCTTTCTCGTGTTCCGGATCGCGGCGGGGCGGATGCCGCCGTTGCGCGGGAGCCGGCCGTTCCACGCGGCGTGGCACATGGTGACGGATCCGGTGTGGTTCTCCGGGGGGCTGATCCTGTTCCTGGGGCTGGCGTACCAGGTGGTGGCGTTCACCGCGATGCCGCTGTCGGTGGCGCAGCCGATCTTCGCGATCAGCCTGGTGTTCCTCGTGGTGTACGCGGTGTGGTTCCTGGGCGAGCGGTTGAACGGCCGCGAGTGGTTCAGCGTGGCGCTGTTCGTCCTCGCGACGGTCCTGATCGGGCTGTCGTCGGGGTCGGAGCGGCCGCTGGAGGCCGAGGCCACGCTGGTGGAGACGTTGAAGGCGCCGTGGCTGATGCTCGCGGTGATGGCTCCGGCGCTGGTCGTGGCGGCGATGGTGTGGCTGGTCGGGGACCGCCGCGCGGGCGGGAGGCATGCCCGGAAGCTGGCCGGGGTCGCGTACGGGATCGGGGCGGGGGCGTGCGCCGGGCTGGCCGAGGCGGGGATCCGGGGGATCTCGCTGGTGTACGAGGACACCGGCGACCTCGTGAGCGTGCTGGTGTCGCCCTACCCGTACCTGACGGTGGGCATGGCGGGGCTCGCGCTGATCCAGCTGCAGATCGCGCTGCAGCGCTGCCGGGTGGCGATCGTGGCGACGGTGCTGACGGTGATCGGGCGCGCGTACCTGGTGCTCAGCAGCATCGTGCTGTTCGGGGAGGACTGGCCGCAGGACATGGGGCCGTTCCTGCTGCGGGCCGGGGGGCTGACGCTGGCGCTGATCGCGCTGGCGAGCTTCCCGCGGTACGAGGAGCCCGAGGCGGAGGAGGCGGCCCGGGTGCGGCGGGCGCCGGCCGCGCGGCCGGCTCGGTCCCCATTGCTCTGATCGCGTTGCCCGCGGGCCTTCCGTGCCGGAATGCTGGGGCGCATGCGGGTGCTGGTGACGGGTGCGGCGGGATACGTGGGGTACGCGGTGGGGCGGCGGCTCCTGGCGGCGGGGCACGAGGTGACGGGGCTGGTCCGGGGCGCGGACCGGGTGCTGCCGCCGGGCGTGCGGCCGATCATCGGTGATCTGCTCGATCCGGCCGGGCTGGGCCCGGTGCTGGACGAGCCGTACGACGCGGTGTGCCATCTGGCGGCGCTCACCCGGGTGCGCGAGTCGTTCGCCGAGCCGCTGCGGTTCTTCACCGCCAACGTGCAGGGGACGGTCAACCTGCTGGAGGCGCTGCCGCCGTCGGTCGCCGGGATCGTGTACGGCTCGACCGCCGCCGTGTACGGGACGCCCGACCGGCAGCCGATCCCCGAGGAGCAGACGCCCGCGCCGACGAGCCCGTACGGGGCGTCGAAGCTGGCGGCCGAGCAGGTGGTGCGGTTCCACGCCCGTGCGGGGTCGGCGGGCGCGATGGTGCTGCGCACGTTCAACGTGGCGGGGTCGGTGGACGGGCGGCCCGATCCGGACGAGACCCGGCTGATCCCCAAGGCGCTGGCGGTGGCCGCCGGGACGGCCCCGCATCTGGAGATCAACGGTTCGGGCGGGGCGGTCCGCGAGTACCTGCACGTGGACGATCTCGCCGCGGCGCACGTGCGGGCGCTGGAGACGGTGCGGCCCGGCGACGAGCGGGTCTACAACGTCGGCAGCGGGGCGGGCGCGTCGGTGCTGGAGGTGGTCACGGCGGTGGAGGAGGTGACCGGGCGGGCGGTGCCGACGGTGCGGCGCCCGCCGCAGCCGGAGCCGCCGCTGCTGGTGTGCGACGCGCGGGCGGTCCGCCGCGAGCTCGGCTGGCGGCCGGTCCGCTCCGCGCTGCCGGAGATCATCGGGGACGCGTGGGCCGCCCTGCTCTCCGCGGGCGGATAAAATCCGAGCGTGCCCGAGCCCAAGTTCGAAGTGCAGATGCTCCACGACCGCGTCATGATCAAGGTCGAGAAGGAGGCCGGAGAGCGCCGCAGCACCGGAGGCATCGTCATCCCCGCCACGGTGGAGCAGTCCAACCGCCTGGCCTGGGGCGAGGTCTGCGGGGTCGGCACGCACGCCCGCACGGTCAAGGTCGGCGACCGCGTGCTGTTCCATCCCGAGGACCAGTACGAGGTGGAGATCCAGGGCGAGAACTACCTGGTCATGCGGGAGCGCGACCTGCACGCCATCGCCAACGAGCGCCCCGAGCACGGCACCGGCCTGTACCTGTAGCCGACATTCGTCAGCGCTGCGTACTGTAAAAGTCGCGCTCCGATGCCAAGATGTGATGATCCCGCGGACCAGGTAAGGATCATGACAGAGCGCGACCCGCACGGCCTGAGCGGCCCCGCCAGCTCCCGCATCTACGATTTCTCGATCGGCGGGAAGGACAACTACACCTCCGATCGTGAGGCCGCCCTGGAGGCCTTCGCGGCGTTCCCGGCGGCCCGGCACCTGCCGCGCGAGAACCGCAAGTTCATGCGGCGCGCGGTGCGCTTCCTGCTGGAGGCGGGGGTCCGGCAGTTCATCGACGTCGGCTGCGGCCTGCCCGGGAAGGGCAACGTGCACCAGGTGGCGCACGCGGTCGATCCGGACGCGCGGGTGGTCTACGTCGATCACGACCCGGTCGCGGTGGTGCACTTCCAGGCGCTGCTGCACGCGCTGCCGACCGCGATCGCGGTGCACGCGGACGCCCGGGAGCCGGAGGGCATCCTGAACCATCCGGAGGTCGCCGCGCTGATCGACTTCGACCGTCCGGTGGGGGTGCTGATGATCAGCGTGCTGTGCCATCTGCGGGACGAGGAGGGCCCGGAGGCCGCCGTGGGCGCGTTCCGGGACGCGGTCGCGCCGGGCAGCCACCTGGCGCTGTGCGAGTTCACCGACGAGAACCTGACCGCGCGGGAACGTTCCGTCAGCGAGGAGCTGACCCGGCGGAACGGCGTCGTGGTCACCTTCCGGTGCCGGGAGCGGATCGCCGGTTTCCTGGACGGCTTCGAGCCGGTCGAGCCGGGCCTGGTGTACGCGCCCGAGTGGCGGCCTGACCGCCCCTACGACGAGCCCACCGGCTGGCTGCTGGCGGCGGTCGCCCGCAAGGTCTGAAACGCGGCCCGGGGCCGGAGTCAGACGACGATCGCCGCCGTGGACCCGGCGCGGGCCTTGGCGATGCGGAGCTGGGCGGGGATGCGGGCGCGCAGTTCGGCGACGTGGCTGACGATCCCGACGGCGCGGCCACCGTCGCGCAGGCCGTCCAGGACGTCCATGACCTCGTCGAGGGTCTCCTCGTCGAGGGTGCCGAAGCCCTCGTCGACGAACAGGGTGTTGATCTCGGTGCCGCCGGCCTCGGCGGTGACGACGTCGGCGAGACCGAGCGCGAGCGCCAGCGAGGTGATGAACGACTCGCCGCCCGACAGCGTGACCGGGTCGCGCTGCCGCCCGGTCCAGCCGTCGACGACGCGCAGGCCGAGGCCGCCGGCGCCCTTGGCGCGGTCGCCCGCGGCCTTGTCGGTGGTGTGCTGGAGGGCGTACCGGCCGGCCGACATCCGGTCGAGGCGCTCGTTGGCCGCGTCGACGACCTGTTCCAGCCGGGCGGCGAGCACGTACGCCGACAGCGACATGCCGAGCCGGTTGGCGGCGGACTTCCCGGACGCGAGCCCGGCGAGGCGTTCGGCGACCCGGTGGCGTTCGGCGGCGGGGCGCCAGGCGCGGACGGCGCCGTCCAGTTCGGCGCGCAGCTCGGCCAGGCGGTCGCAGCGGCGGCGGGCCTGCGCCACGGCGCTCACGGCGGCCTCGCGCGCGGACTCGGCGAGCTCCACGGCCGCCTCCAGCGCGGGCAGGTCGGGGGCGGGCGCGGCGGCCGCGGCCTTGAGCGCGGGGTCGGCGAGGGCGGACCGGATCGCGGCCTCCTCGTCCTCGAAGCGGCGGACCCGGTCGCGCAGGACGGCCTGGTCCTCGTCGGCGAGGGCGGCGGCGGTGACCTCGGCGGGGTCGCGGAAGCCCTCGTTCGCCGCGGCGGCCTTGGCCTCGGCGCGGGCGGCGGCCAGCTCGCCGGCGGCCCGGTCGGCCTCCTGCAGCGCCCGGACCGCCTCGGCGAGGCCGTCGGCCTCGCGGCGCAGCCGCTGCGCGCGGGCCTCCAGGGACGGGTCGTCGCCGCGGGCCGCGTCGAGCTCGGTGCGCAGCCGGGCCTGCTCGGCGACCAGCTCGCCGTCGCGGGCCCGGTTCGCGGTGAGCGCCTGGGCGATCTCGTCGCGGCGCTCGCGGGCCTGCTCCAGCTCCCGCTCGGCGCGGTGCACGGCGTCCTCCAGCCGTTCCGCCTCGGCCGCGGCGGCCACGGCGGCGGCAAGGGCGCGCTCGGCGTCCTCCAGCTCGGCGGCCAGCTCGGCGACGCCGGTCTCCTTGACCTCCTCCAGCATCGCGTCACGTTCGGCGCGCAGCGACTCGACGGCGCGGGAGGCGTCCTCGCGCCGCCGCTGGGCCTGGTCGTAGGCGGACTCGGCGCGGGCCTCGTCGTCCTCGCCGATGAGCGCCCCGAGGGTGGACGCGGGCCGGGGGTGCTCGGTGGAGCCGCAGACCAGGCAGGGCTCGCCAGGTTTCAGGTCGTCGGCCAGGGCCGCGGCCATGCCCTCCAAGCGCGCCTGGCGCAGCTCCTGGAAGCGCTCGCGGGCCGTCTGGGCGGCGTCGACGGCGGCGCGGTGCTCGTCCTCGGCCTGCCCGAGCCGTCCGAGGACCTGGTCGCGGCGCTCGGCGAGACCGAGGCGGCGCCGCGCGTCCTGCACGGTGACTTCGGCGCCGGGACGGACCGCGGCGGCGATCCGGGCGTCCTCGTGGGCTGCCCGCCGCTGCTCGAGCACCGCGGGCAGTTCGTCGAGGGACGCGGCGGCCCGCGCCTCCTCGGGCTCCAGCCGCTCGCGCTCGGCGGCCAGGCGGTGGCCTTCGGCGGTGACCTGGGTGAGCCGCTGGGCGACGGCGCGCTTGGCGTCGAGCGCGGCCATGTCGTCGCGGCGCGACCGCTCGGCCTTGGCCAGGACGTCCTCGGCGGCGCCGGGCCCGACCAGCGCGGCGACCCGGGACCGGGCCAGGCCCGCGCTGTCGTGGGCGCTCTTGGCGCGGTGCGTGCGGTCGGTGAGGTTGCGGACCAGCGGGACGACCCGGTCGGCCCGCGCGGCGGCGTCGAGCCGCGAGGTGAGCCGGGAGCGCTCCTCGGCGCCCTCCTGGAGGACGTCGCGGCGGCGCAGCGCGTCGGTGTGACGGCGGCGCGCGTCGACGAGGCCCCGGGCGTCGTCGTAGGCGGCGCGCGCCGCCTCCACACTCTCGGCGGCCCCGCCCAGCAGCTCCTGGGCCGACCGGCGCACGTCGTGGTGCTGCCCCGCCAGCTCGGCCGCCCACGCGGGCAGCGCCTGGATGTCGCCGAACGGCTCGTCCGGCTCGGCGGCGGGCTCGCCCCGGCGCGGCCGCGGCACCGGCCCGGACGGCCGCGGAGCCGTGCGCGGGGGCGGGGCGCCGGTCGTCTCGGCGATCCGGTCGGCGACCGACTCGGCCGCCGCCCGCAGCTCGGACGCGTCGCGCCCGGTGGCTGCGCGGCGGTCGGCCAGCCACTTCTCGACCTGGGTGTAGACCTCGGCGGCGAACAGCCGCTCCAGGACCTTGCGGCGCTCCTCGGCGCCCGCGCGCAGGAAGGACGCGAACTCGCCCTGCGGCAGCATCGCCACCTGGCAGAACTGCGCGGCCGTCATGCCGAGCAGCTGCCCGATCTGGTCGCCCGCCTCGTCCAGCCGCGTGGACAGCGCGATCCACGCGCCGTGCTCCAGCTCCTCCAGCAGGACCTTGGCCTTCTCCTGGGTCGTGCCGGAGCCGCGCAGCTTGGGACGGTCCCACGCGGGCGACCGGTGGATCCGCAGCCGCCGCCCCCGGATCGTGACCTCCAGCATCACCCGCGGCGCCGTGCCCGCCGCCGCGTGGTCGCTGCGCAGGCCCTTCACCGCGTTGCGGGCGCCGGGGACCTGCCCGTACAGGGCGAAGCAGACGGCGTCGAGCACGCTGGTCTTGCCCGCCCCGGTCTGCCCCTGGATGAGGAACAGCCCGGCGTTCGACAGCGCGTCGAAGTCGATCTCCTCGGTGCCCGAGAACGGCCCGAACGCCGTGATCTCCAACCGGTGCAGTCTCATAGGAGCGCGTCCCTCTGCCGGCAGCTCTCGAACGCCTCGTGCAGCAGCTCCCGCTCGGCCTCCGACGCCGCGGCCTCGCCCATCTCGGCGACGAAGTCGCCCGCGATGTCGAGCTCGGAGCGCTCCCTGACCCGCTCGGACCAGGTGCGGGCGTCCTCCCCGGAGCCGCCCTCGGGCTCGAAGCCGAGCACCAGGGCGTGCGGGAAGCGGCGGCGCAGGCGCTCCATGGCCGAGGACGGGCGGCGCGGGTCGGTGAGCGTGATCTGCAGCCAGTGGTCCCGGTAGGTCTCGTAGCGCGGGTCGGTGAGCAGGTCGTCGATCCGGCCCCGGACGCGGGCGACCCGGCGCGGCACCGGCGCCTCCACGAACTCCGACCGCAGCGCGGCGCCGCCGGCGCCGCCCTGCTCCAGCTCGATCAGCCAGGAGCCCTTGACGTGCCGCTCCTCGGAGAACGAGTAGGCCAGCGGGGAGCCCGAGTAGCGCACCCGGTCGGTCATCCGCTGCCGCCCGTGCAGGTGGCCGAGGGCGGCGTAGTCGACCCCGTCGAACACGCCGGCCGGGACGTTCGCCGCGCCGCCGACGGAGATGTCGCGCTCGCTCTCGCTGGGCTCGCCGCCGGTGACGAACGCGTGCGCCATCACCACCGAGTGCAGGCCCTGCCGCCGCCGCGCGTCCAGGTCGGCCCGGACGCGGCGCATGCCCTCGGTGAGCGCGGCGGCGTGGCTGCGCTCGTCCAGGCTCCACGGGTGGCGGACCAGCTCGGGCTCCAGGTAGGGGATGCCGTAGATCGCGGCGTCGCCGACGACGACGGGCTCCCCCACGCGGGCCGGGTCGGTGCGGATGTGCACGCCCGAGTCGTCCATCAGCGCGGAGCCGAACCCGAGCCGCTGGACCGAGTCGTGGTTGCCCGCGATCAGCACTACCCGGGCCAGCTCGCGCAGCCTGACCAGGGTCTCGTCGCACAGCCGGACGGCGTCGACGGCGGGCAGCGCGCGGTCGTAGACGTCGCCGGAGACCAGCACGCACTCGACCCGCTCCGCACGCACGGTCTCGACCAGGTGGTCGACGAAAGCGGCCTGGGCCGCGAGGAGGCCCTCGCGGTGAAAGGATCTGCCGAGATGCCAGTCGGAGGTGTGGAGGAGTCGCATGTCGCCAGACACCCTAGGCATCACCTCCGACACATCCGGCGCAGAAACGCCGTGGTTCCCCGAACCGGCCGAATGCGGCGCGCCGGGGTGCGCGTAGGGTGGCTGCGTGAGCGAGCGTCCCCAGGTGCTGCTGAGCTGCGCGATGTCGGTCGACGGGTACATCGACGACGCGAGTCCCGAACGGCTGCGGCTGTCGAGCCCGGCCGACTTCGACCGGGTGGACGGGGTCCGCGCGGCCTGCGACGCCATCCTGGTCGGCGCCGGCACGGTCCGCCGCGACGACCCCAAGCTGCTGATCCGCTCGGAGACGCGGCGCAAGCGGCGGGTGGAGCGCGGCCTGCCGGCCGACCTGACCAAGGTGACGGTGACGGCCGGCGGCGACCTCGACCCGGACGCGCGGTTCTTCACCACCGGCGAGTCGCCCAAGCTGGTGTACGCGCCGCCGTCCGCCGTGCCCGCGCTGGCCGAGCGGCTGGGCGACCGCGCCGAGGTGGTCGGCGCGGGCGACCCGGTGGACTTCGCGGTGATGCTGGCCGACCTGGCCTCCCGTGGCGTGCGGCGGCTGATGGTGGAGGGCGGCGGCGAGATCCACACCCGCTTCCTCACCGCCGGGCTGGCCGACGAGCTGCAGCTGGTGGTGGCGCCGTTCTTCATCGGCGACCCGTCCGCGCCGCGGTTCGCGGGGCCGGGGGTGTTCCCGCAGTCGCCGGGGCGCCCGATGCGGCTGGCCGAGGCCACCCGGATCGGCGACCTGGTCCTCCTGCGCTACCTCCTCAACGGCAACGGCCGTGGATGACCTGCGGTGGCTGCGGCTGGCGTGCGATCTGGCGCGCCGCTGCCCGCCGTCGGCGACCGCGTTCTCGGTGGGCGCGGTGGTCGTGGACGCGAGCGGGTCGGAGCTCGCCCGCGGCTTCTCGCGCGAGGACGATCCGCGCGACCACGCCGAGGAGTCCGCGCTCGGCAAGGTCGCGCGGCGGCACGGCGGCGCGGCGCCCGCCGACCTGACGGCGCTGCCCGGGACGGGCCTGGCGGGCGCGACGATCTACACCTCGCTGGAGCCGTGCGGCGAGCGCTCCTCGCACCCGACGCCGTGCGCGGATCTGATCGTCGCGGCGGGCCTGCGCCGGGTGGTGTTCGCCTGGCGGGAGCCGCCGCTGTTCGTGCCGGGCGCGGGCGCCGGGGTGGACCGGCTCCGGGCGCACGGCGTGGAGGTCGTGGAGCTGCCCGAACTGGCCGGCCGGGCCCGCGTGCCCAACGCGCACCTGCTCGGCTGAACGCGTTCGCCCCGGCCTCCCGTCAGCGGTAGTCGGGCTCGGCGTGGGGCGCGCCCTTGAGCTCGTGGAACCCGCCGACGGCGGAGACCAGCACCGTGCCGTCCCAGAGCCGCCCGGCCTCCTCGCCGCGCGGGATGCGGGAGACGACCGGGCCGAAGAAGGCGGTGCGCGCGCCGTCCCCGGCGGTCGCCTCGATGATCGGGGTGCCGACGTGGTCGCCGACCTTGGCGATGCCCTCGGCGTGCGAGGCGCGGACGGCGGCGTCCCAGGCGTCGGTCTCGGCGGCCTGGGCCAGGTCGCCGGGGAGCCCGGCCTCGGCGAGGGCGTCCGGGACGATCCGCGGGTCCCAGGTTCCGGCCTCGTGGACGCGGGTGCCGAGCGCGGTGTAGTAGCGGCCGAGGGCCTCCTGGCCGTGGCGCTCGGCGACGGCGGCGCAGATCCGCACGGGCAGCCACAGGTAGCCCTCGGGGTCGCCCTCCGGGTCGTCGTCGCGGTGCTCGTTGAGCACCGACAGGCTCAGGACGTGCCAGCCGATCTCGAACCCGCGCACCCGGGCCGCCTCGAGCAGCCAGCGCGAGGTGATCCAGGTGTACGGGCAGGAGGGGTCGAACCAGATGTCGGCGCGCTTCGTCGCCGGGGGTTCTGTCCGTCGCATCGGCCCAGGATGGCACCACCCGGGCGGAACGGGCATGAGACGCAAGTCTCGTTCTCCCTTGCCAATCCCCGGGGGAGGCGTGCGATGCTGTGACCGAGCAGGACCAAGCAAGCACTCGGTCAAAGACTTTCCCGCGCGGAGGTGCGGCAGCATGCGCGAGCACGATCGGCTGTTCATCGGCGGCCAGTGGACCGCCCCGGCCGGAACCGGCACGATCAACGTCCTCTCGCCGCACACCGAGGAGGTCGTCGGGCGGGTCCCCGACGGCCTCCCCGCCGACATCGACGCCGCCGTCGCCGCCGCCCGGCACGCCTTCGACCACGGCCCCTGGCCGCGCATGGCCCCCGCCGAGCGCGCCGAGATCCTGGGCCGCCTGTCGGCCATCTACGCCGAGCGCCAGCAGGCGATGGCCGACCTGGTCACCGAGGAGATGGGCTCGCCCATCCTGTTCTCCATCTTCGGGCAGGCCGCGCTCCCCCAGATGGTGCTGCAGTACTACGTCGACCTGGCCGCCTCCTTCACCTGGGAGGAGGAGCGTCCGGGGATGCTGGGCCCGGTGACGGTCACCCGCGAGCCGGTCGGGGTGGTCGCGGCGATCTACCCGTGGAACGTCCCCCAGTTCACCCTCATGATGAAGCTGGCCCCGGCGCTGATCGCGGGGTGCACGGTGGTGGCCAAGCCGTCCCCCGAGGCGCCGCTGGACGCCTACCTGCTGGCCGAGTGGATCGAGGAGGCCGGGCTGCCCGAGGGCGTGGTCAACTTCGTCCCGGCGGGCCGCGAGACCGGCGCCTACCTGGTCGAGCACCCCGGGGTCGACAAGGTCGCCTTCACCGGCTCCACCGAGGCGGGCCGCCAGATCGGCGCCGCCTGCGGCCGCCGCCTGCGCCCCGCCACCCTCGAACTGGGCGGCAAGTCGGCGGCGATCATCCTGGAGGACGCCGACCTGCCCTCCACCATCGAGGGCTTCAAGATGGCCTCGCTGATGAACAACGGGGAGGCGTGCGCCGCCCAGACCCGCATCCTGGCGCCGCGGTCCCGCTACGACGAGGTCGCCGACGCGCTGGCCGCCATGGTGTCGGGCCTGAACGTCGGCGACCCCGCCGACTACGGCACCGAGATCGGCCCGCTGGCCGCGCGCCGCCAGCAGGAGCGCGTCGAGGGCTACATCCGCGTCGGGCAGGACGAGGGCGCCAAGCTCATCACCGGCGGCCTGGACCGTCCCCACGACCGCGGCTGGTACGTCGCCCCCACCCTGTTCGGCGACGTCGCCAACGACATGCGCATCGCCCGTGAGGAGATCTTCGGGCCCGTGCTGGCGCTGCTGCCCTACGACGACGAGGAGGACGCGGTCCGCATCGCCAACGACAGCGACTACGGGCTGGGCGGCTCGGTGTGGACGGCCGACGTCGACCACGGCGTGGAGGTCGCGCGGCGCATCCGCACCGGGAGCTGCGGCGTCAACCTGTACGTCCTGGACCCGAACACCCCGTTCGGCGGCTACAAGGACAGCGGCCTCGGACGCGAGCTCGGCCCCGAGGGCCTCTCCCCCTACCTGGAGCACAAGGCCATCCCGCGTCCGGCGTGACCCCGGCGCCCGGGGTCAGCCGAGGAAGGTGACCGCCCAGCCGTGGCGTTCCCGGCAGGCGCGCACGACCTCGGGCCCGGTCGGCCCGGTGACGAGCAGCCTCACCTCGCGGGCGGCCGCCAGCGGCGCGGTCTCGAACGCGAGGGCCCGCAGCTTGGCGGGCCCGGCGACCGCGAGCGTCGCGCCGTGCGCCTCGACGGCGGCGAGCAGCGCGGCGGCGCCGGTGTCGTGCACGCCCGCGAACGTCGCGCCCTGGGCCAGGCACAGGTCCATCAGGCCGAGCCAGGTCGGGGGCGTGCAGTCGTCCGCGCAGCAGGCGACCACGTCCTCGGGGACGATCCCGGCCGCGCCGCCCAGCCGGTACAGGTCGGCGAGCCGGTCGGCGTGGGTGAGGTCCTCGGGCGGTTCGCTGAGCCGCAGCCCGACGTCGTGCAGCGGGTCGATCATCGCGGCGGGGGGAGCGGCGCCGCCGTGGTCGTCGACGAGCCGGGCGAACGGCGTGGCGCCCGGCAGGTCGCCGAACGCGAACACCTGCCGCACGTAGGCGCGCTCGGTCGCGGCCAGCGCCAGCACCGCCTCCTCCCCGGAGCCGGTCATCAGGAACCGGGCGCCGCACTCGTTCATCAGCCGGGCCAGCTCGGCGGCGGAGGCGTGCGCGGGCAGCGGGGCGGGCACGGCGCCCACCGCGGTCACGGCGTGCACGGCCAGCGCGGTGTCGCAGGGGTCGGCGAGGTGGATCGCGCCGACGTCGCCGGGGCGGACGCCGTACCGGGCCAGTCCCGCGGCGGCGGCGGGCACGACCTCCGCGAACCGCGGGTAGCCGACCGACCGGCCCGAGCCGATGAGCGCGGGCCGGTCGCGCCGGGCGGCGGCGTGCCTGAGGGCGGCCTCCATGACGGTCCCGGTGACCGTGATCTCGGAAACGGCCGGCAGGCCGGTGTCCCGGTCGAACATGGCCCGACCGTACGACGCCGCGCCCCGCCCCACATCCGAAGATGTGTGTAGTCGGGTGTGTACGTCACCCATTCCTCACCGGGCCGGGTCCGCAGTCGAGCCGGTCGACCGCCCACGCGGCGACCTGGGCGCGCGAGCCGAACCCGAGTTTGGCCAGGATGTTGGTGACGTGCCGTGCCACGGTCGCGGGGCTGATGACCAGTTCCGCGGCGATGGCGCGGTTGCTGAGCCCGCGCGCGACCAGCTGCGCGATCTCCCGTTCCCGCGCGGTGAGGACGCTGGGCGGGGTGACGGGCGGGGTGACCGGAGCGGCGGGCGCGGCGGGCGCGGCCGCCGCCGTCCCGGCGGGGTCCGGCTCGCGCAGCGCCCGCCCGGCCGCCTCGTCGAGCGTGGCCGCCCGGCCCTCCGCCCACAGCTGCGCGACCAGCGGCTCGCCCAGCTCGCGGCGGAGCGGCTCCAGTTCCCGCTCGAACCGCGCGCCCGCGTCCGGTGCCCGCCCGGCCGCCTCCCGCAGCGCCGCCGCCGCGCCGCCCAGGAACACCGCCCCGGCCGGGTCGCCCTCCCGGGCCGCCAGTTCGGCGAAGGCGTCCAGCGCGCGGGAGATGTCCAGGCGGATGCCGGTGGAGCGGCTCAGCCGCAGGCTCTCGGTGAGCGCGGCGCGGGCCGCGCCAGGGTCGTCCTGGTCGAGCGCGACCCGGCCCAGCCCGGCCAGCGCCCGCGCGAGCTCCGGGCGCGCCCCGATCTCCCGCAGGATCGGCAGTGCCTCGCCGTAGTGCGCGCGGGCGGCGGGCCGGTCGCCGCGCGCCTCGTCCAGCCGGCCCAGCCCGATCAGCGCGTGCGCGGCGCCCCACAGCTGCCCGATGCCGCGCATGGTCTCCAGCCCCGACTCCAGCGGCTCGCGCGCCTCGCGCAGCCGCCCCTCCCGGATGCGCAGGTAGCCGCGCGCGATCGACCCGTACGCCCGGTTCCACTCCTGCCCCGGCTGCGCGGCCAGCGCGTCGGCCTCCGCCAGCCGGGCCGCGGCCTCCGCGAGCCGTCCCGCGCGGGTGTCGGCCTCGGCGAGGGTGACCAGCGCGGTCGCGGTCATGAAGTCGTCCCCGGCCTCCCGGCACGGTTCCAGCGCCGCCTCCGCGAACGCCCGCGCCTGCGCGAAGTCGCGGCCCCCGACGGCCAGCTGCGCGCGCCCGGCCAGCGCCGGACCGCGCACGGGCGCGGGCAGGCCGTCGCCGCGCTCCAGGAACCGGTCCGTCCACTCAGCCCACTCGGCGGCCTGGCCCCGCACGATCCAGTACGTCCGCAGCGCGGTGCAGATCCGCAGGCCCTCCTCGATGTCGCCGTTCTCCAGCGACCAGGACAGCGCGCCGCGCAGGTTGCCCAGCTCGGCGTCATAGCGGCGGAACAGCTCGACCCGGGCGGCCCACGGCGCGGCCTGCTCGGCGATGCCGATCTCGCCGTGGCGTTCGGCGGCCTCCAGCAGCGCGTCGCGGTGCCGGGTCCGCACCGCCGCGGCCTCGCCCGCCGCGTCCAGCCGCTCGGCCGCGTACCGGCGGACGCTGTCCAGCATCCGGAAGCGGACCTCGCCGGCGACCTCGGCGCCCACCGTCACCAGCGACTTGTCGACCAGCGCGGCCAGCAGGTCCAGCACCTCGTCGGCGCCGAGGACCTCGTCGGCGCACACCGCCTCGGCCTGCTCCAGCGTCCAGCCGGAGAAGGCCGCCAGCCGGCGCAGCAGGACCCGCTCCTCCTCGCCGAGCAGCTCGTGGCTCCAGTCGATCGCGGCGCGCAGCGTGCGCTGCCGCGGCGGCGCGGTGCGGTCGCCGGCGTTCAGCAGCCGGAACCGGTCGGCCAGCCGGTGCGCGATCTGCTCGGCCGACAGCACCCGCACCCGGGCCGCCGCCAGCTCCAGCGCCAGCGGCACCCCGTCCAGCGCCCGGCCGATCTCCTCGACCGCGCCGCCGCCCGCGGTGAAGTCGGGACGGGCCGCGCGGGCCCGCTCCTCGAACAGCCGGGCGGCCTCGGCGGGCTCCAGCGGCGGCACCCGCCACACCGTCTCCCCCGCCATCCGCAGCGGCTCGCGGCTGGTGGCCAGCACCCGCAGCCGCGGGCAGCGGGCCAGCAGCGCGCCGGTCAGCCGGGCGGAGTCGGCGACCAGATGCTCGCAGTTGTCCAGGACGAGCAGCACCTGCCGGCCGCGCAGCGCGTCGGCCAGCGTCTCCGGCAGCGGCCGCCCGTCCTCCTCGGCCACGCCCAGCACGGACGCGACCCTCCTGGCGACCGGGTCCGGCGGGCCGTGCGCGGGCAGGTCGCCCAGCTCGGCGAGCCACACGCCGTCCGCGTACGCGCCGCGCAGGGCGTGCCCGAGGCGCACGGCCAGCCGGGTCTTGCCGATGCCGCCGGTTCCGCACAGCGTGACGGCGCGGACGGTCTCCAGGAGCGCGCGCAGGTCGGCGAGGTCGCGCTCGCGTCCGATGAAGGGGTCGGGTTCGACGGGCAGATTGGTTCCGGCGGCGTCGCCGCCGGTCGTGCTCTTGAGCGGTGTCATGCGTCCACAACTGTTCAACTGTTCAGATGGGCGGCCCGTGACTTCCCCGTGTGGTGTCCCGAGTGTGGCACCGCCGCACCTGCTGCGTCCCTGGTTTGACAGGTATTGACGAAGCGTCCAGTGGCGCCGATTCCACGTTGGGGGCCGTGTGGCCGTACCGTAGTGCGCCGTGTCCCCCACCTCAGAGAACGCGGCCGGCGGAGCCGGCGCCGCCAGCCTCGACGACGTGCTGGTGGGCGAGGCCGTGCTCGGGGTCTACCGGCAGATGTTCGCCGCGCTGGCCCGCGACAGCGGCGCCGTGGTGGACGATCCGGAGCTGGTGGACGTCGCCGAGACGCTCCTGGCCGCCTTCGCCGACGCGGGCGAGGAGGGGCTGAGCCGCGAGCAGATGCGGTACGTGTGCCGCCGCTACTCCACCGAGGTCTTCGAGAACCGGCTGCGCGTCCTCAAGGGGCTCGGCGCGATCCGCGAGGTGTTCCCCAAGCCCAACCAGCTGCGCTACCGGGCGTCGTTCACCAGCGTCGTCGGGCTGATGTTCGTGCGGCGGATGATGCTGGACGGCGGGCAGAGCGAGATGCACCGGCTGCTGGCGCTGGAGCAGCTGAATGTGGCCGACCCGCGGATGACGGCGAAGCAGGCGCGGGCGGGGGCCGAGGGGCTGGCGCGGGCGTTCCGGCTGTGGAGCGTGGAGCTGGTCACGCTGACCAACGGCACGATCGAGGAGCTGCGGGAGCAGGCGCCCAAGCTGTGGGGCACCGAGGAGATCCTGCGGCGGGCCGAGCGGCTGCACGGGGCGATCCTGCGGCGCTGGCCTGAGCTTGACCGGGCCTGCACCGACCTGCGCGCGGCCATCTACTCCTACGGCGACGCCTCGCGGCGCGCGGCGTCGCGGCTGTCGGACTCGGCGGGCACCACCCGCAACCTGACGCTGCTGCCGCCGGAGACGTGGCGGACGTTCGCGCGGACAGCCTCGCGCGAGGAGCTGGCGGGGATCCTGGACGGGTTCGTGTTCGACGCGGCGGCGCCGTGGCACGAGCCGTCGGCGGTGGTGACGGCGGTCGAGGACGGCCCGCGCACCACGCCGCCGCGTCCGGCGCCGCCGCGCGCGTCGCTGCCGGACCGGGGCCTGTCGGACGACACCGGCGGCGACGCCGCGGCCGTGGAGCGGCTGCGCGGCGTGGCCGAGCAGGTGCTGCGGGGCCGTGACCGCGTGGCCGTGGAGGAGGTCCTCGCCCAGGACTGGGTGGCGGCGCGGCGGCTGCTGTCGGATCTGTCGTCGGTCAACCTGCATCCCGAGCTGCCCTACCGGCTGGTGTGGTCGGACGGCCTGCACGCCCGTCCCGACGGCGTCCCGAGCTGGGTCACGCCGGGGGTCTTCGAGAGGACGGGCCCGTGACCGGGGAGTTCGCCGCCGGGGTGGATCCGGAGGTGCTGGCGCGGGCGCGGGCCCGCGTCATGGGGCCGGCGCCGGTCGCGGTGTCGGAGCCGATGCCGGCCGGGATGGCGGGGGCGTCGGACGGCGAGCGCGTGTGGCCGCTGCCGTCGTGGCCCGACGGGGCGACTCCGGCGCTGCTGGAGGAGTACGAGGTCGCGCCCGTGCCGCTGGACCGCACCGGGCAGGCGCGGCGGGTGCTGGCGGCGGCGCTGCGCTGCTGCTGGACGCGGCTGGACGACGCGCCGTGGCCGGGTGAGGCGGCGGCGGTCGCGGCCGTGCTGGAGGTGTACGCGGGGATGTCGCGCGGCGATCCGGAGCTGGCGCGCCGCTGGGCCACCGGTGAGCTGCGCCGGCTGGCCGACACCGGCTGGCTGCTGCTGGACGAGGCGGGCGGGACCGTCCGGCCGGGGCCGCGCGTGGCGCTGTGGCGGGAGGAGTCGCTGGCCTCGCTCCGCGATCTGCTGCGCCGCCTCCCGCAGCCGCCCCCGGAAGAACCGGAAGGCAGCGGATGAGCGGGGAGATGTTCGAGCCGCTGCTGCGCTCGTACGACGAGCGGCGTCGGGCGGAGCTGGTGGCGGCGTACATGGCGGTGGAGCACGCGGCCGAGCCGGTTCCGGAGGTGCGGTTCGCGGCGCTGCGCGAGCCCGCGCTGCGCCGCACGCTGGAGGAGATGCTGCGGCTGGGCGGGCGGACGCTGGTGCGGTCGAGCCGGTCCGGGGGCCGCGGCGGTCCGTCCGCCCGCGGTGACGGGACGGGGTGGGTCTCCGGCTACCGGGACGACGTGGCGGCGGTGCTGGGCGCCGATCCGGACTGCGTCCTGCCGGTCGAGGACCGGGCGGCGCTGGTGCTGGTGCTGATCCACAGTGTGGCGATCCCGCGGGCGGCGGGGCTACTGGCCGACGACGCGTGGACCTCGACGTACCCGGCTCCGCTGGAGGAGCTGCGGCGGCGGTCGCAGCTGCCGGTCGGGGAGTTGGAGGCGTCGCTGCGGCGGCTGCGGACCGCGGGGCTGGTGGCGCAGGTCAAGGGGGCCGGGGAGGAGGCGGGCGGGTTCGTGCCGGGGGCGCAGTTCCACCGGCTGACGCCCGTCGCGCGCCGCCGCCTCCAGGAGGAGCTGATCCTGGCCGCGGGGCCGGACTCGCCGCTGGCCGCGGCGATCCGCGCCCGCCGCCGGGGCCGGGAGTTCGACGACGTTCGGGGGAGCTCATGACGGCCGTGCTGGAACCGGAACCGCTGCTGCCGGGGGTCGCGGCGGCGCGACCGGCCGGGGACGACATCGTCGGCGACCGCACGCTGGTGGCGGTGCAGGCGGTGAACATCTCGCGGCTGTCGACGCATCCGGTGCCGACCGTGCCCGGGACGCTGATCGTGGTGGCCGGGCAGGGGCCCAAGGACTCCAACGGGGCGGGCAAGTCGTCGTTCATCGCGGCGATCACGGCGCTGCTGGGCGACGAGCAGTGGCGGTTCGCGTCGGGCGCGCGGGCGGTGGCGGAGCTGCTGTTCAACGCGGAGCTGGCGGCGCAGGGCGACAGCCAGTGGGCCAGCGCCGACCACGGGTACATCGTCGGCGTCTTCGACCACGCCGACGCCGAGCCCGTCCGCGCCGAGCCCGCCGACCCCGAGGAGGCCGACCCCTATGACGGCCCGCTGACGGTGTGGCTGCGGGTGAACGTGGACGCGCCGCACCTGGAGATCCGCTGGCAGCCGGGCGTGCATCTGGCGGCGGCGCCGTCGGAGGCCGAGCGGGTGGCGCTGGCCGACCGGCTGTGGGCGGGGCTGCCGCGCAGCGCGGGCCGCCGCGACCTGGTCGCCAAGGACCTGAACCGGGTCCTGTACGGCGGGAAGGTGCGGTGCGTGTCGTTCCTGTCGACCTCGGTGCGCTCCAAGGTCGCCACCAACCTGCTGTCGCAGCCGCTGAACGAGATCACCCCGGAGCGGATCTTCAGCGCGATCGCGGCGCTGACCGGGCTGGACCGGGAGCTGGAGGCCGAGCGGACCTCGCGGGCCGAGGAGCACCGGGAGCGGGCGCGGGCGGCGGAGGCGGCCGAGCGGCTGGCCGGGTGGGAGGGCGAGGCGGCGGCGCTGCTGAAGACCTTCGACCGGCGGGACCGGGCCCGGGACGCGGTGGCGGGGGCGCAGCGGTTCTGGCGGACGCGGCAGGCGCGGCTGCTGGTGGACGCCGCGGCGGCCGACGCCGCGCACGCGTCCGGGCAGGAGCGGCTGCGGCAGGAGAACGAGGAGGCCGTCGCGGCGATCCGCGCGGCCGAGAAGGAGATCGAGCAGCTCACCGGCGGGGCGCTGGAGGAGCGGCTGGCCGAGGCGGGCGCGGCGCTGGCCGACCTGAAGGGGCAGGCCGACACGCTGGGCGCGGACAAGGCGGTGGCCCGCAACCGGCTGGAGGAGCTGCGCCACCAGGTGTCGGCGCTGGAGGAGCGGCTCCGGGAGGCCGACGGCCGGGACGTGGACGCGGCGTCCCGCGAGCTGGCCGAGGCGGAGGCGCGACGCGACGAGGCGCAGCAGCGGTTCGGGATGGCCAAGGGCGCCGTGGCGCGGGCGGAGCGGGCGGTGGCCGCTGCCGAGGCGGGCGAGAGCAGCGCCCCGGCGCAGATCCGGGCGCTGGCCGGTGCGGGGATCGCGGCGGTCGGGCTGCTGGACTCGGTGGAGCTGGCGCCGGAGGTCCGGGACCGCTGGGAGGCGGCGCTGTGGCCGTACCGGGAGGCCGTGGTGGTCGGCCCCGGTGATCTGGACGGCGCGGCGGAGGCGCTGGCCGGGCTGCCCGGTTCGATGATCGTTCCGGCGGACGCGGAAACGGCCGGTGAGGCGGGCGGCCACCCCGAGGGGGTGCGCTGCGTCCGGCCGCTGACCGGGTTCTTCACCGCGCTCGACGGCGGGGACGGCACGGGCGTGGTGATCGTGGGCGGTTTCCCCGAGCCGGTGACCGGCCGGGAGGCGCGGATGCGGGCGGCCCGCGCGGCGCTGGAGGAGGCCGGGGAGGCCCTCGGCGAGGCGCGGCGCGGGGCCGAGGACGCCGCCGCCGACGTGGCGGTGGCCGGGCGGCGGCTGACGGCGGCGCGCGCGGCCTCCGAGCTGCAGGCGGTGCGGGAGCGGATGGTGGAGCTGCGCGAGCGGCTGGAGGAGCTGGCGGGCGGCGAGGCGCGGCTCGGCCCGCGCCTGGGGGCGGCCGAGCAGACGCTGCGCCGGTTGCAGGCCAAGGCCGACACCCGGGCCCTGGAGGTCGACCGGCTGCGCGGGCGGCGGGAGGGGCACGAGCGCGAGCGCGACCGGATCCGCTCCGCGTCCGCCGAGCTGGCCGACCGGCGCGCCGAACTGGGCCTGGCCGAGCTGGAGAAGGACTGGGGCGGGTCGCGGGAGGGCGCCGCCGAGTGGCTGGCGACGCTGGACGCCGACGAGGGCACCTGGACGCCCGCCGAGTGGTGGCACAGCGCGGAGAAGCACCTGTCGGAGGCGCTGCGGCACGTGTTCCCGGAGGGTCCGTCCGACGAGGACATGCCGGAGGAGATCCGGTTCCTGCTGCGCGAGCGCACCGACGGGGAGGGCCGCCGCACCGAGCGCGAGCAGTCCACCTTCCCCCGCCTGGTGAAGGCGCTGGAGGGCTACCTGCGGCAGCAGGAGGACTACGAGCGCCACCAGCGGCGGCAGATCGAGGTGCAGCTGGCGGGCCGCCGCACCGACCTGGAGAAGGCGCAGAAGGGCGCCGAGGAGGCGGCGGGCGCGGCCGAGGCGCACCGCACCGCGCTGACCGCCGCGATCTGGGCGCGGCTGCAGCGGGTGTCGGAGGAGTTCGAGAAGCTGGACGTGTCCTACGGCGGCTACGGCGCGACGCTGGAGTTCCCGACGCCCGAGCCGCCCGGCGACCCCGAGCAGGAGTGGCGGTGGCGGGTCACGCCGAAGTGGCGCCGCTCGGACGGGCAGCGGTACGTGCCGTACAACCGGCGGGCCAACACCGCGCTGATGGACGAGAAGGCGGTCAAGCTGGTGTGCGCGGCGGCGCTGGCCAGCTCCGGCGGCGGTCGCCTCTGCCTGGTCCTGGACGAGCTCGGCCGCAACCTGGGCAAGGAGCACCGCAAGGAGGCCGTGGCGCTGTTCCGCAAGATCGGCGAGACGCACGGGATCACGGTGATCGGCGCGCTGCAGGACGACATGGAGCCGTACGCGATCGACGCGTGCGGCCAGTACGTGAAGCTGCGCCGCTCGTCGGACACGATGCCCTACAACGAGCCGCCGGTGGTGGTCGGGTACGACGAGCACGCGGCCCGGGTGCGGATGCTGGCGGCCCAGGTCACCGCCGCGCGGCCCGCCGAGGACGCGGATATTCCAGATGAATCCTGATCGCTGATCCGGCAGTATGGCGCGGCATGCGCGCCGACGAACTTCTCGCCGAGATCGAACCGCTGGCCTACTCCGCACGCTGCCGCCGCCTGGCGGACCTGCGCCGGATCGCGGGGTCGGCGGAGTTGCGCGACCTGCTGGACGAGCTGGACGGTCGCGGCCACTACGAGCGTTCGCTGGCGCTGTTCGCCGCGACCGCCGTGCGGGACGAGGCGTCCATCGCGCACATCGCCCGGACGATGCGCGACCCGGCCACCGACCTGGCGTTCGACGCGGTGCGCTGGGCAGTACGCCTGGGGGCTCCGCCCGAGCCGTTCGAGGAACTGCTGCGGGACGCCCCCTCGGCGCTGCGCGCGGCCGCGTACGAGGCGGTCCGCCGGTATCGGCGCGCGGATCTGGCCGAGCGGCTCATCGACGGCGTCGCCGAGCTGTGGGGCGCGGCCGAGGCGGCAGCGCTGCTGCCGGCCTGCGGTGAGGAGGCGGTGCGGGAGCGCCTGGACGGCCTCGCGCACGCCGTGCCGAACTGGAAGTCGCTCGGCACCGCCCACCCGGACGTCGTACTCGACTACGCCGAGCGCCAGCTGGAGCGGACGCCCGACAACTTCCGCGGCTACTGGTGGGCCTGGCACGGTCCGGGCGTCGCGGCGGCGGTCCCGCACGACCCGGGCCGCGTGCTCGCGCTGCTGGAGCGCCACTGGGGCGAGGAGCCGCCGCCCTACACGCTGGTGCCGCGGCTGGGCGAGCTACTCAAGGCCGACCCCGAGCGCACGCAGCGGCTGCTGCTGGCCAAGGAGCACCGCAGGCATCTGCCCGGCCTGCTGGTCCCCCGGGCGGTGCGCGAGCGGCTGATCCGCCTCGGCGACCTGGACGAGGCCGCGTTCGCGCGCGCCGTCCGGGAGAACACGCACGCCCTGACGCTGCTGCTGAAGGCGGCCCCGCCGTCCCGCCGCGACGAGCTGTTCACGGCGGCGATGACGGGCGTGGACCTGTCCACCGCCGAGCTCGACCAGGGCCTCATGGAGGTGCTCCCGCACGCGGCCCGCGCCCGCGAGGCCCGCCGGACGCTGGGCCTGACCCGGGTCGCCCAGGACCACCGCAAGGTCTGGTACCTCACCTCCTTCCTCCCCTACGACGAGGCGCTGCCCGTGCTGGGCGGGCTGACCCGCAGGCCGGACGCCGACGAGCGCGCGACCGGCTACCAGCTGCTGATCATGTGCGCCGGGCGCGCCCGCTCCCCCGAGGTGCTGACCCGGCTGCTCGACCAGGACCTCGGGCGGCTCCGCAACGAGCAGGACCCGGTGCGGCTCAGCGCCCTGAGCTCGCTCGCCGCGCTGCCCACCGCGATGCTGCGGGCCGCGCACGTCCCCGCGTTCGCCCGCATGACCGGCGACGCGCTGACCGCCCGCGACTGCTCGTACGGGACCCGCGACCAGCTGACCCGGCTCGCCGTCGCGCTGTGCCGCCAGGGCGCCGCCGACGCCGGCGCCGAGCTGCTGGAGCTGGCGTTCGACATGCTGCGCAGGCTCGCCGGACAGTCCGGCACCCTGCGGCTGGGACGGCTCCGCGACGGCCTGCCCAAGGGCCGGGAGCTGGCCCTCGGCCGCGCCCTGGCCGCGCACCTAGACAGGTCGGGTGCCCGGGACGACCACCGCCTCGTACTCGCCCTCGCGCGGGCGCTGCGCGACCGCGCGGCCGGGGTCCCGGAGATCCAGCAGGGCCTGGAGCGCGCCCTGGACGCCCGCGACGACGGCGTGATCCGGGAGGCGATCGGGCTCTGGCTGGCCGCGCCGCGCGCCCGCGCCGAGCGCGTGGGCCGCGTCGTGGAGAAGGACCCGTCGACCGTCCTCATCCCGGCCGTGTTCAACGCGATCGCCCGCGACCGCACCGACCTCCTGAACGTGGCGCTGTCGGACGAGGCGCCGCCCGGCCGCTTCCGCCACCCCGACGTCCGGTACGTACCGCTGGCGGACCCACCACTGACCCGCCGCTGGACCGGCCGCCAGCAGGAGGAGTACCGGGACCTGCTGCACCGCATCGCCGCCAGTTCCGCCACGCCCACGAGCGAGCGCGGCCGGGCCGTCTCCATCGTCGCCCGGGTACCCGGCGCGACGCCCGACGACCTGCGCCGCTACTACGACCCCCACCTGCGCGCCTACTTCGAAGAGGACGACGCCTACCTGTCCCGGCTGGCGCTCACCTCCTCCGTCTGGCTGGCCGCGCCGGGCGAACTGCTGCCCGACCTGCTGGACCTGGCCTCCTCCGACGACGCGCACGTGGCGATGTACGCCGCGAGCCGGGCCACCCGGTTCGTCGCGCCGTCCGAGCTGACCGCCCTGCTGGCCCCCGTACTCACCGACGGCAAGATCACCGCGCGGAAGGAGGCGCTGCGGATCCTGCTGCGCAACCGGGTGCCGGACGCGATGGGCGTGGTCGCCGCGGCCTGGGACGATCCCGGCCAGCACCGCGACGTGCGGGCGGCGATCGCCTCGGCCGCCCGCGACCGGCTGGACGACCCGCGGGCGCTGCGGATCCTGGAGGAGGCCGCGCGCGGCCCCCGCGACGTGGCCCGGCAGGTCATCGACGCCCGCCCGTACATGGTCGAGGAGAAACACCGCCCGCGGTTCGCCGAGCTGGTCCTGGACGTCGCCCGCTCGGACGACCCGGAGGCGTCGACGTCCGCGCTGCCCTGGCTGCACATGTGGGCGACCTACGCGCCCGGCGTCCCGGCGCTCCTGGCCGGGCACCTGACCGACCTCGACCGGACCGGCACCTGGGACTCCGCGTTCGGCTCCCTCTTCCAGTGCGTCCAGGCCGGACACGGCCTGGAGGAATTGGCCGCAGCCGTGCAGAACCTGGCCGCCGCCCGCGACGCCCGCGACGCCGAGGCCGAACGCGACCTGCCCGCCGCGCAGCGCCTCGCCTCGATCGTCGGGCACGCCCGAACCAGCCACGGCATGAACCGCGCCCAGAACGAACCCGTCGTCCGCGCCCTCGACGGTTGCCTCCCCGAGCCGCTGGCGTCCGAGCTCCTCGCCGCCACGCTCCCCTGGGACGCCCCGGACGCCGAGGCGCGGCTGGACGCCCTCGCCGCCCGGCCCATCGGCGGCGCCTTCGCCGTCGAACGGGTCGCGCGCTCGCTCGCGTTCGGACGCCACGTCCTGGACCTGGACGAGGGCGTCGCCCCCTGGTACCACGGCGCACTGGAGCCGGGCCCCGAGGCGGCCCTGCCGCACGCCGTACGACTGGCCTCCCGCGACGACCTGGCCTCCGGCCTCTTCGCCTGCGCCCTGGCCGACACGCAGGGCCCGCGCGCGGGCTGGCCGGAGGAGTGGAGGGCCGTACTCCGCCGCCTGCGCGTCCACCCGAACCCCGACGTGACCTACGCGGCGCGCACCATTCTGACCGCGGAGGAATGAACCCGCGCTCCCCTCCGAGCGTCACACGCACCGACGAGCGGTGGGGAGGGCGCGTGAGCGAGTGGTCGGTCTCCGGTTTCAGCGAGGTGCGCGAATTGGGCCGCGGCGGCCAGGGCCGGGTGGTCCTGGCCCGCCACGCCCGCGCGGGCACCCCCGTGGCCATCAAGTACCTCCCCGCAGAGGCCGACCCCGACAGCCGGGAACGCTTCCGGCACGAGTCGCAGATGCTCGGCCGCGTCACCCACCCGCACGTGGCCCGCCTCTACCGCCTCGTGGAGAACGACAACGGCATCGCCATCGTCATGGAGGCGGTCAACGGCGTCCCCCTCACCAAAATCCTCAGCCACCACCGGACGCTGGAACCCGAGGCCGCCCTGACCGTCCTGAAAGGCTCACTCCTCGGTCTGGCCGCCGCACACAACGCGGGAGTCGTCCACCGCGACTACAAACCCGCCAACGTCATCGTCCCGGCCGACGGCCGCAGCAAACTCATCGACTTCGGCGTAGCCGTCTACTCCGGAGAAGGCAGCTTCGCCGGAACCCCCTACTACATGGCCCCCGAACAGTGGCGCGGCGAACCGGCCACCCCCGCCACCGACGTCTACGCCGCCACCTGCGTCTTCTACGAATGCATCACCGGCCAACGCCCCTACCCGCCCGGCGACCGCGCCGCCATCAGGGCCGGACACCTCAACACACCCGTCCCCGTCGAACACGTCCCCGAGAAACTGCGCGAACTGGTCGCCCGCGGAATGGCCAAGGACCCCGCCGAACGCCCCGACAGCGCCGAAGCGTTCGTCGAGGAACTGGAGGACGTCGCCCGCACCACCTACGGCGTGGACTGGGAAACCCGCGGCATGCGCGCCCTCGCCGGAGGCGTCGTCGCCCTGGCCGCACTGCTCCCCCTGACAGCCGCCGGGCTGGCCTCGGCCGGAGGCGCCGCGACCACGACGGCGAGCACCGGCGTGATCGCCGCCCTCGGCACCAAGGCCGGCGTCGCGGTCGCGGGCACCGCCGTCGCCACCGCCACCGTGGGCGGCGGCGTCGGCGTCTACCAAGCCACCCGCCCCGAACCCGTCGAACGCCCCGCGGCCTCCACCGTGAGCCCGAGCCCGCCGGGCAAGCGGCTGGACCTCGGCGACTTCTCCATCACCACTCCCCTGACCTGGCGCGTCACCCGCATGAGGGGAGAACTGGGCGGCTACGAGATCCGGGTGCCCGGCACATGCTCGCGCACGGAGTACCGCGGCGAACTCTGCCCGGAGATCAAGGTCCTCGGCCGCCAGTGGATCAACCCGCCTGGGGACGCGCACATCGAGAGCTACCAGCCCGACTACGAGTGGCACCCGGGAACCGACCCGTCGCACGACTGCCCGCCCCGCCCCATGCTCCCGGCGGCAGGCCAAGGCCGCCTTCTCAAGAAGAGCTTCGTCAAGGTCGGCGACCGCACGGCCGAATACCGCGAATGGCGGATGCAGTGCGGTGACTTCACCGCGCGCCCGGTGAACGTCTTCTTCGTCCAGCGCCTGTGGTACCTGCCGACCTCGCGCATCCTCATCGTCGACGAATGGGACACCCCCGGCCTGGCGCAGATCCTCGCCCGCGCCCAATGGACCTGACGAGGAGGCGACCGGTGACCGACTGGCAGGTACGCGGCTTCAAAGAGGTCCGAGAACTGGGCCGCGGAGGCCAAGGCCAGGTGGTCCTGGCCCGCCACGCCAAGGCCGGAACCCCCGTCGCCATCAAGTACCTCCCCGCCGAAGCCGACCCCGACAGCCGAGAACGCTTCCGGCACGAATCCCAAATGCTCGGCCGCGTCACCCACCCCCACGTCGCCCGCCTCTACCGGCTCGTGGAGAACGACAACGGCATCGCCATCGTCATGGAGGCGGTCAACGGCGTCCCCCTCACCAAGGTCCTCGCCCACCACCGAACGTTGCAGCCCGAGGCCGCCCTGACCGTCCTCAAAGGCTCACTTCTCGGCCTGGCCGCCGCACACAACGCGGGAGTCGTCCACCGCGACTACAAACCCGCCAACGTCATCGTCCCCGCCGACGGCCGCAGCAAGCTCATCGACTTCGGCGTCGCCGTCTACTCCGGAGAGGGCAGCCAGGAGGGCACGCCGTATTACATGGCCCCCGAGCAGTGGCGCGGCGACCCTGCGAGCCCGGCCACCGACGTCTACGCCGCCACCTGCGTCTTCTACGAATGCATCACCGGCCAACGCCCCTACCCACCCGGCGACCGCGCCGCCATCAGAGCCGGACACCTCAACACACCCGTCCCCATCGAACACGTCCCCGAGAAACTGCGCGAACTGGTCGCCCGCGGAATGGCCAAGGACCCCACCGAACGCCCCGACAGCGCCGAAGCGTTCGTCGCGGAGTTAGAGAACGTCGCGAACAAGGCGTACGGACCGACCTGGGAAACCCGCGGCACCCGCGCACTCGCCGGAGGCGTCGTCGCCCTGGCCGCGCTGTTCCCCCTGACCGCCGCCGGGCTTGCGTCGGCCGGAGGCTCCGCGACCACGACGGCGAGCACCGGCGTGATCGCCGCCCTCAGCACCAAAGCCGGCATCGCGGTCGCAGGCACCGCCGTCGCCACCGCCACCGTGGGCGGCCGCGTCGGCGTCTACCAGGCCACCCGCCCCGAACCCGTCGAACGCCCCGCAGCCGCCACCGTCAGCCCCAGCCCACCGAGCAAGCGCCTGAACCTCGGCGACTTCTCCATCACCACCCCCCTGACCTGGCGGGTCACCCATATACCGGGAGGACTGGGCGGATACCGGATCCACTTGCCCGGCCGATGCATGCCCGATGAATCCCGCAACGAACTCTGCCCTGAGATCTGGGTGTTCGGCCGCCGGTCGATCGACCCGCCCGTGGGCGCGGGCTTCGAGAGGTATAGGCCCGACTATGCGTGGCACCCGGGAACCGACCCGTCGCACGACTGCCCACCACGCCCTAGCCTTCGGGCGGTAAGCGGTGAACGCCTGCTCAAGAACAGTTTCGTCCAGGTCGGCGACCGTACGGCGGAGTACCGCGAATGGCGGATGCAGTGCGCCGACACACGCCTCCGGCCGGTGAACGTCTTCTTCGTCCAGCGCCTGTGGTACCTGCCGACCTCGCGCATCCTGATCGTCGACGAATGGAACACCCCGAACCTGACGCAGATCCTCGCCCGCGCCCAATGGACCTGACAGGGGGCGATCACGCTCGTCGGCGGCCCGCGGGGGTGTGCGGTGCGGTGAGCAGTCCGACCATGCCGTCGATGAGGTCGTTCGCGAACAGGGCCTCGGTGAGGCCGTCGCGCCGCCGGTCGCCGGTCCGGACCTGGCGGTTGGCGATCACGTGCACCATCAGCTCCATGGCCATGGAGAAGCGGTGCTCACGGATGGGTTCGGGGAGGTCGGCGAGCGCCGCCTTGATGCCTTGGGCGACCAGGGCGGCGCTGATCGCGTCGGTCAGCGTCGCGGTGTAGGCGGCCCGCAACTCGCTGCGGTGGGACATGAGCCGGGCGAGGAACACAACGTAGTGATGCGCCTGCGGATCCAGGTCGAGCAGTGGCCGGGCCATGGCTTCGACGAGACCGCGCAGGTCGTCCTGCCGGCCCTCGCCGCGAAGCCGTTCGAGAAGCTCGAGCCTGCGGGCGTTGATCGCCGGCACCCGGTGCTCGAGGACGGCCCGGATCAGCGCCGCCTTCGAGCCGAAGTGGTACTGCACGGCGGCGGGGTTGCGATGGCCCGCCTCACTGCCGATCTGGCGCAGGGACACGCCGTCGATGCCATGGACCGCGAAGAGCCTTTCCGCCGTCTCGATCAGCTCGACGGGACTTCGTTCCCGGACCGACGGTCGCCCTGTCACACCCCGCATCCTCTCATGCGGCGCCCAGGGCGCCGTTGACACCTTTCTCCAACACATGTTTGTATTTAAAACATCTGTTATAGAGAGGAGGGCCCGATGGACGTGGTGGCGATCGCGGGTCGGTTCGAGGTCCGGCCGTTCGCCGGACGGGTCGGCGCGGAGATACGAGGGACGGACCTGCGCCGGCCGCTGGATGCGGAGGCGGTCCATGAGCTGCGCGAAGTGCTCGCGCGCTGGGGCGTGGTGGTGTTCCCCCGGCAGCAGCTGGAGCCCGCCGGTCACCTGGCACTCGCCCGCCTGCTCGGCGAGATCCGAACGCCGCCCGACTACCTGCCCACTCTCGAAGACGACGGATTCCCCCAGATCGGGGTCATCAGCACGGCCGACGAACGCACGGCGGCCGCCGACACGTGGCACGCCGATGTCACCTGGGCACCGGCGCCGCCCCGCTACTCCGTCCTGCACATGCGGGTGCTGCCCGAGACGGGCGGCGACACGATGTGGGCCAGCCAGATCGACGCCTACGACCGCCTGTCAGAGCCGATGAAGCGGTTCCTCGAACCGCTGACGGCGGAGCACGGTCTGGGAGCGGGAGCGGTGCACGCCGTGCACCCGGTCGTGCACCGGCATCCGATCACCGGCAGGCGGGCGCTGTTCGTCAATCCGACGTTCACGCGGCGGATCGTCGAGCTGACGAGCGCGGAGAGCAGGTCCGTGCTCCGGACGCTGTACGAGTCGATCACCGTGCCCGAGGCCGTGTGCCGGTGGAGGTGGTCGGTGGGAGACGTCGCGATCTGGGACAACCACTTCGTCCTGCACTACGCGATCAACGACTACGGGCCGGCCGCCCGAAGGATCCACCGCGTCGAGGTCGAGGGCCGTCCGCTGCTCCCCGCCGCCGTCTAGGACCGGCGACACGGCGTTCCTTCCTGTGACGGCGCCCCCTTGCGCACCGGCCCGTCGTCGCAAAGGATCACTCCCGTGCGCAAACCGAAGACCGACGTAGCGGCCCAGCTCAAGGCGGTTCAGGTGCTGGCCGAGCTGCTGGCCCAGGACCTGCCGCCCACGGCCTGGAGCGTGTACGCCCGCTCCCCGGCCTGCCTCCACGGAAATGTCGAGCACTCAGGCAGCGATACACCGGACGGCATCGGCGCCGCCCACGACGAGATCGAGCAGTGGGCCCGGTTCCTCAAAGTGGACGTGGTCACGCGACAGAACGCACGGCGCGAGACCCTTCATCTCCTGGCAGAGGGCGTCCACAAGGGCGTCGAGATCGAGGTGGTCGCCATCGTCCCCGACGACGGCGGCGCCTGGCGCGAACGCCTCGGGAGCTGACGCTCACAGGCACACCGGTCTCGGCGGGGCCGGCCGTTTCACCGCTCCCGGCAGTCCCGTGCAGCTCGGCCAATGCCGGTGAGGGCTTCCGCCAAGAGCATGCGGTGTCCCTCGGCCGCGGCGTACTGGGCGAGGGCTGCGCAGAGGAACACGGCCAGGACACGGGCGGCCAGTTCACGCTCGGGAGGCACCGGGCGTCCATAGGCCTCCAGCAGCACGGCACGGGCCGTACCGGCGAAGGCCCCGTACGCCAGGGACAGGTCTACCGCCGGGTCGGCCAGGCAGACATCTCCCCAGTCGATGACCCCGGCCGCTATCCCATCGTCACCGATCATGAGATGGCGCGCGTGCAGATCGCCGTGGCACACCGCGGTTCCGCCGGGCGGCGGCGCGCCAGGGGCGGCGTCCAGCAGTGCCCACGCGGCCGGGTCGGGTTCCCATAGCCCCTGCTCCGCCAGCGCTTGGAGCCTCGTCCGGGCCAGGCCCGCCCGGTACGGTGCATCGCCCCTGCGCAGAGGGTCGCTGGGCAGGTCGACGCGCGGGACCAGGACGGGATCGTGCAGCGCACGCAGGAACCTTCCGGCCCCGGCCGCCGCCCGTTCCCGCGCGCCGTCGCCCGGTCCGGCTTCGGCCAGTTCGCGTCCGGGCACCATCCGGGCGCCCCAGAACGGCCAGGGGAAGTCGGGCGACCCGCCTCGCGCCACGTACTCCGGTGCGGGGATCGGCAGCGGCAGCCTGGGGCCCAAGACGGGCAACGCGGCGATCTCCCGTTCGATCAGGGGGACCGCGATCGAGCGGCGCGGGAAGCGGAAGACCCACTCGCCACCGGCCACGAACACGGTGTTGTCCCATCCGATGCCCAGCGGCTCCATCGCGACGCCGCGGAACTCCGGCAAGCGCTCCGCCACCAGCCGCGCCGCCAGGTCCGGACCGACCTCGTGCTCGGGTGCCCACTCCCGGGCGGTGGCGTCCATGGCAGGCGACGCTACCGATCCGGCGCACCACCCGCGAGCCTGCCGCGTCGACACCGGGGAGCGCGACGAACGCACGGCCATGCCCCAGGTTCATACCGTGCGGTGTTGAGAGGTCCGGAGAGCCGACGGGCCCGTATCCCCGATGGGATCCTGTCGTGGGCGGACGGAGGAGGCGGCCGTGCGGCGGTTCTTGAGATGCGTGGCGGCGGCGGGACTGCTGTCGCTGCTGGCCGCCGCGGTGTTCGGCATGTCGTGGGCGATCTTCGACGGGCCCGGCGGCGTACGGGGATGGGCGCTGATCCTGGCGTTCGTCCTGGCCGGTCTCGTGGTGCTGGGGCTATGGACGGTCCTGTTGATCAAGGCCGGGGCCCACCCCGGCGGCGTGGTCTTCGCCGGGCTCGTCGCCCTGTTCTTCACCGGGACCGTTCCGGCCGGGTTCAGCGAGTGGTTGCTGCACGAGCGCGGACGCTTCACCACCTGCCGGATCCTGACCATCACCGAAGAGGAGGGCTTCAACGGGGCCGGTACCGTCTACGCCCACCGGCTGGCCTGCGACGGCGGCGGGCCCTCCTCGATCACCCGGTCCGACCGCACCCTGCGGGTGAACCAGCACGTCCGCGTCCATTACGACCCCGAGGGGAGTTCGGACGAGGCAAGGCTGGCCGGTGACAAGGGGGCCATGGAGCACCGTCACATCTTCTTGCTCGGCGCCGCCGAACTCGGCCTGATCTTCCTCGCGTCCCTCCTCCTGGTCGCGACCGGTCGACCCGACCCGTGAGGCATGACGACGTCAGAACGTGTCCTCCTCCATGGCCCGCTCCCTCCGCCGTCACCTGCCCGACGGCGTCCTCGTTCTGAGCCTCGAACCGCGGCTCCCAGTACCGGACACCCGAGATGACGACCGGCCAGCCGGTCCGCCCCTAAACCGTGAACTCTCCGCCGAGTTCGCGCAGCGAGAGCGTCACCTCGTCCTCACCCAAGGACCTGCGGGCTGTGAGAACCACTGCGGCTCCGATCGTCACCTGCACTCGATCTCGCTTCGGACATCTCCCTTTCGCCACGGACGCCCGGAAGGTCACCCCACTTCGCCCCGTTCCGCCCGTCGGCCTCAGGGCTTGAGACGGGCCCACACCCACTTCCCGCCACTCGGGTCGGTGGTGTAGCCGGAGCTGACCGCGAGCGCGGTCACGATGGACAGGCCCCAGCCGCCGTTGTCGTCCCAGGCCTCGGGCGAGAGGTCGAGCGCGACGTGGGCGGGCTCCCTGGGGCACGGCGTGCGCTCGGACGAGTCCCACACGGCCATGAGGACCTCGTCGCCCTCCAGGCTCATCCGGTAACGGATCTCCCTGCCGGGCGTCTCGTTGATCGCATTGTTGATCAACTCAGATGCGATGAGGGCGGCATCGTCTGAAATATGCGCGCACCCCCATGAAGAAAGTCTGGCATTCATCAGAGTTCGGGCCAACCCGGCAGCAGCTGCGGATGCCAACATGGAAATAAGCAGACAATCTCGACCTGTCGCCACCATCCACCCACCTTTCTCCGACTTCTCCTTTTCCCCTTTAAGAATCACTTGCTCGGAGTAGGGTGTCGCGTATTAACAAACATCCCAAACATGGGAGGCGCCTCGATGTCCGCCGCCGACGACCTCGACCCATACTCCTCGCTCTACGCGTGGCTGGCCCACGACCTGCGGTTTTACCGGCAGAAACACGGCCTCACCGGCACACAGATCGGCAAGATCATCGGCTGCGTTCGGTCGCACGTTGCGAACCTGGAGGCGGGACGCGCCCGGATCGACATGTCCCAGGCCAAGGCCCTCGACGAACTGTGGGACACCGGAGGCCACTTCCAGCGGCTGCTCTGGTTCGCCCGCGCCGCCCACGACCCGGACTGGTTCCGTCAGAGCACCGAGTACGAGGCCAAGGCCAGGATCATCCGCATCTACCAGGGATTGCTCATCCCCATCCCGCTCCAGAGCGAGGACTACGCCCGCGCTGTTATCAGCGTGGGTCGGACGAAGGACGTCGAAGAGGCCGTCCAGAGGCGGATGAACCGGCAGGAGGGCATCCTCGGCGGCGAAGATCCGCCGTTGCTCGTGGTACAGCTCACCGAAGAAGCGCTCGACCGCCCGGTAGGCGGTGAGAGCATCATGAGAGCACAACTCCAGCGCCTGCTCGATCTGGGTGAGCAGCCGAACGTCATCATTCGCGTGATCGCGAAGTCCGAGGGCGCTCACCACGGCATGAACGGGCCCTTCCAGATCATGAGCCTTGAGAACAGGGATGTTGCGTACATCGGCGCCTTCGGGGGAGGGCGCTTGATTCAAGACCCTTCCGAGGTTCGCGATCTAGCCGTAGATTTCGAGATGATCGGGGCAAGAGCCTCGTCCGAGGACACCTCCCGGACCCTGATCGGGAAGCTCATGAAGGGATATGGCTGATGGCCCACTGGCGCAAGAGCACCTACAGCGGTGGCTCAAACGACGAGATGTGCGTTGAAGTTGCCCAGTTTTCCGGAGCCGTGAAGCTTCGAGACTCCAAAGATCCTGACGGAGAGCGGATCGCCGTGAGCGGCGCCGCGTTCGGCAACCTGGTGAAGAAGATCAAGGACGGCAACCTCGACCGAGGCTGACCCCGGTGTTTGAGTGGTGGCGAGGCGCCGACAAACCACAGCACCTCGCCACCAGCCGACCGGACACCAGGAGACCCCAATGACCGTCCAGTGGCGCAAAAGCTCCTACAGCGGAGGCGCGAAAGATGCGACGTGCGTTGAAGTCGCCTCACTCCCCGACGATCTCGCCTTGTCGTGGCGCAAGAGCTCCTACAGCGGTGGTTCAAGCGATGAGATGTGCGTCGAGGTGGCCGGGCTGCGGGGTTTGGTCGGGATCAGGGACTCCAAAGATCCCGACGGTGATCGGCTCGCCGTGAGCGGGGCAGCGTTCGGCGAGTTGGTGAAGAACATCAAGGACGGCGCACTCGACCGAGCCTGACCCCTGTGATCCGGTTAGGGTCTATTACTCCAGCCGCATTTAGTGGTCGATGAGGCGTCGTTGCCGCTGGTAGTGGCATCCTCGGGCGCGGGCTTGGTGGCGTCGTCGCCAGTGTGACCAGTGCAGATGGTGTTGGACGGGGTGCCAAGGCCGATGCAGGAGGGCGTGTATGCGGCGGATTTCGTTGACGGTGAGCGGGATCAGCACGCCCGGATCGTCCTCGTCCGGCCGGTAACAGGGCGATCGTCCCTGCTGTGGTGGCCCCCTGTGTGGCGAGGTCGTCGAGGTCCTCGCCGTGCCGGTGGTTGTGCCGGTCGCCGGGGTCGGGTGGGCGCCTGGCGGCTAGGAAGACCAGGTGGGCGTGGGCGACCATGGCCAGGGTGATGTGCCGGTACCAGGCGGTGTGCTTGCGGACCTGGTAGTGGTCCAGGCCGACCTCGTTCTTGGCTGCCTGGAAACATGCCTCCACGCTCCACCGGGCCCCGGCGCCCCACACCAGTTCGGGCAAGGAGACCGGGATGGAGCGCCGGGCCAGCACCCACCCGTGGCCGCCCTGCTGGCCGCCCTGCTGGCCGCCCTGGTGGTCGTCCTGGTGGTCGTCCGTCTGGATCCATGCCCAGTCGTAGAACCGGTGCCCCTTGGCGCCGGCCCCGCAGGAGTACCGCTGCCTTGCACCAGCGTCCATGGCGGCGAACGCGTGGTCGGCACGGGTCTTGTCCCGCCTCAGCCTGATCGGGTGATCGAAGAACACGGCGAACATCTGGTTCACCCCGCGGCTCCGGCAGCGTTCACGAAGGAGGGGTTGTCGCCGTAGGCCTCATCACCGGTGACCCACCCGAACACCAGCAGCGGATCGTCGCAGGCGCGCTCGATCATCCGCCACGCCAGCTCCGGCTTGGTAGCGAACACCGTCCCGTCCGGGACACCGGCCTCCGCCAGACGCTCCGGGCCGGCGAGCCGGGACTCCGGCGGATACAGCTCCCGGTCGATCAGCACCCGATCCTTGGCGGGGTTCACATATGAGCAGAACACCCCGATCTGACAGTTGGTGATCTTTCCCACGGTGCCGGTGTACTGGCGTTGCACCCCCGCCGACCGGCGTCCCTTGTTCTCAAATCCGGTGTCATCGACCACCAGCACCCCCTCCGGGAAAGCGAGCCGCTCGGCCACCTGCCACCGCAACGCGTTCCGCACCGCGTCGGCGTCCCATTTCGCATGGTTGAGCAGCCGCTGCATCCCGTCCGGCGTGACGTCCCCGGCGAACTCCGCCAGCGACCACCCGTTCTTGCGCTCCCGCCCGCTCAACAACCCCCGCAGATACGACCGGGCACGCAACCGGGGCTCGCTCCGCCTGAACGGTGCCGCCACCTGCGCGAACAACTCCTCGAGCCCATCGACCCACCCCGCAGGATCGATCTCCTCCACAGTGGGCGGCACGGCCACCGCCGATCATCTGGTTCAATCAGACCGAGATCGCCAAGCGTGGCTGGAGTATCAGCGGAAGGCTTCGGCGTTCTCCCGCGCCCATTGCGCGAAGGTCCGGGCCGGGCGTCCGAGGATCCGCTCGACGGTGTCGGTCACCGTGTACGCCTCCTTGGGCGGGTCGGCGTACCAGCCGATGACGTGGTCGATGGCCTCTTGGGAGGCGCCCGCCCGGCGCATCCGCTCGCGCGCCTGCTGTTCGGTCAGTTCCACGAACCGGAGGTCGCGACCCAGGGCCTCGCCCAGAACGGCCAGCTTCTGCGGCATGTCCAGGACCTCAGGGCCGGTCAGCACGTACTCCTTGCCGACGTGGCCGTCCTCGGTCAGCGTCCTGGCGGCCACGGCACCGATGTCGGCCTCATGGATCATGGCGCTGTGGGTGGCGCCGAACGGCTCGCGCACCACGCCCTCGGCCCGGACCGAGCCGGTCCACAGGAGGGCGTTGGACATGAACTCCTGCGGCTGGAGGGTGGTCCACGGCAGTCCCTCGGCCGCCACGGCCTCCTCGACCGGGCCCGGCTCGCCGCTCCACAGCATCGTCACATGCCCGACGCCCGCCTTGGTGGCCAGCCGCGCGATCTGCGGACCGGTGCGCAACGCAGCGCCGTCCCCAGCGTCAAAGGTGATCAGGTGCACGGCGGTCACACCCTCCAGCGCGGGTGCCAGGCTGTCGACGACCGCAAGATCGCCGGTTGCCACTTCCACGCCGTGAGGCAAGCCGGCGCCCGCGGGGGCACGAGTCAACGCCCGCACCCTGTGCCCCCCGCTGAGCAGCTCTTCGACCACATGACGGCCCACGTTCCCCGTGGCTCCGGTGACCAGGATGGTCATGACGTTCCTTCCGTCGTGGGATATCACCACGACGTTAGAACCTCAAGATCACTTGAGGTCAAGCGGCTCTCGGAGCGATCAGACCGAGATCGCCAAGTGCGGCTGGAGTACCGTGGACGATCTTGTGCTGGCGGGCCGTTACCGGTTGGGCTCGCTGCTGGGCCGGGGCGGGATGGGGGCCGTCTGGCGGGCCCGCGACGAACGGCTCGACCGCGAGGTGGCGGTCAAGGAGCTCCGCCTCCTCGAGGACCTGACCGACGACGAGCGGCGCACATGGATCGCGCGACTGGACCGGGAAGCACGTGCCACCGCAGGGCTGAAACACCCGGGCATCATCACCGTCCACGACCGGGTCACCGGCGAGGACGGCCCCCCTGGATCGTCATGGAACTGGTCCACGGACGCTCCCTGGAAGACCTGCTCCAGGCGGAGGGGCCGCTGCCACCCCAGCGGGTCGCGCGGATCGGCATGCAGGTGCTGGCCGCCCTGCGCGCGGCCCATCAGGCGGGCATCACGCACCGCGACATCAAACCGGCCAACGTGCTGCTGGAGAACGACCGCGTCGTCCTGACCGACTTCGGGATCGCGGCGGTCGACGGCGACGTGGCCCTGACCCGGACGGGCGTGGCCATCGGCACCCCCGCCTACATGTCCCCCGAGCAGGTGCGCGGCCAGGGCGCCACTCCCGCCTCCGACTTGTGGTCGCTCGGCGCGACGCTCTACACGGCGGTGGAAGGCCGTCCGCCTTTCAACGGGCCCAACGCGGGAGCGGTCTTCGTCGCTGTGGCGACCGAGGATCCCCCCTCCCCCGGGCGGGCAGGTCCCCTCGGGCCCACGATCATGGCCCTGCTGCAACGCGATCCGCGCCAGCGCCTGTCCCCGGAGCAGCTCCACGACGCGCTCGCTCGCCTTTCCCAGGCGTCCGCCGCACCGACGGCGGTGGACGCGGCGCCGCCCCGCCCTCCGTCACCGGGGCGCAGGCGGGCGGTGACCGCCGCCGTCGCGGCGCTCGTGCTGGTCGCGGGCGGCGCGACGGCGGCGTTCATGTGGTGGAGCGGGCCGTCGGACGAGGAGCGGCAGCGGGCCACCATGCGCGAGCTGCAGGCGCTCGGTAAACCACCGGGTCAAGGGAGGTCCGTCGAGCACCTCACCCCCGACAGGTGGCAGGTCACGCGCACCCTGTGCTTCGACATGCAGGACTGCGACGTCGACGGCCAGGTCACCGCCACCCGGACTTGGCTCACCGAGCAGCAGGGCGTGCGCGTGGTGGACACCGCCACGGGCAATTGCCTCAGCGTGAGCGGCTGCTACATCTCGGTCCGGACGGATCCGTCCCAGACGGTGTCGGGCGCGACGATCTCCAAGGCCACGGACGGCTCACTCGTCCTCACCTTCTACATCGGCTGAGGCGTCAGCCCAGGTCGGGGAGCCTGGCGAGCTTGTCCGGGTTGCGGACGAAGTCGATCGCGGTGATGAGCCCGGCGTCCACCGTGAACGCCATGACCGACACGCCGCCCTCGGTGTCCCGGATCACCAGGCCCGGGGCGCCGTTGACGCGGGTGGGGACGATGTCCATCGGGCCCGCGCGGCGGGCCTGGGCGAGCATGATGGGGGCCACCCGGGCGGCCACCCGCTCGACGTGCCGGAGTGTGATGACCTTGCCGCCGCCGTCGCCGCGCAGCACGACGTCGGGGTCGAGCACGGCGATGAGCCCCGGCAGGTCGCCGTTCTGGCAGGCGGCCGCGAATGCCTCGACCAGGTTTCGCTGCTCGGCTTCCGTCGCGGGCGTGCGCGGTCGGCCGTCCTCGACGTGACGGCGGGCCCTTGAGGCGAGCTGGCGCACGGCCGCCGGTGAGCGGCCGACGACCTCGGCGATCTCGGGGAAGGGGAGGCCGAAGACGTCGTGCAGCACGAACGCGGTCCGCTCGGCGGGTGAGAGCCGCTCCAGGACGACCAGCAGCGCCATGCTCACCGACTCGTCCAGCGTGACGCGGTCGGCCGGGTCGCTGGAGCGGGTCTCGACCAGCGGTTCGGGCAGCCAGGTGCCGACGTACTGCTCCCGGCGCGCACGCGCGCTGGTCAGGGCGTCCAGCGCCAGCCTGCTGACGGTGGTCGTCAGCCAGGCGGCGAGGTCGCGGACGACCGCCGGGTCGTCGAGCCCGCGCAGCCGCAGCCACGCCTCCTGGACGCAGTCCTCGGCCTCGGCCAGCGAGCCCGTCATCGTGTACGCCACGCGCAGCAACCGCGGCCGGTGGGCCTCGAAGGACCGCGCCAGCAGTTCCCCGGCGTCTCGTACTCCCCGTTCCGTTCCCATGCCCTGGTGACGACGCGGCCGGTCCGGGTGTGACACGGGCGCCGGCGTCACACCTCGGGAGGCTGCGTCGTCATCAGCCGAATGGATGACGACCTTCGGAGAAAGAGACCATGACACTGACCGAAGTGAGCCGGGAAGACAGCACCCGACCTCCCTCGCGGAAAGGGGTGTTCGTCCGCGTCGCGGGCTTCGCCCACCGCCGCCGATGGCTCGCCCTGATTTTGTGGACGGCGGTCCTGGGCGGCGTCTGGACCGTCGCGTCGGTCGCGGGCGACGACTACCGCAACGCCTTCTCCCTGCCGGGGACCGAGTCGCAGCGGGCGGCGGACCTGCTGGCCGAGCACGGCGCCGCCCGCGCCGCGGACACCGTCGAGATCGTCCTGCACGACGACGGCGGTCTGCGCGAGCCCGGTGTCCAGGGGAGGGTGCGGGCCATGCTGGACGACGTCGCCGCGCTGCCCAAGGTGGGCCAGGTCCGCGACCCGTACGGCGGCGGGGGCGCCATCTCGGCGGACGGCACGATCGGCTACGCGACCGTGGTGCTCGACGTTCCTTCCGAGGACATGCCCAAGGCCGACACCGAGCGCATCTTCGACACCGCCCAGAAGGTCGAGGGCGGCGGGCTGCGGGCCGAGCTGGGCGGGGGCGCGGCCCGGCTGCTGGCGCAGGGCGGGACCGGCGTCGCGGAGGGCGCGGGCCTGCTGGCCGCGCTGGTCGTGCTGGTCCTGATGTTCGGCACGGTCATCGCCGCGGGGCTGCCGATCGTCATCGCGCTGTTCGCCGTCGGGTCCACGGTCGGCGTCATCGTCCTGGCGTCGCACGTCTTCACGATCGCCGACTGGACGCCGCCGGTGATGATCCTGGTCGGTCTCGGCGTCGGCATCGACTACGCGCTGCTGATCTTCGCCCGCTACCGCGCCGAGCTGGTGCGCGGCGCGGACCCGGAGCAGGCCACCGTGAACGCGATGGACGCCGCGGGCCGCTCGGTGTTCTTCGCCGGGTGCACCGTCATCCTGGCGCTGCTCGGCCTCGTCGCCTTCGGCCTCGGCTCGCTGCAGGGCATGGCGCTGTCGGTCGCGCTGACCGTGCTGGTGACGATGCTCGCCGCGCTGACCCTGCTGCCCGCGCTGCTCGGCGTCTTCGGCCGCCGCTTCGCCCGGCAGTTCACCCGGCGCGCGGAGCGGCGGCAGGCCAAGGGCAGGGCCGCCGAGGGCACCGCGTGGCGACGGCTGGCGGCCGTGGTGCAGCGGCGCCCGCTGGCCGCCCTGCTGGCGGCGGGGGTGCTCCTCGGCGCCCTGGCCTTCCCGGCGTTCGGCATGCGGCTCGGCTTCGCCGACGCGGGCAACGACACGCCTGACAGCACCAGCCGGCAGGCCTACGACCTGCTCTCCGAGGGCTTCGGCCCCGGGTTCAACGGCCCGCTGCTGGTGGTGACCGAAGGCGGGCAGGGCGGCGCCGCGCAGGCCGCCGCCGCGGCGACCCGGACGCTGAGCGGCACCCCGGGCGTCCAGGCCGCCACGCCCCCCGTGCCCACGCCGGACGGCCGGGCCGCGACCGTCCTCGTCTTCCCCTCCTCCGCGCCGCAGGACGAGCGGACCTCCGAGCTCGTCGGCACCCTGCGCGAGAACGTCCTGCCGGGGCTGTCCGAGCAGAACGGCGCGCGGTACCTGGTCGGCGGGTCCCTGGCCGCGTCCGAGGACTACTCCGCCAAGGTCGCCGACCGGCTGCCGCTGTTCATGGCCATCGTCGTCGGCCTCTCGCTGCTCCTGCTGATGGCGGTGTTCCGCTCGGTGCTCATCCCGCTGAAGGCCGCGCTGCTGAACCTGCTCAGCATCGGCGCCGCGCTCGGCGCGATGACGCTGGTGTTCCAGCACGGCTGGTTCGGGGTGGAGCCGGGCCCGATCGTCGCGTACCTGCCGGTGATGGTCTTCGCGATCGTGTTCGGGCTCTCCATGGACTACGAGATCTTCCTGATCTCCCGGATCCACGAGGAGTGGACGCGCTCGGGGGACGACCCCTCCCGTGCCGTACGGGAAGGGCTGGCCCACACCGGCTCCGTGATCACGGCGGCGGGCGCGATCATGATCGTGATCTTCGGCGCGTTCATGCTGAGCCCGGACCGGATGCTCCAGCAGGCCGGCTTCGGCATGGCGGTCGCGATCTTCGTGGACGCGGTCGTCATCCGCTGCCTGATCGTCCCGGCCGCGATGGAGCTGATGGGCCGCCGCGCCTGGTGGCTTCCGGCGCCGCTGGCCCGGCTGCTGCCGAAGGTGGAGCTGGAGCGGCACTGAGCGCCAGGGCGAGGGCGGCCACCGCGTACCCGCAGAGGACGGCCAGCCCGGCCCACCAGGGTAGCGGGAAGTAGCCGCCCGAGGGCGCGTAGAGGGCCGTCACCTGCGGGTACTCGTGAACGGTCTGCTGGACGGCGAACGCCGCGGCCGGGGTGACGCGCAGCAGCCACCGGGCGACCTCGTCCGGGAAGAGCGGCAGGGTCGCGAGGAGGTAGGGAAGGACGACCGCCGAGACCGCAATGGGGATCGCCGCCCTCGCACGCCTCAGCAGCGCGCCGAGCGAGAGTGCGAGGACGGCGGCCCCGGCGAGCAACGCGGCGACGCCAAGGACCACTCTGAGTTCGGTGAGCGCGGGCACGGCGGCGACGCTGACGCCGCGGGATCTGATGATCGCCGGGGCGGCGAGCACAACGGGTCCCGCGGCGACCAGTCCGGCGACGAAGGCGGTCCCGCCGATCACAGTGGCCCTCGCCGCCAGGGCCCGGCCGCCGCTCGCCCCGAACTGGGCGGCGACCACGAGCGCGATGACCGCTCCGATGGGAACGCCGATGAGGGTGCTGCTCATGCTCGGTCCTCCGGGGCCGCCGCCCTCGGGTACCGGGCCGATGTCCCCGCTTCCGGTGAGCGTGAACGTCCCGTTCGACTCGACGAGTCCGGGGGCTCGGTGAAAGCGTTCCCAGTCGGTCTCCCCCTGTCGCCCAATCGAGCGGCTGCTCCAGCCGGCGACCGGGGCGCCGTCGAGGGCGATGCTGTCGAAGGCGGCGGTGGCCTGAGTGAAGCGCGACTCCGGCAGGCTCGCCCCCAGAGCCGTGCGCACGAGCGTCAGATCGCCTGGAGACGCGGCGAACAACCCGACCTGCACCGTGGCGGGAAGGCCGGGGAGGCGCGCGGTGCCGACCTTCGTCCAGCGGACGCCGTCGGCCGACTCGCTGCCGGTGATGGTGTCGCGGGAGCGGGTCAGGCGCAGCCAGCGCGGCTCCCCCGCGGAGACGCCTCGCGGGCTGCCCGCCACGTCGTGGACGTAGTCGTGCTGCATCCGCACGCCGTGGCTTCCGGTGACCATGAGCGCCGCGTACGAAGACCCCTGGGAGAGGCCGTCCTTGATGATGATGCCCGCCTTCGCCCACGGCACCAGGCCCTCGACGATCTCGTCATGGTCAGGCGGCGGGTAGGTGATGATGCCCTTCATCGAGGTCAGGCGCACGGTGATGGAGCCCTGCTCGCCGAGCGGCCGGTGGACGAAGGAGAACGTGTCGCTCACCCCCTGCCCGTCCGGCCCCACGGGATCGGTGGGGCAGGGCACCTCCACGGGCCCTTCGCTACAGGTGCCCGCGGAGAAGCCGAACGCGTACAGGAGGCCGACCAGGATGACGGTCAGCGGCACGGCGGCGATGGCGATCAGCCGGCCGCGGGTGCGAAACCCGGCCCACTCGCGGCGCAGGACGGCGGTGGTCTTGTCGGTCGCTTGCATGCGACCGGTTCTAGGCGTCCGGCCATAACGCGGCCCCAACGACCGCGGTTATGCCGCTGTTAGGTGCCGTCCGGCATCCTGGGGGACGGCACGCGAGGGGGAGGCATGGGTTTGAGGGCACGTCCGGTCAGGTTGCGTTTCACCGTCCTGTACGCCGCCCTCTTTCTCGCGTCCGGGCTGCTCCTGCTGGCCCTCACCAACCTGCTGGTGGGCGCGAGCTCCACCCAGGTCGCCGCGCCCGCGCAGACCGTCACCGTCCAGGAGGCCGGCGCCCGGCAGCGCATCGCCGACCTGGAGACGCGGCTCTCGGAGGCTGAGCAGTCGAGTTCGAGGCAGTTCCTGACCGGTTCCCTCGTCGCGCTGGCCGTGATGGCGGCGGTCTCGATCCCGCTCGGCAACGCCGCGTCCGGCCGGGTGCTCCGCCCGCTGCGGACGATCACCGCCGCGACGCGCCGGATCACCGCCGAGAACCTGCACGAACGGCTCGCCGTCGCGGGCCCCGCCGACGAGGTCAAGGACCTGGCCGACACCATCGACGGGCTGCTGGAACGCCTGGAGGCGTCCTTCGCCGCCCAGCGCCGGTTCGTCGCGAACGCCTCCCACGAGCTGCGCACTCCCCTGGCCACGATGCGGGCCTCGGTGGACGTCGCCTTGGCCAAACCCGAGCCTGCCCCGCCCTCGACGGTCGCGCTGGCCGACCGGCTGCGCACCGAACTCGACCGGATGGACGGCCTCCTGGAGGAACTGCTCGTCCTGGCCCAGGCGCAGCACGGCGCGCTCGCCGACAGCGAACCGGTCCCGCTCGGCGACCTGGTCTCCACGTCGCTGACCGCCCGCGCCCCCGCGATCGCCGCACGGAACCTGACCGTGCACGACGGCGGCCTGCAAGCCACGGCGTGGACCCGGGGCAGCCGGACGCTGCTGTCCCGGATGGCCGACAACCTGATCGACAACGCCGTCGTCCACAACCGCGACGGGGGCCGGATCCGGGTCGCAGCCGCCGCCGACGGCGCGACCGTCCGGTTGGTCGTGGAGACGGGCGGCCCCGTCCTCGATCCGCGGCACGTCGCCCGGCTCGGCCGCCCGTTCCAACGGCTCGCGGCCGACCGCACCGGCTCGGGAACCGGGTCGGGCCTCGGACTGTCGATCGTCGCGGCGATCGTCGACGCCCACGGCGGCCGCCTGGACCTGCACGCCCCGCCCGAGGGCGGGCTGCGCGCCACCGTCTCGCTGCCGGGCGGCACCGCGTGAGGATCCTGGTGGTCGAGGACGCGGTCGCGCTCGCCGACGTCGTGGCCGAGGGGCTGCGCGACCAGGGCATGGCCGTCGACATCGCCCACGACGGGCTGACCGCCGCCGCCAAGCTCGACCTGGCCCGCTACGACGTGGTCGTCCTCGACCGGGACCTGCCCGGCCTGCACGGCGACACCCTCTGCCAGATGATCAGCGAGCGCGGCGACCGCGCGATGGTCCTCATGCTCACGGCGGCCGGGTCGCCGGGCGACCGGGTGACGGGCCTGACGCTCGGCGCCGACGACTACCTCGCCAAGCCGTTCCACTTCCCTGAACTGGTGCTGCGCGTCCGCGCGCTGGCCCGCCGCCGCCCCTCCGCCCGCCCGCGGACGCTGCGCGCCGCCGGCGTCGAACTCGACCCCGTACGCCGCCTGGCCACCCGCGACGGACGGCAGCTCAGCCTCTCCGTCAAGGAGTTCGCCGTCCTGGAGGCGCTGCTGCGCGCCGCTCCGGCCTTTCTCAGCGCCGAGGACCTCCTCGACCAGGTCTGGGACGAGAACGCCGACCCGTTCACCAACACCGTCCCCGTCACCGTCGGACGCCTCCGCCGCAAACTCGGCCCCCCGCCCATCATCACCACCACCCCGGGCATCGGCTACCGCGTCACCGACCCGGCCGAGCGGCCCTGAGCGAGGTCAGGCGCCGCAGCGGACGTCGCGGCAGGTCAGCAGGGCCGCGCCCACATGATCCTCGAACTGGATGCCGTAGCGGAGCACCCGTGGTCGCCCGTCGCGGCCCACCTCCATGTCGAGGCGGTGGCGGGCGGCGATGTCGTGGAGGAGGACGACGGTGTCGCGGCGTGTGCAGGCGGCCTCCCGGCAGGCCAGGAGAATCAGTTTTCCGCGGTCGATGTCGTAGGTGGCGATCAGCGGCAGGCCGTCCCTCCCCAGCGCCAGAGCGTGGTTGGGCCAGATCTCGGCGGGGACGAACCGGCCCCGCCCCGGACCCGGTTCGGCGAGGGGCACGGCGTCGACCGCAGCGCAGTCCCGGGTGCGGCAGCGCAGCAGGCGGATCTGCCCGTCCTGGATCCGCCGGTGGGTGAGGACCGGGTGGTCGTCCAAAGGGACGGCGAGCCCGACGCCGTTGGTGCTCAGGTACTCGTAGTCCCCGTCTTCGGAGGGGCCGACCAGTCGCCGCGTCACCGGGCGGCGGCAGTCGGCGTCGTCGCAGCCGACGAGGGTGACGGCGCCGTTGCGGTAGTTCTCGAACGCCACGACGGGGCGCCCTCCGGCGCCGGTCGTGATCTCCAGTTGCGCGTCGTTGTCGTCGTACCAGTCCCTGGTCGTCTCCAGCCGGGTCGTCATCAGCGTGCGGGGTTCCGTGCAGGCCATGTCCGCGCAGCGCACGATCCGCAACGTGGTGCGCTCGTCGTCGCCGTCCTTCTCGGCGTCCAGCAGGACCGCGGCCAGCACGCCCTGACCGGAGGTGGTGACGGCGACCGCGGCCTCGCGCTTTTCCTCGGTGATGTCGGCGGCGTGGCCCCGCGCGATGACCGGGGTCTTCTCGAGGTCCCGCTGGCAGTCCCGATCCGTGCATCGCATGAGCCGGACCGCCATGGGGCGAGGGTCGTCGCCGTCCGGGACGCGGTTCGCGGACCCGTCCTCAGGACGGATCCACGCGACGGCCATGGAACCGTCCGGCAGCCCGGTCGCGCGAACCCGTTTCGCGGCGTCCAGACGCGGATACCGGTAGGCCGCGGCGCCGGGGCAGCCACGGTCATCGCACACCTGGATCTTGTCGTCGTACTGGTCGCGGCTCTTGCCCAGCACCGCTACCCGGTCGCCTTCGAGCAGCGTGAGCCGGTGCTCGAAGGCCGCAGGTGCCGTTCGCCGGTAGTCGACGTCGGGGAGCCCCACCGGGTTGGCCTCCACGTACAGGTGGTAGAGGACTCCAGGGCTCGCCAGCACCAACACCGCCAGTGCCGCCAGGACAGCGGCGCGGGCAGGTCTCCGCCTCCGCGCCTCGGCGGGGGCGGGGAGGCGGGCGGCCACCTCGTCCAGGTCCATCGTGTGGGACGGGCCGCGGCGACGCCATACAGGGCCCGATTCGTCCCAGTACGTGAGTGACTGGTTCAGCGTCACCACCGTCAGGGCCGTGCCCTGGACGACGACCGTCAGCACGCTGATGACGGTCAGGACCCCCACTTCCCACGGGCTGTGCTCCATGCCCGTGTTGTACGAGGCGATCCATCGCGCGCCCGCGCTGAGCAGCGCCGGGGGCACGACCGCGATGAGGAGCGGGCTCCACATCATGTGCATCCGGCGCCCCTTGGCGATCTGCCACAGCCGGATCGACGCCCGGAGCGGTCCGGCGTTCTCCAGGACGACGATCGGCACGGTCAGCAGCAGCAGGCACGCCGCCGCCGCGGCCACGACGGCGACCAGCGGCACGTACGCCCACGTTCCCGCCAGCGGCGTGAGGGCGGCGAGCAGGGTCACCACCAGCACGGCGGCGCACGCCAGGGTCAGCAGCACCAGCAGCGGGCCTGACCGCCGTACCGCGCGCCGCATCGCGCTCCCGGTGGCCACGGGCCGGTCCAGCAGGATGCCCGCCGACATGACCACGACCATCGCCAGCATGACCAGGTGCGCCGCCATCACCAGGGCGGTCAGCGCGAGGCCGGTGACCAGCAGCCCCTGGCGCGGCTCGTCCAGGAGCAGCTCGCCGTTGATGATCAGCGCCCGGCCGTCCAGGCGCAGCAGGACGGCCGCGCCCGCGGTCGCGGTCACCAGCACCGACAGCAGTGCCACCGGTGTGACCAGCGCGATCAGGTTCCCGACCAGCAATCGTCCGGTGAGCGCGAGCACCTTTCCGAAGCTCTCGGCATCGACGCTGGGAGCGGGGTCTGCCCGGCCGTCGTCTTCGGTGTCCCGGGGAGCCTCGACACCTTCCGCCATACGCGCACCTCTCCAAGGCCGGTCACGTCACGTGGGACAGTCCTTCGAGTCGCGGCATCGGCAAACCCGGCGGACGCCTTGACGGTGCGTCCACCCTTCGATCGGGGGCGAAACGATCGGCTCGTATGCTGCGCTCCGTGAACGTCTCCCCCCGACCCGTCCGGCCAGCGGCGGTACGCGCGTGACGCCGGGTGAGGCGGTCGCCGTGTTCGGGGCGGGGCTGGGCGCGGGGGCGATCAACACGGCCGTCGGGTCCGGGACGCTCATCACCTTTCCGGTGCTGCTGGCGACCGGGATGCCGCCCGTCACCGCCACCGTCTCCAACGCGCTCGGCCTGATCCCCGGCTCCATCAGCGGTGCCATCGGGTACCGGAGGGAGCTGGCCGGGCAGCGGCGGCGCGTCCTGCGGCTCGGTGCCGCGTCGCTGCTCGGCGGGGTCACCGGGGCGGCGCTGCTGCTGGTGCTGCCCGCCTCGGTCTTCGAGGCGGTCGTGCCGGTGCTGGTGGGCCTCGCGCTGGTCCTGGTCGTCCTCCAGCCCCGGATCGCCGGGAGGCTCCGCGAGCGCCGCGAACGGTCCGGTGCGGTCGCCCGCCCCGACGGGGGTCCGCTGCTGTTCACCGGGCTGGCGCTGGCCAGCGTCTACGGCGGCTACTTCGCCGCGGCCCAGGGGATCATCTACATGTCCCTGATGGGCATCCTGCTCGACGAGGACATGCAGCGCCTCAACGCGGTGAAGAACGTGTTCGTCGCCCTCGTCAACGCGGTCGCCGCCGCGTTCTTCCTGTTCGCCGCCGAGTTCGACTGGACGGCCGTGGCGCTCCTGGCGGTGAGCTCGGCCATCGGCGCCCAGGCCGGGGCCGTGGCCGGGCGCCGTTTCAGCCCTGCGGTGCTGCGGTCGCTGATCGTGGTGGTCGGCGGGACGGCCATCGTCCAGCTCCTCGTCCGCTGACCCGGTCATACTGGACGGGTGCGCCGGTCTTTCGCCCACGAGGCGGTCCTTCTGCTGGAACCCGGCGGGGACGTCCGGGCCCCGGGCGGGGCCGTCACGGTCGCGCTGTGCGGGCACTGGGAGCACGAGCCGCCCTGCCCGCTGGCGCCCCACCGCACCACCGCCGAGCGCGACGGCGACCGGGTGAGGCTGCGCGTGCTGTTCTTGGCCGACCCGGCGGACGAGGCCGAGGTGCGCGAGCGGATCGAGGCGGCGCTGTCCGAAGGGGTCCTGGAGGGCCCGGACGGCGTCACGACGCGCTGGCGCCTCGCTGAGGAGGGCCGGGGGCACGCTGGCGCGTGAGCGTCCTTATCGGTTCTTTCGGCGCGGCTTGTTTTGATCGGGCCGGACGGGGATCGAGAGGGGGCGCTCATGACGCTGGACGACCCGGACCGCGCGGCGGGCACGCGGGGGCCGTCGGTGCGGGGACGGATCATCACGGGACTCGCGGTCCTGCTGCTGGCGGCCGGGATCACCTGGGTGCTGGTCACCGGCGAGTCCGACGGGCCGGGCAGCGCCCAGCTGTCGGCCTCGGGACCGCAGGCCGGGGGCGGCCGGTGCGCGGCGACCGAGACGATGCCGGGAGGCGACAACAGCTACACCGCCGGGGCGCCGGTGGTCTCCGACCTGGGCCGCGGCTTCGTGGTCTCGGGGACGGTGCGGGAGGCGGGTTCGTGCGCGCCCGTGCGGAACGCGCGCGTCCAGATCTGGATGCACACCAGGCGCGGCCACGAGGCGCTGGCGAGCAACCGGGGAAGCGTGATGACCGACGCGCAGGGGCGGTACCGGCTGGAGAGCCTGCCGGTCGTCCCGATGTTCGGGCAGCCGCACGTGCACATCGCCTATGACGACGACGCGTACGCACCCCTGTTCCTGCGGCCGGTGCTGGACGACGAGGACCAGCCGTCCATCACCGTCGACTTCGTCCTCCAGCGCCGTGGCGCATAGGGCCGAGGGCACGCGCCCCCGCTCGCGCGGCGTCCACGCGGCACCGCCCCCGGCGGAGCGGGGCGGCGGCGCGGTCCGGTGGGCCGGGCTGGCGTTCGCCGCCGCCCTGGTCGCCGTTCCCGTGGCCGCGGTCGTGGCGAGCCCGCTCCAGGAGGGGCGCTCGTTCACCTGGACGCTCGCCTCGGTGACGGGGGTCGTGGCGCTCGCCCTGCTGATCATGCAGATCACGCTGCCCAACCGGACCCGCCTGCTCGCCCGCGTCTTCGGCGCCCGCCCGCTGCGCCTCCACCGCGCCGTCGGCCTCGCCGTGACGGGGCTGGTGGCCGCTCACATCGCGCTGCTGTACGCCAACGGCCCCGACGACATCACCGACGCGCTCGTCCTGGACGCGCCCACCTACAGCAGGCTGGGCGTCGTCTCCGCGTTCTGCCTGGCGCTGTCGGTGGTACTGGCGCTCGGCCGGCGGCGGCTCGGGCTGCACTACTCCAACTGGCGGATCCTGCACGCGGCGCTCGCCGTGGCCATCACCGGGACGGCGTTCGCGCACGTGGTGCTGCTGCGCGGCCCCCTGGACGGCGTAGCGGAGCTGTTTCTGCTGGTCACCGGACTGGCGGCGGGCGCGGCGACGGCCGTCCACCTGCTGGTGGTGAGGCCGCTGCGCCGCCACCGGCGGGACGCCCCCTGAGCACCCGGCGCCTTCCGGAAGCCCGGGCGGGGCGGGAAGGCGCCGGGCCCGGGCTCATTCGCGGTCGGGGGTGATGCCCAGGCGCTCGGCCTCCTGGGTCATCTCCGCGGCGGCGCCGCCGTCGGTGACGGCCTGGAGCTCGTGGGCGAGCTGCTCCAGTTCGGCGCCGCCCGCCATGAGGGCGGTCAGCTCCTCCTGCGTGATGTCCTCCTTGGCACGGTAGGCGACGCTGCGGCCCCGCTTGAGGACGAGGAACCGGTCCCCCACCGGGTAGGCGTGGTGGGGGTTGTGGGTGATGAAGATGACGCCGAGCCCGCGTTCACGGGCCTGCACGATGTAGCGCAGGACGACACCGGCCTGCTTGACCCCCAGCGCCGCCGTGGGCTCGTCCAGGACCAGGACCTTGGCGCCGAAGTGGACGGCGCGGGCGATCGCGACGCACTGCCGTTCGCCGCCGGACAGCGTGCCGATGGGCTGGTCGACGTCGCGCAGGTCGATGCCCATCTCCAGGAGCCGGGCCTTGGTCGTGCGGCGCATGTGCTCGGTGTCGAGGCGGCCGAGGCCCTTCCGCTTCTCCGAGCCGAGGAAGAAGTTGCGCCAGACGGGCATCAGCGGGACGACGGCCAGGTCCTGGTAGACGGTGGCGATCCCCCGGTCGAGGGCCTGGCGGGGCGAGTCGAACGCGACCGGCGTCCCCTCCACCCGGTAGGTGCCGGAGTCGTGCCGGTGCAGCCCGGCGACGATCTTGATGAGGGTGGACTTGCCCGCGCCGTTGTCGCCGAGCACGCAGGTCACCTCGCCCGCGGCGACGTCCAGGGAGACCTCGCGGAGGGCGATCACGTTGCCGTGGTTCTTGCCGACGGCGTCGAGGCTCACGAGGGCGTGCCCGGTCATCGGGAGTCCTCCACCCTGCGCCGCACGACCAGGTTGACCACGGTGGCGATCAGCAGCATCGCGCCGAGGAAGAACTTGAACCAGTCGGGGTTCCACTCGGCGTACACGATCCCCTTGTTGGTCATGCCGAAGATGAACGCGCCGATCGCGGCCCCGACGGCCGAGCCGTAGCCGCCGGTCAGCAGGCAGCCGCCGATCACCGCGCAGATGATGAAGAAGAACTCGTTCCCCACGCCCTCGCCCGACTGGACGGAGGCGAAGGCGAACAGCAGGTGCATCCCGGAGACCCAGGCGCAGAACGCCACCCCCATGAACAGGCCGATCTTGGTCCTGTCGACCGGGACGCCGACCGCCCGGGCGCTGGCCGCCGCGCCGCCCGACGCGAAGATCCAGTTCCCTGTGCGGGTGCGCAGCAGCAGCCAGGTCGCCGCGGCGACCAGCAGGATCCACCAGAACACCGTGATGTTGACGTTGACCCCGGCGAGGTCGACGTCGGAGGCGAACACCGCGCGGGCGGAGGAGAAGCCGTCCATGTCGCGGATCGAGTCGGTGGCGACGTTGCCGGTGATCGCCTTGGTGACGCCCAGGTTGGCCCCCGCGAGCATGAAGAACGTGGCGAGGGTGATGATGAAGCTCGGCAGCCCCGTCCTGACATAGAGGACGCCGTTGAGCAGCCCCAGCGCGAGGGTGAGCACCAGCGAGATCGCCACCCCGGCCCACACGTTCAGCGTGAGCTGGTAGCTGACCAGCGACGCGATCAGCGCCGAGGTCGTCACCATCACCCCGGCGGACAGGTCGAACTCCCCGCCGATCATCAGCAGGGACACGCCCACGGCCATGATCCCGAACGTGGAGCTCGCGTACAGCACCGTGGAGAACGACCCGGCCTGCAGGAACGCGTCCGCGACGACGGAGAAGAACGCGAACACCGCGACCGCGCCCAGCAGCGCCCCCAGCTCCGGGCGGCCCAGCATCCGGCGCAGCGGGGAACTCCGGGCCAGGCGCTCGTCCGCGGCGACCGGCGGCGGGGCGACGGCCTGGCTCATGCCGCCTCCCCGGCGGCGGTCCCCCGGACGGCTCCGCCGCTCATCGGGTCCCTCGGTTGGCGAACTGCTCGATCGCCGCCGCGGTGTCCTTGGTGACGATGGCGGGCCCGGTCAGCACCGGACGGCCGCCGCCGATCACGTTGCCGTTGTTCTTCAGCAGCCACAGCTCGTCGACGGCCCCGTACCCCTGCAGGTAGGGCTGCTGGTCGACGGCGAAGTGGATGGTCCCGGCCTTGAGCGAGGCCACCAGGTCCTTGTTCATGTCGAAGGTGGCGACCTTGGCCCTGCTGCTGGTCTCCTTCACCGAGTCGACGGCGGTCGCGGCGAACGGCGCCCCGAGCGTGAGGATGCCGTCGACGTCCTTGTCGGCCTGCAGCTTGGCGGTGATGGACGACTTCACCTGCGGCATGTTGGTGCCCTGGACGAACAGGTTCTCCAGTTCCCCGCCGAAGGTCTTCTTCGCCCCGGCGCAGCGGTCCTCCAGGCCCACGTTCCCCTGCTCGTGGATGACGCACAGCGCCCGCTTGGAGCCGATCTTGGCGAGCTCGCGCCCGGCGGCCTCGCCCGCGATCGACTCGTCCTGCCCGAAGTGCGCGACCGCCCCGAACCGCGCCGACACGTCGGCGCCGGAGTTGATGGACACGACCGGGATCTTCGCGGCGGCGGCGCGGGCGACCACGTCCTTCATCGCGTCGGGCTTGGCGAAGGTGACGACGATGCCGTCCACCTTCTTGTCGATGGCGGTCTGGACGAGCTGGGCCTGCTTGCCGCCGTCCGGGTCGGCCGAGTACAGGAACTCGACGTTGCTCTTGGCCGCGGCCGCCTGCGCTCCCTTCTGGACGATGTCCCAGAACGTGTCGCCGGGCCCGGAGTGGGTCACCATGGCGACGGTCATCCGTTCGGTCTTGGCGCCTCCGGTGCCTGCGGACTCCTCGGCCTTCTTACCGCCCGAACCGCTGCACGCGCTCAGGCCCAGGGCCAGCACCCCGGCGGCCGCCAGGGCCGGCAGGGCCCGCGGGCGTCTGGGCGCGGTGCGCTTCGTGCTCTCGGCTTGCCTCCGGGTGCGGCTCATCGCTGGGCTCCGTTCTCCCCGAATGGTCTGGGATGAACTGAGTATGTATCAGAAGTGACTTACGTTTCGGTGGTGACTTTCATGCCGCCACTTCCGACAGGTACTCCAGACTGGCGCGGACGTCCTCGTACGGCCCGGAGGCGGGTTCGGGCTCCTCGGTGATGACGGCGTCCTGCTCCATCACGTACCAGCCGTCGTAGCCGGAGCACTCCAGGGCGCGGATGATCCCGGAGATGTCGATGTCCCCCTGCCCCAGGGGCCGGTAGAGGCCCTCGCGCACGGCCCGGGTGTAGGAGGTCCGCCCCTCCCGCACCCGGTCGGCCAGGGACACGTCCACGTCCTTGAGGTGGACGTGGGAGACGCGCGGCGCGGCGAACCGCGCCAGCAGCAGGGGGTCGGTGCCGCCGGCGAGCAGATGGCCGGTGTCCAGGCACAGCGGCACGCTGCACCCGCCCAGCACGCGCTCGACCTCCGCGCGGCGCTCCACGACCGTGCCGATGTGCGGGTGCAGCGCGACCGAGCGGCCGCGGTCGCCGGCGCGCACGGTGATGGCGTCGAGGTTGCACAGCAGCGTCCGCCACGCCCCGGTGTCGAGGGCGGGCCGCCGGTCGTACCCGGCGAGGCCGGTGGCGGCGGCCAGGATCAGCGTCGCGCCGCTGCCCAGCGCGTCCATCGCCCGCTCGACCTCCGGCAGCGGGTCGTGCGCCGGATCGTGCAGGACGGCCGGGACGAACGCGCCGACCGGCTCGAGCTCGTACTCGGCCAGGAGCCGGTCTCGCTCGCCGGGGACGGCGGGCAGGAACCCGGCCGGGCCGAGTTCGGTGGCGGTCAGGCCGAGGTCGCGCATCTCGGCCAGGACCCGCCGCGGGGAGAGCTGGTGCCCCCAGCCGGGGACCTCGCAAACCCCCCAGGAGATGGGTGCGCCTGCCAGCTTCATCAAAAAACCTCCGAGGAAACCCCGGCCCCTTCAGGCCGGGAGGAATCGGATCCCTGCGGAGCAGGGCAGGGAAAGGAAACTCGCCCCTCCGGAGCGAATGTCGGTTGACCAGGCACTATCCAGCACGTCTTCGCCACTTTGTTCGAGCGTGCACGCTAGGATCGCCGCGTGCCGCGTTACCGCCTGGCCCCCACGCTCGAGCAGGAGCAAACTCTGCTCGGGCATTGCGCGCACGCCCGGTACGTGTGGAACCTGGCCGTGGAGCAGCACGGCTTCTGGTCCCGGCACCGGCGGGGCGGGGCACCCGGCTACAGCGAACAGTCCCGGCAGCTCACCGCGGCCCGCGCCGAGTTCGCGTGGTTGCGGGCCGGATCCCAGACCGTGCAGCAGCAGGCACTGCGTGACTTCGCCCAGGCGATGGGCAACTTCTTCGCCGGTACCCACCGCCGTCCCACGTGGCGCAAGCAGGGTGTGCATGAGGGGTTCCGGCAGGTCGGCGTCAAACCCCACCAGGTCGAGCGGCTGTCGCGCAAGTGGGGCGCGGTGCTGGTGCCCAAGTGCGGATGGGTCAGGTTCCGCCTGTCGCGGCCCGTACCCGCAGGCGTGAAGTCCTACCGGGTCACCCGTGATCGGGCCGGGCGCTGGCATGTGGCCTTCGCCCACGTCCCGCCCTCGCTCCCCGGCCCCGGCGACGGGACCGTGATCGGGGTGGACCGGGGCGTCACCGTCAGCGCCGCCCTGTCCACCGGGGACCTGCTCAAAATCCCCGGCCTCACGCCCGGGGAGACGCGACGCCTGCGACTGCTGGCCCGCAGGCTGGGGCGGGCCCGGCGCGGCTCTAGCCGCCGGGCCAGGCTCAAGGCCGCACTCGCCCGGCTGAGGGCCCGTGAGAGCGACCGCCGCAAGAACTGGGTGGAGCAGACCTCCACGATGCTGGCCCACGGGTTCGAGGTGATCGGTGTCGAGGACCTCAACATTCGCGGCATGACCCGCTCGGCGAAGGGCACCCTCGAGCGGCCGGGACGCAACATCGCCGCCAAGGCGGGGCTGAACCGGGGCATCCTCGCGGGGGGATGGGCCGTGCTGGTGGAGCGGCTGGAGGACAAGGCCCCCGGCCGCGTGTACAAGATCAACCCCGCGTACACCTCGCAGCGCTGCTCGGCATGCAGGATCATCGACCCGAAGGCGCGCGAGAGCCAAGCGCGCTTCCGGTGCCGGTCCTGCGGCTTCGCCTGCAACGCCGACGTGAACGCCGCACGCAACATCGCCCACGAGACCGCACTCCTCTGCACGCTCGTGGACACGGCGGCCGGACCGGCCGTCGCTGCGCGGGGACGCCCCGGGTCGCCGGGGCGGACGAACCGCGAACCTCAACCCCTCCTCATCTCCTGAGGCCACGGGTTGGAATCCCCCTCGTTTTTACGAGGGGGAGGAGGTCAAAGCCGTACCTCCTCAGGGTGGACGACCCGGCCCTCGCGCCGGGAGATCTCGCACGCCTCCGCGAGGTAGAACGCCTCGAGCGCCTCCTCGGGCGGGCAGGGGTTGGTGCGCCGTCCCGCGACCACGTCGACGAAGGCGCGCAGCTCGGCGTCGTAGGCGGCGGCGAAGCGGTCCAGGAAGCCGGCGTAGGCGGGCGGGCGCGCGGGCCCCGGCGCCGGTTCCGGGACGGGGGTGACGGGCGTGCGGTCGTCGAGCCCGGCGACGATGCTGTCCTCGGAGCCGAACAGCTCCAGGCGGACGTCGTACCCGGCGGCGTTGTAGCGGCCCGCCCCGATCGTGCAGAGGGTCCCGTCGTCGAGGCCGAGCAGCGCGGCGCCGGTGTCGACGTCGCCGCACGCGCGGAAGACCTCCCCGCCCCTGTCGGAGCCGGCGGCCATCACCCAGGCCACGTTCCGCCCGGTGACGTGCCGGATGGCGTCCAGGTCGTGGATCGCGCAGTCGCGGAAGAGGCCGCCGGAGGCGGGGACGTACCCGGGCGGCGGCGGGGTCGCGTCGAAGCTGCACGACCGCACGGTGTGCAGCCGGCCGAGCCGGCCCGCGGAGACCGCCTCGCGGGCGGCGATGTGGCCGGCGTCGAAGCGGCGCTGGAAGCCGACCTGCACCGGGACGCCGGCGGCGCGGGCCGAGCGAACGATGTGGAACGTTCCATCAAGGTCCGCGGCGAGCGGCTTCTCGCAGAACACCGGTATTCGCGCGCGCACGCCCCGCTCCACCAGCGCCGCGTGCGCGTCCGTCGCCGCCGTCACGACCAGGGCGTCCAGGCCGTCCAGCGCGTCCAGGCCGTCGAGGGCCGATCCGGGCGGGCCCTCCCCGAACAGGTCGGCCACCGAGCCCGCCGCGCGCACGTCCACGGCCGCGGCGTCGTCCGGGCGCCGGCCCGCCGCCCTTCCGCACGCCGGACCGGCCCGCAGCCGGGCCGCCAGATCCCTCGCCCGGGACGGGTCGGCGTCGGCCACGACCAGCGCCTCCACCTCGGGTAGCTCGCACAGTGCCGCGGCGTGGCGCGCCCCGATGCGCCCCGCGCCGGCCAGCCCGATCCTCATCGATCCTCCCGGTCGGCTCGCTGGGGGAGCCGCCGGGTCGCCCCGGCGCCCCGGCGGCAGAACCCGAGTGTGCTGGAGCGTTCCACCTCCGGTCAACGCCCTACGCTGGCCCGAAGCCGTTACGACCTGTCCGCAAATGGGCCCCTTGCGGCGGGCCGCTCCGGCGCGCCGGTTCCGCGAAGCGTGACCAAGCGCTAGTTTGTGACCATGCGGGTCTTCCTCACCGGGGCGTCCGGCTTCGTCGGCTCCCACACCGTGCGCTCCCTGCTCGACGCCGGGCACCGGCCGCGCGCCCTGGTCCGCGACCCCGGCAAGGCCGCCCGGGTGCTGGCCCGGCTCGGCGTGCCCGCCGGCGACGTCGAACTGGTCACCGGCGACATGCTCGACGCCGCGACGGTGAACAAAGCGCTCGACGGCTGCGACGCCGCCGTCCACGCCGCCGCCGCCATCGGCGTGACCGGAAGCGGCACACCGGGAGGCGGCGGCGACCCCGAGAACGGCCTGGTCCGCGTCAACGTCGCCGGCACCCGCAACGTCGTCGGCGGCGCCGTCGCCCGCGGCCTGGAACGCGTCGTCCACGTGTCGACCATCGCGGTGTTCGTCCCGCCGCCCGGCCCGCGCATCACCACCGACGGCCCGCTGGCCGCGCCGCGCACCGGCTACGGCCGCTCCAAGCTCGCCGCCGAACGCTACGTGCGCGACCTCCAGGCCGAGGGCGCGCCCGTCACCATCGTCTACCCCGGCGGCGTCTGCGGCCCCGACCAGCCCGTCCTGGACGCCCTCATGGAAGGGCTCTCGGCGGCGCTCGACCTGGCCTGGCCGCTGCCCCCGGGCGGCGTCTCCGTCATCGACGTCCGCGACCTCGGCGAGGCCCTCGCCCGCGCCGCCACCCGGCCCACCCCCGACCGGCTCCTCCTCGGCGGCCACTACCTGACCTGGCCGCAGTACGCCGACCTGTGCGACCGGCTCACCGGCGTCCGCTGCCGCCGCCTCCGCGTCCCGGCCGGGGTCATGCTCGGCGCCGGGTCGCTGCTGGACGCGGCCAAGCGCGTCCGCGACTTCGACTACCCGCTGACCCGCGACGCCGCCGAATTCATGGTCAGGCTCGTCCCGACCGACGACGCCCCCGCCCTCGACGCCCTCTCCCTCACCCTGCGCCCGCTCGAGGAGACCGTCGAGGACGGGCTGCGCTGGCTGGCCGAGTCCGGCCACCTCCGCCGGGCCGGAAAGCTGGCACCCCGGCCGCCCCGCACGTCCGCCGGCAAGCCCGCCGCCACGAAGGAGCGCCCCATGCCGACCCTCGCCAAGCGCTACCTGGGCCCGGTCTTCGAGCGCGTCTCGGGGGCGGCCTGGTTCTCCAAGGTCGGGCCGAAGATCGTCCCGCCGCTCGACCGGGCCCTCCACAAGGCCAGCGGCGGCCGCTTCCTGCTCGGCCAGTCGCTCGTGCCCAGCCTGGTGCTCACCACCACCGGCGCCGTCAGCGGGCAGCCGCGGCGGGCGCCGCTGGCCTGCATGCCCGAGCCCGACGGCTCCTGGATCGTGGTCGGCTCCAACTTCGGCCGCGAACGGCACCCCGCCTGGACCGGCAACCTCCTCAAGAACCCCGCCGCCGAGGTCAGCTTCCGCGGCCGCACCGTGAAGGTGACCGCCGCGCTGCTGGAGGGGCCCGAGCGGGACGAGGTGTGGCCCCGGCTCGTGCGCGTCTGGCCCGTCTACGACCGCTACGTGGAGCGCGTCGACCGGCGGCTGCGCGTCTTCCGCCTCACGCCGGCCCCATGATCTTGCGGGCGAGCGCCCGTCCCAGCAGCGCGTAGGCCAGCACCACGCCGAGCGCGTTGAGGATCACGTCGTCGACGTCGAACGCGCGGCCCAGCACCGCCAGGCCCTGCACGGTCTCGATCGCCAGCGACAGCAGCACGGCCAGCACCCCCAGCCGCACCGGACCGCGGAAGCGCGCCGACAGCAGCGGCAGCAGCACCCCGAGCGGCGCGAGCAGCAGCAGGTTGCCGCCGACCTGCGGCAGCGCGTCCCGCACCGGCTGGTCGAAGTAGAACCGCAGGGACCGCCCCGGATCGGTGTTGCCGCCCGCCTGCCCGTTGTCCGCCACCGGGCTCAGGGTGAGCCGGAAGCAGAAGTAGAAGAACGCCGCCAGCGCCGCGAGCGCGACCGCCACGGCGAGCACCCTGAGCAGCAGGACGTACCAGGGCGGTCTGCGATCGCCGGGCTGGACCTTCGTCTTCGCGGTACTCACGCTCTTGTTGCCGGTCTTTCCCGTCTTGGGCTTGGATGCCGGCTGCTGAGTCTCGGTCTTCTGAGTCTCGGTCTTCTTCAACGACGCGCTCGCCACGCCCCGCACCTCCACCGCGTCCCGAACCGCTTCGATGCCGGTGCATGTCCCCGATCCGGGCGCGACTATGCAAAGGGCTGGTCAAGCGCGCGGGCTCAGAGCGACGCGGCGAAATCGGCCAGCAGGCGCTGGTCCTCCTCGGGCGGACGGGCGGTCGCCGGATCGCCGGTGTAGGTGTCCAGGAGGAGGTGGGTGGCGCCCAGTTCGGCGAACGCGTCGGCCTCGCGGCGGGCACGGTCCGGGTCGGCGGCGTCCAGGCGGATGCGCGGCGCCAGCGCGGGCACGGGACGGCCCAGTTCCTCGGCGGCGGCGCGGAGCGCGGGCAGGCCGTCGTCGCGGACCCGCTCCGGGGTCTGGTTGATCGGATGCCAGGCGTCCCCGTAGCGGACCGCCCGGCGGAACGCGGCGGCGCTCTGCCCGCCGATCCAGACCGGCGGATGCGGCGAGGCGGCGGGATGGGGCCGCGGGTCGACGGTCTCGCCGCCGTAGGTCACGGAGTCCTCGGTCCAGGCGCGCACGATCACGTCCAGGTACTCGTCCGTGAGGGCGCCGCGGCGCTCGAACGGCACGCCCAGCGCCGCGTACTCCCGCCGGGCCCAGCCCACGCCCACCCCGAAGATGAGCCGGCCCCCGCTGAACCGGTCGAGGTTCGCGGTAACGCGGGCGGTCTGCAGCGGATGCCGGTACGGCAGCACGGTCACGGTCGTGCCGAGCCCGATGCGCCCGGTCTGCCCGGCGAGCCAGGCCAGGGTGGTGAACGGGTCGTAGAACGGCGCCGGATACTGCCCGGCCACGTCCGGCGTCACCGCGACATGATCGGAGATCATCGCGAAGCCGAAGCCCCCGTCCTCGGCGAAACGCGCCCAGTCCGCGAGCGCGTCCGGGGTCGCCGAGGGACCGAAGTTGAGGATGTTGATGCCGAGCTCCATGTGCGGGGGAACGGGCGGCGCGTCCTCCGTGTTCCTGGCGCGTGTTCCTCACGGGCCCGCGAGGAGGGGGTCGGAGCGGTAGAGCTCGGCCGCCTCGGTGTCGCCGATCTCCTCGCACAGCCGGGCCAGCGCCCGCATCGTGTGCGCCACCCGCACCCGCACCCCGAGCCGCCGCCACACCGCCAGCGCCCTGAGGTGGGCGTCGATGGCCGCGTGGGTGTCGCCCGCCGAACGGGCGAGCACCGCCAGGATGTCCAGCGCGGCCGCCTCGTCCCACGGGTGCGGCGACCGCTCCAGCGTCTCCCGGGCCAGCTCCTCGGCCTCCCCGTGCCTCCCCTGGCCGGCCAGCAGCGCGCCGATCTCGCCGATGACCGACCCGGTCTCGAAGTCGTCCCCGAGACTGACCAGGATCGTCAGGCCGCGCGCCAGGCACGCCGCCCCGTCCGCCATCCGGCCCTGCTTCAGGTACGCCAGCCAGCAGTTCTTCAGCATCCACAGCTCGGACATCGGCGCCCCGCACGCCTCGAACGCCTGCCGGGCCTCCTCGAACAGCGGCAGGTACCCGCCGTGCTCGCCCCGCTCGCGGCGGCGCAGGCACAGGGAGAAGAGGGCGCGGCCCGTCCCGAGGGGGTCGAACAGCGGCCGGGACGGGACCGGCACGCGCTCGGCGGGCGGATGCGGGAGCGACTGGTAGGTGGTCATGGCGCGGTCCGCGTGCTGGAGGCCGGCGCCGAGATCGAGCCTGCTGCCCTCGGCGTCGACGAGGAGCCCGAGCATGCACGCCGCCCCGCGCCGGTCGTCCTGCCGGTCGGCGACCCGCAGCCCCTCGTGCAGCACGTCCACCCACTCGTCGTACCGGCCGCGGATGTCGAAATAGGTCGTGAGGCTCTGCGCCAGCGGCCAGGCGTGGCAGTCCGCGTCCCCGGCGCGGCGGACCTGGGCGTGCAGGTGGGGACGCTCCTCGTCGAACCAGGTCAGGGGGTCCGCGCGGGCCGCGGCGCGCGCCTCCTCGGGGACCGTCCAGAGCGGATCGGGGACGGGGTCCAGGCCGTACCAGTGCGGCAGCCCCGCGTCGGCCGCCACCGTGATGTCCTGCCACGCCCCCAGCAGCCTGCGCACCGCCCCGCGGCGGGAGGGGGCGTCGTCCCGCCCGACCAGCTCGCGCGCCAGGAGATGGATCAGATCGTGGACCCGGTAGCGCGGACCCGTGACGCCGCGCCCGGCGGGCTCCACCAGATGGGCGTCGACCAGGTCGTTCAGCAGCCGTTCCGCGGTCTCCGCGCGCCCGCCCAGCAGCGCCCCGGGCACCCACGCCGGGAACTCGGCGTCCTCCAGCAGGCCCAGATGGCGGAACAGGCGCCGCTGGTCACCGGTGAGCGCGTCGTAGGCGTCCTGGAAGCTGGCCCGCACACCCAGATCCCCGTGCTGGAGCCAGTCGAGCCGGTCGCGGTGCGAGGCCAGCCGCCGCACCAGGTCCGCCACCGTCCAGCCGGGCCGCGACGCCAACCGCGCCGCGGCGATCCGGATCGCCAGCGGCAGCCCGCCGCACAGCCGCACGATCTCGGCGATCTCGCCCGGCGCCTCGTCGTCCTTCACGCCCGCGATCGAGCGGAACAGCACCGCGCCCGCCTCCCCCGGCAGCGCCTCCAGCGTCACCACCCGCGGCCCGCCCGCCGCCCCCGCCCCCGGCAGCCTGCGGCGGCTGGTCAGCAGCACGGCGCAGCGCGGCTCGGCGGGCAGCAGCGGCTCCACGTCCGCCAGGTCCGCCACGTCGTCGAGCACGATCAGCACCCGCCGGGACGCCAGCAGCTCCCGGAAGAGCGCGGCCCGCTCGTCCAGCCCGGACGGCACCCCCGCGGGCGGGACGCCCAGCGCGTGCAGGAAACCGGCCAGCACCTCCGCCGGACCGCCCGTGCGGCCGCGCAGCCGCGCGTACAGCTGCCCGTCGCCGTAGGCCGCGCGGTGCGCGTGCGCCAGCCGCAGCACGAACGCCGTCTTGCCGATGCCGCCGGGCCCCGTCACGGCCACGCACGCGGGCGCGGTCCGCGCCGGATCGGCGAGCACGGCCGACAGCTCCGACAGCAAGCCCTCCCGGCCGACATGGCCCGGAACGTCGGCCGGGAGCCGGCGCGGCACCACGGAGGGGCGGCCGCGCACCGCCTCCGGCTCGTCCGGCCCCTGCACGCCCGTCAGGATCGCGCGGTGCAGCTGCTGGAGGCCGGTGGACGGCTCGATGCCCAGCTCGTCCACCATCCGGTCCCGCACGTCGCGGAACACGCGCAGCGCGTCGGCGGGACGCCCGGCCCGCGCCAGCACGGTCATCAGCTGCCCCCGGCAGCGCTCCCGCAGCGGATGGTCGCGGACCATCGCGCGCAGCTCCACCACCAGGCCGTCGTGACGGCCCAGCGCGATGTCGGCGTCCACGCGGTCCTCCACCGCGGCCAGCCGCAGCTCCTCCCAGTCGGCCGCGCGCCGCACGTACGGGGAGGGCAGGTCGGCGCAGACCGGGCCGCGCCAGCGCGCCAGGGCGGTGCGCAGCAGCGCGGCCGCCGGGCCGGGCTCCCCCGCCGCCAGCCGCTCCCTCGCCCGCCGGACCTCGTCGCGGAAGTCCTCCAGGTCGAGCTGCCCCGCGGAGATCCGCAACCGGTAGCCGGGCGGGCGCGTCTCGATCGGCGCGGACGCGCGGTCGCCGCCCGCGCCCAGCACCCGGCGCAACCGGGACACCATGCCCTGCAACTGCACGCGCCAGGAGTTCGGCGGATCGCCCTCCCAGAGGGCATCGACGAGCCGCTCCACCGACACCACCCGGTCGCGCTCCAGAAGGAGCAGCGCCAGCACGGTACGGACCTGCGGGCCGCCGAGATCCAGCGGGCGGCCCGAACGCTCGGCCGAGACAGGGCCGAGCACACGAAAATAGAGCCCACCGCCCATACGCCCGCAACTCTAACGAGCGTCCCCGCGCGGCCGAAGGGATCCCACGGTCGCGCGGAGGCCACATGCGGTCGGCCCTCGCGCCGTTCCCACGCGTCCGGGTGAACGGGGAAGGGGACGTCCCCGTCCACCCAGGACGCTGTGGCGCGAGACTCCTCCCGTGCCTCGCGCCACAGGGCGGCCTGTCGCACCCGGAGCATCTGCGGACCAGCACCTTCCCCCGCAGGACCCACACCATGCCCGCCCCCGTAGGGGCCTCTACAGGCCACCCTGTACGAGCCGAGCATGACGCACGCCGCTAAGAATCCGCTAAGCGCGGACGCCCGCACCGGATAACCGGCACGGGCGCCCGTTCCTCGATTCTCGGTCAGGCCGCGACCGTCGCGTCGCTGGTCGCGGGCTCCAGGGCCAGGTCCAGCACCTCCCGGACGTCGCTGACCGCGAACACCGTCATGTTCTCCAGCACCTCGGCCGGCACGTCCTCCAGGTCCGGCTCGTTGCGCTTGGGCACGATCGCGGTCGTGATGCCCAGCCGGCTGGCCGCCAGCAGCTTCTGCTTCAGCCCGCCGATCGGCAGCACCCGCCCGGTCAGCGACACCTCACCGGTCATCGCCACATCGGACCGGACCGGCCGCCCCGACAGCAGCGAGGCCAGCGCCGTGGTCATCGTGATCCCCGCGCTCGGACCGTCCTTCGGGATCGCCCCGGCGGGCACGTGGACGTGCACGCCGCGCTCCTTCAGGTCGCCGACCGGAAGCTCCAGCTCCGCCCCGCGCGAGCGCAGGTAGCTGAGCGCGATCCGGGCCGACTCCTTCATGACGTCGCCGAGCTGGCCGGTCAGCGTCACACCGGTGTCACCGGTCTCCTTGTCGGCCAGCGACGCCTCGATGTAGAGGACGTCGCCGCCCGCGCCGGTGACCGCCAGCCCCGTCGCCACGCCCGGCACCCCGGTCCGCCGCTCGGACTTGCTCAGCTCCACCTCCGGCGTGAACCGGGGCCGGCCCAGGTAGTCCTTGAGGCCGTCGGCGCCGACCGTGACCGGCAACTCGGTCTTCTCGAGCGCCACGTTCGCGGCGATCTTGCGCAGCACCCGCGCGATCGAGCGATCCAGCGACCGCACGCCCGCCTCCCGCGTGTACTCCGCGGCCAGCAGCCGCAGCGCGCCGTCCTCGAACGACACCTCCGACGCCTCCAGCCCCGCCTTGTCGAGCTGGCGCGGCAGCAGGTGGTCGCGGGCGATGGTGACCTTCTCGTGCTCGGTGTAGCCGTCCAGCTGCACCAGCTCCATCCGGTCCAGCAGCGGGCCGGGGATCGCCTCCACCACGTTCGCGGTGGCCAGGAACAGCACGTCGCTCAGGTCGAGCTCGACCTCCAGGTAGTGGTCCCGGAAGGTGTGGTTCTGCTCGGGGTCCAGGACCTCCAGCAGCGCCGCGGTCGGGTCGCCCCGGTAGTCGGCGCCGACCTTGTCGACCTCGTCCAGCAGCACGACCGGGTTCATCGAACCGGCCTCACGGATGGCCCGGACGATGCGTCCCGGCAGCGCCCCGACGTAGGTGCGCCGGTGGCCGCGGATCTCCGCCTCGTCCCGGACGCCGCCCAGCGCCACCCGGACGAACGTGCGGCCCATCGCCCGCGCGACCGACTCGCCCAGCGAGGTCTTGCCGACCCCGGGAGGACCGGTCAGCGCCAGCACCGCGCCGCTGCGGCGACCGCCCACGACGCCCATGCCCCGGTCGGAACGCCGCTTGCGCACCGCGAGGTACTCGATGATGCGCTCCTTGACGTCGTCCAGACCGGCGTGGTCGGCGTCCAGGATCTCCCGGGCGCCGGCGATGTCGTAGGCGTCCTCGGTGCGCTCGTTCCACGGGATGTCCAGGACGGTGTCCAGCCAGGTGCGGATCCAGCCGCCCTCCGGGGAGGCGTCGGACGCCCGCTCCAGCTTGTCGACCTCCTTGAGCGCCGCCTCGCGGACCTTCTCGGGCAGGTTCGCCGCCTCGATCCGGGCGCGGTAGTCGTCCTCCTCGTCGGCCGGGTCGCCGTTCAGCTCGGCCAGCTCCTTGCGGATGGCCTCCTGCTGCTGCCGCAACAGGAACTCGCGCTGGGTCTTCTCCATGCCCTCCTGGACGTCCTTGCGGATCGTCTCCGCCACGTCCAGCTCGGCCAGGTGGTCGCGCGCCCACCCGATCACGAGGGTGAGCCGCTCGACGGTGTCGGCCGTCTCCAGCAGCTCGATCTTCTGCTCGTCGGACAGGTACGGGGCGTAGCCGGCGTTGTCGGCGAGCGCGGAGGGCTCGTCGATGGCCTGGACCACGTCCACGACCTGCCAGGCGCCGCGCTTCTGCAGGATCGCGCTGACCAGGCCCTTGTACTCCTTGGCCAGTTCCTGGGCGCGCCCGGTGGCCGCGGGGACCTCGATCCGGGTGCCCTCCACCCACAGCGCCGCGCCCGGCCCGGTGGTCCCGGTGCCGATCCGCACCCGCTCCACGCCGCGCACGACCGCGCCGGGCTCGCCGCCCGGCAGCCGGCCCTCCTGCTCGACCACGCCCAGCGTGCCGACGGCGGCGTACTGGCCGTTGAGCCTGGGCACCAGCAGCACCCGCGGCTTGACGGCCGACCTGATCCCCGGGCCCTTGGTCTGGGCCACCGCCCGGGCCGCCTCGATCGCCGCGCGCACCTCGTTCTCGGACAGGTCGAGGGGCACGACCATGCCGGGCAGAACGGCCCCGTCGTCCAGGGGCAGGACCGGCAGCGTCAGGGTCTCGCTCATGCTCTCAGCTCCAAGTCTGTAGCGATCATGACCCACTCGGGTTGAGTCATACTCACTCAAGAAAACGGAGCACGATTTTGTTTCCGCAGCAACGTTCGCTGTCAGCGATCACGCCGGGCGTCCCGCCCCCGCGGCCCCCGCACCTTCCGGATCTTGGTTGGGGCCGGCCTCGCCACGTGCGAATTGGTTGGCACCTCGGCGAGCCGGGGTGGCACAGTATGCGGTGCGTGACCGGGGTGTCGGCCGAGCCTGCACGACCAGTCGACGGCTTCGAGCGCCTCGCCGCCGAAGAAGGATCAAGATGAACGTGACCCACTGGCCGTTGTTCCGACTGCGGGTGCGCACGCCGCGGCTGGAGCTGCGCCTCCCCACGCTCCAAGAACTCGACGCGCTCGCCCAACTGTCGACCGAGGGCGTCCACCCTCCGGACCGGATGCCGTTCGCCGTCCCGTGGACAGACCTGCCGCCGGCTGAACGAGCCCGGGGTCTCATGCAGTTCCACTGGCGGCAGCTGGCCGTCTGGACCCCCGAGGACTGGGATCTACAACTCGGGGTCTTCCTGGACGGCCGCATCGTCGGAGTGCAGGGCATCGGCGCCAGGGACTTCACGATCCTGCGCGAGGTCGGTACCGGCTCCTGGCTGGGGCAGCGCCACCAGGGGCAGGGCATCGGCACCGAGATGCGCGCCGCCGTACTGGAACTGGCCTTCACCGGGCTGGGCGCCGAGTCGGCGGTCAGCGCGGCGCTGACCGACAACGCCGCCTCCTACGCGGTCTCCCGAAAGCTCGGATACCGGCCCAATGGGACCGCCCGCATCCGAGTACGCGACGCGCTCGGCTACGAGCGGCGGCTCGAACTCGACCGCACCCGCTGGGAGCAACACCGGACGGTGTCCGTTCAGATCGGCGGCCTCGAACCATGCCTCCCGCTCTTCGGCCTCTGACGGGCCACATCTCTCCCCACACCGCCGGGCACGGCTGATCCGGATCCGGGATCGCGGGGCCGCCGATCACGGCGGCCCCGCGCTCGTCTCCAGAGAATTCCCCGCGGAGGGAACGGACGCGATTATGGCACCGCCACCGGCGGCCCTACCAGCGGAGATGGATTAATCACCTTCGCCCTTGACCGGGCACCCCATCCCGACAAAAACGGAAATATCGGGAGAGTCCGGGTCACGCGCCTCGGCCGCCGGGCGGCCGATCATCTTTACCTCCGGCATTTCTTCGTTGACCTTGGTTTACGCCGCCGTGAAGGGTGGGTACTTAACGCAACGAGATCGTGACACAGGGTGAAGGGCAAACTCCCGGGGCGGCAAAAGGCCCCGGATCCCGAACCCGCGGATCATGGGAGGGTCACATGCGTTGGACGGCGCACCGGTTCGGGACCGCCGTCCTCGACATCCCTCCCACTGGTCGGTCCGGACGGCCGAGGACGTTCCGGGCCCGTCGCGTCGCCGCCGGTGCCTCCCCCCTTTCGCCCTGGTGCCGGCGGCGACGGCGGCGCGCTCGGACACACCTCGGGTCCTCGGCCGTCTCGGCCCGGCGACCGCCGCGCCGCGATCGGACAACGTGCCCTGGAGCCCGGTGCCGCACGCCCCCGCGGCACCGGTGCCCTCCGCGCCGGGCCGGCGGCATCGTCGAGCCATGCCGCCGGTCCGGCCCTTCCCGGCCCCTGACCGTCACCGTCCGAGGAGAGCGAGGTGAACGCCGAGCGCAGACAGCCTGTGAGCCGTGACGCAATCCGGTGGCCCGGACTCAGACCCGACCCCCGTCCAGGGCCGCCGCGCAGCACGACCGCTGCGACTGCCCGGCCCGTGGTGGTGCCCCGCCCCCACGGGCCGCGGCGCATCCAGCCCACCCGACATGGCCGAGGGCCGCGAGTGTGGGGTGGGGTGGGTCAGGCCTTGTGGGTGGCGGCGGCGGGGGCGGGGTCGGTCTTGCGCGACTCCAGTTCGGCGCGGGCGTCGGCGACGATCCGGCGCTCGATGAAGAAGGCGAGGAACGGGATCAGGCCCGCCGACACCATCAGCACCATCTGCTTCAGCGGCCAGGCGGCCTTGCGGTACAGGTCGAAGGCGACGCCCAGGTACACGATGTAGAGCGCGCCGTGAATCGGGGAGATGATCGCCGACGGGGTGCCGTTGCCGCCGATGTAGCGGATCGGCATGCCCACGAAGACCACCAGCAGCAGCATCACGCCGACGACGATGGCCATGACGCGGTACCGGTTGATGGCCGCTTCCACAGATCACTCCTCTGGGCGGTACGGGTGGGGAAAGGGAGCCGTGCCGGTCAGTCGCGCCGGTGGCTCTCGGAGTTGAGCCGCGCGAGATACCGGTTGTAGGCGGCCAGCTGGGGGTCCTCTTCCTCCTGCCGGCTGATGATGGTCCGCTTGACCGCGGCCTCCGCGGGCTCCTCGATGACCTTGGGGGCCTTGCCCGCGGGGTCGTCGCTGAGCTCGTCGCGCATCATCTTGACCCACATCACGACCACGAAGATCGCGAAGATCGGCCACTCGAAGGTGTAGGCCCAGCTGCGGTCGTTGCCGGCCTGCGCGCGGTCGTACTGCCACCACCCGAAGCCCAGGAAGGCGACGCACAGGGTGATGGCGAGCGCATGCAGCCCGAGCCAGCCGGGGGTGAGGAACCTTCGCACGTCATCGAGCCTACCCCCGGTGCCCCCGAGCCCGCGCCCGACCCCGTACCGGCCGGGTTTGCCCGCTTTCGCGAAAACTGTCGGCCGCTGCCTCTAGGTTCGCGGCATGGCGACCAGCACGGCGGGCCCCGCCCAGGCCTACACCTATTCGCGTCCCTCGGGACTGGCCGGGGGGCTCCTCGGCCTGTCGACCTCCGGCGGCACCACCTCCGCCGGGCCACGGCAGCACCCGCACTTCTTCAGCGGCCTGCTGACCAGGCCCGCGCCGGCCGCGGCGGCGCTGCTGGCCCTGGCGGACGTGGCGCAGACCCGCTACCACCGGCCGCGGCCGACCTCGTTCCGCGACCCGGTGGTGACGTGCAACGGCGACCGGCTGCGGCTGGAGTCGTTCTCGGCCTGCTGCGGCGTGTACGCGCGGCTGGACGTGCTCCAGCCCGCGCTCGACGGCGAGGTGCACGAGCGCGGCACCACCAACGTCGACGTCAACGGCCCGCTGCGGGAGTCGCTGGCCCGGGTGGGCGGGGACGATCCGCTGCACCTGGCGGTCGGCGCCGACGAGCTGGCGGTCACCACGCTGGACGGCGCGGTGGTGGAGAAGAAGGTGCCGCTGCCCGACCGCTGGCTGCGCGGCTTCGCCGAGGTCCAGGTGATCACCTCCGGTTTCGATCCGCGGGCCGCGCTGCCCGGGCCGGAGGCGGTGCGGTTCCTGCGCGGGCTCCCCAAGGGCAGGAACGGCGTGCTGTGGGCGGTGCCCGCCGGGAGGGGCCTGCGGATCACCTCGCGTCCCGCCCCCGGCGCGGTGTGCCTGCCCGGCCCCGACCGGCTGCGGACGATGCTGCCGCTGCTGCGCTTCGCCCGCGGCCTGCGCGCCTACGGTCCGGCGGTGACCGCGAGCGGCGGCCCGGCGGCGAGCGTGTGGGAGCTGGAGCTGCCCGGCATGCGGTACGTGCTGGCGCTGTCCCCCGAGTCGCACCGCGGTTTCTCCGGCGAGGGCGCCGTCCTGGACGCGCTCGCCACCGAGGAGGCCGCCGACGACGCCGAGCTGGTGGGGGCGCTGCTGTCGTTCGAGCCTCGGGTGGAACCCGACCTGCTGGCCGAGCGGGCGGGCATCGGCCTGCCGCGGGCGCGGGCCGCCCTGACCCAGCTCGGGACGGCCGGGCGGGTCGGGTACGACACCGCCGAGGCCGGGTTCTTCCACCGCGAGCTGCCGTACGACCCCGAGCGCGTGACCGCGATGAACCCGCGCCTGCGCGACGCCCGCGCGCTCGCCGAGCGGGGCATGGTCACCCTGGACGGGCCCGACGCGGCGGAGGTGAAGGTCGAGGACCGCTTGCACCGGGTGCGGTTCGGCGGGGACGGCGCGTCCTGCACATGCCAGTGGTGGACGGAGTACCGGGGCGGGCGGGGCCCGTGCAAGCACGTGATCGCCGCCCGGATCGTGCGCGGGGAGGCCGGCCGATGAGCACGACCAAGCTGGACGCCCTGTACAAGGCGATCAGGGGCGGCAACGCCCGGTACGCGGCGGCCCTGGTGCCCCGCCTGGCCGACGAGGAGCGGCAGCGGGTCGCCAAGGAGCTGCCCGCCCTGCTGGCCGAGCTCCGGGAGGCGGACTCCACGTGGGCCTGGAGCGCCACGCCGGTCAAGTCGGCCCTGCGGGTCACGGGCGCCGGCTGCCTGTCCGGCCCGGCGGCGGCCGCGCGGTGGCTGTCGCGCGCGGACCTGCGGCTCGTCACCCGCTTCGGTTTCAACGGCGACCGCGGCCCGGCCGAGCTCGTGGTCAAGGCGACCGAGGGCCGTCCCGCCGAGTGGCGGGCCGAGGTCGGGCGGCGGCTCGCGGGCCTGCTGCGCACCACCGCCGAGTCGGACTGGAACGGTGAAGAGACCGCCTGGTGGACGTGCGCGCTCCTGCTCCGTTCCGCCGGCGCCCCCGTCCCGGTGGAGGACGCCTTCGCCGTGGGCTGGGTGCGGTGGACGGACGGGCGCGGCGTCGCGTCCGGCGATCCGCTGGCCGAGGCGATGATGCCGCGGATCTTCGAGGTGGAGGCGATCGGGCGGCTGATCACCTCGCGGGGGGAGACGGAGGCCTGGATCGAGGCCGTGCTCACCCTGGCGGAGGAGAAGCGGCTGGAACGCGCGACCGTGCTGGACGGCTGCCTGCGCCGGTTCCTGCGCGGCGGCACCGTCGCCGACCTGCGCTGGTACGCCGAGTTGCACGACAGGCTCGCCCCCGACCTCGGGGAGGCGACCGCCCGGCTCCGCGACTACCTGCGGCTGCTGCCCGCGGCGCCGTCCCGGGTCGCCGAGCTCGCGCTGCGCGAGGTGCGCCGGGTGGACGCGGCCGGGGGCCTGGGGCCGGCCGCGTACTCGGAGGCCGCCGAGGCGCTGCTGTTCCGTCCCGAGCAGAAGCTGGTGCGGGCGGCGCTGGCATGGCTGGCCCAAAGCGCGGACCGGGCCGACCAGAAGGACGCAACGCTCTGCGCGCTGGCGGTGGCGTTCGCGCACGAGGCGCACGCCGTCCAGGAGCGCGCCACGGACCTGGCCGTCAAGTTCGGGCCGGGGGCGGGCCGGGAGGCCGTCCTGCGGGTCCGGGAGGCGGCCACGGCGCTGCCCCACGATCTGCGCGAACGGATCGCGGCGGCGTTCGGCGAGGTCGAGGCCCCGGCCGCCGCCCCGGCCGGGGCACTGCCCGCGCCGCCTCCCCCGTCCGCGTTCCCCGGCCCGTTCGGCTCCGCGGCCGAGCTGGCCGAGGAGTTCGCCGTCGTGCTGCGCCAGGAGCCGTCCTGGACCGACTCCGAACGGATCTCCGCCGGGATCACCGAGCTCGCCCACCGCGACGTGAAGTCCCTCCGGGCGGCGCTGAAGGGGTTCTTCGAGGGCGACCGGGGCGCCTGGTACCGGGCGTCCGACTACGACCGGTTCATGTATTCACCGCGGGCCTGGCCGGTCCTGGCGGCGCGTTCGGTGCTGCGTGCGCGCTGGCGCCCGAAGGCCGGCGGGGAGCTGCGGCTCGAGCGGCGCGGAGCCGAGCCGCACGACGCGCCGATGAGCGACTTCCTGATCGGGCGGATGCGGGAGGTCGCCGAGCGGGTCGAGCGGGTCCCGCTGCTGCTGGCGACGCCGACGCGGGCCAACGGCCATCTCGACCCGGAGGTGCTGGTGGCGCGGGTGGAACGGCTGGAGGCGGCGGGCGTCGAGCCCGGTCCGCACGACCTCGTGCAGGCCCTGCTGCGCCTGCCCCGCGACGCCGCCGCGGGCTCGGGCGTGACCGCCCGCGCGGAACGGCTGGAGTCCCCGGCGGGCCAGGCGGTGGCGGCGTGGCTGCGGGAGGGCGGGGTCGCCGACCCGTTCGTCGAACGCGTCGAGGTCCGGCTCCCCGAGGTGCCGTTCCGGCCGGCGGTCGCGCTCATGGGGGTCCTGCGCCCGGTCGGGGACGTCCCGAAGGCGCTGGCCCCGCTCTGGGACTACCCCCTCGACGGGGCGAAATGGAGGGAGTCCCCGGAGACCTTCGCCCTCGCCGGCTACTCCAGCCCGCCGGCCTGGTGGCCCGCGATCGCGCCGTCCCACGCCGAGGTCGCCGCGGCGCACCTGCTGCCGCAACTGCTGTCGACGCTGGACTTCCCGCACGACCAGGGCGCGGCGCTGCTCGGGCTGGCCGAGTGCGACGGCCCGACCGGCGTGGCGACCGGGGCGGCGCTGGCCTACGGCCTCACGGTCGAGCCCCTCCAGGAGCGGACCTGTGCCGTGGACGCCTTCCTGCTCATGGCCGCCCGCGGCCGGCTGCCCGCCGCCGAGGTCGGCGCGGCCGCCGGCGCCCTGGCCGCGCACCGGGAGGCCAAGCTCGGCCGGGTGGTCGGCGGGCTCGGCGACGCGGCCGCGGCAGGGGCGCACGCCGAGGTCTGGAGGGCGGTCGAGGCGGCGCTTCCGGCCGTGCTGACCGCCCACGCGAGCAAGCCGGTGCCGGGCATGGCCGACCTGCTGGCGCTGGGCGTCCGCACCGCCGAGACCAGCGGGGCGCGGGGGCCGGCGCCGGAGGGGCTGGCCGCGGCGGCCGGGCGCGGCGGATCCAGCCGGACGGTCAAGGAGGCGGTCCGGCTGCGCGACCTGCTCGCCCGGAACTGAACCGGTCCAGAAGCGGCCCCCCAGGACATACCCCTGAACCGTATAGTGATCGGGCACTTCACGAACAAACCGGCCAATCGCGGCTTACTCGACGGCAAGGGGGGCCGATGACGGCACCGGACACGACCGCGGAACGGGCCCCCGCCGATCCGCATCCCGCGCAGCGCCGGATCCTGGCCGTGCTCACCGCGTCCCAGGTGCTGGGCGGCATCGGCGTCGGCACCGGCGTCGCGATCAGCACCCTGGCCGCCGCCACGATGTCGGGCTCGGAGGCGATCGGCGGGCTGGCGCAGACCAGCGCGGTCGCGGGCGCCGGGGTCCTGGCCGTCCCGATGGCGCGGGCCGCCGCCCGGCACGGACGGCGCCCCGCGCTCGCCGTCGGCTACGGCGCGGCCGTGGCGGGCGCCGTGATCGCCACCGCCGCCACCGCGCTGGGCCAGTGGCCGCTGCTGATGCTCGGGCTCTTCCTCGCGGGCGGCGGCAGCGCCGGCGGGCTGGCCGCCCGCTACGCCGCCACCGACCTGTCGAGCCCCGGCCGCACCGCCCGCGACCTGTCCACCGTCGTCTGGGCCACCACCATCGGCTCCATCGCGGGCCCCAACCTCGCCGAGCCCGCCGACCGGATCGGCCGGAACCTCGGCCTGGCGCCCTGGGCCGGCCCGTACGCGCTGGCCGCGATCGCCTTCGCGCTGACACTGGCCGCGATCGTCGCCCTGCTGCGCCCCGACCCGCTCCACGCGGCGGCCCCTCCCGCCGACCCGGGGAAGCCCGCCGCGTCCGGCGGCGCGTGGGAGGTGCTGCGGACCGTCCCGCGGGCCCGCCTCGCGGTCGCCGCGATCGTGGTCAGCCACATGGTGATGGTCTCCGTCATGGTCATGACCCCGGTCCACCTGGGCCACGGGCACGCGAGCCTCACCGTCGTCGGGATCGTGATCAGCCTGCACATCGCGGGCATGTACGCCCTCTCCCCGCTCCCGGGCTGGCTGGCCGACCGGTTCGGGCGGATCCCCGTCCTGCTCGTCGGCATGGCGCTGCTGGCCGCCGCGACCGCCCTGGCCGCGGTCTCCGCGCCGCACCACGTCACCCGGCTGTCGGTCGCGCTGGTCCTGCTCGGGCTCGGCTGGTCGTTCGGGCTGGTCGGCGGGTCGGCGCTGCTCACCGAGTCGGTCCCGGCCGGCCGGCGGCCCGCCGTCCAGGGCCTGTCCGACCTGCTCATGAACGGCGGCGCGGCGGTCGGCGGGCTGGCCGCGGGCGCGATCGTCACCGCCCTGTCGTACGGTGCACTCGCAACCGTCGCGATGGCCCTGGTGTTCCCCATGACAGTGGCGCTGCTCCTGACCATGCGAGAGAGAGTGAGTTGACCTCCTCCCCTTCGTAAACGAGGGGGATTCCACCCCGTGGCCTCAGTAGAGGAGGACAGGTTGGGGTTCGCGGTTCGTCCGCTCCGGTACCCCGGGGCGTCCCCGCGCAGCGACGGCCGGTCCGGCCGCCGTGTCCACGAGTGTGCAGAGGAGTCTGATCTCGTGGGCGATGTTGCGTGCCGCGTTCACGTCGGCGTTGCAGGCGAAGCCGCAGGACCGGCACCGGAAGCGCGCTTGGCTCTCGCGCGCCTGCGGGTCGATGGTCCTGCACGCCGAGCAGCGCTGCGAGGTGTACGCGGGGTTGATCTTGTGGACGCGGCCAGGGGCCTTGTGCTCCAGCCGCTCGACCAGCATGGCCCATCCGCTTGCGAGGATGCCCCGGTTCAGTCCCGCCTTGGCGGCGACGTTGCATCCCGGCCTCTCGATAGTGCCTTTGGCGGAGCGGGTCATGCCCCGGGTGTTGAGGTCCTCGACACCGATCGCGTCGTACTCGCGGGCCAGCCTGGTGGAGGTCTGCTCGACCCAGTTCTTGCGGCGGTCGCTCTGGCGGGCCTTGAGTCGGGCGAGCGCGGCTTTGAGTCCGGCGCGGCGGTGGGAGCCGCGCCGGGCGCGCCCGAGTTTGCGGGCCAGCAGTCGCAGGCGCCGCCTCTCTCCGGGGGTGAGGCCGGGGACCTTCAGCAGGTCGCCGGTCGAGAGGGCGGCGCTGACGGTGACGCCGCGATCCACCCCGACCACGCTCCCGTCACCGGGGCCGGAGACCGGGGGCGGGACGTGCGCGAACGCCACATGCCAGCGCCCGGCCCGATCACGGGTCACCCGGTAGGACCTCACACCCTCCGGCACCGGCCGCGACAGACGGAGCCTCACCCACCCGCACTTGGGCACCAGCACCGCACCCCACTTACGCGACAGCCGCTTGACCTGATGGGGTTTGACGCCGACCTGCCGGAACCCCTCATGCACACCCTGCCTTCGCCAGGTGGGGCGCTTGTGCGTCCCGGCGAAGAAGTTGGCCATCGCCTGCGCGAAATCGCGGAGCGCCTGCTGCTGCACGGTCTGCGACCCGGCCCGCAACCACTCGAACTCGGCTCGGGCCTGGGTGAGCTGCCGGGATTGTTCGTTGTAGCCGGGCGCCCCGCCCCGCCGGTGCCGGGACCAGAAGCCGTGCTGCTCCACGGCAAGGTTCCACACGTACCGCGCATGCGCACAATGCCCGAGCAGGGCTTGCTCCTGCTCAGGCGTGGGGGCCAGGCGGTAACGCGGCACGAGGCGACCCTACCCTGCACGCTCGAACACAGGAGCGAAAACGTACTGGATCGCGCCTGGTCAACCGGCATTCGCCCCCAGGGGGCGAATCTCCTTTGTCTACCCTGCTCCGGAGACGTCCGATTCCTCCCCGGCCTCAAGCCGGAGTTTCCACGGAGGTCCTTTGATGAACGAGACCCACACCGCCGCGGCGACGCTCGCGTTCGGCGCGGCCGACACGGCGCTCGGCCGGCTCCTGGTCGGCGCGACCGAGACCGGCATCGCCTGGCTGGGCTGGCGCGACACCCCCGGCACCCGCGCCCGCGCGACCACGCGGGCGGGCCTGCCGGTCGTCGACGACCCCGCCCGGCTCGCCGCCGCCCTCGACGGGCTGGCGGCCTACTTCTCCGGCGAACCGCACGCCTTCGCCCTCCCGATCGACTGGCGCCTCACCTCCCCGCTCCAGCGGCAGGTGCTGACGACGCTGTACGAGTCGGTGCCCTACGGCAAGGTCGTCACCTACGGCGAGCTGGGCGAACGCAGCGGCGCCGGCGTCCCGGCCCAGGCCATCGGCCAGGTCATGGGCGGCAACCCGATCCCCGTGATCGTCCCCTGCCACCGGGTCGTGGCGTCCAACGGCCTCGGCGGCTACAGCGGCGGCTCGGGCGTCGAGGTGAAACGGTGGCTGCTCACCCTCGAAGGCGCCCTCCCCGCGACCCTCGACTGGGACCTCGCCACCGGCCCCTGACGGAAACGTAGAATGAGCCGGTGCCCAGGATCAGCGAACCCACGGTCGCCGAGCACCGGGCGCGCCAGCTGCGCATCCTGCTCGACGCGGCCCGCTCGCTCGTCGCCGAAGAGGGCCTCGAAGCGCTGTCCCTGGCCGCCCTCGCCCGCCGCGTCGGGCTGTCCCGTCCCGGCCTGTACGAGTACTTCCGCTCCCGCGACGACCTGGTCGCCGCGATCGTCGAAGAGGAACTCCCCCGCTGGGCGGCCCTGGTCGAGGGCTCCCTCGACGCCTCCGCCGACCTCTCCGGCAAGGTCGAGTCGTACGTGCGGACCCAGCTCGAGGTCATGACCGACGGGCGGCACGCCGCGGCCGTCGCACTCGTCGAGCACGCGCTGGCCGAACCCGCCCGCGAACGCATCAGGGACGGCCACGCGCAACTGCTGCGCCCCCTGACCGCGGCGCTCGCCGAGAACGGCATCCCCGAACCGGAGCTGCGCGCCGAACTCGTCCAGGGCATCGTCGACGCCGCCGCCAAGCTCGCCCAGCGCCGCCCCGGCGAGACCGCCGCGGCGACGATCGTGGACGCCGCGGTCGCGCAGGCCGTCCGCGGCCTGACCTGAGCCCCGCTCAGCCGTCCGCGCGGATCTCGTACCGGACGCCGGTCAGCGACTCCGACACCTCCCACAGCCGCGCGCCCAGCTCCGGACGCTTGGCCCGGGGATGCGTCACCACCTCGGTCGGAGCGCCCCGATACTGCAGCAGCTTCGGCCCGTAGCAGGCGCCCTCCGCCACATCGGCCGCAGTCGCCGCGTACAGCGTCGGCAGCGCCCCGGCGGCGGCCGACTGCGCGACGACCGTGTTGACGACCCCGGCACCCCGCTCCATGAACCGGCTGCCCTCCATCCGCGGCCCGGTCTGCTGCAGGTTCGTCGCGGCGAAACCCGGATGCGCCGACACGCTCAGCACCTCCGGCACGCGCCGCGCCAGCTCCCGCGTGAACAGCAGGTTCGCCAGCTTGGACTGCGCGTACGCACCCCACTTCTGGTAGCGGCGCTCACCCTGCAGATCGTCGAACCGGATCCTGCCGACCCACGCGAACCCGCTCGTCACCGTCACCACGCGGGGCCCCTCGGCGGCCCGCAGCGCCGGCAGCAGCAACCCCGTGAGCGCGAAATGCCCCAGGTGGTTGGTGCCGAACTGCATCTCGAACCCGTCCGCCGTGGTCCGCCTGGGCAACGCCATGACCCCGGCGTTGTTGACCAGCAGATCCAGCGGCCGCTCGCCCTCGCGGCCCGCGAACTCCCGCACCGACGCCAGGTCCGCCAGGTCCAGCGAGGCCAGCCGCGCCTCGGCGTCCGGCGCCGCCGCCTTCAGCCGGTCGAGGGCCGCCTGCCCGCGCTCGGCACTGCGGCAGGCCAGCACCACCTCGGCGCCGTGCCGCGCCAGCTCCAGAGCAGTGTGGAACCCGATCCCGCTGTTGGCGCCGGTGACGACGGCCCGCCGCCCAGCGAGATCGGGAATGTCAGCAACCGTCCACTTACGCATGGGTCTCATCATTGTGGAGGGGCTACCCTTCACGCCAGTCATTGTGGAGGGGCGACCCTCCACGCCGGTCATTGCCCGGGGGGCGCCCCCCATCCCCGGTGGAGGCTGGGGGTGGCCCCGGGCAATCCGGCGGCTACGCGGGCAGTTTGTTCTCGATGGCCTCGGTGATCTCGGTGGACTCCGGTTCGGTCTGGGGGGAGAAGCGGGCGGCCACGGTGCCGTCGGGGGCGATGAGGAACTTCTCGAAGTTCCAGCGGATGTCGCCGGTGTGGCCTTCGGCGTCCGGGGTGCCGACGAGGGCGGTGTAGAGGGGGTGCCGGCCCTCGCCGTTGACCTCGATCTTCTCGGTGAGGGGGAAGGTGACGCCGTAGGTGGTGGAGCAGAACTCGGCGATCTCCTCGGGGGTGCCCGGCTCCTGGCCCATGAACTGGTTGCACGGGACGCCGAGGACGGTGAAGCCCCGGTCGGCGTAGCGTTCCTGCAGCCGCTCGAGACCGGTGTACTGCGGCGTCAGGCCGCACTTGGAGGCGACGTTGACGATCAGCACGGTGGTGCCCTGGTACTGCGCGAGGTCGGCGGACCCGCCGCGCAGACCCGCGATCTCCACATCGTAGACAGACATGGGCCCGATCCTAGGAGAGGGACCGGGCCTGTCCGCGATCGCCGTCCCCGGGAGGCGGGGACGGCGCGGCTACCGGCTCACGTGCCGATCCCGTTCACGAACGCCGCGAGCTGGTTGCCCGCGTTGCCGAGCTGCGAAAAGGCGTTGTTCACCATGTTGGCCGCATCCCGGGGTGAGCTGAGCACATAGAAGATCAAGAAGACGATGCCGACCCGCTGGAGGTTCTTCTTGTTCATACCGAACGCCGTCCCTTAGTAAGCGCAGCGACACACTGACCCGATTCAATTGTGCCCAGCTGCTCCTGCCCGCAAAGCGATATTTTACTGTCACGATGCGGCCCGCGCTTGATCCCCCCGGGCGGTCGGCGCGCCTCGGAGGGTCCTCAGGGCCTCGAACTGCGGGCTTGCGGCGCGGGTGTTCGCGACGCGCGAAGAAACCCGTGCCCGCGCGGCGTGTCAGGGGATCGCGCTCACGAACTGCGACATGGACTCGGCGGCGCCGCCGAGCCCGCCCAGGGTGCTGTTCACCAGGTTGGCGGCGCCCTCGGGCCGGGTGATCACGTACCAGACCGCGAAGGCGATCGCGATGATCTTCAGGTGCTTCTTGTTCACGTCCCCCACTTTCCGCGTCCACTCGCCTACGGAGAGTAGTTCCCCGGGTGCCGGGGGACGGAGATCAAGCGAGGGTAAAACCCGGCCCGGCGGCGGCTCAGGACACCGAGGGCGGGCCGTGCTCCACGAGATAGCCGATGTAGAGGGGGCGGAGCGCGTCGGCCAGCTCGCCCTCGCCCGCGTGCGTGAACTCCTCCAGCAGCGACAGGCCGTGGAGGAGGTCGAACTTGGCGCGGTCGAGGTTGCCCAGCGAGGCGGCCGCGGCCGGGATGGCCCGCAGCAGCTCCCACAGGAAGCCGACGTCGCGGCGTTCGCGGGCGCGGGCCAGCGCCCGGTCGTGCAGTTCCTTGGACGACAGGTTCTCCAGCCGCGCGGCGGCCTCGGGCGTCACATCGGACATGTCCCGACTGTAACCGCGCGGCCGGTCTTTAACCGTCGGCTACTTGGAGATGACGTCCGCGGGGATCTTCTCGTCGTTCTTCAGGGCGTCGAACAGCCGGCCCGCCTTGCGCTTGTCCCAGGTGATGTACGCGCCCGCGGCCGCCGAGCTGCCGGCCCCGCCGATCGGGACGGCGGTGGTGACGCCGTCGCCGCCGCTGACGCCCTTCATCGCCCACATCATCCGGACCAGGTCGTGCAGGTGGTCGTCCTCGTCCACGAGGAAGTTGCTGGTGGCGTTCAAGGCCAGCGGGACGCCGCGCGCCGGGTTGAAGAGCACGCCGGGGCTGGTGGCCTTCTTCATCAGCGCGCCGAAGAACTGCCGCTGGCGGTCGACCCGGTCGAGGTCGGCGCGGGCAGAGGCGCGGGTGCGGACGTAGCCGAGGGCCTGGGCGCCGTCGAGGGTCTGGCAGCCCGGGGCGAGGTTCAGCCCGGCCTTGGGGTCGCGCATCCGCTCCTTGAGGCACATGTCGACGCCGCCGACGGCGTCCACCACGCCCACGAACCCGCCGAAGCCGATCTCGGCGTAGTGGTCGATCCGGACGCCGGTGGCCTGCTCGACCGTCTTCACCAGCAGCTTGGGGCCGCCGAAGGCGAACGCGGCGTTCAGCTTGTTCATGCCGCGGCCCGGGATGGAGACGTAGGAGTCGCGCGGCAGGCTGATCAGCGAGGTGCCGCCGGATCCGTAGTGCAGCAGCATCATGGAGTCGGTGCGGCGGCCCTGGGCCTTGCCGGTGGCCATCCGCTTGCGGTCGGCGGCCGACAGGCCCTCGCGGCTGTCGGAGCCGACGACCAGCCAGTTGGTGCCCGGGGTGTCGGCCAGCCGCCCCGCCTGGTCCAGCACCGGTTCGCGCTTGAGCCGGGAGTCGAGGTAGAAGTACCCGGCCACGGTGAGGCCGAGCACGATCACCAGCAGCACCGCGAGAACGCGCGGCCAGCGGCGGCGCCTGCGGCGGCGCGGCATGTCGTCGTAGGGGTCCCGACCGCGGAACTGGTCGCCCGCGTAGGGGTCCGCGTACTGGTCGCCCGAGTGGGCACCCCCGTACGGGTCGCGCTCTCCGGCGTACTCCGCCGGCCTTGGCGCGGGCCTGTTGCGTGCCATCCCGCCGTCCTCCCGTCCTGGCCAGGCGTCCGTCATGCCGTAGACCTTAGGGCAAGGCCGCCGCCGGGCGCGTCCCCCCGTCGCATGATTGTCCACAGCTCTAAATCAGCGCGGCATGTGACAAATGCAGCGGAGCCCATCGCCCTGGCGGTGCACACTTCCCGGTGGGTGGTACGTGCGTGCGAGGGGCGGCGGATGGGTTCTCGGCGTGTTTTCTCCATGTTCGAACGGTTGCGCGGGCTCGTCCGCCCGCGCCGGCGGCGCGGGGAGGCGGACCCGGACGCCGCCGCGCTGCCGGAGCTGACGGCGGCGCTCTGGTCGTCCCGGACCCGGGAGCTGCACGAGACCAGCATGCGGACGGTCGCCCGGCGGCTGCCGTCGGTGATCTGGCGGTCGGCCCGGCTGGCCTGGCGGGCCAACCGCGCCGACACCGCCGTCACCATCGGGTGCAACCTGGTCGCGGGGGTGTTCACCGCGTTCGGGCTGCTGGCCACCACCGGGGTGCTGACCGCGCTGTTCAGCGCCGGGCCGACTCCCGACCGGGTGCGGGACGCGCTGCCGTCGCTGGCACTGGTGGCCGGGGCGACCGCGCTGCGGGCGGCGCTGCAGGCGGCGGCCGGGTGGGCGCAGGCCCGGCTCGACCCGCAGGTGGAGCGGCTGGTCGAGCTGCGGCTGTACGAGGCCACCACGGCCGTCGACCTGGCGGCGCTGGAGGACTCGGAGTTCCTGGACGACCTCAAGCGCGCGGAGGGGCGCGGGATGAGGTCGGCTCCGATGGTCGTCCAGCACGCGGTGGACGTCCTCACCGGAGTGGTCGGCCTGCTCGCGGCGGCCGGGACGCTCGGCGTGCTGCACCCGCTGCTGCTGCCCCTGCTGCTGCTCACCGCGGTGCCCGAGGGGTGGGCGTCGGTGCGGGCCGCCCGGATGCGCTACGTCACCGAGCTGACCCTGATCGGCGCGCTGCGGCGCAAGTGGATCCTGTCGAACCTGATGGTCGAGCGGCGGCACGCGGCGGAGATCCGCTCGTTCACCATGCGGGGGTTCCTGCTGGGCGAGTACGACAAGGTCGCCGCGTACCAGCGCGGCGTGGAGCTGGACCTGGCCAGGCGGCAGGCGATCACGCGGGTGTTCGGCGACATGATGCAGGGCGCGGCCACCGGGGGCGTCTACGTCACGCTCGGCCTGATGCTGTGGGCGGGCACGGTGCCGCTGGCGGTGGCGGGGACCGCGGTGCTGGCCATCCGGTCCGGTCAGACCTCGCTGGTCAATCTGGTGTTCGCGGTCAACCGCTGCTACGAGGAGGGCCTGTACTTCGGCGACTATCTCGACTTCTGCGCCGAGGCGGAGGGCCGGGTGCCCGAGCGCGGCGTCCGCGGCGAGGGGACCGAGACGGTGGTGGCCCGGCTGCCCGCGGACTTCGAGCGCATCACCGCCGAGGACCTCACCTTCACCTATCCGGGCGCCGAGACGCCCTCGCTGAACGGGATCTCGCTGGAGGTCCGGCGCGGCGAGGTGGTGGCGCTGGTCGGCGAGAACGGCTCCGGCAAGAGCACCCTGGCCAAGATCCTCGCCGGGCTGTACGACCCGGACGGCGGCGAGATCCGCTGGGACGAGGTCCCGCTGCGGTCCGTCCCGGCCGAGGGGGTGTGGGAGCGCATCGCGGTGATCGCCCAGGAGTACACCCACTGGCCGATGACCGCCCGGCAGAACATCACCATGGGCCGCGCCGCCGGCGAGGAGGAGCTGCTGGCCGCGGCCCGGGCGTCGGGCGCCGCCGAGGTGGTGGACGAGCTCGCGCACGGCTACGACACCCTGCTGGACCGGCGGTTCCAGGGCGGCGCCGAGCTGTCGGGCGGCCAGTGGCAGCGGCTGGCGGTGGCCCGCGGCTTCTTCCGGGACGCCCCGCTGCTGATCTGCGACGAGCCGACCGCCGCGCTCGACGCGCGCGCCGAGCACCACCTGTTCGACCGGATCCGCACGCACGCCGACGGCCGCACCGTGCTGCTGATCACGCACCGGCTGGCCAGCGTCCGCCACGCCGACCGGATCTACGTGCTGGAGCAGGGCAGGGTGATCGAGGAGGGCGACCACGCGGCGCTGATGGCGCGGGGCGGACTGTACGCCGAGCTGTACGAGTTGCAGGCGTCCGCCTACCGGGCCGCCGAGGCCGCGGAGCAGGTTCCGGAGGTCGCGCAGGTTCCGGAGGCGCCGGGGGCGCGGGCCGATCAGATGTAGGGGCCGGTGGGCAGGTCCGGCTCGCGCCTGGCGGGCTCGGACGGGACGTCCTCGGGCCGCAGCAGCCGCACCTCGGCATGGTCCACGTCGTCCTCGTCCACCCCGCCGGTGCCCGGGCCGGCACCGGCGGTGATCCGCTGCGCCTGCCGCGCGATGGCCTCCTCCAGCACGTTGCGCACCAGCCGGGCGTTGCCGAACGAGGCGCCCCGCGCCTCGGCGGCCAGCCTGCGGCGCAGCGCGGCGAGGGCCCCCTCGGCCAGCGCGAACCCCGCCTCCGCGGCCATCGACTCGAAGATCGTGGCGAGCTCGTCGTCGGAGTAGTCGGGGAACCGCAGCGTCTTGGGGAAGCGGGACTCCAGCCCGGGGTTGAACTTCAGGAACCGCTCCATCTCGGCGTCGTACCCGGCCACGATCACCACCAGGTCCGAGCGGTGCTCCTCCATCAGCTTCAGCAGCTCGGCGACCGCCTCGTGGCCGAAGTCGCGGCGGTCGGCGCCGCCCGCGGTGAGCGCGTACGCCTCGTCCACGAACAGCACGCCGCCCAGCGCCCGGTCGATCGCGGCGCGCACGCGGTGCGCGGTCTGCCCGATGAACTCCGCCACCAGGTCGGCCCGGGTGACCTCCACCAGATGACCCGACGACAGCAGGCCGAGCTGGGCGTACACGGCGGCGATCAGCCGGGCGACGGTGGTCTTGGCGGTGCCGGGGTTGCCCATGAACACCATGTGCCGGGTGGGGAAGGCCAGCGGCACGCCCGCCTCCCGCCGCCGCTCCTCCATCCGCGCCTCGGCGACCAGCGCGCTGATCTCGCGCTTGATGTCGTCCAGGCCGATCAGCCGCTCGACCTCCTCCAGGGGGTCGCCGGGCACCGCGTCGCGGCCGGGGGCGAGGGTGTCGGGCACGTCGTCGAGGAGGATGACGTCCAGGGACTCGCTCTCGTCCACGACGCCGTCGGCAAGGACGCGCCGCCCCTGGTTGGCCACCGCCCGGTCCAGGAGGCCGTTCATGGTGCGGGCGTTGCCGAAGCCGCGGTCGCGCGGCGCGGCCCGCACCAGCGCGGCGACCCGGTCGAGCACGCCGTCGGCCAGGGCGAACCCGGCCGCGGCGGCCTTCGCCCGGAACACCTCGACCAGTTCCTCGTCGGTGAGGTCGGGGAAGCGGACGGTGCGGGGGAAGTAGGCGGCCAGCTCCTCGTGCGACTTCAGCAGCCCGTTCAGCTCGGCCTCGGGGCCGGTGAGCACGACCACCAGATCAGCGGGATGGGCCTGGACGGCGCCCAGCAGGACGTCCACGATCTCCCGGCCGCGGACCGCCTCCGCCGAGGCGAACGCGTGCGCGTCCCGTACCAGCAGCACGCCGCCCACGGCGCGCTCCACCGCGCGCCGCACCTTCACCGCGCTCTCGCTGCTGTACTCGCCCAGCAGGTCGGCCCGGTCCACCTCGAACAGGTGCCCGGTGGACAGCACCCCGAGGTCGGCGTACACGGTGCCGAGGATCTGCGCGACCTTGCTCTTGCCCGTGCCCGGGTTGCCGGCGAAGACCAGGTGGCGGGGACGGGCGGCGACCGCCATGCCCGCCTCCTCGCGCAGCCGCGCCGCCTTGGCCTCGGCGACCAGCGCCGCGACCTCCCGCTTGACCGGCTCGATCCCGGCCATCGCGGCCAGCTCGGCCAGCGGGTCGTGCGCGGTGCGCACCCCGGCGATCAGGCGCTGCGACAGGTCGGCCGAGGTGACCTCCAGGTCGGCTCCGGAGCCGGCGGGCGCGGCGGCGCGGGTCCGGGCCGCGGTCACCGCCTGCGCGGCCAGATGCTCGGCGAGCCGGGCGCCGCGCAGGTTGTGCAGCGGCGGGGTACGGGAGAGCAGCACGCCGGCGGCCGCGGCCACCGACCGCGCCACCGGCACCCCGCGCGCGGTCACGGCGCGGTGGAACAGCTCGGCGTACTCCTCCTCGCCGAACTCGCGGGTGCGGGTCACCTCGAAGGCCCGCACCAGCGCCGGGTTGGCGTCGAACAGCCGCCGGTCGCCGCCTGGACGGCACAGCGCCACCACGTCCAGGCCGGGCGAGCGCGCCATCAGCCGGCGCAGCTCCTCCAGCGCCGCGGCCCCGCAGCGCTCGTAGCCGGTCAGCCGCTCCAGGTCGTCGATCACCAGCAGCAGCCGTCCCTCGACGCACTCGCGGACCCGGGCCTGCAGCCACAGCACGGCGTCGCTGACGCCGAGCGAGGCGAACACCTGGTCGGAGATCCACAGCGCCTCCCGGATCACCCCGCGGCGGGCCAGCAGGCGCTCCAGGATCTCGGCGGCGGTGCCCTTGCCGGTGCCCTCGGAGCCGGAGACCAGCAGGCGCGCGGGCCTCTCCCCCGCCAGGCGGGCGACGAGGACCTCGCGCAGCGCCCGGGTGAGCTCGGGCTGCCCGACCAGCAGCCCGGACAGCACGTCGTCCTCTTCGCGCGTCGCGGTCTCGGCGCCGGTCTCACTGTCGGTGCCGGTGCCGGTCTCGGCTTCCGCGCCGGGGCGCGCCTCCAGGGCCTTTGGAGCCTGCGGGGACGACCTGCTCAGCCACTCCCCCAGCGGGTTGGCGACCGGGCGGTGGTCGAACAGCCGCCGCAGGTCGTGCTGGAACGCGCGGACCGGCACCCGGCAGCGCGGGCTGGTCGGCGACTCGGGCAGGCCCTGCGCCGCGCCGGTCACCCGCACCGCCATGTCCAGCCAGGCGCGGCACGCGTCCGCCTCCCCGGCCACCAGGCCGCGCGCCAGCCACGCCCGCGTCTCCTGCTGCCACGCCTCGGCCGCGAAGCCCTGCCCCAGCGCCCGCACGCGGTCGACCAGGTTCTCGTAGCGGGCGGTGCCCAGCGTGACCGCCATCTCGGCGGGCACGGACGTCACCTCCGCGGCCAGCAGCAGCCGCGCCAGGGCCGTCTCCAGCGGGACGTCGTCACCGACCGCCCCGGCGAGCCGCTCGTGCGCGGCGCCCAGGCCCTCGCACACCCAGCCCAGGTAGCCCAGCGGACCGGCCAGCTCGGGCAGCACCGCCAGCGTCTCGTCCGGCAGGCCGGCGTTCCACCACGCCTCCAGCCGGTCCTGCGGGACCGTCATCGCCTCCTCGCGGCGCGCGGGATCGCCCAGCCGCGCGTCGAAGAGGTCCATCAGCGCGGCCCGGCGCCGCTCCAGCGGCTCCAGGCCCTCGAAGACGTCCAGGCCGTCCCGGGCCAGCTCGTGCATCACCGCGCGGCGCTCGCGGTCGTCGCCCGCCGGCTCGGGCAGCCACAGCCCCGGCGGGCGCCACCGCCCGCCCTGGGTGAACCACGCCAGCGGGTCGCGCACCGCGGGCTCGGGCGTCGCCAGGAACTCCCCCAGCAGCTCGTAGTCCACGTCGCCGCGGGACCCGCCGCGCAGCGCGGACGCGCCGAGCAGGAACGTCAGCAGCGACCACTGCTCGGCGCCCGCCGCCGAGGTGCCCGGACCGTAGAACTCGCTGAGCTGCCGGGTGAGGACGACGGCGCGGGGATCACGGTTGAACTCCAGCGCCCGCTCGCGCATCTCCTCGTACGCCCCGTCGGGTACCCGCCACGGTCCGTGCGCGTAGACGTCCAGGACCGGTTCGTCGGTGAGGAGCAGTTCGAGGTGTTCCGGCAACCGTGGGGCGCTCAACTGGCTGGGCCCTTTCCTGCGCGTTCCTGAAGGGTTCCTGTGCGGTTCCTGCGGGGTCTTCGGCGTGGACGGACATCACGTCTGGCATGCACCCTACGGCGCTCCGCGACCGCGCACACCTCCCGCCGCGCACGGCGGGTCAGGGCCGCCCGGCGGCCGCGCCACGGGGACCCGGCGGTGCGGCGGGTTGGCAGACCGGCACTCCTCATGGATAGTTGTCACATGGAAAGCATCCGTGCACCCCGCCCCGGATGTCCCCAGCGGAGAGGAAGCCGCCGTGCTCCCCTTGGACGTGACCGCCCTCCGGCAGGACGGCCGCGCCGTCGTACGGCTGCGTGGTGAGCTCGACATCGCCAACGGCGACGACCTGCGCGACCGGCTGCGCGCCGCGCGCCGCTCCTACGGCGACCACCTGATCCTGGACCTGACCGATCTGCGGTTCATGGACTCGCACGGACTGTCGATCATCATCGACTGCTACAAGGCGGTCTCGGCCTCCGGCGGCGGCCTGGTGCTGGCCGCGCCGCGGCCGATCGTCCGCCGCACGCTGGAGATCACCGGCCTGCACCGGCGGATCACCGTCACCCCCACGGTCGAGGAGGCGATCGCCGCGCGCCCCGACCCCGACCCGCGCCCTGCCCCGCAGCCCGACCCGCACCCTGATCCGCACCCCGACCCGGCCCCCCGCCCGACCTGACGCGCCCGGCGTCTCCCCGAGATCCCCGGGGACGCGCCCGGCCCGCGCGCCGCGGGAACCCCCGCGACGCGCGGCCCACGGCTCGTCTCAGAGCGGCGAGGGCGTGGGGCGCTTGGGCCCGCGGCCGTCACCCGAGGAACGCCCCGTCGCGCGCCGTCCGATCCACGGCAGCAGGTACGTCCTGGCCCAGTGGACGTCCTCGCGGCGCGACACCAGCCAGCCGGCCGCCTCGCCGGGCGGCCACGGCTCGCGCCAGTCGCCCGCCGCCGGCACCCCCAGCACCTGCGCCACCAGCAGCGCCATCCGCCGGTGCCCCTCCGGGGACAGATGCAGCCGGTCCTCGTACCAGGCCCGCGCGTCGTTGAACACGCGGCTCGACCACAGGTCCACCACGTCGCAGCCGCGCCGGTCGGCGATCGCGCGCAGGTGCATGTTGTACGTGGCGGCCCGGCCGCGGATGCGGTGCCCGGCGCGCAGCCCCCGGGTGTCGAAACCGGTGAAGATCACCACCCGGGCGCCGGTGGCCCGCAGCCGCTTCACCGCGTCGTCGAACAGCACCGCGAGCGCGTCCGGATCCGCGCCCGGGCGGATCATGTCGTTGCCGCCCGCGCAGAAGGTCACCAGGTCCGGCTCCAGCTCGACGGCGCACGGCACCTGGTCGGCCACGATCTGGCGCAGCAGCTTGCCGCGCACCGCCAGGTTGGCGTACCGCAGCCCGGGATCGCGCTCGGCCAGATGCTCGGCCAGCCGGTCCGCCCAGCCGCGGAAGCGGTCGCGCTCCCCGGGGTAGGGGTCGTTCAGGCCCTCGGTGAAGCTGTCCCCGATGGCGACGTACGTACCGACCTGTTCCAGGGCGTCCATCGCATCACCTCGAACGGTTTCGTCCATACTTGCGAGGAATAATGATGCAGCGTACACACATCCCGCGCGAGCGCGGGAGCCCACCCCGGGCGCTCCGCCCCGGCGGGCTCAGGTCCAGGTGGGCGAGGTGGTGCCCAGCGGACCGCCGGGCGGGCCGGGACGGCCGGGCCGGCCGGGCGGACCGGGCGGACCCGCCTGCGGGACCGGGGCCCCCGCCCCCGCCGCGGCCGAGTGCATCCCGATCGCGTGCTTCACCAGCGTGATCAGCACCTGCTTGGTGGACTCCCGGGTGCGCGCGTCGCACTGCAGGATCGGCACGTGCGCACTGATCGACAGCGCCTCCCGGATGTCCTCGGCGCCGTAGGGGAACTCGCCGTTGAAGCCGTTCACCCCGACCACGAAGGGCAGGCCCAGCTCCTCGAAGTAGTCGACCGCGGCGAAGCAGTCCTCCAGCCGCCGGGTGTCGACCAGCACCACCGCGCCGATCGCGCCCTTGACCAGGTCGTCCCACATGAACCAGAAGCGGTGCTGGCCCGGCGTGCCGAACAGGTAGAGGATCAGCTCCGAGTCCAGCGACACCCGGCCGAAGTCCATCGCGACCGTGGTCGTCGTCTTGTCCGGCACCGCCGACAGGTCGTCCACGTCGGCGCTGGCCGCCGTCATCACCGCCTCGGTGGTCAGCGGCATGATCTCCGACACCGACCCGACGAAGGTCGTCTTGCCCACCCCGAAACCGCCGCCCACGACGATCTTCACCGAGGTCAGTTCGGGCTCCCCGCCCGGCCCGGCCGGCGGCGGGGCCTGATCAGAGGTTCCGAAGGCCACTGAGCACCCTTTCTAGAAGGCGGAGGTCCGGCTGCGCGCCGGTGGGACGCGACTGGTGCAACCGCAGCAGTCCTTCGAGGCACATGTCGGCGATCAGCACCCGGGCCACGCCGAGCGGCAGCCGCAGCAGCGCCGAGACCTCGGCCACGGAGCGGGCCGACCGGCACAGGTCCATGATCGCCCGGTACTCGGGGGTCAGCGCCGCCACGTCCCGCGGCGGGTAGGGCGTGGCGGTGACCAGCGCCTCCATCGCCAGGTCGTACCTCGGCTTGGTGCGCCCGCCGGTGACGGCGTACGGGCGCACCAGGGAGCTGGTCTCGGGCTCCTGCGGCCGTCCCGGGGGGCGCCCTCCTGGAGGGCCGGGCTCACCTCCCCAGCGCGGCGGGCCACCGGGACCGGCTCCCCAAGGACTGCCTCGATCCATCTCGCCGACCTCCGTCAGACTCCGTCAAGATCAGTATCGGGCCGGCCCGGTGCCCATCTCCGGTACGGCCGGTCCCCCGTAGGGCGGCTGCTGGCCGTGCTCCCCGGGAGCCCGCAGCGCCGGGGTCAGCACCCTCCCGACGCGCTCCACCAGCAGCGTCATCTCGTAGGCGACCAGCCCGAGATCGCAGTCCGAGGCCGCCAGCACCGCGAACACCGACCCGTTGGCGATGGACATCACGAACAGCAGCCCGCGGTCCATCTCCACGACGGTCTGGCTCACACCGCCCGCGTCGAAGATCTTGGCCGCGCCCTGGGTCAGGCTCATCAGCCCGGAGGCGATGGCCGACAGCTGGTCGGCGCGCTCGGGCGGGAACCCGGCCGAGTAGGCCATCGGCAACCCGTCGGAGGACACCACGACCGCGTGCGCGACCTTCGGCACCCGGTCCGCGAAATTGGTCACCAGCCAGTTGAGATCCTGCCCGCTCACCGGGCGCCTCCGTTCTCACCCTCGCTCGGCGAGGGAGTCTCACCTGTGTTGGCCGAGCCGGATCCCTCGCCCGGCCCGCCGGGGCCGCGCGTCTCGGTACGTCCCTTGCGCACGCCACGCTGGAGGCTGGCGAACCGGTTCCGCACGGTGTCGGCCGACTGGGCCGGGACCGGCGCCGGGGGGCGCCCGCCCGTACCAGCCGGCGGTGCCTGCGGGGCGGCCCGCCCGGCGGGCCGCTGGGACCCCACCGCGCCGGGCACCCGGTTGCGTCCGGGCACCCGCTTGGGCAGGCCCGCGGAAGTGCGCTCACCGGCCACCGGTTCCCGTGCCGCCTCGGCGGCCTGGAACCCGGCGTCGGCGGGGGATTCCCAACCTCTCACGGGATCCTCACTCGGTGTCTGGTCGGTCCGGCGCTGGAACCACTCCGACTGCATCGCGTCGAAGATCGGCGAACGTTCCGGCACACCGGGGGGAGCGGCCTTTCCGGGCTCGGGCCCGGCGTCGTGCACGGCGTCATGCCCAGGATCATGCCCGGTGCCGTGCGGCGGGGCGTGCTCGGGGGCCTGATCGGGGCGGGGGGCATGCCCGGGCGCGCCGCGTCCGGGCAGGTTCTGGACGGGCCGGCCCTGGACGGGCGGGCCCTGATTGGGCGGGGCCTGGTCGTGCGGGCCCTGGCCCGCCGCGTTCTCCGGCACCACCGGCAGCGGCCCGGTCTCCCAGGGCACGCGCGGCAGCGGCCCGGTTCCCGGGACGGCCGGCTGCGCCTCGGGCACCACCGGCAGCGGCCCGGTCCGCCCCGGGTCGGCGGGCTGCGACGGGGACGCGTCGGCAGGCCCGCCGCGCGCCGGGTGCTGGGCGCCCGGCCGCCGGACGGGCAGCCTCGGCCCGCGCCGTCCCGGCCCTTCCTCCGGCGGCCCCTGCTCGTGGGGTGCCTGCTCGTGCGGGCGCGGCTCGTGGGGACGGGGCTCGTGCGGGCCCTGGTCCGCGGACGGCACGAGCGGCACGGGGCCGGTTCCGGACACGGGCGGGTAGGGGCCCGTCCCGGCCGCACCGGCCGGCGGAATCGGCCCGGTCGTGGTGGGAGAGCCGTCGAACGGCGCGTTCGGGTACGGCGTGCCGTTCGGGTAGGGCCCGCCGTTCGGGTACGGCCCGGGAGCGCCGGGCGCCCCGGGAGCGCGGTCGTCGAACGGCCGCCGGTCGAAACCGCGCGGGTCGAGGTCGCGCGCGTCGGGCGGCACCGCCGGCCCGTCGAACGGGCGGTCATCGAACGGGCGGTCATCGAAGGAACGGCCGTCGAAGGGCGGACGGTCGTCGAACGGGCGGCCGTCGAAGCCGCCGCCGTCGAACGGGCGGCCGTCGTACACCGGCTGCGGGCCGGTGCCGGGGGGCTGACCGGGCGCGCCGCCGTGACGCGGGTGCGGCACCCCGTACTCGCCGGTGTCGCCGCTCGGGCGGAACTGCCCGCCCGGACCGGACGGGACCGCCCCGGTACCGCCGGACGGGGCCGCCATCGCGGCGAACTCGCCGCCGCGGCCCGCGCCCTCGTCCATCGCGCCGAAGCCGCGGGAGCCCACGCCCCCGGACTCGGCCGGCCTGATCACCATCTCCGGCAGCACCACGAACGCGGTGAGCCCGCCGCCCTGCGCGGCGCGCAGCTCGACGCGGATGCCGTGCCGCACCGCCAGCCGGCCGACCACGAACAGGCCCATGCGGCGGGCCGCGGAGAAGTCGATGACCGGCGGGTTGGCCAGCCGCCAGTTGGCCTGCTCCAGCTCCTCCTGGGACATCCCCACACCGTTGTCGGTGATCTGCAGCATCGCCCCGCCGCCGCTGAGCAACTGGCCGGAGACGGTCACCCGGGTGTGCTCGGCGGAGAACACCGTGGCGTTCTCCACCAGCTCGGCCAGCAGGTGGACCAGGTCGTTGACCACCGGGCCGCCGACGGTCATGTCGCCGTGCACGCGCAGCGCCACCCGCTCGTACTGCTCCACCTCCGACAGCGAGGCGCGCACCACGTCGATCAGCGGGACCGGGCGGTTCCACCGGCGCACCTGGTCCTGGCCGCCGAGGACCAGCAGGTTCTCGCAGTTGCGGCGCATGCGGGTGGCCAGGTGGTCCAGCCGGAACAGGTTGGCCAGCTGCTCCTCGTCGCGCTCGCTCTGCTCCAGCTCCTCGATCAGCCGAAGCTGGCGCTCGATGAGGGACTGGCTGCGCCGCGACAGGTTGACGAACATCGCGTTGATGTTGCCGCGCAGCACCGCCTCGTCGGCGGCCAGCCGGACCGCCTCCCGGTGCACCTCGTCGAACGCCCGCGCGACCTGGCCGATCTCGTCGGAGGAGTCGACGTCGATCGGCTCCACCTCGATGCCGTCGGCGGCGGCCTCGGGATCGCGCAGCCGGTCCACCAGCCCGGGCAGCCGGGTGCCGGCGACCTCCAGCGCGCCCGCCTGCAGCCGGCGCAGCGGCCGCACCAGCGAGCGGGCCACCGCGCCGGTGGCCAGCGCGGCCAGCAGCAGCCCGACCAGCAGCAGCGCGGCGTCGATGGCGACGCCGACGTAGGCGCCGTCCTTCAGCTCCCGGCTGTCGCGCGTGATGGAGCCGGCCAGGTTCTGCTCGACCCTGCGGAGCTGCTCGATCCGGGAGGTCGAGGCGTTCCGCCAGGTGGCCGCGTCGCTCGGGCCCAGCGGGCGGACCGACATCGTGCTGGAGGCGCCGGAGCGGACCAGCACCTGCTGGTAGAGGCCCTCGACCCGGCCGATGTCGGGGCCGGTGACGGTGTCCTCCAGCAGCTGCCGCTGGCCGGTGTCGGCGGTCGTCCGGAAGATGGCCATCTGGCCGTCCTGCTGCGAGCGCAGACCCAGCAGCCGCTCCCGGTCGGACGGGTTGGCGAACCTCCGGGTGAGCAGCACCGAGGTGGTCAGCGCCCGTTCCTGGGAGGCGAAGTCCTTGGCGCGCGCGAGCGCGGCGAACGCGCGCGTGCTCTCGGAGACGTCGGCGTTCGGGCTGCCCTGCGCGACCAGGTCGTTCAGGTCCAGCAGCGAGGCGATGAGCTGGCCGTAGATGTCCAGGGTCGAGAACGCCGAGGCGCTGTTCTGCCCGGCCACCGAGCGCAGGCCCGCCAGCGAGTCGAGCCGGTAGCGGACGTCCCGGACCTTCGCGCGGACCTGGGAGGAGTAGGCGCCGTCGATGCCGCCGAGCCGCTCGCGGACACCGCGGGCGGCTCGATCGGTCACGCTCTGTTGCTCTCGTACGGTCTGGTCCTGGCCGTCCCGGGGGACGGTCAGGTATTGCACCGTAAGGTCTCGTTCGTCTTGTAGCTCCTGAACGAGTCCGGCGACGCGTTCACTCAGCGTGGCCAGCCGTTCGATTCTCGTGTAGAGCCCGGCCTCGTTCACGCCGTCGCGCACGCGCAGGCCCGCCAGGATCCCGGCGACCACCGCCGGAATGAGGATCAGCACCACCAGACGGGTCGTCACACGGGTGTTGGCCAGCCTGAAACGGCGCCCGCCGGGCCGGCGACCGGCCTTTGCGTCGCCGTCAGGCGGGAGGGAGTGAGCATCCGGCCCTACGGCGCGGTCCTGCTCCGTCGCTGGTCGCACGTCCCTCCATCACCTCTCGCGGTCCACGTTCCACACCCCCGCCGCGGGTTCCGGACGTGTTCCCGCGGCGTGCCCAGTGGGCCTTTTGGTACCTCTGGGGCGAGGGTCATTGCAGCACAGAGTAATCCGAGAGACAAACCTCAAGATGACTCATTTCACACTTGAGCACGCTTAGCACATCCGTGCTCTAAGATGTCCCGTTTGCCCGATTTGCGTCTCACTCACGTAAACATCGGGACAACGTTCCGGGGTTACCTAGGGTTACTGCGCTAGAGTCCGCACGATCATGCCGATCCATGGCATACCCCCCATATCCCTCCCTCTTGAAGGAGCGCTCATGAGGTTCGCCAAAGCACGGCGCGCCTGGCTCGCCGGTGCGCTCGCCGGCACGCTCGCGCTGTCCCTGGCCGCCTGCGGAGGCGGCGACGAGGCGTCCGCCAACGGGCTGGAAGAGTCCGAGATCACCGTCGGGGTCATGCCGATCACCGAGGCCGCCGGGATCCAGATCGCCATCTCCCGGGGCTTCTTCAAGGCCGAGGGCCTCGAGGTGAAGATGCGGACCGTGACCGGCGCCGCCGAAGCGCTCCCCCTCCTCAAGGGCGGCAGCATCGACATCGCGCACGGCGGCCACGTCGGCCTCATCCAGGCCCAGGCCGACGGCGCCTACAAGCTGCGGGTCGTGGCCGAGGCCTCGTCCATGACCAAGAACCTCAACGGCGTGCTCGTCGCCAAGGACTCCGCCATCAAGACCCCCCGCGACCTGGCCGGCAAGAAGATCGGCACCAACGCGCGCGGGAACCAGAACAGCCTGCTCCTGCGCGCCACCCTGCAGCCCTACGGCGTCCAGGTCGACGAGAGCAAGGACGTCGTCGTCGCCCCGTTCCCCAACCAGGAGCAGCTGCTGAAGAGCGGCAAGGTGGAAGCCATCATCGTCCCCGAGCCCTTCGTCACCCAGATCCAGCAGACCCTCGGCGCGCGCATCCTCACCGACTTCTCCGGCGGCCCGACCAAGGACTTCCCGATCACCGGCTTCGCCTCCACCGAGGACTTCGCCGCCAAGAACCCCAAGACCGTCGCCGCGTTCCAGCGCGCGCTGGTCAAGGCGCAGGCGCTGGCCGGCGACCGCGCCGTCCTGCAGGACGCGATGCCCAAGTTCACCAAGCTCGACCCCAAGCTGGTCAGCGTCATCAACCTGAACGGCTTCCCGACCTCCACGAGCGCGACCCGCATCCAGCGGGTGGCCGACGTCATGCAGCAGTTCGGCTACTTGAAGCAGCCCTTCGACGTCAAGACGTTCGTGCTGCAGAACGGATGAGGTGGGGCAGAGCGGCACGCGGCGCGGCAGGCGTGGCGGGGCTGTTCGCGATCGCCGAGCTGGTCACCCGGACCGGCCTGGTCGACCCGGACGCCGTCCCGCCCGCCTCCACCGTGCTGGTGCGCGCCGGTGAACTCGCCGTCGACGGCGAGTACCTGACCGGCGTGTTCGACACGGTGCGCGCCTGGATCGGCGGGCTGCTCCTGGCCACCGTCACCGCCGTGGCGCTGGGCGTCCTGCTCAGCGCCACGCCGTGGCTCAACAACGCCGCCCGCGTGGTGGTGGAGCTGCTGCGCCCGATCCCCTCCCTGGCGCTGATCCCGCTGGCGATCGTCACCTTCAGCTCCGTCACCCAGTCGAAGATGTCGCTGGTCTTCTACGCCGCGACCTGGCCGATCCTCATCAACACGCTGTACGCGCTGCGGGACGTCGACCCGGTCGCCAAGGAGACGCTGCGCAGCTTCGGCTTCGGCGACCTGGCGGTGCTGCTGCGGGTGAGCCTGCCCAGCGCCGCGCCGTTCGTGGCCACCGGCGTGCGGATCGCGACCTCGGTCGGGCTGGTCGTCGTGGTCAGCACCGAACTGATCGCCGGCGCCGGCGAGGGCGTCGGCGGCTACCTGATGGAGAGCCAGTCGGGCGGCGGTCATCCCGACCTCATGCTCGCGGGCGCGGTCTGGGCGGGCACGCTCGGCCTGCTCGCCAACATGCTGCTGGTCGGGGTGGAGCGCCGCGCGTTCCGCTGGAACACCGCCGGAACGGGGGCCGCGACATGAGCACCGACCAGATCACCGGCAGGACCAGCGGGCGCGGCGGCGCCGGGCGGGCCCTCCGGACGGCGCTGTCGGGCGTGGGACGGCTGTGGCTGTTCGCGCTGCTCGTCGCGGTCTGGGAGGTCGCCGCGCGGGCCGCCGCCGACCAGTTCTTCCCGCCGCCGTCCCAGATCGTCAGGACGCTGTACGAGATCTGGTTCTCCGGGCCGGTGGACCGCCTCTTCCTCACCGAGAAGGCCGTCGACGACTTCAAGCCCAGCTTCACCAACCTGTTCACGGGCTGGGCGATCGCCGCGGTGGCCGGGGTCGCGCTGGGCGTCGTGATCGGCCGGTTCCGGACGCTGGGCGACGTGCTGGACCCGGTGCTGCAGTTCGGCCGGTCCGTCCCGCCGCCCACGCTGATCCCGTTCCTGCTGGCGGTGCTGGACCTGGGCGCCCCGATGCAGATCACCACGATCGTGTTCGGGGTGATCTGGCCGGTGCTGCTCAACACCATCGACGGCGTCCGCACGGTGGACCGCCTCCAGCTCGACACCGCCCGGGTGTTCGGGATCGGCGGGACGCTGCGGCTGCGCCGGGTGATCCTGCCCGCCGCGGCACCGAAGATCTTCGCGGGGCTGCGGGTCAGCCTGGGCTTCGCGCTGATCCTCATGGTCATCTCGGAGCTGGTCGGCAACTCCTTCGGCATCGGCGCGCATCTCACCACCGCGCAGCAGACGCTGCAGATGACCGAGATGTGGGCGGGCATCGTGCTGCTCGGCGTGCTGGGCTGCCTGTTCAACCTGGTGTTCCAGCTGCTGGAACGGCGCATGCTCGCCTGGCACGGCGGCGCCCGGCAGCTGGCCTCCTGACCGTGCCGTGAACCGCCCCCGGCCACCCCACCAACCCTCAGCCATTCAGCCATTCAGCCAGGTGAAGGACATGCTGGAGATCAACGAACTGACGCACCGCTACGGCGACCAGACCGTGCTGGCGGGACTGAACCTGAAGGTCGCCCAGGGCGAGCTGGTCAGCCTGGTCGGGCCGTCCGGCTGCGGCAAGTCGACGCTGCTGCGCTGCGTGGCCGGGCTGATCCGGCCGACCGGCGGCCAGATCGTGCTGAACGGGAACCCGATCGACGGCGTCCCCGACGACCTGGCCGTGGTCTTCCAGGACTACAGCCGGTCGCTGTTCCCCTGGCTGAGCGTGCGCGACAACGTGGCGCTGCCGCTGCGCCGCAAGGGCAAGGGCCGGTCGGCACGGCGCGCGGCGGCGCAGGAGGCGCTGGAGTCGGTGGGCCTGGGCGACGCGGGACGCAAGTTCCCCTGGCAGCTGTCGGGCGGCATGCAGCAGCGCGTCTCCATCGCCAGGGCGCTGGCCTACCGGCCGTCGCTGCTGCTGATGGACGAGCCGTTCGGTTCGGTGGACGCGCAGACCCGCGAGGACCTGGAGGACCTCGTGCTGCGCGTGCACCGGGACGGCGGGATGACGATCCTGCTGGTCACCCATGACATCGACGAGAGCGTCTACGTCGGCGACCGGGTGGTCGTGCTGGCCCGCAACCCGGGCCGGGTGCGCGCGGAGCTGCCGGTCGGGCTGCCGTCGGCGCGCGACCAGATCGAGACGCGCGGGCTGCCGGAGTTCGTCCGGCTGCGCGCCGAGGTCGGGCGGCTGGTGCGCGGCAGCGCCACCGGTGACGGCGCCGCGGCCGGCTCGCCGGCGGGCGGGACGACCGGGAGCCTCCGCAAGGACGACTGGCACGACTAGACGGTTGATTCCAAGGGATCGCCTGCGGAAATGGGGCGAGGGTGTCCATGGTCGGTTGTGACCCCAGACCTGAACACCCTCGCCACCGCACTGTATGTGAGGATCGACGACTGGTTGC
>NZ_JBHSON010000013.1:0-156031 GCF_042656285.1 Actinomadura rugatobispora | reverse complement strand
AACCTCGGACTCACCCGGACCAACAGCACCTGGCATCTGTCCTCGGCCAACGCATGACCACAGAGGGGCTGTCCGGCCCACGGCCGGACAGCCCCTCTAACAAGATCTTCAGCAGTCTTCTAGAGGTAGTCGGCGACGCGGGTGGCGAACTCCTCGGGGGTGGTGACCTCGATGCCGAGCTTGTCGGCCTTGGCCTTCTTGGAGCCGGCCTTCTCGCCCGCGACCAGCAGGCTCGTGCGGGCCGAGACCGAGGAGGAGGCGCGGCCGCCGGCGCGTTCGATCAGCTCGTTCACCTCGTTGCGGGACAGGTCGGCCAGCGGGCCGCTCATCGAGCCGGTGACCACGATCGACAGCCCGGCCAGCGGGCCCTCGTCGGCGGCCTCCCCGGACTCGCCCGCGTCGCCGTCCTCGCCCTGCCCGTCCTGGGAGCGGGGGGCGGGGGGCGTGGCGCCGGGCTCGGTCATGGTGACGCCGGCGGCGACCAGCTTGTCGATGAGGGGGGCCAGCTCGGCGATCTCCTCGACCAGGACGGGCGCCTTCTCCGGGCCGATGCCGTCGACCTCCTGGAAGGCCTCGGCGTCGGCGGCGCGGATGTTGTCCATGGTGGCGAAGTGGCGGGCGATGCGGCGGGACATGGACCGTCCGGTGCCGCGCACCCCGAGGGCGCAGAAGACCTTGTTGAGCGGCTTGGCCTTGGCGGCCTCGATGGCGGCCAGCAGGTTGTCGGTGCTGGTCTCGCCCATCCGCTCCAGCTCCAGCAGCGGCTCGCGCTGCAGCGTGAACAGGTCGGCGAAGTCGGTGATCAGGCCCGCGGCCACCATCTGGTCGATGCGGTTCTCGCCCAGGCCCTCGATGTCGAGCTGGTCGCGGCCCACGGCGTAGCGGACCGAGGCGATCGCGTGGCAGGCCCGGCCGCGCACGCAGCGCCAGCGCTTCTGGGAGTCGTCGATGGCGTCGCCGCAGCGCGGGCAGGTCTCGGGGATCGGGATCGGCGTCTCCTCGCCGGTGCGCAGGTGCGCGACCGGCGCCTCCACCCGCGGGATCACGTCGCCGGCCTTGTAGACGGTGACATGGTCGCCGATCTTCAGATCGCGGCGGGCGATGTCGCCCGCGTTGTGCAGGGTGGCGTAGGTGATCACCGAGCCGTCGACCTCGACCGGCTCCAGCACCGCGCGCGGCGCGATGATGCCGGTGCGGCCGACGTTCCACTCCACCCCGACCAGCCTGGTGATCTTCTCGGTGGCCGGGAGCTTGTAGGCGATCGCCCACCGCGGCGCGCGCGAGGAGTTGCCGGCCTCGCGCTGGTCGGCGGCCAGATCGGCCTTGATCACGATCCCGTCGATGCCGAACTCCAGCTCGGCCCGCAGCCCCGCGATCTGCTCCACCCGCTGCTGGATCTCGGCGACCTCGGTGCGGGTGACGCCGGCGACCGGGGTGGAGGCGGTGGTCAGCGCGCCCCACCCGGCGATCTGCGTCATGATCTCGCTGTGCGGCAGCTCGCCCAGCCGCCCGGCCAGCTCGGGGGCGGTGCCCTCGAGCGGGAGCGCGCCGTAGGCGAAGAAGGTCATCTCCACCTGGTATTCGCGGTCGCGGGCGCGCAGCGAGCCCGCCGCGGCGCTGCGCGGGTTGGCGAAGGCCGGGTGCCCCGCGCCGGTGCGGGCGGCGTTGGCGTCCTCGAACTGGGCGTGGGTCATCAGCACCTCGCCGCGCAGCTCCACCGTGACCGGCTCGGCCAGCCGCGCGGGCAGCCCCGCGACCATGCCGATGCCGTGCGAGACGTCCTCGCCGGCGGCGCCGTCGCCGCGGGTCACCAGCTGGACCAGGCGCCCGTCGCGGTAGCGGGCGGAGATCGCCAGGCCGTCCAGCTTGGGCTCCACGCTCCAGACCGCGACGGGGCGGTCGAGCCGGCGCTCCAGACCGGCGACCCAGCCCTCCAGGCCCTCGGCGGAGAAGACGTTGTCGAGGCTCAGCATCGGCACGGTGTGCGGCACGTCGCCGACCACCGCTCCCCCGGCGACCTTGCCGGTCGGCGAGTCCGGCAGGACGTGCTCGGGATGCTCGGCCTCGTAGGCGGCGATGCCCCGCACCAGGCGGTCGTAGGCGTCGTCGTCGAGCGCGGAGTCACCCTCGCCGTAGTAGGCGGCGGCGGAGACGACGGCGGTCTCCACGGCGTCGGCGTAGGCCGCCTGGTCGACGATCTCGGTACGGGCTGGGGTCTCGGTCATGGGCTCATCATCTCGCGTGCCTCTGACAGAACGCGCACGTCAGCCTCGGTCCCGGCGGGCCGGCGCCCGGATTGTCCCACGGATCGAAGTCGCGTCGTCCCGCCTGTATGAGAATGACAATAACGGGAGAAAACGGGCTGGTCCGCCCCCGCCGGCCCGGGCACGGTTCCCGGCCGTTCCGCTTGACCGGCGCCATGGATAACGGTTAGCTATGGCCCTGTCGTCAGGGAGGTGGGCGCCGTGCAGGACGTGGTGCTCGCGCTGCTGGCCAAGGAGCCCTCGCACGGGTACGGGTTGCGCGCCCGGCTGCGGGAGGCCCTCGGCCCGCTGGGCGAGGAGCTCAACGCCGGCCAGGTGTACGTGACGCTGCGGCGCCTGGAGAAGGCGGGTCTGGTGGAGTCGCGGCCGGCGGTGCAGGCCGACCGGCCCGACCGCAAGGTCTACGAGCTGACCGCGGCGGGCCGGGACCGGGTGGCGGGCTGGCTGGCCGATGTGAGCTGGAGCCGTCCCGCGCCCGCGGAGTTCCACCTGAAGCTGGTGGCCGCGGCGGTGTCGAGGCTGGCCGATCCGGTGGCGCTGGCCGACGCGCAGCGCCGCGAGCTGCTGCGGCGGCTGGCCGAGGCGCAGCGGGCCGCGCTGGAGCAGCCCGCGGGCTCGGACGCGGCGCTGCTGCTGGAGGGGGCCGTGCTGCGGCTGCGCGCCGACCTGACCTGGCTGGAGTCGTGCGCCGCGCACTGGTCGGCGAGAGGGGATTGAGGACGTGGAGTACACCCTGTGGGCGCGTGGCCTGCGCAGGCACTACGGGAGCGGGCCGTCCCTGGTGCGCGCGGTCGACGATGTCGACCTGGCGGTCGCGCCGGGCGAGACGGTGGGCATCGTCGGCGCGAGCGGCAGCGGCAAGTCCACCCTGCTGCACCTGCTCGGCGGGCTCGACCGTCCCGACGGCGGCGAGGTGTGGCTGGCCGGCCGGCGGCTGGACGGGCTGTCGGAGACGGCGGCGGCGCGGGTCCGGCGGCGCGGGATCGGGTTCGTGTTCCAGGCCTTCCATCTGGTCGACGAGCTGACCGCGCGGGAGAACGTGGAGCTGCCCGCGCTGCTGGCCGGGACGTCCCGGCGGGCGGCGCGGCGGCGGGCCGAGGACCTGCTGGAGCGGGTGGGCCTGGCCGACCGCGTCGGGCAGCTCCCGGGGCGGCTGTCGGGCGGGCAGCGGCAGCGGGTCGCGGTGGCGCGGGCGCTGGTGAACGACCCCGGCCTGCTGCTGGCCGACGAGCCGACCGGCAACCTCGACAGCGCCGCCGCGACCGACGTGCTGCGGCTGTTCGGCGCGCTGCGCGCCGAGGGCCGCACCGTGGTCATCGTCACCCATGACTCGCGGGTCGCCGGGACCGCCGACCGGTTGATCACGATGCGGGACGGCGCGTTCACCGACGAGACCGTCCTCGGCCGTCCCGCCGCCGGATCCGCCGCGCTCGCCGGGCTGGACCTCTGATGGCCCGAGGGGAGCGCGGCGCCCCGGCGATCGGCACGGTGCTGCGGCTGACGCTGCGCGACCTGCGCAGGCGGCCGGCGCAGGCGGCGCTGCTGCTGGTGGCGATCGCCGCGACGACCACGACGCTGACGCTGGGCCTGCTGGTGGGAAACGTGGCCGGCGAGCCGTGGGACCGCACCCGGGCCGCCACCGCCGGACCGGACGCGGTGGCGATCGGCGACGCCCGGACGCTGGCCGCGCTGGCGAGGGAGCCGGGCGTGGCCGCCGCCGGGCGCCCTTATCCGACGGTGAGCGGCGCCCTGCGGGTGCGGGACGTCACGGTCAACGCGGTCGTGCACGGCCGCGACACGGCGCCCGCCTCGCTCGACCGCCCGCTGGTCACCGACGGCCGCTGGCTGCGTCCCGGTACGGCGGTGGTCGAGCGCGCGTTCGCGGAGGCGCTGGAGGTGCGGCCAGGCGATCGGGTGACGATCGCGGGGCGCGGTTTCACCGTCGCGGGGATCGCGATCGGCACCGGGCGGGTGCCGTACCCGTCGTCCACCCCCGGGCTGGTGTGGGTGACCCGCGGCGACGCGGCGCGGCTGCCGTCCGCCGCGCCCGGCCCGCGGCGGTACACGATGCCGCTGCGGCTGGACGATCCCGCCTCGGCGCCCGCCTTCGCCGCCCGCCACCAGGGCGTGCGGTCCTGGCAGGACATGGGCGCGTACGCGACCGCGGAGCTGCGGCGGGCCAACGGCGCGCTGCTGATCGGCGCCTGGGCGCTGGCGCTGCTGGCGGCGATGAGCGTCGCGCTGCTGGTCGGCGGGCGGCTGGCCGAGCAGGGCCGGCGGGTGGGCCTGCTGAAGGTCGCGGGCGCCACGCCCGCGCTGGTCGCGGCCGTGCTGCTGGCCGAGCATCTGGCGGTGGCGGTCGCGGCCACCGCGGTCGGTGTCCTGGGCGGCTGGGCCGCGGCCCCGCTGCTGACCGGGCCGATCACCGGCCTGCTGGACGCCGGCACGCCCGCGCCCACCCCCGGGACCGCGCTGGCGGTCCTGGCCGTGGCGGTGGGGGTCACCGCGGCGGCGACGGCGGTACCGGCGCTGCGCGGCGCCCGGATCAGCACGGTGCGGGCGCTGGCCGATCCGGTGCGCGGCCCGGGCCGGCGCTCCCGGCTGGCCGCCGCGGCCTCCGGGCTGCCCGTGCCGCTGCTGATCGGCACGCGGATCGCCGCGCGTCGGCCGCGCCGCACGGTGCTGGCCGGGCTGAGCATGGCGGTCACCGTCGCGATGGTCGTGGCCGCCCTGGTCATGAGCCGCGACGTGGCGCGCAGGAACACCGTGCTCCTCGGCCCCGACTTCGTGCCGGGCGCGGGCAACCCGGTGACCGAGCGGGTGAGCCAGATCGTGCTGGTGCTGTCGCTGGCCATGGTCGCGCTCGCGGCCGTCAACGCGGTGCTCACCGCCTGGACGACCTCGCTGGACAACCTGCGCGCCGCGGCGCTCACCCGGGCACTGGGGGCGACGCCGCGGCAGGTCACCGCCGGGCTGGCCGCCGCCCAGCTGGTCCCCGCGGCGGTCGCGGCGGTGGGCGGGGTCCCGCTGGGCCTGCTGGTGTACGCCGCCGCCCGGATCGCCGCCGGTTCCACGAGCCGGACCGAGGTCCCGGTGCTCGCGCTGGCGGCCACGGTGCCGGTGACGCTCGCGGCCGTCGCGCTCCTCACCGCCGTGCCCGTGCGGTACGGGGCCACCCGCCCGGTCGCCGGGCTCCTCGAAGCCCGCTGACGCCGGGTCAGGAGGAGGAGCCGCCGCTCGCCTCGGCGGCCTCGGACACCTTCGCGTCCGGGTCGCCGTGGCCGGCCCGCCCGTCGAGCTCGGCCTGGGCGCGCTCGGCCCGGCCGAGGTCGCGGTGGCCGGTGGCCAGGATGGCGACGCCGGCCAGGATCGCGGCGGCCCCGACGGCGAACGGCACGTGCACGTTGAAGTGCTCGGCCAGCCGCCCGGCGGCGTAGGGCGCCAGCCCGCCGCCGATGAAGCGGACGAACCCGTAGGCGGCCGAGGCGACCGGGCGCTCGACCGGCGCCACCATCATCACCGCCTGCGTGGTCACCGTGTTGTTCACGCCGATGAACGCCCCGGCCACGATCACGGCCGTGATCAGCACCGGCCTGGAGTCCACGAACAGCGCGATGACCAGGACGTCCACGGCGAACAGCGCCAGGGTGCCGTACAGGGTGCGGGCGAGGCCGAACCTGCGTTGCAGCCACGGCGCGCCGAACACCGAGAACACCGCGACGAGCAGCCCCCAGCCGGTGAAGACCAGGCCGAGCCGGAGGGCGTCCAGTTCCATCGGGAACGGGGCGTAGCCGAGCACGGTGAAGAAGCCCCAGTTGTAGCAGAGCGCGGTCAGGCTCATGATCAGCAGGCCGCGGTGGCGCAGCGCCCTGAGCGGGTCGGCCAGCGAGGTCCGGCGCGCGGGCGCGGGCTGCGGCCGGACCAGCGTGATCGTGGCGGCGAGCGCCAGGGCCATCAGGACGGCGACGCCGAAGAACGGGCCGCGCCAGCTGATGTCGCCCAGCACGCCGCCCAGCAGCGGGCCCACCGCGATGCCGAGGCCCAGCGCCGCCTCGTACAGGATGATGGCGCCGCCGAACCCGCCGCTGGCGGAGGCGACGATGACGGCGAGCGAGGTGGCGACGAACAGGGCGTTGCCCAGGCCCCAGCCCGCGCGGAAGCCGATGATGCCCTCGACGCTGCCGGAGGTCCCGGCCAGCGCGCTGAACACCACGATCAGCACCAGCCCGGCGATCAGCGTGCGCTTGGCCCCGATCCGGCTGGACACCCAGCCGGTGACCAGCATCGCCACCGCCATCACCACCAGGTAGCTGGTGAACAGCAGGGTCACCTGGCTCGGCGAGGCGTGCAGGTCATCGGAGATCGCGGGCAGGATCGGGTCCACCAGGCCGATGCCCATGAACGAGATCACGCAGGCGAACGCGACCGCCCAGACCGCCTTGGGCTGGCGGAAGGGGTTCTGGCTCGGCGCCGCGGCGGGCGGCGCCGCCGCGGTCCCGGTTCCGGTTCCGGTCGGGTCGCCCGCTCGGCGGCCGGTTCGGGAGTTGGTCATCCATCGCTCCGGTGGGTCGGGGCGTCGTCGTCCGGCCTCGCGGCCTCCAGGCCGCGGCCGGTGAGCCGGTTGAGGGCCGGCAGCGCGGCCGCGATGGCGGCGCGGTCGGCGGCGGGCAGCTCGGCCAGCAGCTCGGCCAGGCGCTTGGCCTGGACCTGGCGGCGGCGGGCCAGCTCGGCCCGTCCGGCGCCGGTGACGCGCACCACCACGGCCCGGCGGTCGCCGGGCTCGCTGTGCCGCTCGGCCAGGCCGAGCCGTTCCAGCCGGGAGACCAGCTGGGTCATGGCCGGCTGGGTGACGCCCTCGTCACCGGCCAGCTCGGTGATCCGGCGAGGGCCGAACCGCTCCACGTTGGCCAGCACCGAGAGCGTGGTCATCGACAGGTCGCGGGGCAGGGCCAGCGCCCTCATCAGTGAGGAGACCCGGCCCAGCGCTGCCGCGAGCTCCAGCTCGTCGAACGACGGCGACTGTTCCATAAGACTCTTATATCAGTAACTCATATAAGTAGCCTATGCAAATCGGGATGAACCGCCCTTCCGGCGGGCGACGTGTAACCTAACGCTTGCTTGAGAAGCCTGGAGGTGGCCGATGCCCGACCGGGAACCGCTCCATCGCGCCGAGATCGGTGAGCTGCTGGTCCGGTACGCGCGCGCCGTCGACGACGGCGACTGGGACCTGCTGGACACCGTCTTCACGGAAGGCGCCGAGCTCGACCTCTCCGCCCCCGGCGGCCCCAGGGGCGCCCGGGAGGAGGTGAAGGCCTGGCTCGCCGAGACGCTGCCCGCCTGGCCGGGCCGCCAGCACCTGCTCGGCGTCCCCTCGATCGCCTTCGGCCCGGACGAGGACGACGGCCTCACGGCCACGGCCCGGGCGCCGTTCTCCGACACCCTCTCCCCCTCGCGGGACCTGGTCAGAGCGGACGCCCCAGGGCTCATCCGGGGCGGCGGCCTCTACCACCACCGCCTGCTCCTGACCCCGGACGGCTGGCGCAGCCGCGCGATGGCCATCGAACAGCAATGGCGGACCATCGGCTGACCCCCTGCCCTCCCCTCCTCTCTGGCATGATCTTCCGCAGTCGATGAAGGGACGGGCGGATGATCCCACCGCAGCCCGGGCGCCGGCTGAGTTCGCGGGCGGTCCAGGTCGGCATGGTGAGCGTGCTCTCGCTGGTCGTGGCGGGCTGCTCCTCGGACACCACGCCGTCCGCCTCCGGCCTGGCGACGCCGTCCAGCCCGGCGACGCCGACCACACCGGAGCCGACCGCGTCCCCCTCGGACGACGACGATGACGATGACGACGAGGTGACCGCCTACTGCGTGCGGAGTCCCAAGGGCGGGGTCCCGGACGAGGAGCCCGACCAGGGCTACCGGGTCGTGGACGACGACCTGTGCGACGACGACGATCTCGGCTCCGACTCCACGCCTCCCTCCGCCGGTTCGCCCGGTGCGTCGAGCTCGCGGTACAGCTACTTCTGGTACTACGGCGGCCGCCACCGCTCCGGCTACGTCTCCGGCGGAGAGCTCACCGCGCCCGCGAGCGGCACGATCACCACACGCTCCGGGACCACGGCCCGGGCGGGCTTCGGCAGCGGTTCGCGCAGCGGCGGCTGACGGACGCCCGCCGCCATGACCTCGCCCGACGACCTCCCGCGGCTCGCCGAACGGCTCGATGCCGCCGGCGCGGACGGCGAGGACGCCGCCGCGCACGCCCGGACGCTCCCCCGCTCGCTGCCCGCGGACGCGCCGCCCGAGGCCGCCCTCGCGCTGGCGCGCCTCCACCTCCTGCTGCGGCGCCACCTCCGGGACCGGCCGTGGCCCCGGTGGCGGGAGACCGATCTGCCCGTGCCGGTACGGATCGCCTGGCTGCGCGCCGAGATCGCCGCACGGCCCGCGAACGTCGCGGGCGAACCCGCGGGCGAACCGCTCTACCAGGCCGTTCACGGGTTGCGGGCGACGGACGTGGACGAGCCGGAGCAACTGGTCCGCGTGCTGCTGGAGCGTCGCGACGCGGCGCTGCGCGCGGAGGCCCTGCGGATCACGCGCGAGGCCGTCCGGGCGGCCCTGCTCGCCCCCTCAAAGACGAGGGCGTTCCTGCTGGAGATCGCCGCGCACGGCGGTTCCGGCCCGGCGGCGGAGGGCGCGCTGCGGGAGCTGGCCGAGCCCTGGGCGGCCCTGGACCCGATCCCCCACGGCCCGCTCCGGCGCCTCCTCGACTCGTCCTCCTTCGCATCGGACGCGGCGGCATCCGGCGCGGCGGTCGAGGCGGCGGCCCGCCACGGGCACCTGGACCTGCTCCTGGACGTGGCCGCCGACGCGGACCGTCCGCCGGTCCTGCGCCGCCGGGCGCTCGAACTGGCGGGCGGACCGGCCCGGCGCGAAGACGTCGCCGCGCTGGCGGGCATCGCCGCCGCCGACCCGCTGCTGCTCGCCGGGGCCGGGATCGCCTGCCTGCTGGGCCTGCACCGGCGCGGCCACTTTCCGTCCGGCGAGCACGTGCCCGCGATCCTGGGCCTGGCGCTGGCCGACCACTCGGTACCCGCGGACGAGGTGGCGACGCTCCTCTTCACCTGCCGCGCGGAGACGCTGCGGGAGCTCACCCGCACGGCGCCGGACGGTTCGGAGCCGGGGCCGGACGACTGGCCGCGGCGCCTGGAGCTGCTGGTGGCGCTGGCCGCCCAGGGCACCGGCAACCTGCCGATCGGCGAGACGATCTCCCGGCTGCTGCCCGCGGCGGCCGACCCGGTGCCGTTCCTGCGGGCGATCCGGGCGCTGCGCCACGTCCCGGCCGAGCGGGCCGTCCTGGCGCTGCTGCCCCGCTTCCCCGCCGCCGCGCTGGACGCTCTCGAAGCCGTCGGCGCGGAGGCGGCGGCCGCGGCGCTCCGGGAGGGCCTGGGTCTGGAACCGGACGGCACGGGCATCGCCCCGCACCTGCGGGCCGTCCGCCACCGGGCCCTTGAGCTGCTGTGGCATCTCACCGCCGACGCCGGGGAGCGGCACGCGCTGCTGGCACGGCTTGACCCGCGCGACCTTCCCCGGCGGATCCTGTCCGACCTCGGTGGTCCCGACCCGCGCGAGCTGGAGCTGCTGCGCGCCGGGCTGGACCCGGACGAACCGGCCGCGGCGCTGTGCGTGCTGGCCCGCAACGGCGACGCGGGCACGGTCCCGGCCGTCGCGGACCTGCTGCTGCGGGTGGTGTCCGATCTCGCGGCGTCGCGGGCGCCGGACGCGGACGCGCCGGGGACGGTCGTGCCGCAGGTCCCGGACGAGGTCCTCGCCGCGATCCGCGACCTGGGCGGACGACTCCACGCACGGGGACGGATCCGGCCGCGCTGCCTGCTCGACGCGCCCGGCCCCCGGGAGGCGGGCGACGCACTCGCCGCGACCATGGCCCTCGACCTGCTCGACGACGGCGGGCTCGAACCCTCCGAGCGCGCGATCCTGCTGGAGATGCTGCGGCGCGTCCCGTCGTACGGCGGCGTCCGCGCCCGCGTGCACCCGCTGCTGCGCGACCGCGACCGGCACGTCCGCAAGCAGGCGATCGCCCTGCTCGCCCAGGACGCCGACGGGACGGACGCGCGGGCGCTGTCGGCCGGCCTGATCGCGCTGACATCCGCCGGGGACGCGCAGACCGTGCGGCAGGCGGTGCTCGCTCTCGGCCACGCCCGCGCCCGCGGGGCCGCGCCCGCACTCGCCGCGTGCCTGGACCACCCCGTCATGAACGTGAAGAAGGCCGCGGCCGAGGCGCTGGCCCGCGCGGGCGCGCCGGAGGCGGTGCCCGCCCTGCTGTCCTGGCTCGGCCGCCACGACAACCCCGGGCTGCGGGACGCGCTCGACCGCGCGCTGCGGGCCGTTCTCGGCGACGGATTCGCGGCCGCGCTCGTCGCGGCGGCCGACCGCGCCGGTGACGAGCGCACCCGCGAGCTGCTGCTGCGCCGCCTGGACCGGCGGCTCCCCGCCCGCGCGATCGCCGCGCTCGCCGCGCAGGGGTCCCCGTCCGGCCGGACGCTCCTGTCGCTCGTCGCGGACGGGCGGGTTGCCCTGGCCTCCGGCACGGTGGCGGACCTGGCGGAGCCGATGGCCGAGCACGGCCTCCGCCCACCGCGCCACGCCCCCTCGCCCGGCGCCGACGCGATCGCCGCCATCAAGGCCCTGGAAAGCCTCGGCTGGGACGCGAAGATGGCGCGCCTGCTCGTCCGGCACGACGGCCACGACGGGTTTCCGGTCTGGCAGTCGCTGAAAGGGCTGCGGCCGCTGCTCGACCGCTGGTTGGAGCTGGCCGGGGCCGACCGCGATCCGGGTCCGGTCCTGCGCTTCACGCTGCGGCTGTGCCCGCCGCCCTGGGACGATCGGGAGCTGGAGCTGTTCGCGCGTTCGGCGGCGGTCCTGACCTCCGGGCTGGCCCGGCTCGACGGCGCCGACCGCAAGGGCCTGGTCGCCGTGCTCGGGGAGGCGGTGCCACGGCTGGCAGCGGCCGAGGCTCTTGCGATCGCCGCCCGCCTCCGGGCGCTTCCACTGGAAGCCGTCGGCGGCCGGTCGCTGCTGAGCCTGCTGCGCGCCTGCGGTGCCGTTCTGACCCGCGCCGACCTGGGACACGCTCTGGACGCGGCAGGACGCGATCCCGATCCCGGGTCGGCCGAGGAAACGGTCCTGCGCGAGGCATTCATCCCCGGTCTCACCGAGGCATCGTCCGCGCCCGCCGAACGCGAATGGAGCAAGCGGCTGGAGGACGCGGCACGCACGCCCGAGGCGCTCCGGCGTTTCCGCGACGCGGCCCCTCTCCCGGAGCGTCCGGTCGGCTCGCGGCACCGGCTCGCGGCGCTGGCCGCCGTCTACGCGGACGCCGGCGCCGCCGTCCGCGACGCCCTCCTGAACTGGATGCTGGAGCTCCAGCCGCTCGGCGCGCCGGCCTGGACCCTCGCCGAAGAGGCCGGCCGCCCCGTCGCGGACGCCCGCGCGCCGCGTTCCTCCGATCTGGACCAGCCCCGCTCGGCCGCGCAGCGCGAGCGGCTGCTGGCGATGCTCGACGACCCCGCGCGGGAGCGGCGCGAGGCCGCCGCGCGCACGCTCGTGGGCTGGCCGGAGCCCGGCGTACGCCGCACCGTCCTGCGCGCGTTCCTGGACGGCCGGATCGACCCGGCGAACACCGCCGCCCTCGCGCCCGCTCTGCCCTCCGTACTGAGCGGGACCGGGCCGCAGGACCCCGTGGACGACACCGTCGCGGAACGGGCCGCCCGCGTCGCCGCCCACCTGGAGCCCGACACCCTGGCCCGGCTGGTCCCGCTGCTGCTGCGCTGGTGGGAGCACGGCGCCCCCGCCACCCGCACGCCGGCCGGGCAGGCGCTGCGCCGGGCCGACCCCGACCTGCTGGCCGAGGCCCTCGCCGGACGGCTCGACTCCGGCGCGTGGGGCGTGCTCGACCTCCTCGCAGGCCGTCCGCTCCTGCGCACCCCGGCCCTGGAGCGGGCTCGCGAACGGCTGCGCGCCGAGGGACGCGACGACCTGGCCGACCGGATCGACCTGGTCGACGGCCCGCTCCGCGACCCCGCCGCCGCACGCCGGGACGGCGAGACGCTGGCCGCGCTCCGCACCCGCACCCCGCCGCCCGCCGACGCGGACGGAGGCCGGGGCCCGTCCCGGGAGGCGCTGCTCGGCCTCGCCCGCACCGGCACCACCGAGCAGGCCCGCCGGGCGCTGACCGTCCTCGCCGAGCGGCACGACGAGCGGGGCGGCGGCCACCGCGATCCGGAGCTGGAGGAGCTGCTCGCCGAGGCGATCGGTCACCGGGAGGCGCGGATCCGGCTGCACGCCCACCGCATCTCCCGCCGCGTTTTGGACGCCCCGGCCTACCTGGAGCAGACGTGCCGGCTGCTGGACGATCCGCGGCCCGACATCGTCCGCTCGGCGATCAGGAGCGTGTCGTACGCGGCGTGGCTGCCGGCGATCCCGGCGCTGGTCGGGCTGCTCTCCCATCCCCGTCCCACCGTCCGCCGTGCCGCCGCCGACGGGCTGGTGCGGTACGGGACGCCCGCCGCCCGCGCGCTGCGGCACGCGGCCGGGCGCGCCCGTCCCGACCGCCGCGGCCTCTACACCGCCGTGCTCGACCGGATCGGCACCGGAGCGCTACCGGAGTAGGCCGCGCGAGCGTATTGTGCGGCGGGCACACGCCCTTCACCATGTGGCGCATGACGACGAGCCCGACAAGCCCGGCGGGTCCGGCGAGCCCGAGGACCGGCGGCGGTCCGGCGTTGCGGCTGCGGCCGCGGGGGCGCCACGTCCTGCTCGCCGTGCCGCCGGCGTTGGCCGGGCCCGCGCTGGTGTGCGCGGGCGCGTGGATGCCCTCCTCCACACTCCTGCTGGTCGGGCTGGGCCTGAGCGGGGCCCTGCTGCGCAGCGCGCTGATCCTGTGCGGCGGGCTCACCGAGGCGTGGCCGGACGGCCTGAGCAACCGGCTGGTCGGGCGCGCCGCCGAGACGCCGTGGGAACGGGTCGACGCCCTGGTCGTGACGCGAAGCCTCTTCGGGCGCTCCGTCCAGGTCGAGGAGCGCGACGGCGCCCGGATCAGCTTGGCCGCGCCGCGCAACGGGCTGCTGCTGCGCAGCCCGGGCTTCGACGCCGACCTCGAGCGGCTGCGGCGGATGCCGGGGGGCGGGCGCAGGCCCGTGCCGGTCCGCCTCGCCGCGTCGGCGCCCGCGATCGTCGTGCAGGGCGTGCTCATGGCGGGCTTCCTGGGCGCGATGCTGCTGGCCCTGGTGCGCTGAACCGGGCGGGCGGGCCGCTCAGCCGGTGGCGATGAGGCCGGTGAGCACCCGCCGGACGAGGCGTTCGAACAGGGCCGCCGGCTCCTCGAGCCCGCCCGGCGCCTGGTTCGCGAGATGCCCGGCCAGCAGCGGGTGGCGTCCCTCGGCGATGACGTGCGCGAAATGGGCGGCGAAGGCGGCCTGCCGCTCGGTGGGCGAGCGCCGCTCCTGGATCTCGGTGCGGGCGAACAGCGACACCATCCCGCTCATCAGTGCGATGGTCTCCAGCTTGGCCTGGCCGTTCATCGACTCCGCGGGCTCCAGGGCGCGCAGCCCGTACTCGAGGTAGTCGATGGCCCGCGGGCCGAGGCGTTCGGGTTCCGGGGGCAGGTCGAGCATCCACGGGTGCCGCAGGTTCACCCGCCTGATCTGCAGGGCGAGGGCGACCAGGTCCTCGACGGGGTCGCCGGTCAGCGGGGCGGTCACGTCGATCTCTCCGGCGGCGGCGTCGATCATCAGGTCGACGAGGTCGTCGCGCCCGCGCACGTACCGGTACAGGGTCGCCGGGCCGGTGCCCATCTCCCCGGCGACCCTGCGCATCGACACCGCGGCGAGGCCCTCGGCGTCGGCCAGCGCGACGGCCACCGCGGTGAGCTGGGCGCGGCTGCGCTCGGGGGCGGGGCCGCGCGAGCCCCGTTCGGGACGGTCCCAGACCGTTCCTCTGTCGACGGTCCCCGGTTCGTCGGGCACGGGCCACCTGTCCTTCCTCATGACGGATCCCCTATCCTAGAAACTGCGAACGACGATCGCAGTATTGGAGGCCGGCCGTGACCGCACCGCCGAAGGTCTGGAGCCCCGTCCGCTGGGCCGACAACAAAGGCGTCCGGATCGCCTACGACCGGCTGCTGGACAGCCCCCGGGACGGGGAGCCACTGCTCCTGCTCATGGGGCTGGGGGCGTCCCGCAGGTGGTGGCCGGACGGCTTCTGCGCCGCGCTGGCCGCGCACGGCTTCGCGGTGGCGCGCTTCGACCAGCGCGACGCGGGCGAGTCCACCCACCTGCCGGACACCGCGTCCCGCGGCCCGATCGACGCGCTCCTCCACGGGCGCGGCGAGGCCTACACCGCCGAGGACATGGCCGACGACGCGATCGCCGTCATGGACGCGCTCGGCTGGGAGTCGGCGCACCTGCTCGGGGCCTCGCTGGGCGGCGCCGCCGCGCAGCGCCTGGCGCTCCGCCATCCCGGCCGGGTCCGCACCCTCACCTCGTCCTCCGCGGTGCCCGGCGACCTGGCGGGGCTGAGGACGCTGCGCCACATCCGCCTCGGCACGCTGGCCAAGCTGGCCCGCCTGAAGTTCCCCGACACCCCGGAAGGGGACGTCGAGGCCGGCGTCGCCGTCGCCCGCATCCTCGCCTCCCCGGCCCGCCCCTTCGACGAGGAGGCCGCGCGGGCGGGCATCGAGCGCTCCGCCGATCCCGGCATCCGCGACCAGCGCGCGCAGAGCCGCCAGATCGGCGCCCGGTGGCACGGCCCGCCCATCTCCGCGCTGCGCACCCCGACGCTGGTACTGCACGGCGAGGACGACCCGCTCATCCGCCCTTCCGCCGCACGCCGCATCGCCGCCGCCGTCCCCGGCTCCCGCCTGGTCGTCCTGCCCGGGGTCGGCCACGACCTGCCCGAGCACGCCTGGGCGACCGTCGCCGCCGAGGTCCGCGGCCACGCCCGGCTCGGCTCGCCGCGAAGCCGGGCCTGACCTGCGCTTTCTTCGACGGGAGCGATCTTAACGAAGTCTTAGCACACTGGTCCCGCCGCCCCGGTTGCCGCCCGCGCCCAGGTGGGTATACAACTGTATTGGAAACTGAACGCTTGTATTGGAGAGCGCGGGGCGGGCCGGTCGCGAACGGCCGCGCACCGGTCCGCGCGAAGCGAGGAGCGGCACCATGGCGGGGGGCGAAGAGCCCGGCACGACCGGCCCGGCCACACCCGACGAGGCGGCGCGCGACCAGGACCTGACGGCCCGGGCAAGGATCCGGGACGCCGCGCTCGACCAGTTCGCGACGCACGGGGTGCGCGGCACCACGATCCGCGGTGTCGCCGCCGCGGCGGGCGTGTCCCCCGGTCTCGTCCAGCACCACTTCGGGTCCAAGGAGAAGCTGCGCGAGGCGTGCGACGAGTACGCCATGGAAGCCCTCCGCACCACCAAGCAGGAGTCGCTCAAGGGAGGAATGGGCGATCCAGGGTTCATCGCGTTGGCGATGCAGACCGGCCTGCCCATCCAGCGCTACCTCGCCCGCGCCCTGGTCGACGGCTCCCCCGGCGCGGCGCAGCTGTTCGACGAGGCGGTGGCCGTCACCAAGGCGATGTTCGAGGACCCGGGTCTGGGGCTGAGCAAGCCCCGGACCTCCGACCTGCACGCCTACTCCGCGGCCATGGTCGCGATGACCTTCGGCTCGATCGTGCTGCACGAGCACCTGTCCCGGGCCCTGGGCGCCAACACCCTCACCATGGAGGGCTACCCCCGCCTGGGCATGGCCATGATGGACGTCTACACCGACAACGTGGTGGACGACGACCTCGTCCAGAAGGGCAAGGCCGCACTCGCCGAGATGCGCGACCGCCACTCCACCGGGAACGGCGCGTCCGGAGACGGCGATGCCTAGCTCGCGCACGCGCTGCGCACGCGCGTCCGGTGCGCGGGCCCGCCACCCGGCGGCCGGGGCCCCGGAGGTCGTGGACGGCACGGTCTCGGGCCGCATCTCCACCACGGACGCGGCCGCGCGCAAGGCCGACTCCGATCCGCCCCGCGGGCACCGGCGGGCCTGACTCCGCCACACCTCCTGTCCCGGTGCGCGACCGCACCGCCCCAGCTCCCTCGAAACGCGAACGGGGCGGCGGTCGCGTGCCCGAAAACGAATCCACCCCCCAGACGAGGTGTTCGCCATGCCTTCCCTCACATCCAGTGACACACCCATAGCCGTCACCGGCCTGGTCAAGACCTTCGGCCGCACCCGCGCGCTGGACGGCCTCAACCTGACCGTCCGCGCCGGAGAGGTGCACGGCTTCCTCGGCCCGAACGGCGCGGGCAAGTCCACCACCATCCGCGTCCTGCTCGGCCTGCTGCGCCCCGACGCCGGCAGCGCCACCCTTTTGGGCGGCAACCCCTGGCGCGACGCCACCCGCCTCCACCGACGGCTGGCCTACGTCCCCGGCGACGTCACCCTGTGGCCCAACCTCTCCGGCGGCGAGGTCATCGACCTGCTCGGGCGCATGCGCGGCGGGCTCGACCCCCGCCGCCGCGCCGATCTGCTGGAACGTTTCGAGCTCGACCCCAAGAAGAAGGGCCGCACCTACTCCAAGGGCAACCGCCAGAAGGTCGGCCTCGTCGCCGCCCTGGCCTCCGACGCCGAACTCCTCATCCTGGACGAGCCCACCTCGGGCCTGGACCCCCTCATGGAGGAGGTCTTCCAGGAGTGCATCCGCGAGGAGAAGCAGAGCGGACGCACCGTCCTGCTCTCCAGCCACATCCTCAGCGAGGTCGAGGCCCTCTGCGACCGCGTCACCATCATCCGCAACGGCTTCTCGGTCGAGAGCGGGACGCTGGCCGAGCTGCGGCACCTGACCCGCACCTCCATCCAGGCCGAACTGGCCGCCCCGCCCAACGGGATCACCGACCTGCCCGGCGTGCACGACCTGGTCGTCGAGGGCAACCGGGTGCGCTGCGAGGTCGACACCGCCCGCCTGGACGCGGTGCTGCGGCAGCTCACCGACACCGGCGTCCGCAGCCTGGTCAGCCAGCCGCCGACGCTGGAGGAGCTGTTCCTGCGCCACTACAAGGACGAGGTGCCGGAAGGGGCCGTGAAATGACCGCGCTCGTCGGAACCGGCGGCATGGTCCGGCTGATCCTGCGCCGCGACCGCTTCCTGCTGCCGATCTGGATCCTGTTCCTGGCCGTCATGCCGCTCAACTTCGTGGTCGCGTCCAAGGAGCTCTACCCCACCGCCGCCGAACAGCTCAGCTACGCCCGCACCACCGGGAACAACCCCACGTTCCTGGCGCTGTACGGACCGCTGCACGACACCGGCATCGGCGGGATCGTCGGCCAGCGGTCCGGGTTCATCCCGGTGATGATCGCGCTGATCTGCGCGCTGACCGTCATCCGGCACACCCGCACCGAGGAGGAGGCGGGACGGCGCGAGCTGCTCGGCGCCACCGTCCTCGGCCGCGGCGCCGCGCTGGCCGCCGCCCTGCTGGTCACCTTCGTCGCGAGCGCGCTGATCGGGGTGATCCTCACCCTCGGCATGACCGGGCAGGACCTGGGCTTCGGCGGCGCGCTCGCCCTCGGCCTGCAGTTCGCGCTGGCGGGCTGGGTGTTCGCGGGCGTCGCCGGAGTGGCCGCGCAGATCTCCGAGGGCGCCGGGGCCGCGCGCGGCATCGCCGTCACCGTTCTGGGCGCGTCGTTCGTGGTCCGGCTGGCCGCCGACGTCGGCGGCGCCGGCAACGGCCTGTCGTGGCTGTCCTGGCTGTCCCCGCTCGGCTGGGGCACCAGGCTGGGCGCCTTCGGCGACGAGCGGTGGTGGGTGGCGGCGCTCCCCCTGGCGCTGACGCTCGTCCTGGTGGTGGCGGCCGGGATGCTGTCGGCACGCCGCGACGTCGGCGCCGGGCTCGTGCCGCCCAAGCCGGGCCCGGCGGCCGCGTCGCCCGGACTGCGCGGCCCGTTCTCCCTCGCCTGGCGGCTGCACAGCCGGCCGCTGCTCGCCTGGCTCGCCGGATTCGCCGCCCTCGGCATGGTGTTCGGCGGCGTCGCGGGCGGCGTGGAGCAGATGCTGGAGGAGAACCCCGACCTCAAGGAGATCTTCGACCTGATCGGCGGGTCGGGCGGCATCGTCGACATATATTTCTCCTCGATCATGGGCATGACCGGGCTCCTCGCGGCGGGGTACGCGGTGTCGGCGACGCTGCGGCTGCGCACGGAGGAGACCGCGCTGCGCGCCGAACCGCTCCTGGCCACGCCCCTGGGCCGGATCCGGTGGGCGGCCTCCCACCTGGCCTTCGCGCTGCTCGGATCCGCCGCGGCACTGCTGGTCGGCGGCCTCGCGACGGGCCTGACCCACGGCATCGACGAGGGCGACGTGGGCGGCCAGGTGCCCAAGCTCGTCGGCGCGGCCCTGGCACAGCTCCCGGCCGTGTGGCTGATCGCGGCGGTGACGGTCGCGTTCTTCGGGCTGCTGCCCCGCTTCTCCTCGGCCGGCTGGGGTGCGCTCGCCGTCGCCGCCGTGCTGATGCTGTTCGGCGGCGCCCTCCAGGCCGACCAGTGGCTCATGGACATCTCGCCGTTCACCCACATCCCCAAGCTGCCCGGAGCGGACGTGACCGCGACGCCCCTGCTGTGGCTGACGGCGGCCGTCCTGGCACTCGGCGCCGCCGGACTGACCGGCTTCCGCCGCCGGGACCTGACCACGGGCTGAAGCGGGTCAGGTGAGGTCGCCGGAGAGGGCCGGGCCCGGGGCCCGGCCCTCTCCCGCCGGGAGGAACATGACCTGGGGTTCCAGGTACTCGGCCAGTGCCTCCGGGCCGCCCTCGCGGCCGATCCCGGATTCCTTGAAGCCGCCGAAGGGCGCGTCGGCGTCCAGGCGCAGCGTTCCGTTGACGAAGATCGATCCGGCTCGGATCCGGGTGCCGACGGCGGCGGCGCGCTCGGGGTCGGCGGCCCAGACCGAGCCGGACAGCCCGTACTCGGTGTCGTTGGCGATGGCGACCGCCTCCTCCTCGCCGTCGTAGGGGATGACCGTGAGCACCGGGCCGAAGATCTCCTCGCGGGCGATCCGCATGCCGTTGTGGACGCCCGTGAACACGGTCGGCTCGACGTACCAGCCGCGGTCGAACCCGGCGGGGACGCGCCCGCCGTGCACCAGCTCGGCGCCCTCGGCGATCCCGGAGGCGACGTAGCCGAGGACCCGATCGCGGTGCGTCCTCGTGATCATCGGGCCGAGCAGAGTGCGCGGGTCGGCGGGGTCGCCCACCGGGATGGCGCCGGCGGCGGCCGCGATCGCGCCGGCCAGCTCCTTCTCGCGGGCCCGCGGCACCAGGATCCGGCCCTGCACGATGCACGCCTCGCCGTTGTTGTTGATCAGCCCCATCGCGACCGCCCCGGCCGCGACGCGCTCGGCCGGGGCGTCGTCCAGCACGATCGTGGCGGCGTTGCCGCCCAGTTCGAGCGAGTAGCGCTTCATCCGCTCCGCGCAGACGGCGGCGATCCGCTTGCCGACGGCGGTGCTGCCGGTGAAGGTGACCTTGTCGACGCCGGGGTGGGCGACCAGCGCGGCGCCCGCCTCCCGCCCGCCGGGGACGAGGTTCAGCACGCCGGGCGGCAGCCGCGCCTCGTGCGCGGCCTCCGCGAGCAGGAAGGCGCTCAGCGGGGTCTCGGGAGACGGTTTGAGCACGACGGCGCAGCCGGCGGCCAGCGCCGGGCCGATCTTGGCGCAGGCGCCCAGCACCGGGATGTTCCACGGCACGATCGCGGCGACCACGCCGGACGGGAGCCGGCGCAGCCGGAACGGCGAGCGCGCGCCGGGACGATCCTCCTCGAAGGCGGTGGTCCTGACCAGCCGCGCGTAGTGGCGCAGGGCGGCGATCGCGGGGCGGGCGTGCGCGAGCTCGACGATGGTGATCGGCAGGCCGGTCTCCATCGTGATCGTTACGGCCAGTTCGCCGGCGCGGGCGGTGAGCGCGTCCGCCATGTCCTCCAGCGCGGCGGCGCGATCGTCCGGGGTCATGCGCGGCCAGGGGCCGGTGTCGAACGCGTCGCGGGCGGCGTCCACGGCCCGCTCCATGTCGGCGGGCGTGCCGTCGGGAACCCGCCCGACGGTGCGCTCGGTGGCGGGGTTCTCGACCTCGATGCGGCCGGGGCCGGTCGAGGGGACCCAGGTACCGCCGATGTACAGCTCGTCCCACGCGTGCACGGCGCTCTCCCTGAAGGGCGATGGGAGACCGAAGATACAAGCTGGACGGCCAACTAGTAAATATGCGGTCAGGCGTACACGTTCACACCCGCGTCGGCGCCGAACCGCTCCGGCTCCGCGCGCCCGGTCGCGACCAGCACGAACGTCACCGGGTCGCCGCGCAGCTCCGGCCCGCCCTCCCCGACGGGGTGGGTCCCCAGACCGTCCAGGACCAGCGTGACCGGACCCCAACCCTTGCGTTCGAGGGCCAGCCGCAGCCAGCGCACGGTGGCCTCCAGCCCCGGCCCGCGGTCCGGCGGCAGGCCGAGCGCGGCGCGGACGTCGTCGGCGTGCACGAACGTGTCCTGCCACAGGCTCAGCACGGCCTCGCCGACGCTGCGGTCGGCCAGCGGGCCCGGCAGCGACCAGACCTTGTCGTCGAGCCGCTCCAGCGCCTGCCGGACGCGCCCGGACGCCTCACGAAGGTCGCGCGCCGTCTCCGCCGGGCTTCCGCCGCCGTGTGCACGGGCCTGCTCGTCGGCGGTTCTGGTGCCGACGGCGCCCGCGAGGATGTCGGCCGCGCCGCCGAGGACGTGCCCGGCGACGTCGCGGACCCGCCAGCCGGTGCAGCGCGTGGCGGTCTCCCACTGGGCGGGGGTCAGCCCGTCCAGCAGGGCGGCGAGCGCGTCGTACTCGGCGATCGCCCCCTTGACGGTGGCCTCTCGGGGCGGGTTCTGCGTCGTGGTCATCCGCTCGCTCCGTTCATCAGCGCCGCCGGTCGGCGACGGCTCCAGTTGGCCGGACAGGTCGGGCCCCCCTCTGCGCATCGCCCCGCCCTTTCGTACCCGGAGTACGTCCCGGAACTTACATACATACAGAATGTATGTCAATGGGTGTGCGGAACCGCGGAACCACCTGGACAGAGAAAGAAGCAGGTCAGCCGGTGTGGGCGCAGCCGGAGACCCGGCCGGCGACGCCCGCGAGCATGGCCTCCAGCTGGGCGAGCGTGTCGCGCAGGACGGCGGGCGGGTCGTCCGCGCGCGCGATGTCCAGCGCGCTCTCGCACAGCCCCCCATAGAGCAGCGAGGTCAGCGGGGCCAGCGGGCGGTCGGGGATGCAGCCGGCCTCGATCGCGATGGCCAGCCCGGCGCGCAACTGCTCCTTGCAGCTCGCCTGGAGGTCGCGCAGGACGGTCCAGTCGAGCGCGACGGGCGCCTCGATGAGGGTGATCCGGCGCACCGCCGGATCGAGGGAGCTCTCCAGCATGGCCCGGGCCCCGGCCAGCAGCCCGTCCCACGGGTCCGGCTCGGCCAGGAACGCGCGCCGGACGATCGCGGCCAGCTCCTCCTGCTCGGCCGCGAACACCTCGCGGAAGATCTGCTCCTTGTTGTCGAAGTGGTGGTAGAACGCGCCCCGCGTCACGCCCGCGCGGTCGCAGATGGCGCCCAGCGAGGTGCCCGAGAACCCGCTCTCGACGAACAACTCCCGCGCCGCCGCGACCAGGGCCGCCGTGGTCGCCCTGGTGCGCTCCTGCTGGCTGCGCCGCGCCGCCGCCTTGGTGACCACCCGTTCATCCCCTCCCGGCCTGCCTGCACCGAGATTAAGCGACATCGCGCCCTGGCCGAAGCGGTGGACTCGCGCCCGTTGGGGACGCAGTGCGCGCGCTCTCCGTCCGTCATCCCGTGTACACGCGAACGTCGGCGGACGATCACCGGCGGTGCCCTAGGCTTTGCGTTCACCGGACCCTGGAGGATCCATGCTCACCAGGACATTGCACGCTCTTGCCAAGGGCCTGCTGGCGATCGTGGCGGCGCTGACGCCCGCGTCCGTGCCCGCCGTCGTCACCGTGGCGGCCGTCGGCTCGGCGGTCGTCCTCTCCGCGGCGGGCTGCGCCGTCGACGACGGCGACGATGACGGCGACGACGGGGACGACGGGGACGACGGGGACGACGACGACGGCGGGGACGACGACTGACACCCCCGCGTCAGCAGTAGAACCGCAGGTAGGCCTGGAGGTCGACCAGGGCCCGGGCGGAGCGTTCCCCGTCGCTCCGGTAGAGCACGACCTTGCCCTCCTTCCGCTCCACCCGTCACGCGCCCACGCTACCTTCGCCGCACCGCGCCGGCGGGTCCGGGACGGCGCGGCGGGCAGCGCCCCCCGGGCCGATGGCGACCACCGCTCCGGACATCCGGAACGCCCCCGAACGCGTGCCTGAAGTGCGTTTTTGACCGCGGAAGTGACACTATGCTGCGGGAAGAACGGGGAATTCATGGCGGGCGGGAGCAGGGGTGGCAGCGACGTCGCGGGGGCGTGGCAGACCGTTCCTGAGCCTGCTCCCGTTCCTGGTCATGGCCGTCGTCGCCGTCCTGGAGCTGCTCGAGGGCACCGGGACGGGCTACCTGCCGCTGCTGTCCCTGGGCCCGGCGTTCGCCAGCCTCAGCGGAGGGGTGCGGCGCGCGGCGGCGGTCGGCGCGCTGGCCCTGCTGCTGTGCGTCGGCCTGGCGGCGCACAACGACATCTTCGGCACCCGGCCGAACACCCTCACGTTCATCTCGATCACCGGGGTCACCGCCGCGGGCATGCTGGCCAGCGCGATCAGGGTGCGCAACGAGCGGGAGCTGGCCGACATCCGCACCGTCGCCGAGGCCGCCCAGCGGGTGCTGCTGCGTCCCGTGCCGCGCCGGGTGGGGCCGATCCACGCGGCCGTCCGCTACATCTCCGCCGCCGCCCGCGCCCGCATCGGCGGCGACCTGTACGAGGTCGTCACCACGCCCAAGGGCGTGCGGGTGATCGTCGGCGACGTCCAGGGCAAGGGGCTGGGGGCCGTCGAGACCGCCGCGGTCGTGCTGGGCGCGTTCCGGGAGGCCGCCTACGACGAGGAGGACCTGCACGGCGTCGCGGCCCGGCTGGAGAAGGCGCTCACCCGCCATCTCACCAGCGAGCAGTTCGTGACGGCGGTGCTGGCCGAGCTCGGCTCCGCCGACCGGATCCTGCTGATGAACTTCGGCCATCCGCCGCCGCTGCTCCTGCACGCCGACGGCCGCATCGAGGCCGCCGAGCCGCCCGACGTCGCCCCGCCGCTGGGCATGGCGTCGCTGGCCGGGCAGTGCCCCCCGGTGTACGAGGTGCCGTTCGCGCCCCGCGACCAGCTGCTCTTCTACACCGACGGGGTGATCGAGGCGCGCGACGGCAGGGGCGAGTTCTACCCGCTGGCCGAGCGGCTGGAGGTGCTGCGGGCCGCCGACCCCGAGAAGGCGCTGGACGACCTGCAGGCCGACCTGCTCCGCCACGTCGGCGCGCCGATCACCGACGACGCGGCGATGCTGCTGCTCCGCCGCCGCCACCACTGACCGCGGCCCGCCCGGACGGGCTCACGCGCGGTCGGCGAACCGCTCCACCTTCGCGATCGGACCGGCCACGATGATGACGTCCCCGTACTCCAGGATCGTGTCCGCCGAGGCGTAGGTGAAGTCCTCGCCGGGGCTCTTGACGCACACCACCGTCACCCCGTGCCGGCCGCGCAGCCGGGTGTCGCCCAGCGGGACGCCGACGATCTCCTTGGGCGGGCGGGTCTTGACCAGCGCGAAGTTGTCGTCCACCTCGACGTAGTCGAGCATCCGCCCGCTGACCAGGTGCGCGACCCGCTCCCCCATGTCGTGCTCGGGCAGCACGATGTGGTGGGCGCCGATTCGCTCCAGGATCCGGGCGTGCTGGTGGCTGATCGCCTTGGCCCAGATGTCGTCGATGCCCAGCTCGACCAGCAGCGACGTGCACAGGATGCTGGCCTCCAGGTCGCCGCCGATCGCCACGACCGCCCGGTAGAACTCGGCCACGCCCAGTTCCCGCAGCGTGTCGATGTCGGTGGCGTCGGCGGTGACGATGTGCGTCAGCCGCCCCGCCAGGCTCTGCACGATCTTGGGCCGTTCGTCGATGGCCAGCACCTCGGTGCCGCGCTGGACCAGTTCCAGCGCCAGCGAGGTGCCGAACCTGCCGAGCCCGACCACCACCACGGGGTCGTTCTGGATGTCAGCCAACGATGGGTCGCTCCTCCGGCAACTCGTGGCGGCGGGTCCGGTCCCGCAGCGCCAGCGCGGTCCCCAGGGTCAGGGGGCCGATCCTTCCGACGAACATCAGCGCCACCAGCAGCCCGTGGGCGGCGGGCGGCAGGTCGGCGGTGATGCCGGTCGACAGGCCCACGGTCGCGAACGCCGAGATCACCTCGAACAGCACCCGGTCCAGGGCGTGCCCGGTGAGGGCCATCATCGCGAAGGTGGCCGACACCACCAGCCCGACCGCCATCAGCGCGATCGCGACCGCCTGCCGCTGCGTCCCCTCGGGGACCCGGCGGCGTCCCACGTTCACCCGGGCCTCGCCGCGCAGCTCCGCCCAGACCACGTAGGCCAGCAGCCCGAAGGTGGTCACCTTGATCCCGCCCGCGGTCGCCGCGCTGCCGCCGCCGATGAACATCAGCACGTCGATGACCAGCCAGCTCTCCGGCCGCATCTGACCGATGTCGATGCTGTTGAATCCGCCGCTGCGCGGCATCACCGCGGCGAAGAACCCCGCCTGCAGCCGGGCCCCGCCCGACAGCGCGCCGAGCGTGCGGGGGTTGTTCCATTCGGTGAGGGTCAGCACGAGCGTCCCGGCGACCAGCAGGACCGCCGTCACACCCACCGTGATCCGGGTCAGCACCGTCCACTCCGCGGGCCTGCGCCACGACCTGGCCAGCTCGAACACCACCGGGAACCCCAGCCCGCCCACGATGACCGCCAGCGCGACCGGCAGGCAGATCCACGGGTCGGCGGCGAAGCGCACCAGGCTGTCGGGCCACACCGCGAACCCGGCGTTGTTGAACGCCGACACCGAGTGGAAGACGCCCCAGAACGCCGCGCGCCCGGGGGGCTGCCCGTAGGCGGTCGCGAACCGCACCGCCAGCACCACCGCCGCGACCGCCTCGCACACCAGGCTGAAGAGCACCACGTTGCGGACCAGCCGCCGCACGTCCGCCATCCGCAGCGTCTTGGTCTCGGCCTGCACCGCCAGCCGGGCGCGCAGCCCGAGCCGTCCCGACACCACCACGGCCAGCAGCGTGGCCAGCGTCATGATGCCCAGCCCGCCGATCTGGAACAGGCAGGCGATGATCACCAGGCCGAGGGTGGACCAGTGCGTGCCGGTGTCGACGGCCGCCAGCCCGGTGACGCACACGGCCGAGGTCGCGGTGAACAGCGCGTCCAGGAACCGCGCGGGCTCGCCCGACGCGGTCGCGGCCGGCAGCGACAGCAGCCCCGTCCCGATCAGGATCGCCGAGCAGAACCCGCTGACGACGACCTGCGCCGGATGGTGGAAGCGGCCGAGCGGGGAGAACGTCGTCCGGGCGCGCGGCCTCTTCGCCGCGCGCCGATGCATCACCACGTGACCGCGGCACCCCCTGGAACGCACGCCCGGCTATCCGGCCGGCCCGACCTCCCGCCCCACGGCAGAAAACCGTACAACAAGCGCGCTCATGCCAGTGCCCAACACACTGCACAACACCCTCAGAAACCCCGACATGTCGCGGGCGGGACGGCCTCGTGGGGTTCTGGGACGACGGTCAGGCCCAGATCCGGCCCGCCCTCCCATTCGAGGCTCACGGACGCGCCGGCGGCGCGCTCGACCAGTTTCAGCCGGACGGCGTAGACGGACAGCAGGAGGGCCTGCAGGGAGTCGACCCCGAAGGCGGCCTGGACGGTCTCGTCGCCCAGGCCGACGATCTGGTGGGGGCAGCACCAGTCGTCGTGGGCCGACAGGGGGTCGGGGTGCGGCCTGCCGAACTTCAGGATCACCGGCGTGCGGCGGCCGTCCTCGGCGACGGCCTCCACCCGCCGCTCGGCCACGACCTCGCCGAGCTCGTGCGTCGTCGTCATGCGTTCCCCTCGTCGCGGCTCCGGTGTGAAACCGACACTTTAGGGGCCGATCGCCCTTCGCGGTCCGGACCGGCGGCGCGCTGAACCGCGGGGGGCGCGGCGCGCGTACAGCCGGTGTCGCCGATACGGGCGTCATCAGGCTTCGCACGGGAGGACCTTCGGATTGTCTTTCTTCAGGCGCTGCGGTCACCGGTCCCAGGGCGGACGGCCGTGAGGAAGGAACTGACGGCGGACAGCCCGCTGGACCACGTCCCGGACGAGAACGTCGACGGGCCCGTCCCTTCCCCCGGAGAGACGCCCGCGGATGACGCGGCGGCGGACGATGTGGTCCCGGGTCGTCGTCTCGCGGGCGCGCGCCGCGCCGCGGGGTGGGCGGCCACCGCCCTGGCGGGCCTGCTCGTGCTGGGCGCGCTGCTGTTCCCGCACAAGGTCGGGCGCCTGACGCCGGGGGCGTTCGCGCGGGTCCCGGTCGAGGGGGTGCTGCTCGTCGCCCTGGTCGTCATCGTCCCGGCGCGGGCGCGACGGACGGTGGCGGTGCTCGCCGGCGCGGCCATCGGCGTGATGACGATCGTGAAGGTCGTCGACATGGGCTTCTACCAGGTGCTCGCGCGGCCGTTCGATCCGGTGCTGGACTGGGTGCTGATCGGCTCCGGCGTGGAGTTCCTGGACTCCTCGTTCGGGCGGGCCGGGGCGATCGCCGCCGTCATCGGGATCGTGCTGCTGGCGGCCGCGCTGCTCGTGCTCATGGCGTTGTCGGTGCTGCGCCTGGCCCGCCTCGTGGTCCGGTACAACGCCACGGCGACCGCCACCGTGGGGGTCGCCGGGACGGTCTGGATCGTCTGCGCCGCGCTCGGCGCGCAGGTCGTCCCGGGCGTGCCGGTCGCCGCCAGGAACACCGCCGGGCTCACCCTCGCCCACACCCGGCAGGTGCACGCGAGCCTGCTGGACCGGCGGGCGTTCGCCGAGCAGGCCGCCGTCGACGCCTTCCGCGGCACCGCGGGGGCGGACCTCCTGCGGGGCCTGCGCGGCAAGGACGTCCTGCTGGCCTTCGTCGAGAGCTACGGGCGCGACGCGGTCGAGGACCCGCTCTTCGCGCGGCAGGTCGGCGCGGTGCTCGACGACGGGACCCGGCGGCTGCGCGCCGCCGGGGTCGGCGCCCGGAGCGGGTGGCTCACCTCGCCGACCGCGGGCGGGAGCAGCTGGCTGGCGCACTCCACCCTGCTCTCCGGCCTCTGGATCGACAACCAGCAGCGCTACCGCAGCCTGGTCTCCAGCGACCGCCTGACCCTCAACCAGGCGTTCCGGCGGGCGAGCTGGCGGAGCGTCGCGGTCGTGCCGGGCGTCACCCGAGCCTGGCCCGAGGGCGACTTCTTCGGCTACGACCGGGTCTACGACGCCAACAACCTCGGCTACCGCGGGCCGCGCTTCAGCTTCGCGACCATGCCCGACCAGTACACCCTCGCGGCCTTCGAACGCCTCGAGCGGGAGAAGCCGGACCACGCCCCCGTCCTGGCGGAGATCCCGCTCGTCTCCAGCCACGCGCCGTGGGCGCCCCTGCCCCGGCTCATCGACTGGAAGGACGTCGGGGACGGCTCGGTCTACCACCCCATCGCGGCCGCGGGCGAGCGAAGGGCCGCCGTGTGGCGCGACCCCGCACGGATCCGCACCGAGTACCGGCGTTCCATCGAGTACACCCTCGGCACCCTCGTCTCCTACGTGGAGACGCACGGCGACGACGACCTCGTGCTCGTCTTCGTCGGGGACCACCAGCCGCTCCCGGTCGTCACCGGCGAGGGGGCCGGCCGGGACGTGCCGATCACGATCGTCGCCCGTGACAAGGCCGTCCTGGACCGGATCTCCGGGTGGGGCTGGCAGGACGGCCTGAAGCCCGGCCCTAACGTGCCCGTCTGGCCCATGCACGCCTTCCGCGACCGCTTCCTGACCGCGTTCAGCCGCTGACCCCGCCCCGCCTCCGCGCCGCGGTTGCGGCAGGATGTCATGATCGGATGATCGGAAGGACGCCCATCCGCGAAGCGGGAGAACGGAGCGCACTGAGGCGATGAACGACGCGCTATGGGCCGGAACGGTCGCGATCGGCGGGCATGACGGCGCCGAGCTGGAGGCGTACCTGGCACGGCCGCTCAACGACGAGCCGCGCGGCGGCGTGGTGGTGATCCACCACATGCCCGGCTACGACCCGGCCACCAAGGAGGTCGTCCGCCGCTTCGCCGCCGAGGGGTACGCGGCGATCTGCCCCAACCTCTACTCGCGCGAGGGCGCCGGCGTCAGTCCCGACGACCAGGCCGCGGCGGCGCGGGCCAAGGGCGGCGTGCCCGACGAGCAGGTCGTCGGCGACATCGCCGGGGCCGCCGCGCACCTCAACGGACTCGACCACGCCAACGGCAGGATCGGCGTGATCGGCTACTGCTCGGGCGGACGGCAGAGCTTCCTGGTCGCCTGCTCGCTGGACGGCATCGACGCCGCCGTCGACTGCTACGGCGCGTTCGTCGTGAACGACCCGCCCGAGGGCTTCCCGCTCAAGGCGACCCCGCTGATCTCCAGGGCGCCCGACCTGGCCTGCCCGCTGCTGGGGCTGTTCGGCGACGAGGACCAGTACCCGACCCCCGACGAGGTCGCGGCGCTGTCGGCCGAGCTGACCCGGCTGGGCAAGGAGCACGAGTTCCACAGCTACCCCGGCGCCGGGCACGCCTTCTTCCTGACGGACCGGCCGTCCTACCAGGCCAAGGCCGCCGTGGACGGCTGGAAGAAGATCTTCGCCTTCTACGGCCGCCACCTCGCGGCCTGACCGTCCCGTTCCTTCGTCCTGTCCCCGTCCTGAGATCTGGAGGGAACCTCCCGTGTGCACATACCTCACCGAGAAGGTGGAGCTCGACGGCGCGGCCAAGGGGGCGTCCGGCTGGTTCACGCTCACCGACGGAGCGGTCTACGTCGACCACCCGTACCACGCCTGCCACGAGCACACGGTGAACATCGACTTCACCAACCCGGGCGAGGGGCCGTCGGCGCGGGTCGCGGTCGAGCTGACCGAGGAGGCGGCGCTGGGCCTGATCGAGGCCATCCAGAAGGCCCTGGCCGCCGCGCCGCCCGGGCTCGCCTCGGCCGGTGGTCCCGCCCCCTCCGCTTCCGCCTGAGCGATCAGCGCTTGCGCGTGGCCTCGTCGAGGAGGAGGCCGAGCGCGATGCCGAGCATCCAGGCGTCCTTGGACATCGGGATGCCCTCCTGGGTGGGGCCGAGGCTGCCCGGCCGGCGCATCCCGGGCGTGCGCAGGTAGATGCCCAGCAGCCCGGAGGAGAACGCGGCCAGTCCGGCCGCGGCCAGCGCCGTCGGCACGGCGGGCAGCAGCAGCGCGGTGCCGAGGGCGATCTCCCCGCTGGACAGCATCCGGCCGAAGGTCCTGGGCTCGAGCTTCTTGAGGAACGGATAGGTGCCGGCGGCGATCTCCCGCAGGTGCGCCGCGGCCGCCTCGTCCAGGTCGCGTTTGGAGAGACCGGAGTCCAGGATGACCGCTCCGGCCGCCAGCCGCAGCGGCGCGTGCCGCAGTTTCATCGGAAAGCGCATGAGTACCTCGCGCGGTCGTGTGCGGTCTGCGTGACGACGCGGCCGCGGGCCGGGGATGGGCGAGCCCGCCACCGGAGGGTCCTCCGGTGCACGGCTCGCCCTTCTCCCCCCGGCCGCGGCCCGTACCGGCGCCGCGGCGCCGTGCTCAGGCGCCGCGGGCGCCCGCGGGCGGCGCGGTGAGCGCGTAGATGAGCAGGACGCACAGCGCGATGGTGAGCACCGACCACCACGGGAACGCCTGCAGGAAGGCCAGGTGCCCGATCGCGGACAGGGCGGCGAGCACCACCCCGGCGACGCGGGCCCACATCTGCCCGGCCATGATGCCCCCGCCCACCGCGATCTGGATGATGCCGACCACGAGCCAGATCCAGCCCCACGCGGTGTAGTTGAACACCATGATCTTGTCGTCGCCGACCAGGTAGTAGCTGCGGTTGAACAGGGCCACCAGGCCGTCGATGAAGTTGAAGGCGCCGACCACCAGGGCCACCGTGCCGGCGAACGCCAGCCACCCCGACGTCATGCGGCGCCCTTCCTCCCTCGCGGGAGCCGGGCCGTGAGCCGTACTGCCAGTCGTCATGGAACCTCCCCCATCGGCGATCCACGGTCGGACCACCGCGGATCCAACGTGCAGAAAGTCCCCATTCGAGGCCTAGCGCCAACCGCACCCGAAAACCATTTGGCGATGGCTTGATCCAAATCTAGGGAGGCGTTGGCCGGCGTCGGCGTGGCTTGCGGCGATGCGGGCGCCGACCGTGCCACGGCCGAATCCGGTGCGCCGATTCCGGCCGGAGTGCACAATTCGCTGCAGCACGGCGGCCAACGGAGCAAGGAGACGGCATGACCGACGAACTCGTCCGCGCGTCCAACGCCCTGACCGCGAAGTGGGCGCGGAGGGAGTCCTGGGGCGGGGCGGGCGGCGCGCTGTCGGGGGCCGGTGCGTGGCCGCTGCTGGCGCTGCTGGCCGCCGCCGCCCGCGAGCCGGGACGCGGCGAACTCCAGGAGGCCGTCGGGGTCGACGCCGCGGACGCGGACCGGCACGCCCGCGCACTGCTGGAGATCCTCGCCCGCAGCACCGCGGTCGAGGGCGCCCTGGGCGTGTGGGCGCGCGCCGGGCTCCCCCTGGAGCCGTGGTGGCTCGACGCCGTGCCCGGCGGCGCCCGCGGTGAGCTGAGCGGTGACCCGGCCGCCGATCAGGCGCGGCTGGACGCGTGGGTCGCCCGGAACACCGGCGGCCGGCTGACGCGGATGCCGGTGAGCGTGCCGCCGGACACGCAACTGGTGCTGGCCACCGCGCTGACCATCGAGACGCGCTGGCTGGAGCCGTTCAGCGACATCCCGTTCCGCCCGCAGCGGGGCCCCTGGTCGGGGCGGGACCGGGAGGCGGCCGGGCTGGCGCGCCAGACCGAGGACCTCGACCAGCTCGTCCTGGCGCGGACCCCGGCGGGACCGGTGACCCTGCTGACCGTGCAGGGCGGGAACGACGTCGACGTGCACCTGTGCCTGGGCGAGGCAGCGCGCCCGGCCGGCGAGGTGCTCGCCGCCGCGGTGGAGGCGGTCGGCGGCCTGCACCCGGTCCTGCGCGGCACGCTGCTGGCACGTCCGGACGCCGATCCGGCGCCCGGGGTGACGCTGCACAAGATCGCGGCCTTCGACGCGCAGCCCACGCTGAGCGTGACCACCGCGCGGTTCGACGTCACCGCCGAGCACGACCTGATGGCCCGCGCCGAGCTGTTCGGGCTGGCCACCGTCTCCACCCACGACCCGGCCGGCCACTTCCCCGGGATCAGCAGGGAACCGCTGGCGCTCGGCCAGGCCGCCCAGGACGTCACCGCCACCTTCAGCGCCGAGGGGTTCACCGCGGCGGCGGTCACCGCGATGACCGTGCTGGCCACGGGGGCGCCGCTGAACGAGGCGTACATGCTGCACGCGGCGTTCGACCGGCCCTTCGGCTTCCTCGCCCGCCACCGTCCCAGCGGCCTCGTGCTGCTGGCCGGGTGGGTCGCCGAGCCCCAGGACTGGCCCGAGGGAGTCCCCACGAGCCCCTGGTGACGCACCGTCCCGGTCACGCCGGGGCGGCTTCGAGCATGGCGGGCTCGCGCAGGGGCCGGACGAGCAGCCAGCCGAGGACGGGCAGTGCGATCAGCGGCGCGAGGGCGGTCTGCAGGGACGTGACGTCGGCGACGGCGCCGATGAACGGGCTGGCGATGCCGCCGATGCTGACCGTCAGGCCCAGCGTGACCCCGCCCGCGACGCCCACGCGCCGCGGCAGGTAGTCCTGGCCGAGGGTGACGTGGAGGGAGAACGGCACGTACAGGCCGGCCGACGTGAGGGCGACGAACGCGTACAGCGCGGGTCCCGGGACGAGCACCACGCCCGCCACGGCGAGGACGGTGAGGGCGTAGGACCACCGGACGACGGAAAGGCGGCCGTGACGGGTGGCGAGCGCGCCACCCGTCACGGTCCCCACCGCCCCGCCGAGGTAGAGCACGAACAGCGCGGCCGTGCCGGACGCCGCGCCGCCGCCGGTGCGCTCCCGGACGTACAGGGAGATGAACGCGCTGAGCCCGACGAAGACGATCGAACGGCAGACGATGGCGCCGGACAGCCTGGCGAACGACGGCCAGTCGTCCATGGCGCCCGCGCGGCTCACCCGGACCGCTCCCGGCTCCGCGGCGGCGGAGGCCGCGACGCCCCGCAGCGCGGCCGCGCACAGGACCGCGCCCGCCAGTGCCGGGACGATCAGCAGCGGGGAGGCGCGCAGGCCGCCCGTGGCGATGACGGCGGCGACCATCGGCGGCGCTGCGGCGAAGCCGAGGTTGCCGCCGAGGGAGAACCAGCCCATCGCGGTGTGGCTGCCGCGGCTGGCGTCGCGCGCCACGCGCGCGGCCTCCGGGTGGTACGCGGCGACGCCGATCCCGGAGATCGCGATGACCGCGAGGGTGAGGGCGTAGGAGCCGCTGACGCCGGCGAGCGCGACCCCCGCGCCGCCCGCGAGGGTGCTCACCGGCAGCAGCCACGGCATGGCCCACCTGTCGGTCAGGGCTCCGAACATCGGCTGCACCACCGACGACAGCAGGGACGCGGCCAGCACGACGCCGGAGGCGGCGGCGTAGGTGTAGGCGCGCTCGGTGACGAGGAACGGCACCAGGGCGGCCACCGCGCCCTGGTAGACGTCCACGCAGCCGTGTCCCAGGGACAGCAGCGTGATGGGGCCGGTGCGCGCGTCGCTGTTGGTTGCCACCCGCCCATCGTCGGTACGGAGCGGCCCGGCGCGCTTCCGATAAAATGCCAATGTATGCCGATTATTCGCCACACTCCCGAGGCGCCCACCCGCACCCGGACGCTGGCCCCCGGCGAGAGCATCGACGCGCACCGCCACGACGACCACCAGATCGTCTACGCGGGCTCGGGCGTCGTGGCGGTCACCACCGACGCCGGGACCTGGTTCGCCCCCGGCACCCGGGCCATCTGGGTCCCGGCCGGGTGCGTCCACGCGCATCGCGCCCACGGCCACCTCGCCCTGCACCTGCTCGGCCTGCCCGCCGGTACCAATCCCCTCGCCCTGGACGCGCCCGCCGTGCTGGCCGTGAGCCCGCTGCTGCGCGAGCTGATCCTCGCCTGCACCCGCGCTCCGTACGGCGACTCCCCCGAACGGCTGCGGCTGCGCGCGGTGCTCCTCGACCAGTTGCGGGCCTCGCCGCAGCAGCCCGTTCACCTGCCCGCGCCCTCCGACCCGCGCCTCGCGGCGGTCTGCGAACTCCTGCATCGCGACCCGGCCGATCCGCTTTCGCTGGCGGCCCTGGCGACGGCGACGGGCGCCAGTGAACGCACCCTCAGCCGCCTGTTCCGCCACGATCTGGGCATGACGTTCCCGCAGTGGCGCACCCAGCTGCGCCTGTACCACGCGCTGCGCATGCTGGCCGACGGCATGCCGGTGACCGCGGTCGCCCACCGGTGCGGCTGGTCCTCGGCGAGCGCGTTCATCGACGTGTTCCGCCGCGCGTTCGGCTACACCCCCGGCGCCCACAACCGCCGCCCCTGAGACCGGCGGTGCGGGCTATCAGTGGGGCACTTCCTCGCCGTCCCCGTCGGAGGCGGCGGCGGTCTCACCGGTCAGATGCCGCAGCGTGCCGGTCAGGTCCAGCAGCCGGTCCAGCCGGGCGCTGCGAGCGGTCAGCCGGAGGCGGACCGAGCGCGCGGACGCGCGGCGGTGCGCCATGAGCAGGGCCGCGAGCCCGGACGAGTCGCACAGGCCCAGCCCCGAGCAGTTCAGGTCCAGAGCGTCCAGCCCGGGGTGTTCGGCCAGGGCCTCGTCGACGGCGGCCACCAGGACGCCCGCGGTGGCGTAGTCCAGTTCGCCGTGGATCTCGACCCGCAGCGTGCGCCCGCCGGCCGTGCCGGTGACCAGGCGCAGCGGGATGTCGGGAACGGGGGCGGTCATGCGGTCCTTCCTTGCCTCAGGACGCCTCCAGCACGGCGGCGTGGCCGCGGGCGAGCAGGTCCCGTGCGCGGGGGTAGTCGGTGAGCCGCTCGGCGAGCAGGTCCAGGGCGGGCAGCAGGCTGCGCGCCGGGACGCCGCGGGCGTCGAGGATGGCGGCGGTCCAGGCCGCGAACCCGGTGAACAGGTCGGGATCGTCCACGTACAGGGCGGTGCCGAGGAAGTCGACGATGTGGGCGACGTCCTCCGCGGTGTGGCGCAGCTGCTGCTCGGTGTAGCCGGCCATCGCCGGGAAGCGGGACCGCAGCGCGTCCATCACGTGCCGGACCAGCTTCGGGGCCGTCCGGCTGATGTGCGTGAACTCCTGGTCGGCCAGGTGCGGCAGGTCGTCGATGGCCTGGTGCAGGGGCGGCGGCTTGGGCGGCGGCTCGTCCGCCAGCCGGTCGGCCGCGACGCGGGCGTCGGGCGCCCAGACGTCCGCGCCCAGCAGGGTGGCGTAGCGGCCGCCGGGGCCGAACGCGGCGCCGCCCACCAGGACGGGCGTGCCGGTCGCCTGGCAGGCCGTGATGGCGGCGTGCGCCGCGGGCAGCCGCGGCGCCAGCGACGACGACAGCGCCACCACCGCCGGGCCGGAGCGGTGCAGGTGGGCGATGAGGTGCGGGGTCGGCACCTGGGCGCCGAGGAAGTCCACCTGCCAGCCGCGCAGCCGCAGCACCTCGGCCACGAGCCGGGCGGGCAGGGCGTGCCACTCGCCGTCGATGCACGCCACCGCGATCCGGCCGGGACGCTCCCCGGCCCGCTCGTCCAGGCGTTCCCGCACGGCCGGGTGATGCGCCAGGGCGCCGATCACGCGTTCGCTGACGGCGGTGGCGGTGTGCTCCTGCGCCACGGTGAACCGGTTGGCCGCCCACTCCCGGCCCACGCGGGCCTGCAGCGGCGCGATGACGTCGAGCAGCAGGTCCTCGACGTCCAGGCCGGCGTCCAGCGCCGCGGTCGCGGTGTCGGCGGCGGCGTACTCGTCGCCGCCGGTGACGGCCGCCCAGAGCCGCTCCGACCAGGCGTCCGGCCCGGCCGGCCGATCCGTTCGCTCGGTCACCCGCGTCATGCGGTGAACCTTCCGGGTCCCTGCCCCCCGACGGCGCTCAGGTGGACGCGCCGGGGAGCGGTCAGCGCGACCATCGCCATGTCGTCGTGCCCGCCGGACCGCACCCACTCGGCGGCGAGCATGTGCACCCGCTCCACCAGCGCCTCGGGGGGCATCCCGCCGCACTGGACCAGTTCGGCGTGCAGCCGCTCGTCCCCGAACATCTCGTCGCCGAGCGGCCCGCCGACGGCCTCGGTGATGCCGTCGGTGTAGAGCAGGCAGGTGTCGCCGGGCCGCAGCGAGACGGTCGCCGTGGTGGAGGTGATCTCCTCCAGCACGCCGATCAGCGAGCCCCCGGTCGGCGCCTTCTCGACGGCGCCCCCGGCCCGGACGATCAGCGGGGCGCTGTGGCCCGCGCTGGTGAGCCGCATCCGGACCTCCGCGCCCCGCCGCCGGACCGAGGCCAGCACCAGCGTCACGAACCGGGTGGTGTCGCTGTTCAGCAGCGTTCCGTTCAGCAGTTCGAGCACGCGCTGGTGGTCGCCGGCCATCGGCAGCAGGGCGTGCAGCGTGTTGCGGATCTTGCCGGTCAGCACCGCGGCCTCCAGGCCCTTGCCGCACACGTCGCCCAGGACCACCAGCGACTCGGCGCCGGGGTCCTGCGGGTCGGCGGGGTACAGGTCGTAGAAGTCGCCTCCGACGCGTTCGCCGTCGCCGGACGGCCGGTAGCGCGCCGCCAGCTCCACGCCGCCCAGTTCCCGCGCCCGCGGCGGCAGCAGCTCGCGCATCAGCGTCTCGGTGATGGAGGCCTGCTCGGCGTACAGCCGGGCCGCCGACATCGCCGCGCCCGCCCGCGCCGCGAAGAGCCGGGCGAACACCTCCTCGCCGTCGGAGAAGGCCTCCTGGCCGTGCCGGCGCAGCAGCACCAGCGCCCCCGCCGGGACGCCGTGGCCGGGCAGCGCCGTCACCACCATCGCGCCGGGCTCGCCCACGCCCTGGCGCGCGATCCAGTCCGGGGCGGCGGACGGGTCGATCCAGCGCGACGGCACCGGGGGGAAGCCCTTCATCGCCTCGTCCAGGCCGGGCACCTCCGCGGGGTCGACGACCAGCTCCCGGTGGTCGAACCGGTCGCCGGGGCCGCAGTAGGAGATGGGATGGGCGCGCCCGGACGCCGGTGCGATGACCAGGGCCGCGTCGGCCAGGTGCCGCGCGGCCAGCCGCACGGTCACCTCCATGCAACGTTCCAAATTGAGCGACGCCAGCAACCGGCTGGACGCCTCGGCCAGGAACGCCGTCCGCCGCCGCTCGGTCGCGAGCTCGTCGGCCAGCCGGCGCCGCTCGGTGACGTCGATCAGCCACCACGTGGTGGACGCCGCGCCGCCCGGCACGCCGAGCGCCGGCATCGGGTGGGCCTCGTACACCGCCTCGCCGATCGGCCCCCGCGCGACGGACCCGGTCCCGGACGCCTCCGCCCCTCCGGCCTCCGCCCCTCCGGACTCCGCCCGGCCGGACGCGCCGCGGCGACCGCCGAGCGACCGGTGGGCCTCGGCGAGCCAGCGGGGTACGGCGTCGGCCAGCAGGACGCCGGGCGACGCCCCGAGCAGCAGGCGCGCCGCGTCGTTGAGCTGCGCGACGGATCCGGCCGCGTCCACGACCACCGCCGCGTACGCCGCTCGCCGCGGCACCGGTTCGAGGACATCATGAGGACCGTTCGTGCCCTGAGTGGGTTCCATGCGCGTGAGCCTGCGGTGGGACTCTCCTTCCCTGAAGCCGACCGCTCGTATGTGGATCTACCGGACCACCCTAACCACATGACACAAGTTGTCGGAAGACAAGCATCTCGGTTCACACAGTGTGAACGTCCTGCTGCCGGGGCCGGGCGGGGATCCGGCCGAAGGCGGCGAGCACGGCGTCGACGACGGGTTCGATGCTCGCCGGGTCGATCTCGTCCCGGCTGACGACCCGCCGGTAGACGAACGGGGACACCACGAGCTCGGTGAACAGCAGGACGTCCACGCCGGCGGGCAGTTCGCCGCGTTCGACGCCCCTGCGGAGGACCCGTTCGTAGATGGCCCGGGTCCTCCGCTCGGCCTGCTCGCTCATCGCCGCCAGCTCCGGGTCGCGTGCCGCGGCCTCCATCAGGGACGGGAACACGCGGACCCGGTTGAGGTAGGCGACCAGTTGCCGCAGCAGCGCGAGGAGGTCGCCGCGCACCGATCCGGTGTCCATCTCGACCAGCGACCGCAGCATCCGCGCGTAGGCCGCGCGGATGAGGCTGTCGCGCGAGCCCCACCGACGGTAGATCGTCGGCCGGCTGACGCCCGAGCGGTCGGCCACCGCGTCCACCGTGACCGCGGTGACGCCGTGCTCGGCGATGAGGTCGAGGGTGGCGCGGATGACGGCGCTCTCTGAGCTACGCGGACGCGGTGACATCGCGCATCATCCTAGGCACCGGGCGTCGTGCGGAGCCGCGGCGGGCCGGTCAGAAGACGCCGACGCCGGCGGCCTCGTTGCGCTGCTTCCACTCCTCGCGGGACATGCGGGTGGTGTCGACGTCCTCGGCCAGGCCGCGCAGGGCGCCGACGGTCGCCTCCTCCTTGGGGGTGTGCTTGAACGGGTCCCAGTCGAAGAACCTGGTCGAGTTCTCCCAGGTGATCTTGTGGATCTCGGCGGGAGAGCAGCGGGCGTCCTGGAACTCCTTCCAGGAGAACTCCGGCGACTCCGGCCAGGTCGTGTCGGTGTGCGGGTAGTCGCACTCCCAGGCGATGTTGTCGATGCCGATCCGGTCGCGCAGCAGCAGGCCCGAGGGGTCGGTGATGTAGCAGGCGAGGATGTGGTCGCGGAAGACCTCGGAGGGGAGCTTGCCGCCGAAGTCGTTGCCGAGCCACGCCTGGTTCTGGAAGTGCCGGTCGACCCGGTCGAAGTAGAAGGGGATCCAGCCGATCCCGCCCTCGGAGAGGGCGACCTTGAGGTCGGGGAACTTGCGCAGCGTCGGCCCGAACAGCAGGTCCTGGGCGGTGATGGCGCTGATCTGGCAGGCGAGCACCATCAGGTGGTCGACCGGCGCCTCGGGCGCCCGCTTGATGACGTCGAAGCCCGCGCCGATGTGCAGCGACAGGACCATGTTCTCGTCGACCAGCGCCTTGATCATCGGGTCCCAGTGGCCGGACAGGAAGCTCGGGAAGCCCTGGACGTGCGGCGTCTCGAGGAAGCTGATGGACCGGCAGCCCTTCTTGCCGAGGCGGTGGATCTCCTGCACCGCGAGGTCGACGTCCCACATGGGGACGATGCCCAGCGGGATGAAGCGGCCCGGGTAGGTGCCGCACCACTCGTCGATCGCCCAGTCGTTGTACGCCTGGAGCATGACGAGCGCGATCTCCTTGTCGCGGGACTCGTGGAAGGTGCGGGCGTTGAAGCCGGCCATGGTCGGGAAGCACATCGAGGCCAGCACGCCGTTGACGTTCATGTCGCGCACGCGCTCGTGGACGTCGAAGCAGCCGGGGCGGAGCTCGGAGTAGGCGCCGGGGTTGAACCCCCACTGCTCGCGCGGCCAGCCGACGGTCGCCGCCATGCCGAAGGGCGTGGAGGTCTTCTGCCCCTGGAACTCCCACTCGTCGACGCCCTGCTCGTTCCGGACGACCTTGGGGACGGCGTCGGCCCACTTGGCCGGGACGTGGTTCTTGTACATGTCCGGCGGCTCGATCATGTGGTCGTCGATGCTGACCAGGATCATGTCCTCGAGCTTCATGGATGCTCCCTTCGAGGCGGCGGGCCGCCGGGGACGGCCGTTCGCCGGGGCGGGCGGAGTTTTGATACTTGACTGTCTCGTTTAATTTCGGGTCCGGCGGGCCCAGAAGTCAAGACCCGCCGGGCACGTCCGGAACGGGCCCTTCGCGGCGGCGCGAGGCCGCCGCCCCGGTGTCCAGTCGGACACCAGTTCGCGAACTTCTGGACAACTCGCGGAGGGTATGCCGATACCGGCGGAATGATGAGTGATCGGGTTGAGTGATCGCCCCTGGACGGGCGCCTGTGCGGAGTTGCGGGAGACGGACGGAGCGGGCGTTGACCTCCTATCTCGACCGGAAGGCGGATTTCACCCGCGACCTGCGGCACCGCCTGGACGGTGACGAGCCCGCCGCGCTGGCGCGGCGCACGGGCCTGCGGGAGAAGACGGTCCGGACGCTGCTGGCCGGGGACGGCGAACTGATGTCCTGGGAGGTCGTCAGCGCCTGCCTCGCGGCCGCGGGAGTCGACGGCGGCGGGGCGGCGGCGGTGCGCGACCGGTGGTCGGCGGCCGAGCAGGCCCAGTGGGACGAGCGGGGCGACGACCTGCGCGCGGCGTTCGAGCGGAACAGGAACGGCAAGCCCGCCGCGGTGGTCGGGGCGCACCGGGAGAAGGCGCCGTGGCGGCGGCTGGCCTCCCGGCATCCGGTGACCTTCGAGCCCTGGACGGTTCCGGCGTTCGGCACCGGGCGCAGGCTGCCCGACCCGGCGGAGGCCGGTGACATCCGGGACTTCTACCGGCTGCTGGCCGGGCTGCGCGGGTGGGCGGGGTCGCCCAGGCAGTCGGAGATCGAGCGGCGCTCGTGGGGCACGCTGCCCGACGCCACGATCAGCGCGATGCTCCAGAAGGACCGGTGGCGCACGACCAACGACCGCGAGCGGGTCAGGGTCGGGTACTTCGCGGCGGCCTGCGGGCTGCCCGAGGCGGAGGTCGCGCGCTGGGTCGAGGCGTACGAGCGGCTCCGGCACATCGCCCCGCCCGACGACCTGGCCCAGGCCCGCGCCGAGGCGGCCGAGCTGCGGCGGCGGCTGTCCGGCGCCGAGGCGGAAGCCGAAGACCTGCGCGCGCGGCTGGCGGCCGCCGAGGCCATCACACCCGCCGAGCCCGGCGAGCCCGCCGAGCCGGTCGAGGCCGTCCCGGTCGCGCGAGAGCCCCGCGGGCGTGCGCGGTGGGTCACCCGCGGGCGGCGGCCGCTGGCGGTGGGACTGGCCGCGCTGGTGTTCGCCGGCGGCGTCGGGGTGGGCCGGGTGGCCGGCGGGGAGGGCTCCCCACGGGAACGTTCCGTGTGCTTCAGCGGCACGCTCCGCCTCGTCGGCTCCACCGCCTTCGAGCGGACGGCCCACGCCATCCGGCGAGGCTATGAGGCCCAGTGCGAGGACGCGCGGATCGAGGTGCGCTCCATCGGCTCGAACGAGGGCGTGCGCACCCTCACCGCGGCCAACGCCGCGACGACGATCGCGATGCACGACGGGCATCTCAAACGCGACTCCGAGGAGATCAGGCTGCGGGGTTTCCGCGGCCTGCCCGTCGCGCTGACCGCCTTCGCCGTCGTCGTCCACAAGGACACCGGCCTCACCGGCCTGTCGGTGCGGGACCTGCGCTCCATCTACGCGCGGGACGGCGCGCCCACCGAATGGAAGCGGTTCAGGGGCGGAGCCGGCCTTCCGATCCGGATGGTCAGCAGGACCGAGGGCTCCGGCACCCGTACGATCTTCGAGGAGCAGGTGCTCAACGAGCCCGAACCGGAGCTGTCGTCCCGGGACTGCCGGCGCAAGGACGAGATCCGCGCCGCCGCCCGCGTCATCCGCTGCGAGCGCAGCAGCCAGGCGCAGATCCTCGACACCGTCAACCGGCTCCCCGGCGCGATCGGCTACGCCGAGTTGCAGATCGCCACCGACACCCGCCGCTACCCCAACCTGCGCATCCTCACCCTCGACGGCAGGAGGGCGGACACCTCCCCGGCGGAGCACCGCTACCCGTTCGTCGCGCCCGAGGTCTTCTACACCTACGGGACGCCGCCGAACAACAGCCCCGCCGCGGCGTTCCTCACCTTCCTCGCCGGGGACTCCGCCAGGAGGCTCATCCAGCGGGCCGGGGCCCCTCCCTGCATCACCCCGGACTCGCTGATCTCCACGCCCTGCCAGTCGCCCTGAGCCGGCGGGCCGGCCTCCGGCGCTCACCGGCTCCGGGCCGCCTGCTCCCGCGCCTCGACGACCAGCGCCTGCGCCGACTGCCCGAGGCGTCCGGCCGAGTCGTAGAGGGTGGCCGCGCTGAAGCCGCAGCCCACGGGCTGGACGACGCCGGCGCAGACCAGGCCCACCCAGGGGCCGGTGGGCTCGCGGGAGACGTGCAGGCTCAGCTCGGCGTTCATGAAGCTCCACCGGTCGAAGGGCAGCCGCATGTGGGTGGCGGTGGAGGCGTAGTCCGCCGCCGCGGCGGCCCGCGCGATCGCGGGGGTCGGCTCGCCGGCGATGACCGGGACCAGCAGGTTGATCCACAGGCCGACCGAGTCCGGGCCGAGGTCGGGCGACCGCAGCGAGCGGACGCTGACCGCGGAGCTGTCGAAGCACTCCCAGCCGACGTACTCGCTGACCCCGGTCTTGGGGGTGGTCAGGTCGGGCACCGCCGCGCCCGCGAACGGATCCGGGTGGTCGGTCGCGCCCTCGGGCAGGTCGAGGTCGGCACGGCGCACCGCCAGGCACCGGGCGCGCGCCACCGGCTCGTCCCCCTCCAGCAGGGTGACGTCCTGGCGCACGACCCGGCGGCCGCCCTCGGGCGGGGTCACCGACAGCGTCATCGGGACGGCCCGGACCGGCCCGAGCAGGTCGAAGGTGATGCGTGCGGGCGTCCATCCCGGCACGTCGACGGCGGCGGCCAGCAGTGCCGCGACGGCGGCGCCGTGCAGCGCGTCCCGGCGCCACGGACCGCGGGCGCGGTCGGTGGGCACGACCAGGGCCCCGTCCCGTTCGTACAGGGCGGCGCCGCCGGGGACGGCCGGCTCGGTGACGGCCTCGGGGGCCGGGGCGGGCCCGCTTCCGACGGTCATGAGGCCACCCTCGGGTCGCCGGCCCCGGCGGTGAGGGCGGCGACGCCGGGGGCGAGCCAGCGCCGCAGGAACTCGCGGAGTTCGGAGCTGGTCCGCAGCGGGTCGCCGGGGTCCAGGAGGAAGGACTGCACGATTCTCAGCGTCCATTCGATCAGTTCGTTGCGCCGCTCGGGACCGAACCCTGAGGCGTCCCAGTCCACCGCGGTCTGGTCCAGCAGGGACCGGCCGATGGCGCGCGAGGTGTCGGAGGTGACGCTCCGCAGCAGGGATCGTCCGCTGCCGGAGTCCAGCAGGAGGCGCAGGTAGGGTTCGCCGGGGATCTGGTTGATCGTGTACGCCACGGCCTCGACCAGCGCCTCGTCGGGGGCGGTGATGGTGCGCAGCCGCCGCGCCAGGCGGGCCAGGAAGTCCTGCGTGCCGTCGAGGGCCGCCGCGATCAGCAGCGCGTCCGTGCTGGGGAAGTAGCGGTAGACGGTCTGGCGGCTGACCCCGAGGGCCGACGCCACGTGCGCGATGGTGGTGGCGCCGCCCAGCTCCTGGACGCAGCGGTGGGTGGCCTCCTTGATCCGGCCGACCGCTTCCTCGTCGCTGGCGGGGGGCGAGCCGCCCCATCCGTGAGTCCGCACGCGATCAACGTACCGTCCAGCTAGACAGGACACAAGTCTAAAGTTGTATGGTCTATCGCCTTTCGACATCGATGTCGACCGTCACCCCTGCCCGCGATGTCGCGCCGATATAGTCGAGGCGGCCCGCCCCGGCCGGCGCGGCCCAGAAAGGGAAGGGAGATCCGGTCCACGTGGCACGACCCGCATCCCCGTCCGGCGGCACCCGCAAGGGAGGCCGCGGCGCCCGTGCCACGGCGGAGGGCCCGCGCACCCGCGGCGGATGGACCCCGGCCGGGACCGCGGCGGAGCGGCGCGCCGTCCACGCCGAGCGCGGCACGGCCCGCGGCGAGCGCACCCGGCGGCGGATCATGGAGGCCGCGCGCCGGGTCTTCGAACGGGACGGCTACCTGGACGTCGGCGTCGCCGACATCGCCCGCGAGGCCGGCGTCGCCCACGGCAGCTTCTACACCTACTTCTCCTCCAAGCTCGAGGTGTTCAACGTCGTCTGCGCCGAGGTCTCCGAGGTCGTGGACCAGGCGGTGGGCCGGCGGGTGGACGGGGAGGACGGCCTCGATCCGGTCGACGCCCTGTGCCGGGCCAACCTGCGCTACTTCGACGTGTACCGCGAGAACGCCCGGATCTACGCCCTGCGGGAGCAGCTCGCCCACATCGGCGAGGACCTCCACGCCACCTCCGTCCGGCGCCGGAACCAGACCATCGACCGGGTCGGCCACCTGATCCGCCGCTGGCAGGACCGGGGCGTCGCCGATCCGCGGGTCGACCCGATCCCGACCGCGGCGGCGCTGATCTCGATGATCTCGAACGTCGCCTACTGGCTGTTCGTCGCCGGGGACGAGGAGGGCCGACTCGACATCGGCGGGGCCGCCGCCACGGTCAACGACATCTGGATCCGCGCCGTCGACCTGCGCCGAACCCCGAACCCGGAGTGGATGGAGGGCGCGGCCGGCGGCTGAGGGCCCGGTCGCCCGTGTCAGCCCAGCGCGCGCCACAGCGCGGTGGTCTGCGCGACCGTGCCGACGAGCGCGCCGTCCTCCGCCCACAGCCGCACGCGGCCGTGACCGTACCCGCCGGCCGCCATGTCCGGCCGCCCGTCGATCAGCAGCCACTCGGCGGCCGAGGGCACCCCGACCCGGACCGTGAGGTCGAGGCTCGTCCCGGCGCCCGGCTCGCCGAGCTCGCGCATCACCATCGGCGGCAGGCAGTCGCCCGCCAGGCCGAGCAGCGCCGGACGGGCCAGCGGACGGTCGGGCAGCCGCATCCACCAGCGGTGGGCGCCCTCGTCCACCGAACGCCGCTCGATGCCGCCGAAGAACCCCGCCGGGAGGCCGTCGGGGATCGCCAGCTCCATCTCGGGGCAGTCCGCGGGCGGCGGCACGGCCGGGGCCTCGGCGACCGCGCCCTCGGGGATGTCGGTCCCGGCCTCGCCGGAGGCCCCCAAAGCCTGCAGGACGAGCTCGTCGCCGACATGGGCGGTGACGCGGACCTGCGACGTCCGCCTCCCGGCCGCGACGACGTCCGCCTTCAGGTCGAGGCGGTCGCCCTCGCCGCACGCCCCGACGAACTGGGTCGTCGCCCACAGCAGCCGCCGGCCGGTCGACGCCTCGATGAGCGCGGACACCAGCGCGGCGCCGGTGCCGCCGTAGATCCGCCCGAACGGCGCGAGATGCCGCTCGCCGAGCTCGACCGTGGCGGTCTCGCCGCGCTCGTCCACCTTCAGCGCCAGCCACTCCCGGTCGGCGGCGCGCTCCGCGGCCTCGTCCCCTGCCATGCGGTTCGTCCCATCGTTCACGGCGCACCGTCCGGTACGGTCCCCGCCCGGACTTTACTCGACACCGATATCGACTGACGGTCCCGGGCCCCCGCCATCGGCCTCGCCGACGGCCCGGAGCAGCGGCCAGACCGCGGCGCTCATCTCGTCCGCGCCGCCGGGGCAGCCGCGGCGCAGCCAGTCCAGGATGGTCCCGAGCAGGGCGCCGGCGAGGAACGCCGCGTCGGAGTCGTGCGGGATCTCGAGCGGGTCGTCGACGTGGGTCCGCCGCCCGTCCTCGGCACCGGTGAAGTTGACGTGGATCGCGATGGCGAGCCGCTGGTGCATGCGGTTGATCACGCGCGCGCTGCCGCCGTCCCCGACCAGCGCCCGGTACAGGCGGGCGTGCTCGGCGACGTGCGCGAACACCGCGGTCAGCGCGCCGGCGGCGAAGTCCTCGCCGCCGGGCCGGTAGGACCGGCCGACGACGGGGGCGGCGGCGATCAGCTCGTCGAACAGCGCGGCGCACGCGCCGGCCGCCAGGTCGTCCACGCCGCTGTAGTGCTCGTAGAACGTCGACCGGTTGACGCCGGCCCGCCGGGTGATGTCCCGGATGGTGATCCGCGCCAGATCCCGCTCCTTGATCAGGTCCAGCACCGCCGTCTCGAGCGCGGTGCGGGAGCGGTGGACGCGGGGATCGGTGGACCGGTGGGCGTGCACACTCCCTACTGTATTGTTTCCGACAGATGTTGGAAAACCGGCATATGTCGGAGTAGAGGCGGTGCCGGCGGAGACGAGCGGGGAAGGGGCGATCGCATGACCCGGAACGTGGCGGTGGTCATCGGAGTCGGCGGGATGGGGCAGGCCATCGCCCGCCGCCAGGGGGTCGGGGCCCGCGTCCTGGCCGCGGACTTCGACCAGGATCTGCTGGAGACGGTGACCGGCTCGCTCCGCGACGAGGGTTACGACGTGACCCCCCAGGCGGTCGACGTCTCCTCCCGCGAGTCGGTCACCGCGCTCGCCGGGCGGGCCGCCTCGCTGGGCAAGGTCCACTCCGTGGCGCACACCGCCGGGCTGTCCCCCGTCCAGGCGCCGGTGGCGGCGATCCTGGCGGTCGACCTGCTGGGGGTCGCCCTGGTCCTGGAGGAGTTCGGCAAGGTCGTCGCCCCCGGCGGGGCCGGGGTCGTCATCGCCAGCATGGCCGGCCACTTCCACCCCGGCCTCCCTCCCGAGGACGCGCTGCGGCTGGCCACGGCCCCGGCCGACGAACTGCTGTCCCTGCCCGCCGCCGACGCCGCGGCCTTCGCCGACTCCGGCGCCGCCTACTCCTTCGCCAAGTACGCCAACCTGCTGCGCGTCCAGGGCGCGAGCCCGTCCTGGGGCGCACGCGGCGCCCGGATCAACTCGATCAGCCCCGGCGTCATCGCCACCCCCATGGGCCAGGCCGAACTGGCCGGCGAGCACGGCGCCGGCATGAAGGCGATGGTCGACGCCTCCAACGCCGGGCGCCTCGGCACGCCCGCCGACATCGCCGCCGCCGCCGACTTCCTGCTCGGCCCCACGGCGGGCTTCCTGTCCGGAACCGACCTGCTCGTGGACGGGGGCGTCGTCGCCGCCGTCCGCTCCGGGCGGCTCGGCTGACCGGCCGGGGCTCTCAGCCGGGGACCCGCCCGTTGCCGCCGGCGGCCCGGGCGAGGACCTCCGAACGGCCGGCGCGTGCAACGACCAGCGGCCGGTAGCGCATGACGAGCGCCGGGGCGCCGAAGGAGACGACCCCGGTCAGCGTGTCCCCCGCGAAGTACGCGGCGACGGTGCCCTTGACGGGGCCGCCGCCCAGGCCGTCACCGTGCAGCGGGACGACCTCGTCCGCGAGGTCGGTCCGCCCGATCGCCTGGATCTTCAGCTCGAACTGGTCGGACCACACGTAGGGCGGGCTCGTCGGCGGGAGCTCGGCGCCGAGGATGTCGCACGCCGCCGTCGCCGCCTGGTCGCACGTCATGGTCCAGTGCTCGCCGCGGTGGTGGTGGCCGGCGGCGGGGTTCCACCAGGCGGCCGCGTCCCCGACCGCCCAGACGCCGCTCATGCCCACCACGCGGCCGCGCTCGTCGCAGGCCAGGCCGTCCTGGACGCGGACCCCCGCGCCGCCGAGCCAGGTCAGGTCGGGGACGGCGCCGACGGCGGCCAGCACGACATCGGCCGACAGCACGGTGCCGTCCGCCATCTCGACCGTGCGCCCGTCCACCAGCCGGGCGATCCGCGACCCGCAGCGCAGGTCGACCCCGGCGCCGGTGACCAGGCGGGCCGCGAGCGCGCCGACCCGGCGCCCGAGCACCCGCTCGCACGGCACGCTCAGCGCCTCCAGCACGGTCACCTCGACGCCCGCGCGGCGGGCGGCCCAGGCGACCTCCGCCCCGATGAACCCGGCCCCGATGACGATCAGGGACCGGGCGGAGCCGAGGGCCTTCCGCAGCGCCAAAGCGTCGTCGAGGGTGCGCAACGTCGCCACCCCCTCGGGCTGGTGCGGCAGCCTGCGCGGGACCAGCCCGGTCGCGATGACGACGGCGTCGCCGGTGACGGTGCCGCCGTCGTCCAGGGTGACGGTCGTGCCGTCCAGGGCGACCGCCCCGGTGCCCAGACGCGCCGACACCTCCAGCTCGGCCAGGCCCGCCCGGTCGCGGAGGCACACCCGCTCGGGCTCCCACTGCCCGGAGAGGATCTGCTTGGACAGCGGTGGACGGTCGTAGGGGGCGTGCTCTTCGGCGCCGACCAGCGTGATCCGGCCCGCGTAACCGCCCGAGCGCAGCCGCTCGATCGTGCGCAGGCCGCCGAGCCCGGCGCCCACGACCACGACGTGCCGGGGAGTGTTGGAAGACAAAGGAGAACCGCCGTCAGTCGGACGCGGGGAGCGGCTTGGCCGACTTCTGCGCCACTTCGGCCCCGTTGACGGCGACCGGGTGCTCGCCGCCCTTGACGCACAGCAGCTCGATGTCGAGGCCGTCGGCGGTGTACCGCTTCCCCAGCAGGAGGCCGGCGCCGGTGGCCGCGGCCTCGACGGGCTCGCCCGCCTCGCCCTTCGGCACCATCCCGCGGCCCCCGCAGGTCACCTCGAGGTCCTCGGCGGGGGCCCGGACGACGACCAGGGCCGTCGAGTCCACGACGCTCTCCAGCGTCTGTCCCAGGGTCAGCTTCATCGGCAATCGTTCCTCATTCGTTCGGTGTGGCTCGGTCAGGTGTCGGTGCGCAGCAGCATGACCCCGCTGGGGGTGAGGCCGCCGCTGCTCACCACGGCCACGCGGGCGCCGTCGACCTGGCGGTCTCCGGCGTCCCCGCGCAGTTGCACGATCGCCTCGTGGAGCAGGCCCATGCCGTGGGTGCGGCCGTGCGAGAGCTGCCCGCCGTGGGTGTTGAGGGGGAGCACGCCGTCCCGGGCGATGTTCTTGCCTCCCTCCAGGAAGTCCCCGGCCTCGCCGATCTCGCAGAAGCCCAGCGCCTCGATCCAGGACAAGCAGTTGAAGGTGAAGCCGTCGTACAGCTGGGCGAGGTCCACGTCGCCGGGGCGCAGCGTCGTCCGGGTCCACAGGTGCGCCGCCGGTCCCAGCACCTGCGGCTCATGCGTGGAGGTGCTCTGGTCCCATTCGAGCCGCTCGACGATCTGCGTGCCGACCGCCTCCACGCGGATCGGGCGCACGCGCAGGTCCCCGGCGGTGTCGGCGGCGGAGACGACGACGGCGACCGAGGCGTCGCAGGGGACGTCGCAGTCGTAGAGGCCGAACGGCGTGGTGATCATCCGTGCCCCGAGGTAGTCGTCCATCGTCATCGGCTCACGATAGATCGCCGTCGGATTGAGCGCCGCGTTGGCCCTCTGGTTGAGGGCGATCCAGCCGAGCGTCTCCCGGGTGGTCCCGTAGCGGTGGAAGTGCCGCTGCGCGCTCTGGGCCAGGACGTGCGCGGCCGAGGTCGCGCCGAACGGCATCCCCCAGCCCATGTCACCGGCCATCCGCCCGCCGCCGCCGAAGCCGAGCCGCCCTTCGCGCAGCAGGCGGTCGTGGGTCGACTGCCAGACGGTCCGGAAGCACAGCACGTGCCGGGCCAGCCCGGCCGAGACCGCCAGCATCGCGGCGATCACCGATCCGCCGGGCCCGAAGGTCTCCCCGCCGCCGTTGTACCAGGTCGGGCGGATCCGCAGCGCCGCCTCCAGCGCCGTGACGCCGCCCTCCCCCATGCCGTGCTCCAGCCCGCCGCCCGGGTAGGTGGACAGGCCGTCGATGTCGTCCATGCCCAGGCCCGCGTCGGCGACGGCGGCCCGGCACGCCTCGACGGTGAGCGCCAGCGGGTCGGCCATCAGCCGGCGGCCGATCCGGGACGCCCCGGCGCCCGACAGCACGGCGTCGTCCTCGAACTTGCGACTGCGCACGGGGGGCCGCACCAGTGCGCGGATCCGTTCGGGGGACTCCTCGTCCTCGGGGAGCGGGGCCGGCCGCTCGGGCTGGTCGGCGGCGGGCCGGAACAGCGGCAGCCAGACGTCCTCGACCTGCTCGAAGGTCACCTCCATCCGCATGCCCAGGCGCAGGTCCTCCTCGGCGCAGTCCACCAGCCGCGTGGTCAGGCGGACGCGCGGGTCCTCCTCGACCGCCACCTGCGCCACGATGTACGGCGAGGGAAGCCCCGGCAGCCGGAACCGGTGGCTGACGGTGAAACCGATCAGGGTGGCCAGGCCCGACACCTCGCGCACCCGGGGCGGGGAGCCCTGGCAGTGCGGGCAGACGGGCTTGGGCGGGTGCACGAGCGCGGAGCACGACCCGCACTCCTGCAACCGCAGCCGCCCGTCGGCGCCGGCGGTCCAGTAGAACTCGTTCCAGGGCGTGACGAACGGGAGGGGCCGGCCAGGCGCGCTCACCGGCCCGGCTCCCGTCCCGCGGAAGGTCCCGCGTGGGTCACGGCGTACTCCTTTTCATGGGCGCTCAGCCGTCGAGCTTCGCCCGCGTCGTGCGGACCGTGATCGGCTCGGCGAGGCGCTGCTCGTCGCAGATGCGCTGGACCTTCTCGATCGTCTCCTCGAGACCGGCGCCCAGGCGCTCACCGGGGGTGAAGGTGGCCGGCAGGTGCTTCATCCCGTTGATGATGCCGGTCGAGTCGTAGTGCACCGCGCCCTCGGGGTCGCAGACGAAGTCGGGCATCCGGTCCAGCACCGCGGTGAGCATGATCTTGAAGGTCACGCGCGCCACGTTCGAGCCGATGCACCGGTGGATGCCCAGCCCGAAGCTGTTGTGGCGGTTGCCGGTGCGGTCGAGCCGGACGGTGTGCGGGTCCTCGAACACCGTCTCGTCCCGGTTGGCCATCGCCCACGACAGCCAGAGGCGGTCGCCCTCCTTGAACTTCGTGCCGTTGACCTCGCAGTCCTGGGAGATCGTGCGGCCGTCGCCCTGCGCGGGGGTGAAGAAGCGCAGGAACTCCTCGGTCGCGCTGTCCAGCAGCGTCTCGCGCTCCCGGCTCAGCCGCTCCCGCTCGCCGGGATGCTGCGACAGCCACTCCAGGGAATGCGCGGTCAGCGCCGTGGTGGTGTCGAAACCGCCGCCGATCAGCAGGTTCAGGACGCCCAGCAGCTCCATGTCGTCGGGCCGGCGGCCGTCCAACTCGAGGTGCACCAGCTCGTTGATCAGCCCGGGACGCGGCTCGGCCCGCACCTCGTACATGGTCTCGAACATCCGCTCGCCCATGCGCCGCATGAGCTGCCGCACCCGATCGAAGTTCCGCGAGCTCGGCGGCGTGTAGACGAGCGCGTGGATCGGCTCGCAGTAGATGTCCCAGTCCTTCAGCGGCGCCCCGAGCAGTGCCATCGTGAGCACCGCGGGCACGATGTTGGCCAGGTCGTCGACGAAGTCGATCCGGCCCGTCTTGATCTTCTCGTCGAGGCAGGCGCGGGTCAGCTCCTCGATCACCGGCTTCCAGCGCGCGACCGCCGCCGGGGACAGGTAGGGGTTGAGCGCCTGCCGGTAGTAGCGCTGGTCCGGCGGGTCCATCTCCAGGAAGCCGCCCCGGGTCCGCTGCTTGCGGTCGGCCACGTGCGGGATGTTGATCCCGACGTAGCCGGTCCCGGTGCCGGTCACGTCGTTGTCGTTGGACAGCAGGTCGGCCCGCCGGGCGAGGTCGAACAGCTCCTTGTTGCCGCTGGCGAACCAGTAGCCCCCGTGCGTGTCGTTCCAGGCGACCGGGCACCTGCCGTGGAACTCGTCGGTGAGCTGCTCGAACTCCACCCGGTACCGCGTGGAGTGGCGGTCCAGGCTGATGGTGTGTCCGCCGGGCGCGTCGTCCGCGGTCGGCGCATCGTCCATGGTCATGGCAAGCTTCTCCAGCCCGAGATCGGTGGTCGGGGTCAGGACAGGTCGATCGCCCGTTCCGGGCAGGAGCGGACGGCCTCCCTGGCCGCCCCCTCCTGCTCCTGCGGCACGTCCTCGTCGATGGCGTACGCGTGGCCGTCCTCGTCCCGCAGGGCGAACAGCTCGGGCGCGTTCATCGCGCACAGCGTGTGCCCCTGGCAGATTCCGGGATCGACGCGAACCTTCACGGTGGGCCTCCTCGCGCAAGTCGGTTCATATGGGGAGTCGGATCGGATGTCGGATCGGATAAGGAGGTCGCGGCTCAGCCTGCGGGGGGCACCGCGATGGTCTTGACCTCGAGGAAGTCCTCCAGGCCCTCGGTGCCCCACTCGCGGCCGAGACCGCTCTGCTTGTAGCCGCCGAACGGGGACTCCACGTCGAACCACTGGGCGCCGTTGACGCTGACGGTCCCGGTCCGGAAGCGGCGGGCCATGGCCATCGCCCGGTCCTGGTCGACGCTGAACACGGCCGCCGACAGGCCGTACATCGTGCCGTCGGCGATCCGCAGCGCGTCCTCCTCGTCGTCGAACGGCAGGACCACCAGCGCCGGGCCGAAGATCTCGTCCTGGGCGACGGGGGCCTTGGGGTCCACGTCGGTGATCAGCGTGGGCTCGACGAAGTAGCCGCGCTCGAAGCGGTCGGTCGGCTTGCCGCCGAGGACGACGCGGCCGTCCCGCGCGGCCAGCTCGTAGTAGCGCAGCACCTTGTCGCGCTGCGCGGCGTTGATGACCGGCCCCATGACGTTCTCCGGGTCGGTCGGGTCGCCCCACTTCACCTGCTCCATGGCCCCCTTGGCCATGTCGACCACGTCGTCCAGGCGGGCGCGCGGCACCAGCATCCGGGTCAGCTGGGTGCAGCCCTGCCCGGAGTGGATGCACACCGCGCCGGCCAGCGCCGGGACGACGAGCTCCAGGAGCGGGTCGTCCAGGAACACCGCGGCGGACTTGCCGCCCAGCTCCAGCGTGACCCGCTTGATCGTGTCGGCGGCGGCGCCCATCACCTTGCGCCCCGTGGCCGTCGAGCCGGTGAGGGTGACCGCGTCGATGTCGGCGTGCGTGGCCAGCAGCTGGGCGACACCGTTGTCGCTGGTGGTGACGACGTTCAGGACGCCGGCGGGGATGTCGGTGTGCTCGGCGGCCAGCGCGCCGAGCGCCAGCGAGCTCCACGGGGTGTCGGGCGCGGGCTTCAGGACGACCGTGCAGCCCGCGGCCAGCGCGGCGCCGACCTTGCAGATGCCGAGGTAGAGCGGGTAGTTCCAGGGTGTGATGGCCCCGACCACACCGGCCGCCTCACGCCGGATGATCCGGTCGGCGGGCCTGCCCATGACGGACTTGGTGGGCAGCGTGTGCTCCCACTCGTAGGTGTCCAGCAGCCCGATGTAGTGGTCGAGGTAGCCGATCGACTCCTCGATCGCGACCCCCGGCGTCTGGCTCACCGGGCAGCCGGTCTCGGCCACGTACCCCGACCGCAGGGTCTCGACCTCGGCGCGCAGCGCGTCGCGCAGCTGGACCAGGCAGCGGCGGCGCAGCTCGACGTCGGTCGACCAGCCGGTGGTGTCGAAGGCGCGCCGGGCGGCGCCGATCGCGCGTTCCAGGTCCGCGGCGTCGGCCTCCGGCACCGCGCCGAGCACTTCTTCCGTCGCCGGATTCACGTTGTCGAAGGTGCGGCCGCGGCCGGCCGCCACCAGCTCGCCGTCGACGAGCATCCGGTCACCGAGCGTGGTCATCATCGACTCCCGTTCGTTGGGGGTGGGGACGTACCGGCCCCTCGGGGCGGAGCCGGGCGGGCACGGGCGGGTTCATCGGGGGTGGCCCAGGGATTCCAGCGCGGCGTCCGCCGCCGCGAGCACGGTGCCGGCCTTGGCGTCGCCACCGCCGTCGGCGAGCGCGACCACCAGCCGGACGTCCTTGCGCAGCAGCGGACCGGCGTACTCCGCCAGGGGCGTCAGGGTGAAGTCCGGCGGTCCCAGCACGGACGCCGAGAAGCTCCCGCCGGATCCGTGCGCCAGCACCTGGGAGAGCTGGGCGCGGTCCACGCCGAGCCGGGCGGCCAGCGCGAACCCGCTCTCGGCCACGCCCAGGTTCGCCGCCATCATCAGGTTGTTGATCAGCTTGGCGCTCTGCCCGGCGCCGACCTCCCCCAGGTGCAGGACGGGGTCGCCGTAGCTCTCGAACACCGGCCTGGCGCGCTCGACCGCGCCGGCGTCGCCGGCGGCCATGACGAGCAGCTTCCCCTGCTCGGCGGAGTGCCCCCCGCCGCTGACCGGCGCGTCGACGAAGGCGACGTCCCGGGCCGCGGCCAGGTCGGCGAGCCTGCGGCAGGTGTCGGGGTGGACGGTGCTGTGCACGGCGATCAGCCCGCCGGGTTCGATGCCCGCCAGGAGGCCGTCCGGTCCGGACACCACCTCCTCGACCCCCGCGTCGTCGACCACGCACACGCACGCGATGTCGCTGGCCGCGGCCAGCTCCGCCGCGGAGCCCGCGACGGCGGCGCCGGTGTCGGCGAAGGCCGCGAGCGTCTCGGGGCGGCGCGCCCACAGCGTGGTCGGGAAGCCGGCCGCCGCGATGCGGCGGGCCATGGGGCCGCCCTGGCTGCCGAGGCCGATGAACCCGACGCGCGGGGTCGCGGGCGCGCTCACGTGACCGCCCCCGCGATCTTGAGGTTGATCAGCTCCTCGTCGCCGATGCCCAGTTCCCGCAGGATCTCGTCGGTGTGCTCGGCGAACAGCGGGCCGCGGGTCAGCTCGGGCGCCTCACGGTTGAACTGCACCGGGGTGCCCACCAGCTCGCGGGTCACGCCCTCGGCGTCCACCACCTCCGCGATCTGGCCGATCGCCCGCAGCGACCGGTCGTGGCCCAGCTCGTAGGTGTTCTGGACGACCGACCACTGCCCCTCCATGTCCTCGAAGGCGGCGACCCACTCGTCCTTGGTGCGGCTCGCGATGATCTCCGCGACGATGTCGCTGACCGCGGCGGCGTTGGCCATCAGCTTCTGCGCGGAGTCGAACCGCTCGTCGGTGGCGAGTTCGGGGCGGCCCGCCTTCTCGCAGAACTCCGGCCAGTACCGCCCCGGCTGCAGCATCGACAGGGACAGCCACCGGCCGTCGGAGGTCTCGTACACGCCCGTGAGCGGGTTGCTGGCCCGCGTGGCCAGCCGGTTCATCTTCGGCAGCGGACCGCCGGCCATCAGGGCCAGGTTCACGTTCATCTGGGTCGCCCAGGCCCCGACGCCCACCAGGGAGATGTCCACCGTGGCCGCGCCGTGCCCCTGCGCCCGGGCGAACAGGGCCGCCGAGATCCCGGCCGCGATCGTCATCCCGCCGATGTTGTCGCCGTAGGCGCCCACCGGCTGCTGGGTCAGGAACTCCGCCTCGGGCGGCGTGGCCGAGTCGGCGCTGCCGCCGCGCGCCCAGAAGGCCGTGCTGTCGTACCCGCCCTTGTCGGCCTCCGGGCCGCTGTGCCCGAAGCCCGTCCCGGCCGCGTAGATGATGTCGGGGTTGACCGCGCGGACGTCGTCGACCTCGATGCCCAGCTTGGCCCGGGCGCTGGGCAGGAAGTTGGTCAGGAACACGTCGCTGGTACGGATCAGCTCGTGCAGGACCCGCTTGGCCTCCGGCTTCTCCAGGGCCAGCCCGATACTGCGCTTACCGCGGTTGGGACCGTCCATCATCGGCGAGAACGTCGACCCCTCCGACCCGACGTTCTGGCTGAACACCTTGACGATGCCGCGCTGCGCGTCCCCCTTCTCCGCATGCTCGACCTTGATGACATCGGCGCCCCAGTCCGCCAGGACGGCACCGGCGGACGGCACGTAGGTGAACTGGGCGACCTCGAGGACCCGGACACCTTCCATCGGCTTGAACACAGTTGCGTGACCTCGGCTTCCTGACGGGGTGGCAGTGATCTTTCATGCGGAGACGGAGTCGTCCTGCCGGAGGCCCGCGACGAGATCGCGTCGCAGCACCTTGCCGGTGGCCGTGGTGGGGAACTGGTCGACGAAGGTCACCGAGTCGGGGGTCTTGGAGCCGCGCAGCCGCTCCCGCACCCAGGTCCGCAGGTCGCCGGGCTCGACCGCCGCTCCGGGGCGGACGACGACGAACGCCGCGATCCGCTGCCCCCATTCGGCGTCCGGCACGCCCGCGACCACGGAGTCCAGGACCGCCGGGTGGCCGTTGAGCACGTCCTCGATCTCGGCGGGCGCGATGTTCTCGCCGCCCCTGATGATGGTGTCGTCGGCCCGGCCGCGGACGAACAGGTAGCCGTGCTCGTCGAGGTAGCCGAGGTCCCGGGTGGGGAACCAGCCGTCGGGGCGCAGCATGCTCCCGGCCTCCAGGTACTCCCCGGCGACCTGGGGGCCGCGCACCACGATGTCGCCGACCAGGTAGGCCGGGCACGGGCGGCCGTCCCCGTCGTGCACCTCGATCTCGACCGACGGCAGGGCGCGGCCCACGGAGCCGAGCCGGGTGCGCACCGCCGGGTCGGAGCTCGCGGCGGCCTCCCGGTGGTCCTCGGGCCCCAGCACGGCGATGGACGAGGCGGTCTCGGTCAGCCCGTAGGCGTTGACGAAGCCGGTGTGGGGGAACCGCCGGAGCGCCTCCTCGATCACCTCGGGGGCGACCTTCGCACCCCCGTAGGACAGGGACTTCAGGCAGGCGGGCCCGCGCGTCCCCCGGGCCTGGAGCTCGGCCACGATGCGGGCGAGCATCGTCGGGACCACCATCGCGTGGGTGACCCCCTGGCGCTCCACGGTGTCCAGCCACTCCCCCGCGTCGAACCGCGGCATGTAGACGATCCGCCGTCCGCTGTAGAGGTTCGACAGGGCGTTGGCCACCGCCGCGATGTGGTACGGCGGGACGCTGACGAGGGTGGCGTCGGTGTCCGGCACCGAGGCGAACTCGACCGACCCGAACAGGTACGCCGTCAGGTGCTCGTGGCGCAGCACGGCGCTCTTCGGCGTGGAGACGGTGCCGCTCGTCATGAGCAGCGCCGCGACGGAGCCGGGCGGGGTCGTGACCGCCGCGGACGAGTCCGTCCCGGCCGCGGGCAGCGCCAGGAACTCCGCGGTGCCGACGGTCGCCGCGCCCGGCACGCGCTCCGGCGTGTCGGTCACGACGAGCGGGGACTCCTGGCGGGCCATCACCTCGCCGAGCTGCCGCTCCCCCAGCCGGTAGTTGAGGGGCAGGAACGGCACGCCCGCGAAGGCGGCGGCGAACAGCGCGACGGGGAACTCCGGTCCGTTGGGCCCCAGGTACACCAGCCTGCGCGCACCGGCCGCGGTGACGTGCCCGGCCCCCGCCAGCGCCCGGGCGCGCAGGTCCGCGCCGGTGAGGCCGGTGGCGCGGTCCCCGACGAGGACGCGGCCGGCCATGCCGTCGGCGACCATGTCGAGGATCATCGCGAGGTTCATCAGCTCTCCAACCGTCGTCGCGGTCCGCCGGCGTCCGTCAGCGTCCGCGCTTGACCTCTTTGAAGGGGACGTCCCGGTCGAGGGCCGGCTCGCGGGGCATGCCCAGCAGCCGCTCGCTGATGATGTTGCGGGAGATCTCGGTGGTGCCGCCGCCCAGGCTCGCGCTCTGCCGCATGAGGTAGCCGATGGACACCCGGCCGCCGATCCCCAGGTCGGCGCCCGTGCCGGTGGCCGCGTTCGCCCCCGCGATCTTGAGCGCGATGTCCTCCCTGAGCTGGGAGGTCTCGGCGTGCAGGAGGCGCAGCATGGACGAGCCGGCCGGCGGGAGCGCCCCGCTGCCCAGCGCCCGCGACACGCGCTCCACCATCTGCTCGTGCACGGCCGTCATGACCAGCGCCTCGCCGACCAGCTCGCGCACCGCCGGGTCGTCCGACCTGCCCAGCGCCCGCGCCACGTCGATCGGCGGCACGCGGGGCATGGTCGGGGGGAGCCCCCGGCCGCTGACGTAGGGCGAGCCGCCGCCCACCGCGTTGCGCTCGTGGAACATCTGCCGGGACGCGACCTCCCAGCCGCCGCCGACCTCGCCGACGACGGCCGAGGCCGGCAGCACGACGTCGTCGAAGTACTCCTCGCAGAACTCCCGGGAGCCGTTCACCATCCGGATCCGGTTCACCGTCACGCCCGGCGCCTTCGTCGGCACGAGGAACATCGTCAGCCCGCGGTGCTTGGACACCTCCCAGTCGGTGCGGGCCAGGCACAGCCCCCAGTCGGCCGCGTACGCGGAGGTGCTCCAGGTCTTCGCCCCGTTGAGGATCCAGCGGTCGCCGTCGCGCTCGGCCCGGGTGATCACCCCGGCGAGGTCGGAGCCGCCGCGGGGCTCGGACAGGAACTGGCAGAGCGCCTCGTCCCCGCGGATCGCCGCGCTGATCCGCTCGCGCTTCTGCTCCTCGGTGCCCACGTCGAGCAGCGTCGCGGCGCAGATGCTGAACGTGGGCGTGTTGAGCAGCAGCGGCATCTCGTAGCCCCTGCACTCCTCGGTGAACGCCTGCTGGTGCGCGGGCGACAGGCCGAGGCCCCCGTACTCCTTCGGGAAGCAGATGCCGGCGAAGCCCCCGGCGTACAGCTTCTTCTGGAGTTCGCGGGCGCGGTGCCACTCCTTGATGTCGTCATCGGCCGGCGGGGACACGTGGCCGTCCCAGCGCGGCATGTTCTCCGCCAGCCACGTCCGGGCCCGGGCGCGGAAGGACTCGACGCTCTCGGTGGTGTTCTCGGTCATCGCGGGTCGTTCCCTTCGGCCGGTCGGGCGGAGGCGAGGTCGGCCAGGCGGAGGCGGTGGTCGCGCGGGGTCCCGTAGAGGGACTGGTCCAGGACGGCGCGCCGCAGGTACAGGTGGAGATCGTGCTCCCAGGTCACCCCGATGCCGCCGTGCAGCTGCACGCAGTCCTGCAGGATGACCGGGGCCCGATCCCCCACGTACGCCTTGGCCACGCTGACCAGCCGGGGGGCGTCCGGCGCCGCCGCCTGCACGGCTCCGGCCGCCGCCTGCGTCGTCGCGTGGCAGGCCTCGATCCAGGTGCGCATGTCGGCGAAGCGGTGCTTGAGGGCCTGGTAGGACGCCAGCGGCCGGCCGAAGGAGTACCGATCGAAGGCCCACCGCGTGGTGAGGTCGAAGATCCGGTCCAGGCCGCCGCAGAGTTCCGCGCACTGCACGACGATGGCGATCTGGAGCTGGCGCTCCACGGTCCGCAGGTCTCCCGGCACGCCCACCAGCGCGTCCTCGCCGACCTGGACGCCCTCGAAGCGGACCTCGCCGAAGGCGCGGGACAGGTCCAGGGACCACTGCGGGGTGACGGTCACGCCGGGCGCGGAGGCGGGGACCAGGAACTGGGCGGTGCCCTGCGCGGTGGCGGCGGTGACCAGGAACAGGTCGGACTGCGCGGCGTCCTCGACGCGGTCCTTGACGCCCTCCAGGACGATGCCGCCGCCGGCGGGCGTCGCGGTGAGGCCCGGGGGCTCGGCCGTCCATTCCCCGCCGGGCTCGTAGACCGCCCAGCTCGCGACGGTCTCACCGGCGACGAGCGACTCGATCTCGGCGGAGTGGTCGGGGCCGGTGCCGTGCGCGTGGACGAGGCCGGCAAGCACGGCGTTGACCGGCAGCAGGGGCCCGGGGGCGACTCCCGCGCCAAGTTCCTCGGCGATGAGGGCCAGGTCGCGCACGCCTTCTCCGGAGACGCTGCCGCCGCCCAGTTCCTCCGGCACGACGGTCGCCGCCCAGCCCAGCTCGGCGCCCTTGCGCCACCAGTCACGGCTCCAGCGGAGCTCGCCGTCCTCCAGGCCGCGGATGCGGTCGAGCGAGCACTCCTTCTCGCGGAGCCCTCGCGCGGACTTCTGCAAGAGCTTCTGATCCGGCGAAAGAGCCAGCTCCATCGGGGACTTCCCCTCACATCCGGGCGGGATCGGCGGCCGGGCGCCGACCACGGGGCGCTGCGGCGACCCGGCGCCGTTCGAGACGCATCTCACTGAAGCGGATATTCAGATACATGTCAATATATCTAAATGTTTTCCCGGTGAGCTAAATTCATGGTCGGCGAACACTGGAACCGTGGTGGAGTGCAGAGGAGAGGGCGTCATGTCCCGCGAACCCGTTACCGCGACAGAGGTCTTCAAGGCGCTGGGCGACCCGATCCGGTGGAACATCGTCCAGCAGGTGGCTCAGCAGGACGAGTTCCCCTGCAGCGTCCTGGAGGACACGCTGCCCATCTCCAAGCCGACCATCTCCTACCACACCAAGATCCTGACCCAGGCCGGGCTGATCGAGGTGCACAAGCGGGGCCGCAACTACTTCTACTCGCTGCGCCAGGACGTCCTGCGCGAGGTGCTCGGCGAGCTGTGGGCCCTGGCGCCCGCGCCCGGACTCGCCGAGGGCGGCCGCCGCGACGGCGAGGACCGGCCCCCGCCCGCGACCGCGCCGGGCGACTCCGCTCCCGGCACCGCCCTCGTGACCTGGTAGCTCCCCTCCTCGATCTTCCCGATCTCGCGCCGCGTCCGGCATGGGCTCACCTGCCTGTCGGAGGACTGGACCTGGCCATGGGGGCGTCAGATCACCGATCGCAGCTCGGCCCCGGAGCGCCGCGCCGTCTCGAGGGCGGCGCCGCGTCCGGCCCGGTGTCCGGCGGCCGGATCGGCGGCGCGCCCGCCCACGGCCGAGTAGAGGCCGGGCACGGGGAGGCCGGCTCCCATCAGGACGGCTCCGGTCGCGGCGTCGAAACCCAGCTCGGCCTGGCGTGAGGCCGCCGCGGCGCCCGCCTCCCGCGCCGCGCACCAGGTGCGGACGGCCAGTTCCGGACTGGGCCGGGCCGTCGGCGGCGGTCCGTCCGCGTCACCGCTCGCGCGCGCCGCGCTCCACACGGCGGGCCCGACGAACTCCCAGTGGCGCGGGTCCAGGGCGAGCACGACCGAGGAGCAGCCGACCTCGCCGACGATCGTCTCCGCGAGCCGAGCCGTGGCGGCGCCGCCGTCGGACGGCGGCGCCGCGTACCCGACACCGCACACCCGCCCGGCGTCCATCATCAGCTCGTGCACGTGGCAGCGCGGGTGGACGGCGACCCCGGCCGCGAGCGCGGCACGCTGGAGGCCGGACCGCAGTGCCCGGCGGGACCGGGCGGAACGTGAGAGGGCGAGTGGCCGCGCCGTCGGCACGCCCCGGTCAAGGACGGTGACGCGGGCTCCGGCCCGTGCCGCCGCCAGGGCCGCCGCGGCGCCGGCCACGCCGAATCCGACGACCACCACGTCCGCGTTCCTCGGGAGCGGCATCGGGGCCTCCTCGCCAGCGCGGCCCCGGAACAGGTGTCCGCGGGGCGGTCCTCCGTCGGCACGGCTCACACTACGAGCGGGTGGTGACACGTGTCAACGACGAGTTCAGGCAGGCTCCGCCGCGCTGCGGCGCGGTCGTCCTACGTCGTCTCGCCCTGGTAGATCCGGTAGCCGTCGGTCAGGCCGGGCGGTTCCGGCCGGGACGCCGCCCCGCCGTACGCCCGGGCCAGGTCGTACCGGAAGAAGCCCACGATGGCCGGGAGGTCGCCCGCGACCGTCGTCAGCCGGGGCGAGACCACCTGCCCGACCTCGGTGCGCTCGACGCCGATGACGGCGACGTCGCCGGGCACCTCCAGGCCGAGCCCCTTGGCGGCGAAGACCAGGGCCAGGGCGACCTCGTCGTTGTAGCAGGCGATCCCCACCGGACGCCCGCGGAGCGAGACCAGGCGCTCCAGCGCCTTCCGGGCGGCCGCGGCCTCGATGGGCACGTGGAGGTGCGCCGGCGGCGCCAGGCCCGCCTCCGCGCAGAACGCGGCGACGGCCTCCGCGCGCCCGGGCCCGTACGGGTCGTCGCGCCGGTCGCCGGTGAACGCGTAGGCGATCTCGGTGCGGCCCCGCGCGTGCAGGTGCCCGGCCTGCAGGCGCCCGATGAACAGGTTGGGGTCGCCGGACCGGTACCGCGGCAGGACCAGGCAGCCGGCCGCGCGCAGCGCCTCCATGTCGTCCTCGGACAGCCCGCCCAGGTTGACCACCCCGGCGGGGCGCAGCGTCTCGATCATGTGGTGCAGCCGGTCCGGCGCCTTCCGTCCCGCCCTGACCCCCGCGAAGTGCACGACCACGGTGAAGCCGAGCTCCTCGATGTCGGCCGACAGCGCCTCGATGACCTCCTGGACGCGGGTGACGGTCGCGTGCGGCACGGCCAGGACGATGAAGTCGCCGCGTCCCCTGACCAGTGCCCGGCCCGCCGTGGAGCGGACGTAGCCGAGGGCCGCGGCGGCGCCGCGCACCCGCTCGACCGTCTCGGCGCTGAACCGCTCGACCTGGCCGTTGAGCACATGGCTCACGGTGGCCCGGGAGACCCCCGCGAGACGGGCCACGTCGACGCTGGTCGCGGGGCGCCGGGACGGCGGCTTCCCGTTCTCCGGCTGCCCGGACACGTCGTCTCCCGAGAGGTCGCGGACGGCGGCATGAGGACGATACATGATATATAGACGTATATAAAACTTTCACATCAGGAGCGGCGATGACGGAGGAGCGTACGCACGCCGGGCGGCGCGCGCTGGTGACCGGCGCCGGTCAGGGCATCGGGCGCGGCATCGCGCTGGAGCTCGCGCGCCGCGGCGCCGGAGTCGTCGTCAACGACCTCGCCCCCGAGCGCGCCGCCGCGGTGGCGGACGAGATCACCGCGGCCGGCGGGGACGCGGCGCCGGCCCCGTTCGACGTCACCGACTGGAGCGCGGTCGAGCAGGCCGCGAAGACGGCGGGCCCGGTCGACATCCTGGTCAACAACGCCGGCAACGCCGGCCGGGTGGCCGCGCTGGGCCGGGAGGACTTCGCGCCGTTCGCCGAGACCTCCCCCGCCGACTGGGCGCCCTTCCTCGGCGTCAACCTCTACGGCGTCATGCACGCCGTGCGGGCCTTCCTCCCCGCCATGATCGACCGATCCTGGGGACGGGTGATCACCGTCATCTCCGACGCGGGCCGGGTGGGCGAGCCGACGATGGCGGCCTACTCGGCGGCCAAGGCGGGCGCGGCCGGGTTCAGCCGGGCGGTCGCCCGGGAGGTCGGCCGGCACGGCGTCACCGTCAACTGCGTGTCCCTCGGGACGATCATGCCCGAGGGCGCCGAGGACGATCCCCGCCTCGCCCGCAACCTCGGCCGGTACGTCATCAAGCGGTTCGGACGGCCCGACGACGCGGCCGCGATGGTGGCCTTCCTCTCCGGCCCGGACGCGGGCTGGGTGACCGGGCAGACCTACCCCGTCAACGGGGGCTACTCCTTCTCGTCCTGACCACGGTCCGCCCGGAGCCCGGAGCCCGGAGGCGGCGGCCCGCGGGCGGCCGGGCTACGCCGCCGGCGGCGGGACGCGCGATTCCGTGAGCCGGTGGACGGTGCGCTCGATGATGGGCAGCAGGGCGGTGATCGGCATCTCGCGGTCGCGGAACTGGCTGAGCAGCCCGGAGACGACGTGGTAGAGGATCTCGCTGACGTCCCTGGCGTACACGGGGTCGGTGTCCTTCAGCAGCTGGTGGATGGCCGGCTGGAAGGCGTGCTTCCCGAAGGTGACGAGCCGGTCGCCGCCCGGGCCCCGCCGCGCGATGTCGACGGCCATGAGCAGCCGGGGGTGGCGTTCCCAGGGCGCGAAGATCTGCCGGAACATCCGCATGAGCCCCTCGTCGATCGGCTCGCCGGGAATCGGCTCGATCGCCTCCACCGGGGCCTTGACGTTCTCCTGCATCCACTGCTGCAGCGCCGTCACGATCATCTCGTCGCGGTTGCCGAAGCTCTCGTAGATGGTCCGGGTCGACACGTGCGCGCGCGCCGCGACCTCGCGGATCCGGACGGACTCGTAACCCTCCTCCTCGAGAAGCTCGGTCACCACCTGGAGCACCGCCTGCTCGCTCCGAGTCTGGGCCGTCAAACCCACTGCACTCCCACCTCCACCGGGTGCCGCCTACGCCAATGCCCGGGAAAACCGCGTCGCCCTGCCTCCGTCCCAGCCCCAGTACTGTAGCGGCGCGCCCGCCGGGTCCGGGCCGGTCAGAAGTCGGTCCCGCCGTCGATGTTGACCAGCGCCCCGGTGAGGTAGCCCGCGCGGGGCGAGAGCAGGAACGCGATCAGCTCGCCGACCTCCGACGGCCGGCCGGGGCGTCCCAGCGCGACGTCCAGATGCCACTCCTCGGCCATCACCCGTTCGAGCACGCCCTCCGGCGGGACCCCGCGCTCGGCGGCGATCCTGGCGCGCAGCCCCTGCAGCGCCGCCGTCTCGATCGCCCCGGGGCACACGCAGTTCGCGCGGACCCCGTCGGCGCCGTACGCCTTGGCGATGCCCTTGGTGAACGTGGCGACGCCGCTCTTGAGCGAGGCGTAGGGCAGCCGGGCGATCTCGGGCGCGCGGATGCTGTAGGCCGCGGTCGTGACGACGGTGCCCCCGCCGCGCCGGAGGAACGGCAGGGCGCTCTGGACGCTGCGCACGGTGCCCAAAAGCACGTCGCGGAAGACCTCCTCCCACCGTGCGTCGGCGACCTCGATCGGCTCGTGCCCCAGCAGTCCCGTGGTCACGGCGATGCCGTCCAGCCCGCCGAACCCCTCCGCCGCTGCCGCGACGGCGCGTTCCGCCTCGCCCTCCCGGCCGACGTCGGCGGTGACGGCGACGGCCTGGGCCGCACCGGCGTGCTCCAGCTCCGCCACCGCGGCCTCCGCCCGCTCCCGGCCGCGGGCGACGATCGCGACGCGGGCGCCCTCCTCCGCGAGCTGCCGGGCGGCCGCGAGGCCGATGCCCGCGCTGCCGCCGACCACGACGAACGCCCTGCCCTCCAGCAACAGATCCATGACGGCCCCCTACGACGGGGCTCCGCCGGGCGAGTCGCGGCGCGCCGGCATGACGGAGGGCGCGGCGCGCCAGTCCGGGACGCCGTCCTCGGGACGGGCGACGGGGAAGCGGTCCTCGTGCGCCACCGACCAGTGCGCGTGGTTGAGCTCGTGGAGCGTGAAGGTGGAGTTCAGCGCGTTGGCGAAGCCCATGTTGTCGACGGTCTGGTTGACCGACTCCTTGATCATCAGGGCCGTCATCGTCGGCAGCGAGGCGATGCGGCGGGCGAACTCCAGCGTCCGGTCGCCCAGCTCGTCCGGCGGGAAGATCTTGCTGACCATGCCGAGGCGGTGCGCCTCGTCGGCGTCGATGGAGTCGCCGGTGAGCATCAGCTCCTTGGTCTTGCGCGGCCCGAACTCCCAGGGGTGCGCGAAGTACTCCATGCCGCACATGCCCAGGCGCTGGCCGACCACGTCGGCGAACACGGTGTCGTCGGCGGCCACGATGAGGTCGCACGCCCACATCAGCATCAGGCCGGCGGAGAACACGTTGCCGTGCACCTGCGCGATCGTGATCTTGCGCAGGTCGCGCCAGCGCCGGGTGTTCTGGAAGAAGTAGTGCCACTCCTGCAGGTACAGCCGCTCGACGCCCTCCCGCGTGCCGCCGTTGGTCCTCCAGGTGACGTGCTGCTCCGGGCCCGGCACCTGCTCGGCGATGGCCTGCTTGGAGCCGACGTCGTGGCCGGAGGAGAACATGGGCCCCATCCCGCCCAGGATCACCACGCGGACCTTGTCGTCGGCCTCGGCGGCCAGGAACGCGTCGTTCAACTCGACGAGCAGGCCGCGGTTCTGCGCGTTCCGCTGCTTCGGCCGGTCCAGCATGATGCGGACGATCGCACCGTCGTCCAGCGCCTCGGTGCTGATGAACTCGTACTCTGCCATCCGGACTCCATGCGTTTCACCGGCCCGGTCGCGCGGACGCGCCGCCCGGGCCCGGTAGGGGTGGACGCCGTGCCGGCGGCAGTGGAGGCGCCGAGGGCACGGTCATGAACCAGGTGCTGCGGCGGCCCCGCCCCGCGGGGAAAGCGGGCCGGGCCCGCCACACCGGAGGGACCGGCACGGCGGGCGCGGCCCGCGCGGGACGCGGGCGCCCGGATCAGGCGGGGGCCAGCGCGCCCTTGGCGGGGTCGACCCCCATGATCGAGGCCAGGTTGCCGCCCATGATCTTGGCCTGGTCCTCCTTCGACAGGGACTTCAGCTCGTCGACGAAGGTGACCGGGTCGAACAGCCCCTCCGGGTGCGGGTAGTCCGAGCCGAAGATGACCCGGTCCGCGCCGATCACCTCGACGAGGCCGAGCACGTCCTCCTCGTGGAACGGGTGGATGTAGATCGAGCGCCGCAGGGCCACCAGCGGGTCCTCGGGGAAGATCTCCGGCGACCGGGCGTAGACCTTCTTGAGGTTCTGGACCAGCGGCCTGGCCCAGGCGCTGCCGTTCTCCACCGGCACGAACCGGATGTCGGGGAAGCGGGTGGCGAGCCCGTGGCCGATGATCGAGTAGACGACGTCCTTGATGGACCGGTACTCGGCGCTCACCAGCGCGGAGAAGGGCGAGGGCGCCGCCTTGAACGGCGTGTACTCGCCGGACCGGCCCTCCCACTCGTTGAGGTAGCGCACGAAGCCGTCGTCGGAGGCGTGCAGCCCGACCACGACGCCCGAGTCCTGCACGACCTTCCAGAACCGGTCGTACTCGGGGAGGGCGAACGAGCGCCGCTGCCCCCGGTAGTCGGGCACCGGGGCCGGGCGGATCAGGATGGCGCGGGCGCCGCGCTCGAGCACCCACTCCAGCTCGCGGATCGCCTCGTCGACGATCGGCAGCGTGATCACCGGGGTGGGGAAGATCCGGTCCTCGTAGTTGAAGGTCCAGTGCTCGTGCATCCACCGGTTCAGCGCGGTCACGATGGCGTGCGTGGCGCGCGGGTCGTCGGCGAGCCGCTCCTCCAGCAGGCTGGCGAGCGTCGGCCACATCATCGCGCGGTCGATGCTCAGCTCGTTCATGAGCTCGAGCCGGTCGGCGGGGTTGAAGAACGCCGGGGGCGACTCGATGTACTTCGGCGGCGGGGCCATCTCCTTGTCCCCGGGCCTGACCTGCGTCTTCGAGGAGGGGTTCTTGAGCCTGAACTCCAGCTCCTGCGCTCCGGGGGGCGCGACCTTGTTGAAGGTGGGGTTCGGGATGTACTCGCTGATCGTGTTCTTGAGCGCGATCTTCGTACGACCGTTGACCTGGACGTACTTCACGAGCCCCGAGTATTCCTCCGGCAGGTACTTCGTGAACGCGTCCGTGGTCTCGTACATGTGGTTGTCCGCGTCGAACACGGGAAATTCAAGTCGTCGGGACACCGCGACCTCCAGGCGTGTGGTAACCACGTTGTTCAGCGCCGCCCCGCACCTCGGTACGGCGTGTCGCCGATCGGGGTAACGTCGTCACCGACCGGATATACGCCGACCGGGACAGCCTGCGGTACGGGCTTGCAAGGAGTGATGGTAACAGGGTTTTCCAGTTTGGGGAAGGGGCTTCTCGCTGTCCTGGAGGCGGTACCGGGGCGACCATTCGGCGGCATCCCCAAATGCGGCCGCGGAGCGCCGCGCGGTGGCGGCGATCTTGACCGGTTACTTTGGACGGCATTACCGTAAGCCCTTCGGTAAGCAACCCGACAATGCCCGTACGGCCGCCGCCGGCACGTCGCCGCCTCGCCGGCGCCGTCCCCGCCCGAAGCGGCGGGGGCGCGGATCCGGCCGAGATACGGAACGCGGGGCCGCGGCAGGCGGCCCGTGGAGGTGTGGTTCGATGCTGCGCGACATCCGAGAGTTGAAGGACGACCCCGCGGCGTACGCGAACGAGTTGCGGCGCCGCTGGACCGGGCTGCTGAGCTACCGCTACATCGGCCGCAACCACGGCTCGATGAACACCGGGCCCGTCGACAACACCGTGACGCTCCGCCGCGACATGCGCAACGCCGCGGGCGGGCTCCTGGTCGCGCCGCTGTCGATCAGCGCCCCCGAGGGCGGCGTGGGCTCGGACCTGGAGACCGTCCCGAACCCGGTCGTCCACTCCTGCCAGATCCTCGACGGCGCGCGCGACGTGCGGCGCATCGAGGTGGTGGAGTCGGAGGTGCTCCACTCGGGCACGCGGATGGGCTACAGCCGGTCCAAGATCGTGGATGCCGACGACCACGGGCGGGTGATCGCCTTCGTCGAGGGCCAGGGCGTGCGGATCGGCACCGTGCCCGAGGGGCTCCAGAAGATGGAGGAGGACCGGCTGGAGATCGTCGACTCCCCCGACCTGCCGCCCCTGTGGGAGGCGTTCGGCGCCTCCCGCCGCGACGACGGCCACTGGGTGCTGCCCGAGCTCGCCGTGGAACTCGCCTCGCCCGACGCCGCCCTGCACATCGGGCCCCAGCACGTCCTGCTCGAGACCGCGGCGATCGACCTGGCCGCCGGACTGGCCGGCACCGACCTGCTCCAGATGCAGACCTGGCACGTCATGTTCCTGGCCCGCGGCAAGACCGGCCCCTTCCGCGTCGACGGGGAGGCCGCGCACGGTACCGCCGGAAAGGTCGGCGTCCGGCTGACCCTCCACGACGAGGGCCGGGACGACCGCACGGTGACCTCGGCCTCCGCGGTGTTCCAGACCGTCACCCCGGCGGGCGACCCGGCTTGATCACGGCCTGATCGGGCTCCTCGGCCCCTTCCGACGTCCCGCCCCTCCCGGTGGGACGGCCCCGGCCGGAGGCACGGCGCGCCTCCGGCCGGGCCACCTCCGGGCCACCTCCGGGCCACCTCCGGGCCACCTCCGGGCCACCTCCGGGCCACCTCCGGGCTACCCCGTCGCCCTGCGCGAGCGATCGGCGTGCTCCGCTCGCGCCGCACCGGGCCGCGGCGCCGCCCGCCCTCGCCGCGCGGGCGCGTCCTCCGGGCTGCCCTCGCGCGGCAGCGCCTCCAGGCCGCCGATCAGGCGCCGCATCCCGAAATCGAAGTCCTCGTCGGTCATCCCGGCGAGCGGGTGGGCGGCGACGGGGCCGCCGGGGGAACCGGGCGGCGCGGGACCGTCCGGCCCGGCCATGCGGTCATGAATGATCATGCCGCGCGTGTACACGGACGCGGCCCGGTAGGCCCGCCGCGCGTCCTCCGCGGTGAAGCCGGCGTCGACCAGCCTGCCGACCACGGCCTCCTCGATCTCCGCGACGCGGCGCAGCGACTCGGGGCTGTAGGCCGAGGCGCGCATCAGCAGCAGGTCGGACAGGACCCGGTCCTCCCTGTGCAGCCCGCGCTGCGCGTGGAAGTGGCCGGAGAGGGTCTCCTGCCAGGTGCCGCCGGCGTTCACGGCGGGCATCCCGTCCGCGTAGGCCGCGACGGCGGCGTCGGCCATCGTGTCGAGCAGGTCGTCCTTCTTGCGGAAGTACCAGTAGATGCTGGTGACCCCGACATCGAGGTGCGCGGCGAGGGTGGGCATGCTCAGCCGGTCCAGCGACACGCGGCGGGCGACCTCGAAGGCTCCGGCGACGATGTCGTCCGCGTTGATCGAGCCCCGCCGGCGCCGCCGGCGGGCGGGCTTCGACGCGGCCGGCTCGGACACTGGCACGTCCTCCAGGCAACGTCTCAAAGGCTTGCGCAGATCATACCGGACGGCTCTCCGCCCAGGCCCGCGCGGGGCCCGCGACAAGGCGGGCCGCGCTGACCCGCCCCCTCGATCCGATCGGGAACACGGCGTTACCAGAAAGGCTCCGGCTCTGCCTGAGAAGGCCCTTCCGATAGACGTAAAACGTTGTTACCATCGGCGGACGGCCATTGAACTCGAAACGCTCTGAAACCTGGCGATCCCCGGGGCCGTTCCACCGGCCGCGACCGGGCGACAACTCCGCGTTCGATGGCGGCGCATGCCATTTCACCACGACATCGGACGCCCGGCGTTCGACGACGCTCCGGAGGTAGCGCATGCCGGCTGCTCGTGAAGCACGGGACTGGGCACGGGGCGGAGGGCTGCACGGAATCGGCGACTCGCTGTACACGCCGTTCAGCGGGCCCGACGGCGACGACATCGACTACGACGCCTACCGCCGCCTCGTCCGCCACTGCGCGGCGGACCTGCGGCACGCGATGCTGTGGCTCGGCAGCGGTGTGGGCGAATGGTGGTCGCTCACGATGGACGAACGGAAGAAGCTCGTCGAGACGGCGATCGCCGAGGTGCGCGAGCTCGGCACGGACACGGTGGTCCAGGTCTGCACGCAGGCGACCTCGCCCAAGGACGCCCTCGAACTCACCCTCCACGCGCAGCGGGCCGGAGCCGACATCTGCTATCTGCAGACGCCGCCCATGGAACTGCACGGCGGCGAAGGCACCCTGCGGTTCTTCCAGTACATCGCCGACAGGACCGACATCGCCTTGGGGATGTTCAACTCCCCGTCATCCGGATACGCGCTCACTCCGGAGGAGATCGCGCGCGTCGCCGAGGAAATACCCGCGGTCTGCGCCATCAAGGAAGGCGTGTGCGAGCCCTGGCGCAGCAAGGCGATCCACACGCTGGCGCCGGAGCTGGTGGTCTGGGAATGCGACCTGATCGTCTACCGCGCCGGCTGGCTGCAGGCGGGCATCGTGGGCCCCGCGCAACTGGGCACCACCGGCTACCTCTTCGAAACGCCGGACGACCGGCGGTACACCGAGTTCTGGACGCTCATCTGGGAAGGGAAACTCGCCGACGCCATCCGGCACGCGCGGGAATCCCTGCTCGACCAGCTTTCGGACGAGCTGGGATCGTGGTTCGTCTCCTACCCGGGCCGCCCCGACTACTTCACCCACTGGGGAGAGGCCTTCCGGTACGCCGCGTCGGTGATGGGCCTCCCCATGGGCGACCATCCCCACTCCCGCCCGCCCCAGGCGATCCTTCCCGAGGAGGCCAAGGCACAGATCAGGCAGGCCTACGAGCGGGCAGGGCTCGCCGCCGTGGAGCCCGCGACGGCGTGAGCGCGGCCCGGCGGCACCTCTCGCATCGGCACGTGGTCGCACCGGAGAACCCATGGACGTGCAGGTCTTGGAAGAACTGCTGCCCCGCGGGGACGGCTCGTACCAGCGGCTGCTCATCCACCTTCCGGAGCGCCCCAGGGACGACGTGCCCGGCGTCCTGTGGCTGCCCGGCGTCCGCTCCGCCGCGCGGCTCCCGGAGCGGGACGGCGCGATCGTCCGGCAGCTGATCGGTGCCGGCGACTGCGTGGTCGTGGTGCCCGACTGCCGCGCCGGCGGCTCCGGGACGTGCGCGACGGCCCTCCGCGACGGCCATCGCGCCCTGCTGTGGCTCAGGGACAACGCGCGCTGGTTCGGGGCCAGGACGGATCAGATCGCGGTCGGCGGGACCGGCCGCGCCGGGGCCCTCACCGCGGCGCTGACCGTCCACGCGCGTGAGAGGGGCGAGGTCGGCGTCGCCTTCCAGATGCCGCTGCGCCCGGAGCCCGCCCCGGCGGTTCGGACATCGCGAGCGGACGACGGGCGGAGGGCGCCGCGGCTGCGCCTGGTCCCTCCCCCGGCCGAGGACGCCGCGCTCCTGCCCCCGGCGGCCGGGAGCGGCGGCTTCCGCGGTCTCCCGCCGACGCTCACCTATTCCGGTCGCCTCGATCCCGGCCTGGACGAGACGCGCCGCTACGCCGGAGAGCTGAGATCGGCCGGCGTGCCGGTGCGGTTCGAGGTCCTGCCGGACGGCGGCCGGGACGCCGATCCGGACCTGGAAGGGCGGGCGGCCGGCCTCCGGCTGGAGTGGTTCCGGCACGCGGTCAGGGCCTACTTCGGCTGAGCGCCCCGGAAGGCCCGGCTCCGCGTCTCAGGCCACCTCGGCGCGAATCGGGAGGTGCTTGAGCCCGCCGACGAACAGCGTCTTGATCAGCTCCGCGTCGCCGGCCGGCTCGATGTGGCGCAGCCGGGGCAGCAGTTCCTCGAAGAACGCCCGCGCCTCCATCCTGGCCAGGTGGGCTCCCAGGCAGTAGTGCGCGCCCTGCCCGAAGGCCAGGTGCGGGTTGTGGTCGCGGCCGATGTCGAAGCGGTCGGGCTCGTTGAAGACGTCCTCGTCGCGGTTGGCGCTCGGGTACAGGAGCAGCACCGCCTCGCCCTCGGGTATCGGCTCGCCGCGGATCTCGGTGTCGGCGGTGGCGGTGCGCATGAAGGACTTCACCGGGGTCGTCCACCGGATCATCTCCTCGACCGCGAGCGGCACCAGCGAGGGGTCGGCGCGCAGCCGGTCGAGCTGGCCGGGGTGCTCGATCAGCGCGTGCAGGCCGCCGGCGATGGTGGAGGAGGTCGTGTCGTGCCCCGCCGTCGCCAGGATGCCGAAGTAGCCCAGGAGGTCGAAGAGCTCGAGGCGCTCGCCGTTCACCTCGCCGTGCGCGAGCAGCGAGGCGATGTCGTCGGTGGGATGCGCCAGGCGGTCCTCGACGAGCTTGGAGAAGTAGTTGACGAACTCCATGAGCGCTTCGTTCGGGTCGTCGACCGCGGTGAGCGCCTGGTACTCGGGGTCCTCGGAGCCGAAGCTGCGCTGCGTCAGCTGCAGGATCATCCCGCGATCGGACTCGGGGACGCCGAGCATCGAGCAGATGACCGTCAGCGGGTACTGCATCGAGATCTCGGGGACGAAGTCGTACGGCCCGGAGCGCTCGGCCATCGCGTCGACCGCCGCCTTCGCCAGGCCGCGCACCTGCTCCTCGAAGGCCCGCAGCCGGCGGGGGCGGAACCAGTCCGCCACCAGCGCGCGGAACGCCGTGTGGTCGGGCGGGTCCATGCTCACGAGCGTGCGCACCGGCTCGGGGTCGGCGTCGGCCCGCACGAGCCTGTGCCGGGGGGCGGCGGCGAACAGCTCGCTCTGCCGCTCGACGGCGTGGACGTCCTCGTGTTTGGTGAGCGCGTAGAACGGCTCGAACCCCGGCGGCTCCATCCTGCGTACCGGGGTGTGGCGGCGCAGCACCGCACAGGCGCGCTCGAAGCGGCCGTCGGCGTAGGCGGAGGGGTCGACCAGCGCCATCGCCGCTTCCTGGGCGGACATCGCCCGTCCGTCTTCCAGATCGTTCGGGTGCACCCGCCAAAGCTACTGGATACATCTAGATATATTCAACGACGGGCAAACCTTAGTATTTCAAGGTTTTTCCGGCTTTGCCGCGCTTTCCAGAGCGGCGGCGCGCAGCTCGTTCTTGAGGATCTTGCCCATGGGGTTGCGGGGGAGCCGGTCGACGACGACGAGCCGCTCGGGGGTCTTGAAGCGCGCGAGGCCCTCGGCGAGGCAGTGCCGGGACAGGCCGGCGAGGGTCACCTCGGGCCCGCCCGGCCGGGCCACCACCACGGCGCAGACCCGCTCGCCCGTCCGGGCGTCCGGCACGCCGACCACCGCGGCGTCGGCGACGTCCGGGTGGGTCAGCAGCGCGTTCTCCACGTCGAGCGCGGAGATGTTCTCGGCGTTGCGGATGATGACGTCCTTGAGCCGGCCGGTGATGCTGATCCGGCCGTCGCCGTGCACCTCGCCCAGGTCGCCGGTCCGGAACCAGCCGTCCTCGTCGAACGCCTCGGCGTCGAGCGAGGCGTCGACGTAACCGAGGAAGCACTGCGGGCCCTTGAGCCGCAGTTCCCCGTCGACGATCCGGACGCGCACGCCCTCGGTGGGGCGGCCGACGGTCGACCCGAGGCGGGGGTCGTCGGGCGTCTCGCTGGAGGCGACGGGGAACTCGGTGAGCCCCCAGGCGCCGATGACCCCGGGCACGCCGAGCACCTCGGCGACCTCCCGGTTGACCGGCTCGGGGACCGCGGCGCCGCCGGAGATGCAGACGCGCACGTCGGGAAAGAGCGGCCCAGGACCGCCGTGGCGGCGCTGCGCGGCGATGTAGGCATGGAAGAACGGCGTCGCCGATCCCAGGATGGTGGGCCGGTGGGCGGCCATCCGCTCGGGCGTGGTCGCCGGGTCGAAGGACTCGAACATCACCATCCGCCCGCCCGCGATCAGCACCGAGCCAAGCGTGGAGACGCCGCCGATGTGCGCGAACGGCCACGCGGCCGGGCTGACGTCGGCGGGACCCTTGTGGTGCCGCTCGATCACGTTGCGCGCCGCCTGGAGCACCGACGCGTCGGTGTGCCGGGCGCCCTTGGCGTCGGCGGTCGTCCCGGAGGTGTAGTAGATCCAGCGGCACCGCGGCTCGCCGGCCGCCGTCGCGGGCGGCAGGGCGCCGGGGTCCCCGGCGGGCAGCCGGATGCCCGGCCCCGGCGTCCCCTCCAGGTCCAGGACGAGGGCCTGAGGACCGAGCGCACGGGCCATCTCGCCGTGCGCGAAGCCCCGCCAGGTCTCCGGCACCACCAGGAGCCTCGGGCCGACCTGGTCGACGATGAACCCGACCTCCCGCTCGCGCAGCACCGGGATGAGCGGGTTCTGCGTGACGCCCAGCCGGGCGCAGGCGGCCATCAGGACGGGGGCCTCGAGGATCGTGGGCAGCTGCCACGAGAGGGCGTCGCCCGGCCGGACGCCCAGGTCCAGCAGCCCGGCGGCGGCGCGCTCGGCCGCGTCCCGGAACGCGGCCGTCGTGAGCGACCGCCCGTGGTCGTCGGCCAGCACGATGTCGTCCGGGCGGGCGCGCGCCGCCGCCTCCACCAGGCCCCACAGGCTCACCGAGCCGGGACCGCCGCTGAACTCGGTCACCCGTCGGAGTGTAGACGAGTCACCGAAAATATCTAGAGGTTTCCGGTCAGGCTTCCGGGCGGCACACGACGCTCGCGTGGGCGACCACGGCGTCCCCGGCGCCGGCGTCGGTGAGCATGACGCTCACGAACGCCCGGTCGCCGCGCACGGCGAGCACGTCGGCGGTCGCCGCCAGCGGCCCGGCCGCCACCCGGCCGAGGTAGCGGATGTCGAGATCGACGGCGGCGTGCGGGCCCAGCGGCGAGAGCACCCACTCGGCCGCCAGTTCCGCGACGGTCGCCTGCGCGCCGCCCTGGACGGTCGCGCCCGGGCCGTTGGAGATCTCCTCGGTCCGCTCGACCAGCACGGTCCGCTCGTCGGGGTAGGACGGCAGGAACCAGTCGTCGAACGACGCCTCCCGCCGGGCCGGTCCGCGCGGCGGCGATCCGGTGCCCCCGTACGACCGGTTGATGAACGTGGCGACCGACCGTGCGAGCAGCGTCCCCTCGTGCCGCATCAGGACCTCGCCGACGAACAGCCGGCGCCCGGCCTTCAGCGGGCGGCACTCCAGGTCGACCCGGCCGCGCGCGGGAGCCGGCCGCAGGAGCTGGAGGTTCAGGTCGACGGTCGGGACCACCGGGCCGGTCGGGCGCAGCCCGGCGACGATGTCGGCCATGGCGACGAGCGCGCCGAGGCGCGGCCGCTCGGTGCCCTTGGCCCAGGTGGCCGGGCCGAGGTGCGCGGTGGCGCGGGCGGTCTCGCCGTCCGGGGGCAGCATCCGCATGTCGAGCACGGTGAGGAAGGAGTCGGAGCGGGTGCCGTCGGCGGCCGGGCCGCGCGTGCCGAGGTCGGTCATGGCGTCAGGTCGTCCTCCGTGCCGGGTCGGGGTCCGCCGCGGCGAGCAGGGCCCCCACGTCCTCGAGCGAGCGCAGGATGTCGTTCAGATGCGTGCAGGTGCTCGTCCCGGTGAACTCCCGGGACACGTGGCGGCGGACGCCGGTGAGCGGCGTACCGGCCAGCCGGGCGGCGCTGGCCGCCGCGGCCGGGCACTCGGAGGCGGGCAGCGTGCCGGGCTCGGCCTCGCTGGACAGGACCTCGAGCGTCGCCGGGTCCACCCTCGCCCGGACCGCGTACTCGTGCACGACGGTCTCGGCGCCGCCGACGCCGACGTAGCTGTCGCGGAAGGCGCAGTCCACCACGCCGACGCCGTTCTCCGTCCACACGTCGACGCGCCGCCGCCGGCGCATCCCGTGGACCGGGAGGGCATCGAACTCGTGCCAGCCCAGCCGGTCGCCCGTGCCGTCCGCCGGGACGGGCGGCCCGAACCGCACGGGCCGCGGCCGCCCGCTCGTCAGGGAGGTCAGCAGCGTGCCGCCGGTGGCCCAGCCCGCGCACAGGTCCGCCCGCTCCGCGGGGGCGGACAGCCGCGGCGGAGCGATGCCGGCGCCCTTGTTCGCGTAACCGCTGATGACCATCGCGCCGGCCAGGTCGTCGAGCAACTGGTGGCGCACCCGGCCGGAGCCCACGGCGTCCGGCACCGCCGCGGCCACGGCCCGGCGGTACCCGGCGGCGATCCGCGTCCCGGCGAGGCCCTGGAGTCCCGGGTGGGGCGGGTCGGCGTGGATCTCGCGGATCTCCCGGCCCGGCATCTCGACGAGGACGCCGATCCGGGCGGCGTCGAGCACCGTGCCCTCCCCGTCCGCGCCGGTGCGCAGGTCGCGACCGCGCGCGTCGACGGCGACCGGGCCGGGCACGCCCTCCGGCCTGAGCAGGTCGTGCGTCGTCGTGCGGCGCACCGAACCCGGCCTGCGCGGCGGGTCGAACACGGCGGGGAAGCGCGCCGCCGGCGGTGCCGGATCGGTGTCGGGTGGCATGGGTGCGATCAACTCCCCCAGCGAAAAGCTATCCATTTATTACCAAAATATATAGATATTATAGGCATCCAGCGGACGGCCGGACGGCGGGGCCTCCCCTCAGCCCCCGGAGGGACCGAGCGCGAACCCGGCTCGGCCATCCCCCGCGCCGGCCCGGCCACCCGGTTGCGCGACCATTGCTCGCACAACACCGGAAACGCATGGAAGCAGGTGTGGCAACGATGGTTCGGCCCCTTGAGGGAATCGTGGTCCTGGCGGTGGAACAGGCCGTCGCGGCACCCATCTGCACCCGCCATCTCGGGGATCTGGGCGCCCGGGTCATCAAGGTGGAGGACCGCCGCCGCGGCGACTTCGCCCGCGACTACGACACCGTGGTCGGCGGTATGGCCGCCCACTTCGTCTGGGCGAACCGCAACAAGGAGTCGGTCGCCCTCGACCTGAAGGAGCCCCGGGGGCGGGACATCCTGGACCGCCTGGTGGAGGGGGCCGACGTCGTCGTCCAGAACCTGGCGCCCGGGGCCTCCGCCCGCCTCGGGCTCGGCGCCGACGAACTGCGCGCCCGCCACCCGCGCCTGATCGTCGTGGACATCTCCGGATACGGACGCGGCGGACCCTACGCGCAGGCCCGCGCGTACGACCTGCTGGTCCAGGCCGAGGCCGGGTCCTGCTCCATCACTGGCACCCCGGAGGCACCGGCCAAGCCGGGCATCCCCATCGCCGACATCGGGGCCGGGATGTACGCCCTGTCGTCCATCCTGGCCGCCCTGTTCGTACGCGAGCGGACCGGAGAGGGGGCCTCGATATCCGTCGGGCTCTTCGACGCCGTGGCCGAATGGATGGGGTTCGCGCTCAACCAGGCCCGCTACGGAGGCGAGGACCTCCGGCCGAACGGCCTCAGCTCGCCGATGGTCGCGCCGTACGGCGCCTACGGGACGGCGGACGGCCAGGTCCTCGTGCTCGGCACCACCAACGACGGTGAATGGCGGCGGCTGGCGAAGGACGTGCTCGGCCGGCCCGACCTGGCGGAGGATCCCCGGTACGCGCGCAACAGCGACCGGGTCGGGCGCCGCGCGGAACTGGACGACCTGATCGCGAAGTGGGCGGCCGGGCATCCCCTGGCGCACTGCCGGGCCGCGGCGGAGGCGGCGGGCCTCGGCCATGCCCGGCTCAACTCCCCGACCGACGTGCTGGACCATCCGCAGCTGACCGAGCGCGGCAGGTGGCAGCAGGTCGGCTCGCCCGTGGGGTCTGTGCAGGCCCTGCTGCCGCCGCCCGAGTCCGCGGGCTGGGACTGGCGGCTCGATCCCGTGCCCGGTCTCGGCGAGCACACCCGCCCCGTCCTGCGCGAGCTGGGCCTCGGAGAGCAGGAGCTGGACCTGCTGGAGCGCGACGGCGTCATCGGCCCGCACGCCGCGCGACCCGGTGCCTGACGCCCTCACCACAGGAGATACATCTAGATATCTTCAATCCCCGGGGCGACCTTCAACATCTAGATGTTTGGCGGTAGCTTGTTCGCGAGGACCGCTACCGGGACCCGGTGCTCGCCGCCGCGAACGACCTTGAGATGGTGGTGTGCATGCACGTCGGCTCGTCGTCGCAGATTCCCCCCGTCTCACCGGAGTCGCCGTTCACGGCCGACCTCACGAGGGGTGCCGAGCGCGTGCTCCGTTCCAGCCCCGCACCCCCGCCCGTCCTCGCTCATGCCTGAGGAGAGGAGCCACATGTCCCAACAGATACCCTTCGTCGACTACCTGGTGCTCGGCGAGAACCCCCACCTGGTCGCGAACGAGTGCGCCGCCTGCGGCGCGCGCTTCTTCGACCGCCGCAACGCGTGCGCCGCGTGCGGCGCGACCGGGTTCCGGAAGGCGCAGGTCGCCACCGCCGGGGAGGTGCGCGCCTTCACGATCGTGACGGTGGCGGCCCCGGGCGTCCCGGTCCCGTTCGTCGCCGCCACGATCGACTGCGAGGGCACGAGCGTGAAGGCGAACCTGGTGAAGGTGACCCCCGACCCCGAGCACGTGAAGCTGGGAATGAAGGTGCGGCTGGCGACCCATTCCCTCGGCACCGACAGCGCAGGCACCGAGGCGATCGGCTTCGGTTTCGAACCTCTGGAGACGGCGATCGATGGCCAGTGACGACATCTGGATCCTCGGGATCCACATGACCAAGTTCGGCAAGCACCCCGACAAGGACACCGTCGACCTCGCGGCCGAGGCGGCCCTGGGCGCGCTGGCCGACGCCGGCGTGACGATCCGGCAGATGGGCGTGCTGGCCGCCGGCAACCTGATGGCCGCGGGCGCCGGCATCGGCCAGCAGCTGCAGAAGCAGATCGGGCAGACCGGCATCCCGGTGTTCAACGTCGCCAACGCCTGCGCGACCGGGGCCACCGCGCTGCGCACCGCCATCATGGCGATCAAGGCCGGCGAGGCGGACTACGGGCTCGCGGTGGGCGTGGAGAAGCTGTCCGGCGCCGGGCTGCTGGGCCAGCCGTCCAAGGCCAAGGACGACGGGAACTGGACGCCGTCGGGCCGGTCGGGCGCGGTGGCCTCCCTCGAAGGGCGCGTCGGCACCGGCACCATGCCCGGCGTGTTCGCCCAGATCGGCCAGGAGTACGGGCACAAGTACGGGGGGACGAGCTTCGAGCTGTTCGCCCGCATCAGCGAGAAGAACCACGCCCACTCCACGCTCAACCCGCTGGCCGCCTACCAGAAGCGGTTCACGCTCGAGCAGATCATGAACGACGTCATGATCTCCTACCCCAACACCCGGCCCATGTGCTCGGCGAACTGCGACGGCGCCGCCGCGGCCGTCGTGGTGAACGGCGCGACGCTGAAGACGCTGTCCAAGGAGCAGCAGCGCCGGGCCGTCAAGGTGTCGGCCTCGGTCCTCACCTCCGACCCGTGGCAGGAGGCGTGCCAGGTCCTCCCGGACGTGAACACGCTGACGCGCAACGCCGCCCGCCAGGCCTACGAGCAGGCCGGGGTGAGCCCGGAGGACCTGAACCTGGTGGAGCTGCACGACTGCTTCGCCACCGCGGAGCTCGTCCACTACGACAACCTGATGCTCTGCCCGGAGGGCGGCGCGGCGGACTTCTTCAACTCCGGCGCGACGTGGCGCGACGGGTCCACGCCGGTGAACGTCTCCGGCGGGCTCCAGTCGAAGGGCCACCCGATCGCGGCGACCGGGATCGCCAACATCTGGGAGGTCTGCCACCACCTGCGCGGCGAGGCGGGCGGCCGCCAGATCGAGGGCGCCAAGGTCGGCCTCGCCCACGTGATCGGCCTCGGTTCGGCCTGCGGCGTGCACATCCTCGAGCGCGCCGCGAGCTGACCCGACCGTCCGCGGGACGCCCGGGAACGCGAACGCCCCCGCCCGGCACGGGCGGGGGCGTGACCGCCCTACCTTCTCACCGCGGCGTCAGGAGCCGCCGCCGAAGAGCATCGACCCGAGCGGGTGCCCGTAGTCGAACGCGTACTCGTGGAGCCGGCCCGCCTCCTTCTGCAGCTCCTCGATCGTCCACTTGCCGTCCTTCTTGAGGGTGTCGACGATCGCCCAGGGGTGGAAGAGGTGGATCTCGCCGCCCATGACGAAGAACGCCCGGCCGTTGATCGGGCAGTTCTCGGTGGCCAGGTAGGCGACGAACGGCGACACGTTGCCGGGGTCGAGCATCGACCACTCGCCCGGCTCGGCGGCGGCCTCGCCCGCCCCGACCGTCGCCGTGAGCCGGGTGGCGGCCGCCGGGGCGATGGCGTTGACGCGCACCCCGTACCGGCCGAGCTCGGCGTTGGCGATGATCGAGAACGTGGCGATGCCGCTCTTGGCCGCCCCGTAGTTGGTCTGCCCGGCGCTGCCGAACAGCCCCGAGGTGGACGAGGTGTTGATGACCGACCGCGCCCCGGTCCGGCCGGCCTTCGACTGCTCCCGCCAGTAGCCGGCGGCGATCCTGGTCGGGCAGAAGTGGCCCTTGAGGTGCACCTTCATGATCGCGTCCCACTCGGGCTCGCTCATGTTGACCAGCATCCGGTCGCGCAGGATGCCGGCGTTGTTGACCAGGACGTGCAGGTCGCCGTAGGTGTCGACGGCCTGCGCGATGAGCCGCTCGGCGCCGTCCCAGGTCGAGACGTCGTCGCCGTTGGCGACCGCCTCGCCGCCCGCGGCCTTGATCTCGTCCACGACCTGCTGGGCCGGCGAGGCGTCGGCGCCCGACCCGTCGGGGCCGCCGCCGAGGTCGTTGACGACCACCTTCGCCCCCTCGGCGGCGAACAGCAGCGCGTGCTCGCGGCCGATGCCGCGACCGGCTCCGGTGATGACGCAGACGCGGTCTGTCAGGGCGTTCATGTCGCTCCATTCGTCGTACGGAGAAATACAGCTATATATTTAGTCTAGAAACATCTAGATATTATTGGTTAGGGTCGGGGCCGGCGCAACAGTGCGCGACACGGGAGGTGCGAGCGGCGTGACCGACGACGACCGGGTTCTGATGGAGCGGGACGAGGAGACGGGAGTCGCCCGGATCACGCTGAACAACCCCGGGCGGCGCAACTCCTACGACCCCGCGATGCGCCGGCGGCTGGCGGCCTGCCTCGACGAGGCCGCGCTGGACGACGCCGTCAAGGTCGTGCACCTGCGCGGCGCGGAAGGGGTCTTCAGCACCGGCGCCGACATGGGCAACGCCTACGCCTGGTACGGGGACGGCGCCCGCGCGGGCAAGGACGGCCAGGGCGAGGACGGCGCGAAGAAGCGGCGGCGGCCCAGCCAGCGGCGGCGCCTGACCGTCGACCGCAAGACCTTCGGCTTCTACCACGACTTCATGGGGTACCCGAAGGCCACGGTCGCGGAGGTGCGCGGCTACGCCCTCGGCGGCGGCTTCGAGCTCGCGCTCATGGCCGACATCGCCGTGGTCGCGCGGGACGCGCGGATCGGCATGCCCGCGACCCGCTTCCTCGGGCCCGCCCTGGGGTCGCTGCACCTGTTCTTCCACCGCCTGGGGCCGGTGCTCGCGCGCCGGCTCCTCCTCACCGGCGACGTCATCCCCGCGTCGGCCGTCGAGCACCTGGGCGTGTTCACCGAGGTGCTGGACGACGACCGCGTCGAGGCCCGCGCGGACTGGTGGGCGCGCAAGGTGGCCAAGATGCCCGCCGACGGCATCGTCATGGCCAAGGAGGCGTTCCGGCTGGTGGAGCAGATGCAGGCCTACCAGGGCGAGGAGGTGGCCAGCTACCTCTTCCACGCCTTCGGCACCAACCTGCAGTTCGAGGAGGACGAGTTCAACTTCGTGAAGGCGCGCGCCCAGCACGGCACCAAACGGGCCTTCCAGCTCCGCGACGAGCACTTCGAGATCCCCGAGCCCTGAGCCCGTGCGGTGGTCAGGCGTCGCGGACGAGCAGATCGACGACCCGCGCCGCCTCCTGCCCCAGCATGACCCGCCCGACGACGGCCATGTGGGTCCGCCAGTGGTCCTCGGCCGCCGGGTCCCCGGCCTCCAGCAGTTCCAGCAGCCTCCGCTGGGAGCGCAGGCCGCGCCGCCGCGTCGCCAGCGACCCCACGACATCATCGGCATCGCTCACCGCCATGACGGAACGCACCACGATCTCGTTCAGCATCTCGATCACGATCGCCAGCGTCCGGTTCCCGCCCAGCGACACCAGCCGCTCGTGAAAGCGCGCGTTGGCGACCGCGAACCGCTCCGGGTCATCGATCACCTCTTCCTCCCGGACCACCAGGGCGCGCAGCTCGGCGATGGCCGTGCGGCGGTGCCGCCGGGCCGCGATCGTCCGCGCGGCCAGGGGCTCCAGCAGGGTCCGGGCCTCGAACACGTCCGCCAGCGACACGTTGCGCGAACGCAGCAGCAGCGACCCCGTGCGCGCCGTCATCCGCTGGTCGGGCCGGTGCACGATCACCCCGCCGTGGACGCCGCGCACGACGGTGATCAGCCCGTCCGCCTCCAGCAGCCGCAGCGCCTCGCGCAGCGACGGCCGCGACACCCCGAAGCGCTCCACCAGCTCGGGCTCGCGGCCCAGCGAGTCGCCCTCGCCGAGCTCGCCACTGACGATCATGGAGCGGATCTCGTCGGCGATCTGCTGGGGCTTCCCCCGCGAACGGCCTCTGTCGTGCTTGTCGGCAACCACCTGAACCGTCCCACGTCGGCTGGGTCGAGAGCATATCCTGCCGCCGGTTCAGTAGTGGTTCGCCAGATCCACGACCGCCGGGGCCTGCTGGCCGAGCAGCACCCGTTTCACCGCCTGCATGTGGGACCGCCAGTGCTTCTCGGCGGCCTCCCCGTCGCCCTCCTCCAGCAGCACCAGGAGGCGCTCCTGGGAGCGGACGCTGCGCCGCCGCGTCGACAGCGAGCCGACCGCGTACCCGTCCTGGCGGACCGCGGTGACGGCGCGGACCACGATCTCGGTGAGCATCTCCGCGACCACGCCCAGGGTCTGGTTGCCGACCAGCGACACCAGCGTCTCGTGGAAGGCGGCGTTGGCCAGCCGGAACCGCTCGGGGTCGCCGATGGCCTCCCACTGCCGCGCGATGATCGGGCGCAGTGCGTCGACGGCGGCCCGGCGGTCGCTCATCCCGGCGATCGCCTTGGCGGCCAGCGGCTCCAGCATGGCGCCGGCCTCGAACACGTCGGCGAGCGGCACCTCGTTGGCCTGGAGCACCAGGGCGGCGCTGCGGGCCGCGATCCGCTCGTGCGGCTCGTGGACGACGACCCCGCCGCGCACGCCGCGCACGATGGTGATCAGCCCCTCGGCCTCGAGGATGCGCAGCGCCTCGCGCAGCGACGGCCGCGACACCCCGAAGCGCTCCACCAGCTCGGGCTCGCGGCCCAGCGAGTCGCCCTCGCCGAGCTCGCCCGCCGCGATCAGGGACCGCAGTTCGTCCGCGATCCGGTGGGGCTTCTCGCGAGGCGGACCTCCGTTCCCCTTGCCGTCGGCCACTCGTCCTCCATCGCCGCACCCCGTGACGGTCCCGATTTTAGCGAGCGGCGGACGGCCCCGGCGCCCTGGAAGAGGCCCGGCTCCGCGTCGGCGCCGGTCCGCACGCGGTCAGGGCGCCGCGCACCCTTGACAGGACACAAGTGCAAATGTGTATGGTCGCGATGTCGACGACCCCACCCCGTCCCCTTCCACCCCGTGAGCCGGCGGGCGCCGTCCGGCTCCACCGTCCCGCCCCTGGCGCGCGGACCCGTCTCCGTCCCCTCGCAGGCGGGCGCCCCGCGCGTCCGGGTTCCCGCGCGAACGCACCCACCGACGGACGTGACGCATGCACGAGGTAAAGCAGCCGCAGACCGCCCCGCAGGGAGCCGCCCGAGTGGCCGACCTGTGCGAGGTGGACCTCTCCGATCCCCGCACCTACACCGCGGGCCCGCCGCACGCGGCCTTCGACGTCCTGCGCGAGCGGGCGCCCGTCGCCTGGCAGGACGAGCGCCAGGTCGCGCAGCGGGCGAGCGAGGTCTCCAGCGGGCTCGCCGCCCCGCCCTCCCCCGGCTTCTGGGCGGTGACCGGCCACCGGCTCGTGCACGATCTGTCCCGGCAGCCGGCGCTGTACTCCAACTACCTCGGCGGGGTCCAGCTGTTCACCGCCGACGAGCTCACCCTGGCCGGGCTGCGGCTGATGATGCTCTTCATGGACCCGCCGGAGCACTCCCGGCTCCGCAAGATCATCTCGCCGGCCTTCGCGCCGAAGGCCATCCAGTCGCTGGGCACCACCGTCCAGCGGCACGCCCGGGAGATCGCCGACGACATCGCCGGGGCCGGCACGGTGGACCTGGTCACCACCGTCTCCAAGGAGCTCCCGACCCGGGTGCTGGCGGACCTGCTCGGGATGCCCGAGGAGGACCGCCACCTCATCGTCCAGTGGTCGGACGCGATGATCGGCTTCGAGGACGCCGAGCTCGCCGGCGACCCGGCCGCCGCGGCGGAGACCTTCGGCGAGGCGATCAACTACGGCAAGCAGGTCGCCGCCGACCGCCGAGCCCGGCCCACCGACGACATCATGTCCGCCATCGCCAACGCCGAGGTCGACGGCCAGCGCCTCAGCGACGACGAGTTCTGCATGTTCTGGATCCTGCTGGTCATCGCCGGCAACGAGACCACCCGCAACTCGCTGTCGGGCTCGGTCCTCGCGCTCCAGCAGCAGGGCCTGTGGGACGAGCTCGTCCGCACGCCGGGACTGCTCGCCACCGGCACCGACGAGCTGGTGCGCCACGTCTCCCCCGTGATGCAGTTCCGGCGGACCGCGGCCGAGGACGTCGAGCTCGCCGGGCAGCACATCAGGGCCGGCGACAAGGTCGTCCTGTGGTACACCGCCGCCAACCGCGACCCGAACGTCTTCGCCGACCCGCACACCCTGGACCTGACCCGCGACCCCAACCCGCACCTGGCCTTCGGCACCGGCCCGCACTTCTGCCTCGGCTCCCGCCTGGCCAAGCTCGAGATCTCCATCATGCTCACCGAGCTGCTCTCCCGATACCCGCGCCTGAGCCTGGACGGCGACGCCCGCCGCATCACCTCGAGCTTCATCGCCGGCATCGACCACCTCCCGGTCTCCCTCGGATGACCCCGCCCACGCACACCAGGCCCGCACAGATCCGGTCGGCGCGCACCCGGCCCGCTCCGGTCCGGCCCCCGCAGACCCGCCCCGCACCGACCCGTCCCGCACGCACACCGCCCGCACAGGCCACGGAGGCGCCATGACCACTCACGCGACGGCCGCACTCCAGGCGCTGCCCACGGCGGGAACCGACCCCGGCCGGCCCGCCGTCATCTGCGACTCCGGCGAGACGCTCACCCACGGCGAGCTCGCCGACCGCGCCTCGCGGCTGGCCGGCGCGCTGAGGGAACGCGGCATGCGGGCGGGCGACGTCGTCGCGATCCTGTCCGAGAACACCCCCGCGTACCTGGAGATGACCTGGGCCTGCCGGATCTCCGGGCTCTACTTCGTCACCCTCAACAGCCATCTCGGCGCCGCCGAGATCGCCCACATCATCGGCGACTCCGGGGCCCGCGCGCTGCTGGCCTCGGCGAACCTCCCCGTCCACGCGGAACTCGGCCCCGACCTCGCGCCCGGCGTCGGGCACCGGCTCCTGCGGGGCGGCGCGTCCCCCGGCTGGGAGGACTACGAGAGCGTCCTCGCGAGCGCCCCGCACTACGAGCGCGACACCGAGTTCGAGGGCGACCTGCTCCAGTACTCCTCGGGGACGACCGGACGGCCCAAGGGCATCAAGCGCCCGCTGCGCCCCGCCCCCGCGTCCCCGGCCGAGGACATGTTCACCCTCCTGGTCGGGCTCATCGGCGTCGACGGGGACTCCACCTACCTGTGCCCCGCCCCCCTGTACCACTCCGCGCCCATCATCTGGACGATGACCGCGCTCAGGGTCGGCGCGACCGTGGTGCTGATGTCCAGGTTCGAGCCCGGCAAGGCGCTGCGGCTGATCGAGGAGCACCGGGTCACCCACGGGCAGTTCGTGCCCACGATGTTCACCCGCATGCTGAAGCTCCCGGAGGCGGAGCGGCTCCGCCACGACGTGTCGAGCCTGCGGGGCGTCGTGCACGCCGCCGCGCCCTGCCCGGTCGAGCTGAAGCGGGCGATGCTCGACTGGTGGGGGCCGATCGTCCACGAGTACTGGTCGTCCTCGGAGGGCGCCGGCTTCACCTTCATCACCCCGGACGAGTGGCTGGCGCGGCCGGGCTCGGTCGGCCGCTCCCTGATGGGCGCCCTGCACATCTGCGACGACGAGGGCCGGGAGCTGCCCGCCGGCGAGACCGGCGTCATCTGGGCCGAGGTCGCCGCGGGCTTCACCTACCTCAACGACCCCGGGAAGGACGCCGAGACGACCAGCGCGCAGGGCTGGCGCAGCGTGGGCGACGTCGGGCGGCTGGACGAGGACGGCTACCTGTACTTGACCGACCGCGCCTCCTTCATGATCATCACGGGCGGGGTGAACGTGTACCCGCAGGAGGCCGAGAACCGCCTCCTCGAACACCCGAAGGTGTACGACGCCGCCGTGCTCGGCCTGCCCGACCCCGATCTCGGCGAGATCGCGGTCGCGGTCGTCCAGCCGGTCGACCCGGCGGGCGCCGGGCCCGAACTGGCCGCCGAGCTGACGGACTGGTGCACGTCCGCTCTGGCGCGGTACAAGTGCCCGCGCCGCGTCCAGTTCGCCGACGCGCTCCCGCGCTCGGACACCGGCAAGCTGTTCAAGCGGCGGCTGCGCGAGCAGCTGCTGGCGGAGACGGCGGGGACCTGATGGATCTGGCGCTGCTCCCGGAGGACGAGGAACTGGTCTCCGTCCTGGACGCCGCCCTGGCGAAGGAGTCCTCGGCCGACCGCGTCAGGGCGGCCGAGGGCCTCGGGTTCGACCCGGCGCTCTGGACGACGCTGAACGGGATCGGCGTGCCCGCCCTCGCCCTCGACCAGGACGACTGCACGGCGCTGCGGCTCGTCCTGATCGCCGAGACGGCCGGCCGCCATCTCGCCAGCGCGCCGGTCGTCGAGAGCCTGGTGACCGCGCGGCTGCTCCGGCGGTGCGGCGGCCCTGCGGCGGACGCGCTCGCGGCGCGGTGCGCGGACGGGCGGATCGCGACCCTGGTCCCGCACCCCACGCGCGGGCGGGCGGCCGAGCTCGTGCCCGCCGGCGCGGTGGCCGAGATCGTGCTCGCCTACGACGGCGGCGCCCTCACCGCCGTCCTCGCCGAACCGCCGATGGCCGCCGCCGCCAACCTCGGCGGCATGCCCCTCGCCGACCGCGACCTGTCCGGGGAATCGGGCGGGGCCGAGGTCGAGACGGTCGCGCGCGCCGAACCGGCCCGCCTGGCCTTCGAGGCCGCGCGGTCCGAGTGGCAGCTGCTGACGGCCGCGCAGCTCGTCGGCCTGGCGGCGCGGGCGCTGGAGATCGCGGTCGCCTACGTCCGGGAGCGGCGGGTGTTCGGCCGGCCGGTCGGGTCGTTCCAGACCGTCTCCCACAAGCTCGCCGACCACGCGACGGCGGTCGACGGGGCGCGCCTGCTCGTCCGGGAGGCCGCCTGGGCCGCCGACGCGGACGACCCGCGCGCCCGCGCGCTGTCGGCCATGGCCTTCTGCTACGCGGCCGAGCAGGCCGTCGCCGTCACCGCGGACGCGCTGCACTTCCACGGCGGCTACGGATTCACCACCGAGTACGACATCCAGCTCTACTACCGGCGCGCCCAGGCCTACCCGCTCGTGTGGGGGTCGGTGCAGCGGGAGTACCAGCGCGTCGCCGACCACCTGTTCGGCGAGGCCGGAGACCGGCGAGGCGGACGCCCATGAACTTCGAACTCGGCGCCGACAGCGAGGCCTTCCGCCGGGAGGTCGCCGCGTTCCTCGACGAGCACCTCACCCCGGACGTGCGCGACCGCGTGCGGGCGAGCGGCTCCATGCACGACTGGGAGCTGCACCGCGCCCTCGCCGGGCGCGGCTGGCTGGCCGCGGGCTGGCCGAAGGAGTACGGCGGCCAGGGCCGCAGCCCGCTGGAGCTCATGGCCATGCGGGAGGAGCTGAAGAAGCGGCACGCGCCGACCGAGGGCATGGGGATGACCGTGCTCGTGGCGCGCACCCTCCTGGACGCCGGGTCGGAGCGGATGCGCGCCGAGATCATCCCCCGCGCGATCAACGGCGAGATCCTGATCTGCCTCGGCTACACCGAGCCGCAGGGCGGCTCGGACGTGGCGTCCGCCCGCACCAGGGCCGAGCGGGACGGCGACGGCTGGGTGATCGACGGCCAGAAGGTGTTCACGACCCTGGCCGAGGAGGCGCACTACGTCTTCCTCCTCACCCGCACCAGCACCGAGGGGCCCAAGCACCGGGGGCTCACCATGTTCCTGGTGCCGATGGACACGCCGGGCATCGAGGTCCACCCGATCCGGACGCTGGGCGGGGAGCGCACCAACACCGTCCACTACACCGGCGTCCGGGTGCCCGACAGCGCCCGCGTCGGGGCCGTCGACGGCGGCTGGGACGTGCTGATGACGGCGCTGACCTACGAGCGCAGCGGCGTCGGCGACGATTCGCGGCTGCTGAACACGATCGTCGAGGCGGCGCGGGACGCGGCTCGCGAGACGGAGGGCGAGCGCGGCGCGGCGCACTCGGCGTCCATCGACGACCCGACCGTGCGCGAGCGGCTGGCCCGGCTCGCGATCGACGTCGAGGTCGCCAAGCTGCTGGGACGGCGCAGCTGCTGGATCGAGGCGACCGGCGGGATCCCGACCGTCGAGGCGTCGATGCACAAGCTCTTCCACGCCGAGTCCCGGCTGCGGTTCTCGTCCGTGCTGCTGGACCTGCTGGGCCCGCGCGGCCTCCGCGAGGTCGGCGATCCGCTGGCCGTGGCCGGCGGCGCGTTCGCCGAGGAGTTCCGGCACGCGGTGATCATGCCGATCTGGGGCGGGTCGAGCGAGGTCCAGCGCCGCATCATCGCCGAGCGCGGCCTGGGCCTGCCGCGCTCGCAGTGAGGCGGTGAGGCAGTGAGGACGCCACGAGAGGAGAAACGTCCATGCCCATGACACTTGGCGGCCGGCCGTTCCGGCCGTTCGACGCCGACAACCACTACTACGAGTCCGTGGACGCCTTCACCAGGCACCTCGATCGGAGGTTCCGCCGCCGCGGCGTCCAGGTCGTGCAGACCGGCGACCGGACGATGATCCTGATCGGGGAGAAGGTCAACCGGTTCATCCCCGACCCGACCTTCGATCCGGTGCTCGTCCCGGGCGCGCTCGACCCCTACTTCCGCGGGGAGATCCCGGAGGGGGTGGACCCCGACAGCCTCCGGGTGGTCGAGCCGATCCACCCCGAGTACCGCGACCGGGACGCGCGGGTCGAGCAGGTCGAGGCGCAGGGGCTCGATCTCGTGCTGCTCTTCCCCACCCTGGGATGCGGGGTGGAGCAGGCGCTGCGGCACGACGTCCCCGCCACGATGGCGACGCTGACGGCGTTCAACCGGTGGCTCGAGGACGACTGGGGGTTCGCCTACCGGGACCGGCTGTACGCCGCGCCGATGATCTCGCTGGCCGACCCGGCCGCCGCGCCGGTGGAACTGGACCGGGTGCTGGACCGCGGCGCCCGCGTGGTGTGCGTGCGGCCCGCGCCCGTCCCGGGTGCGGACGGCCGGCCCCGCTCCCTCGGCGACCCCGCGCACGACCCCGTCTGGGCGCGGCTGGCCGAGGCCGGCGTGCCGGTCGCCTTCCACCTCTCCGACAGCGGCTACACGCACATCTCGGCCGCGTGGGGCGGACCCGCCGACTACGACCCGTTCCACATCGATCCGCTGACCAAGCTCGTGATCAGCGACCGCGCGATCCACGACACGATCGGGTCGCTGATCATCCACGGCGTCTTCGACCGGCATCCCGCCCTCAAGGTCATGAGCATCGAGAACGGGGCACCCTGGGTCCCGCTGCTGGTCAAGCGGCTGCGGAAGCTGGCCAACCAGCAGCCGCGCCGCTTCGCCGCCGATCCGGGCGACACGCTGCGCGAGCACGTCTGGGTGGCGCCGTACTTCGAGGACGACGTCGCCGAGCTCGCCGGGGCGATCGGCGTCGAGCGGGTGCTCTTCGGGTCCGACTGGCCGCACGGCGAGGGGCTCGCCGAGCCGACCGACTTCACCAAGCAGCTCGGCGGGTTCGACGACGCCGCGGTCCGCCGGATCATGCGGGACAACCTGGCCGAGTGCCTCGGCATGCCCGTCGGCGGCTGAGCGCCATGGCCCACACCGAACCCGGCACCGACGAACCCCCGGTCCGGTACCTGCCCGGCACGATCGCGCACCTGGTGTTCAACCGGCCGCGCGTCAAGAACGCGCTCGACGCCGAGTCGTGGCGGCTGCTGGCGGAGGCGCTCGAACGGTTCGAGCACGATCCGGACGCCCGCGTGCTCGTCCTGTCCGGCGCGGACGGGGAGTTCTGCTCCGGGGCCGATCTGTCCGGCAACATCAACGCCTCGTCGGAGAAGGTCTCGGCGAAGATGCGGGAGATCTCGCCGATCATCGTCCGGCTGCACGCCATGCCGAAGCCGACGCTGGCGAAGGTGGACGGGGTGGCCGTCGGCGTGGGCATGAGCATCGCGCTGGGCTGCGACATCGTCCTCGCCTCGGACCGCGCGCGCTTCGGGGCGGTGTTCTCCCGGCGCGGCCTGACCCCGGACGGCGGGCTGAGCTGGCTGCTGCCCCGCGTCGTCGGCGCCCACAAGGCCAAGGAGCTCACCCTGTTCGGACGGCTGGTCGACGCCGCCGAGGCCCGCGAGCTGGGCCTGGCCAACCTCGTGGTCCCCGCGGACGAACTCGACGCCGTGGCCGACGACTGGTCGGAACGGCTCGCCCAGTGCGCGCCCGGCGCCGCCGCGGACACCCTCGGCCTCATCGACGGCGCCTGGAACAGCACGTTCACCGAGGCCCTGGAGAACGAGGCGGCGGCGCAGCGGCGCGCGGTCGCGGCGGTGCGGGCGGGCAGGAGCGCGGAGCGATGAGCGACCTCATCAAGGAAACCTTCCCCAACGCCTCGCGCACCGGGTTCGGACGCTCGCTCATCGCCCCGGGCGGGCGGTTCGCGGTCGTCGAGGAGGACGTCCTGGGCGAGCGGATGGCCGTGTTCGCCGACCGGGCCGCCTCGATCCTGGAGCTGCTGACCACCGCCACGGCGGCCTACCCCGACCGCGAGTACCTCGCCGACGAGGACCGCCGCCTCACCTACCGCGAGCACCTGTCCGCGGTCGCCGAGCTGGCGCGGATCCTGCGCGAGGAGCACGGGGTGGAGCCCGGCGACCGGGTGGGGCTGATCGCCGCCAACTGCATCGAGTGGGTCATCGGCTTCTGGGCCGTGCTGGCCGCCGGCGGCGTGGTCGTGGCGATGAACGGCTTCTGGAGCGACCCGGAGATCGAGGCCGCCGCGGCGCTGGTGGCGCCGCGCCTCGTGCTCGGCGACGACCGGCGGCTGGAGGCCGTGGCGCGCGCCGCGCCCGGCCTGCCCCGGCTGCGGTTCACCCCCGAGCTCTACGACCGGATCACCGGCGCGGGCGCCGCGCCGCCGGCGGTGCCGGCGGCGGAGGAGGACGACCCGGCGGTGCTGATCTTCACCAGCGGGACGACGGGCCGCCCGAAGGCCGTCGCGCACAGCCACCGCTCGGTGGTCGGGTTCGTCGCCTGCAACCGGTTCAACACGCTGGTGCGGGCCGGGGCGATGCCCGCGGCGCCGCCCCCGCCGGCGCGCGTCCTGGTCACCCCTCCCCTGTTCCACCTGTCCGCCCTGTACGGGGCCGTCCTGATGTTCACCGTCTCGGGCGGGCTGCTGATCATGCGCCCGGGACGGTTCGGTGAGGAGCGCACGCTGCGCGCGATCGAGTCCGAGCGGGTGACGGTGTGGCTGTCGGTCGGGAGCGCCGCGCCCCGGGTCGCCGCGCATCCGGAGCGCGACCGGTACGACCTGTCCAGCCTGGCGAGCGTGGTGGTCGGGGGCGCGCCGATGAGCCCGGCGGTCAAGCGGCAGCTCAGCGAGGCGTTCCCGTCCGCGGCGGCGGGCTTCCGGATGGGGTACACCAGCAGCGAGGGCGGCAGCATCGTCGCCAGCATCGGCGGCGCCGACTTCATCGCCCACCCCGAGTCGACCGGGCCGCTGCAGGACGGCGTCCAGGTCTCCGTCCGCGACGGGGACGGCACCGCCCTCCCCCTCGGGTCGGAGGGCTTCGTCCACGTCCGGAGCCCGTACACGATGCTGGGCTACTGGGACGATCCGGAGGCCACGGCGGAGGTGTTCGGCCCCGGCCGGTGGCTGGCGATGGGGGACATCGGGCGGATCGAGGACGGGCTGCTCTACGTCAACTCCCGGGCGGGCGATCTGATCTTCGTCTCGGCGGAGAACGTCCACCCGTCGGAGGTGGAGTACCGGCTGGAGGCCCATCCCGACGTCGAGGAGAGCGCCGTCGCCGGGATCGACGACCCCGTGACCGGGCAGGCGGTGATGGCGTTCGTGGTCCTGCGGGAGAAGGCCGCCGCCGGCGAGCGGGAGCTGGCCGACTGGTGCCGGTCGGCGCTGCCGCCGTACAAGGTGCCGACGGCCTGGCGGCTGCGGACCGAACCGCTGCCCCGGAACGCGGCGGGGAAGGTGCTGCGCACCGCGCTGCTCGCCGCCGAGCCCGGCCCCGGGAGGACGGCGCCGTGACCGGGCCCGGAGTGATCGACTGCCTGGTCAACGTGGACTTCGGCGACCGCGCGCAGCCGGACTGGATGGTCCGCGTCAAGGAGGACTACTTCAGGGCCGGGGACGAGATGCTGGAGAGCACGTCCCGGGAGGCCCTCATCGAGGAGATGGACGCCAACGGCGTCACCCGGGCGATCCTCCTGACCGGTCTCGCCGAGCCCTCGAAGCGCGCGCTGTCCTACGTGGAGGCGCGCCCGGACCGGTTCGCGCTGGGCATCGGACGGCTCGACCTGCTCAAGCCCATGCCGACGCTGCGGGCGCTCGACGCGTTCCGCCGCTCCCATCCCGTCGCCTACGCGCAGGTGGGGCCGAGCTTCTGGGGCGACGGCCGGTATCCGCCGAGCGACGCGGTGTACTACCCGCTGTACACCAAGTGCTGCGAGTGGGACCTCCCGCTCTGCCTGGCCACCGGGCTGCCGGGTCCGCCGATCGCCGGTGAGGCGCAGCACCCCATGCATCTGGACCGCGTCTGCCAGCGCTTTCCCGAGCTGAGGCTGTGCATGCACCACGGCGCGGACCCGTGGTGGGACGTGGCCATCCGGCTGATGATGAAGTACCGCAACCTCCGGCTGATGACCTCCGCCTGGTCCCCGCGCCGCCTGCCCGAGCCGCTGCTGCGCTACATGCGCGGCCGGGGCCGCGACCGCGTGATCTTCGCGTCCGACTCCCCGGTGCTGCCGATCACGCGCTGCGTCACCGAGGCGCGCGCCCTGGACCTTCCGGAGGACGTGCTCGCCGCCTTCCTCGGCGGCAACGCCGCCGGGTTCTTCGGTCCCGGAGCGTGACCGGCGGGCGCCGACCGGCGCCGCACGGCCCGGCCGACTATGCTCGGCAGCACGCCATGGGGCTGGTTCATGGCGCCGGGTTTTCGACGGGGAGCGGTTCGTGCGGCCACCTTTGCTTGCGGAACTCGTGGCCGCGCGGCTGAGGGAGAGGATCCTCAACGGCGAGCTGCGCGAGGGCGACGTCCTGCCGCCGCAGGAGCAGCTCATGGCCGAGCTCCAGGTGAGCTTCGGCGTCCTCCGCGAGGCGCTGCGGATCCTGGAGAACGACGGGCTGCTCCTGGTCCGCCGCGGGAACGTGGGCGGCTCCGTCGTCCGCGCCCCCAAGGTCGGGCGCGCCGCCCAGATGATCGGCATGCTGCTGCAGGCGCGGCTCACCACGGCCGCCGACGTCAGCACCACGCTCACCCGGATCGAGCCGATCTGCGCGGGCATGTGCGCGGCCCGTCCCGACCGCGCGGAGACCGTCGTCCCGGCGCTGCGCGCGATCCTGGACCGCCAGCTGGCGGAGATCGACGACCTGGACGCCTACGTGCCCAACGCCCGGCGGTTCCACGAGGCGATGGTGGAGCTGTGCGGCAGCGACACCATGATCGTGGTGGTCGGCGCGCTCGAGGCGATCTGGTCGGCGCACGAGTCCGCGGTCTGGAGCACGGTGGCCACGGGGCACGGCCCGGCCCGGTCGGCGGCGGCGGTGGCCTCCGCCGCCGAGTCCCCGGACGCGCCGATGTCGCGCGCGGTCCGCCGCGACGCGATCCGCGCGCACGAGAACCTGCTGGCGGCGATCGAGGCCGGGGACGGGGACCGCGCGCAGACGCTGGCGGCGGCGCACCTGTCGCTCGCCCGTGACAACACGCTGGCGTGGGCGGAGAGCACGACCATACGCGCCGCGACGATCACCCCGGCGCTCGACTGACCGGCACCCGGAGCGGAGCGCCGGCGGAGTGGAGGGTGACGGTCAGTCCGCTCTTGCCGGGGAGTCTGAGGGGTCGCCCCCTCAGAATGTCACCACCGGCACCCGGAGCGCTCCCGCTCAGCGGGCGAGCAGGCGCTGGAGGGCGGCCTTGTCGACCTTGCCGCTGGCGACGCGGGGCACGTCGGCGCCGGCCGCCAGCACCCGCAGGACGCCGGGCACCTTGACCGCGCTCAGCCGCTCCCGCAGCGCCGCGCGCACGCCGGCCTCGTCCAGCGGCGCGTCGCGGTCCGGGACGACGGCCGCCGCGAGCAGCGCCGCGCCGTCCGGGCCCGCGAGGTCGGTGACGAACGCGTGCCGGACGCCGGGGACGCCCAGCAGTGCGGCCTCCACCTCCGACGGGTACACGGTGACACCGCGGATCTTGAGCATGTCGTCGAGGCGGCCGTGGTACCACAGGCGCCCATCGTCGCCGAGGTGCCCGAGGTCTCCCGTCCGGTACCAGCCGTCCCGGGTGAAGACCTCCTCGCGGGACCGGCCGCACATGCCGCGCATGAGGTTGGGGCCGCGCACCCAGATCTCGCCGTGGTCGCCCGGCTTCGCCGGTTCCCCGGTGCCGGGGTCGGCGATCCGTACCCGCACCCCCTCGAACGGCGTCCCGCAGCTGCCCCACGCGTCGGGCGGCATGTCGCGGTCGACGGGGTCGCCGCAATAGGGCCCGAAGGTCTCCGTCATCCCGAACAGGTTCGCCCGCGACCCCGGCCGGCCCCGCAGCTCCGGCGGCAGGACGCCGGCGAGGCTGCCCGGCCGCAGGGACGATAGATCGGCTTCGGCGGCGCGCGGATGGGCCGCGAGCCGGGCGGCCTGGTCGGGCCAGCCGCGGAACAGCGTCGCGCGCTCGCGGGTCAGCAGTTCGAGCGTCTGCTCGGGTTCGGGGACGGCCTCGGTGAGCAGCGTCGCGCCCGCGACGAGCGCGGTGAGCAGGCCGCCGCCGAATCCGCCCATCCAGAAGAACGGCATCGGGATGTACAGCCGCTCCTCCGGCCGCACGCTCCGGGCCGCCAACCCGGAGGCCACCGCGCGCAGGGCGTTGCCGTGGGTGTGGATGACGCCCTTCGGCAGTCCGCGGCTCCCGGAGGTGAACATGATCGCGAGATCGTCGGCGGGCCTGGCCCGGCTCTCCAGGGCGGCCGCGAGGTCCCGGTACGGGGCGGCCGGCGCGGGCCGGGCCCGCAGCTCGTCCCAGCGCCAGGCCGACCTCAGCGCGGGGAGCCTGGGCGTGCGCCCGTCCTCCGCGCCGAGGGGCAGCAGCTCCGCGAACTCCTCCAGGTAGTCGCGGCCGCGGAACCCGTCGACCAGCACCAGCCGCTCCACCGCGGCGACGCGCAGCTGCTGTTCGAGCTCGGGCGGGCGCGACAGCGTGCTGAGCGGGACGAGGACGGCGCCGATGCGCATGGCCGCGAAGGCGCAGACGGCCCAGTCGATGCCGTTCTCCATCAGCAGCCCGACCCGGGTGCGGCGGCCGACGCCGTGTGCGGCGAGCACGGCCGCCAGGTCCCGGGACGCCCGGTCCAGCCCGGCCCAGGTGATCCGGTCGGTGACGGTCACCAGGGCGTCCAGGCCGGGGGCGTCCGCGGCGAGCCGGGCGAGCGCGGCGGGCATCGTCTGCGGGGTGTCAGCGGTCACCGAACAACTCCTCGAGGGCGCTCATGTCGACCTTGCCGCTGGAGCGCAGCGGCACCTCGTCGACCGGCACGGCACGGACCGCGCGGGGGATCTTGTACGGCGAGAGGACCGGGGCCAGGGCGGCGCGCAACCCCGCCGCGTCCGGCGGCGGCCCCTCCGCGCTCTCCTCGCCGTCCGCGCCGCCGACGACCAGGACGGCCGCGACGATCTGGCCGCGGTCGGCGTCGGGCAGGCCGAGCACGTACGACGAGAGGCCGGTGGCGGTGAGGATCGCGTCCTGCACCTCGGCCGGCGACACGCTCGCGCCCGACGTCTTGATCAGGTCGTCGCCGCGGCCGAGGAAGTACCAGTGCCCGTCCTCGTCGGTGCGGGCCGCGTCGCCGGTGTGGAACCAGCCGTCCTCGTCGAAGGCGTCGAAGCGCTCGACGCCGAGGTAGCCCCGCATGAGCGCGGGACCGCGCAGCCACAGCTCGCCCTTCTCCCCCGGCGGGAGGTCGGCGCCGCTCTCCGGGTCGACGATCCGGGCCTGGTATCCGGGGACCGGCCGCCCGAACGAGCCGCGCCGGCCCTCCGGCAGGTCCTCGTCGTGGTCGTCGGCGAGCACGACGCTGCCGCCCTCGGTGATCCCGAGCATGTTCGGCCGCAGCCCGGGATCGGCGGGCCGGGCGCTCTCGGGCATGATCGGGTAGAGGTTGCCGCGGCGGATGGACGACAGGTCGCGGCGCGGGTAGCTCGGGTCGGCGGCCAGGGCCGCGACCGACGAGGCGTAGCCGTTCACCATCGTGGGCCGCTCGCGCTCGATGACGTCCAGCACCTTGGACGGCTCGGCGGCGCGCGAGCAGACGAGCGTCGCCCCGGCGAGCAGCGTCCCGAGGAGGGTGTAGGAGAAGCCGCCGATCCAGAAGAACGGCGAGTTGGAGAACAGCACCTCGTCCGGGCCGTAGTCGCGCATCGCGTTCAGCACGCGCAGGTGGTCGAGCAGCGCGCCGTGGGTGTGCACGACGCCCTTCGGGGCGCTCGTCGAGCCCGAGGTGTGCACGATCACCAGGTCGTCCGACGGCGCCACGTCGGCCTCGACGGCGGCGAGGAGGTCGTCGCCGACCGCCTCGCCCGCGCGCGGCAGGCCGGCACCGTCCTCGCCGGCCCCGGCGGTCTCGCCGAGGAAGAAGACCCGGCGCAGGTTGGGCGCGGCGGTCGACGGCAGCGGCGGCGGCCGGTCCGTGTCGAGGCCGATGGCCTCCGCGAGCAGGGCGCGGAAGTCCTTGGAACGGTAGGAGGGCGCGGCCAGGAGGAGGGCGGTGTCCGAGCCGTCGACCAGGGTGTGCAGTTCCGCGGCGGTGGACATCGTGCTCATCGGGACGGCCACGGCTCCGATCCGGGCCGCCGCCAGGGCGCCGAGCACGAAACCGGCCCCGTTGGGCATCAGCAGGCCGACGTGGGTGCCGCGGCCGGCGCCCGCAGCGATCAGCTCCTTGGCGAGCCGGCCCGACGCCTCGAAGGTCTCGCGGTAGGTCAGCCGCTCGTCATCGCAGACCAGGAAGGTGCGGCCGGGGACGTCGGACGCCCTCAGCCGCAGCACCTCCCCCACGGTGCGGGCGTCCTCGTTCACATGCGCGGTCATGGCGTCACCTCCGTGCGGAGACGGCGGGCAGCTTCGCGCGGTCGCCGCGGACCGCGCTGGTGCGGGCGGAGCAGAGCGTCTCACCGGCCGACATCAGGCGCATCTCCGAGTCCACCGAGCCGTCCGCGACCGTCCTGTCGATCGTGAACTCCAGCTCCGCCGACACCGGGACGGGACGCCGGTAGCGCAGCTCGATCCCGCGGGTCTTGCCCGTCTCGCCCACGGCGCAGTTGTGGTGCTGGACGACGCAGTCGGCGAAGACCGCGAGGAACCCGCCGTGGACGCAGCCCGGCGGGCCCTCGTAGCAGATCGGGAACCGCACGGTACCGGTGGCGCGCTCCGGGCCCTCGACGGTGATCCGGTACGTCGGGAACATCGGGTTGAACTCACCGACGTCGGTTCCGTGGTCGAGGTAGACGCGGCCGTCGCCGCCGGCCAGGGCGCCGACCCGCGGCCCCGGTCCGGGCGGGACGCGCCGTTCCAGCCGCCGCCGGGCCTCGCCCAGCGCGCGGGTGGCCTCGTCCAGGAGCGGGTCCGCCTCTTCCAGGCTCAGCACCACCGAGCACAGGGCCCGGACCTCCTCGGCGAAGCGCTCCTGCTCGGGGAGCGCCCGCTCACCGAAGACCCACGGCTCCATCAGGCCCCCTTCGGCAGGCCGAGGACGCGCTCGGCGATGACGTTGCGCTGGATCTGGGACGTGCCGGCCGCGATCGTGGTGTGCAGCGACCACAGGTAGTCGTGCGTGATCGTCCCGGTGTCGAACCCGTCCACGGTCTCGCCGGCGATCGCGGGGCGGCCCGCGACGCGCACGAACAGCTCGCTGATCGACTGCGCCAGCTCGCTGTAGCGCAGCTTCACCGCCGAGCCGTAGGCCGCGGGGAGGCCGGTGCGCGCGCTCTCGGCGATCGACATCTGCGTCATCCGCCACAGCGCGGTCACCTCCGCCGCCATGATCCCGACGTCGCGGCGCAGCCCCGCGTCGTCCCAGGCCACGCCGGACCCGTCGCGCCGGGTCCGGGCCAGCCGGACCAGCGCGCGCAGCGTCCGGCCCAGCTCGACGATGTGGGACGCGAACGCCGTGCCGCGCTCGAACCGCAGGGTGACGTTCGCGACCCGCCAGCCGTCGTTCTCCGCCCCGACGAGGTTGGCGACGGGCACCCGCGCCCCGTCGAGGAAGATCTCGCAGAAGTGGTCGTCGTCGTCGATCGTCCGCAGCGGCCGCACCTCGATCCCGGGCGTCCGCATGTCCAGGATCAGCCAGCTGATCCCCTGGTGCCTGGGGGCGTCCGGATCGGTGCGCACCAGCAGCTCGCAGTAGTCGGCGACCTGCGCGCGGGTGCTCCAGATCTTGTGGCCGGTGACGACGTAGTGGTCGCCGTCGCGCACCGCGCGGGTGCGCAGCGAGGCGAGGTCGGAGCCGGCCTCGGGCTCGGAGAAGCCCTGGCACCAGACGTCCTCGCCGCGCAGGATCCGCGGCAGGTGGTGGGCGCGCTGCGCGTCCGTGCCCTCGGCGATCAGCGTCGGCCCGGCGTGCCTGGTCCCGACGAACATCGTGCCCGGTGGGGGTGCGCCCGCGCGGGCGTTCTCCTCCAGGAAGACCAGCTGCTCGCCGAGCGACGCGCCGCGCCCGCCGAACTCCCGGGACCAGCCCATGCCCGCGTAGCCGGCGTCGGACAGGCGCCGCTGCCACCGCACGTCGTAGGCGCGGCGCGCGGCCCAGTCTCCGGCCGGGGGCGGCGGCCCCTGGTCGGCGACCGCGTCCGCCAGCCAGGCGCGCACCTCCGCCCGGAACGCCTCGTCCTCCGGGGACGTCAGGAAGGTCATCCGGACTCCTCTCCCAGCGGGCCGAGCAGTTCCCGCGCGGCGGTGAGGTCGACCTTGCCCGAGGCCGTCCGCGGAAGCTCGCCGGCGAACCGCACATCGACCGGCACCTCGTAGCGGGCCAGGTGCTCTCGGGCGTGGGCGAGCAGTTCCTCGCGCCCCAGGGTGCGCCCCGGACGCGTCTCGACCACCGCGACCGGCACGGCGCCCAGCCGCGCGTCGGGAACGCCGACGACCACGGCGGCGCGCACCGCCGGATGCCGTTCCAGGGCCGACCTGACCTGGTCGGGCTGCACCTTGAAGCCGCCCCGGATGATCGTCTGGTCCGCGCGTCCCACGATCCAGAGGAACCCGTCGGCGTCGATGCGGGCCAGGTCGGTGGTGCGGATCCACGGCGCGTCCTCGCCGAACTGCGCCGGGCGCACCTCCAGCAGACCGGCCTCGCCCGCGGGCAGTTCCCGGCCCTCCGGGGCGACCACGCGCAGCCCGCAGCCGGCGTGGGCGCGGCCCACGCTGCCGCGCTTGCTCTCCGCGAACTCGCGGTGGTCGGCGAGGTTCCAGCCCGCGACGCCGCCGCCGAACTCGGTGGCCGCGTACGACGTCAGCACCGGCACGCCGAAGCGCTCGGTGAACGCCTCCGCGTCCGCGGGGTCCAGCGGCGCCGTCCCGGACACCACCGACAGCAGGCTGGAGAGGTCGTCGCGGGTCAGGTCGGAGTCCAGGACCATGCGCAGCGCCGCCGGGACCAGGCTGGCCGTCTTGGGGTGGTGCCGGCGCACCGCCGCCGCCCACCGCTCGACCTCGAACCTGGGCAGGAGGACGAAGGAGCGCCCGTCAAGCACGCACTGCACGACGCGGAACAGGCCGCCGAGATGCACGAGCGGGGCGTTCACGATGGCCACGCCGCGCCGCAGGACGGGTTCCCGGCTCCGGTTCGACTCGTAGTGCTTGGCGCCCTCCATGGTCCGCGCGAGCATGTCCGCGCCGAGGTCCACGCGCTTGGGCGGCCCGGTCGTGCCGCTGGTCAGCATCCGCACCGCCACGCCCGGCGCCGCCGGGACCCGGGGGGCGGACTCGGCGCGGGTGACCTGCGCGCCCTCGCCCGTGCCGTCCGGCACGACGCGCAGTCCGGGGCCGGTGTCCGGGCCGAACGTCGCCATGTCGTCGGCGGTGCCGGCGAGCCCCGCCAGCTCCAGCCCGGCGATCTCGGAGCGGACCCGTTCGACCCCGAGGCCCGGGTTGATCGTCACCACGCATCCGTCGGCGAGCAGGACGCCGAGCAGGACCCCGACATGCCAGGGCGTGTTCCGCAGGATCACCCCGACGGGCGCGCCGGGCTCCGGCACGGCCTCGGCGACGGCGTCCGCGATGCCGGCCAGCCGGCCCCAGCTCCACCAGGCGTCCTCGAACTCGATGGCGCGCGCGTCCCGGTCGAGCGTCAGCATCCGGTCCAGCCCGCGCGCCAGCGGGCTCCCGCTCCGCGTGCCCGCGGTCATCGGATCACCACGTCCGGCTTGGCGACCTGGTCGCGGTCGACCTGGCTCATGCCGATCGGGTTGCCGAGCCTGGTGTAGGTGAGCCCCTGCTCCACGGCGGCCCGGTACGGCTTGTCCAGCGACTCCCAGATCGCCCGGACGGTGCCCTGCGTGGCGGCCGCCGGCTTCTCCGCGATGCTCCGCGCGATCTCGTCGGCGCGCGCCCACAGGTCCCCGGCCGGCACGATCTCGGTGACGAGCCCGATCCGCAGCGCGGTCTCCGCGCCGACGCGCTCGTCGTTCCCCCGCAGCGCCATCCGCAGGGTGTCGCCCAGCCCGATCCGCCGCATCAGCCCGATCGGCTCGATCGCCGACACCATGCCGTAGGTGACATGGGAGTCGAAGAACGTCGCGTCCTGCGAGCAGATGACGATGTCGGCCTCGTTGACGAAGTAGAACGCCCCGCCCGTGCAGATGCCCTGGACCGCGCAGACCACGGGCTTCCACAGCTTCTGCCACTTGGGGCTGAGCAGCTCGCCGGGGTCCTCGTGGTTCCAGACGTCGTCCGGCTGCTCGTAGCGCTCCTGGACGTCCAGGCCGGCGCTGAACGCGCGGTCGCCCGCCGCCCGGAGCACCACGGCGTTGATCTCCGCGTCGTGCTTGATCCGGTGCCACGCGTCGGCGACCTCGTGGCACATCCGCTTGTTGAAGGCGTTGAGGCGCTTGGGCCGGTCGAGGGTGACGGTGGCGACCCGCGTGCCGTGGTCGGCCTCGTACCGGATCGTCTCGTAGCCGGGGTCCTCGGTCATTGGCACCGCCACTCGGGAGAGCGTCGTTCCAGGAAGGCCGCGGGGCCTTCGAGCGCGTCCTCGGTGCGGGTCACCCGCTCGCGGTACGCCTCGGCCAGCAGCTCCGCCTCGTACAGGGGCAGGCCCAGCCCCTTGCGGACCGCCATCCGGGTGCCCCGGACCGCCAGCGGGGCGTTGCGGTTCACCAGTTCGGCGATCTCGCGGGCCCGCTCCCGCAGCCCGTCGGCCGGGACGAGCTCGCTGACCAGGCCCAGATCGTAGGCGCGCTGCGCGCCCAGCCGCTCGTGCTTGCCCAGCAGCGCCATCCGCAGCGCGATGTTGAGCGGGACGACCCGCGCCAGCCGCACGGACTCCCGCGCCGACACGACGCCGATCGACACGTGCGGGTCCATGAACTCGGCCGTGTCGGCGGCGATGACGATGTCGGCCGTGGTGACCAGGTCCATCCCGGCGCCGCAGCACAGCCCGTTGATCGCCGCGATGACCGGCTTGGTCATCGTCCGGAACGGCGGGGTCGCCTCCTGCGGGGCGTCCCACTGCTCGTGCGTCGACAGGTACGGCTCCTCGTAGACCACCTTCCCGGTCCCGGGGATCTCGCCGACGTCGGCGCCCGAGGTGAACGCGCGCCCGGTGCCGGTCACGACGACGACCCACACGTCGGGGTCGGCCTCGGCGGCGGTGTAGGCGTGCTTCAGCTCGCGGGCCATGAGGGGGCTGATCGCGTTCAGCACCTTCGGCCGGTTCAGGGTGACGGTCGCGACGCGGTCCGAGACCTCGTACAGGATCGTCTCGTACGCCTCGGGCGGCGGCGGGTCGGTTCGGCCCATGTGCGGGATCCCCTCGTGTGCGTCGGTCATCGTCCGGTGTAGTCCGGGTCGCGGCGTGCGGTGAAGGCGGCCAGCCCTTCGCGGAAGTCGGCCGTCCGGGAGGCCAGTTCGAGCCCGAACGACTCGTCGACCAGGGCGCGGGCGAGCGGGACCTCCGACGAGCGCTGCAGCGACTGCTTCGTCAGGCCCAGGGCGACGGTCGGTCCCTTCGCCAGCGCGGCGACCAGCTCCAGGGCGCGGGCGTCCAGGTCGGCCGCGGGGACCGCCTCGTGGATCAGGCCCCACTCGGCGGCCCTGGCGCCGCTCACCTTCTCGCCCAGCAGCAGCATGCGCCGCGCCCGGGCGAGGCCCACCAGCCGCGGCAGCAGCCACGACGCCCCGCTGTCGGGGGTGAAGCCGCGCTTGACGAACGGCTCCCAGAACGTCGCCTCCTCGTCGGCGACGGTGAAGTCGGCGGCGAGCGCGAGCTGGCAGCCCAGGCCCGCCGCGTTGCCGCGGACGGTCGCGACCACTGGGAGCTGGACGGTGAGCAGCAGCTCGATCAGGCGGTGGCTCTGCAGCGGCAGGCGCCTGACCAGGTTCGCGGGCCGGGGCCGTTCCTTGGCGCCGGTGTTCGAGGACACCCAGTCCGACCCCGAGCAGAAGTCGCGTCCCGCCGCGGTGAGGTGGACGGCCCGCAGGTTCCCGTCGACCGCCGCCGCTTCGAGGAGCTCGACGAGCCGGGACGTGGACGCCTGGTCGAGGGCGTTGCGCTTGTGCTCGCGCTCGATCCGCAGCGTCAGGACGCCGTCCCGGACGTCGTGGCGGATGCTCGGCTCGGCGCCGGTCGTGTCCTCGCTCACGCGGCGGCCTCCGGGTCCCGCGCCAGGTCGTCGGCGACGAGCAGCGCGTGCCGTTCCCCCGAGCCGAAGGCGCTGTCGAGCACCCATGCCCGTTTCAGCAGCAGGTGCGGGGAGCTCTCCCAGCTGAAGCCCATGCCGCCGAACACCTGGACGGCCGCGCGCGCGTTGTCGTTCGCCGCCCGGCCGCACAGCAGCTTGGCGGCCGGGAGGTCGGCGCCCGTCCCGTCCACGGCTTCGAGTTCGGAGGCGGCGTAGAGCGCCGCGCGCGCCAGGCTCGTCCGCACGTAGCAGTCGGCGAGCAGGTGCTTGATCGCCTGGAAGGAGCCGATCGGGCGGCCGAACTGCCGCCGCTCCTTGGCGTACCCGATCGCCACGTGCAGGGCCGCGTCGCTGATGCCCAGCAGGAACGCGGCGGACAGCAGGGTGCCGGCGCGGCGCAGGCGGGCCGCCGTCTCGGCGCCGGCCACGCGCTCCCCCTCCGGCAGCCGGTCGATCCGGGCGATCGGGGTCAGGGGATCCAGCGGCCGGGCGACCTCGGCGAAGTCGACGCCGTCCCTCGCGTGCAGGTGGACGCCGTCGCCGGACAGGACCAGCAGCCGGTCGGCGGCCGCGAGGTGCTCGACCAGCAGCGGGTCGCCCTCCGGCCCCGCGTCCCGGTCCACGCCGGTCACGACCAGCTCCCCCGACGCCAGTTCGGGCACGGCCAGCGCCGCGAGCTGCGCCCACACCAGGGGACCCCATCCGAGCGCGCGCCCCAGTTCCTCCGAGGCCAGCGCGGACTCGGCGAGACCGAGGCCGAGGCCGCCGCGCTCCTCAGGGACGGCGAGGGCGAACACGCCGAACTCGGCGAGTCCCTTCCACCACCGGGACGGCTCCTCGGGAGGCGCGACCGCCCCGGCCGACGGGCCGCCGTCCGGCGAGAGGAGCTCGCGCAGCGAGACCCGCAGCTGGTCGCGCCGCCCGTCGGCGCTGCGCGGCCCACTGACCGACAGGGACATGGGCGACCGCCTTTCTTAGCTAAGATTAGTAATATAACCAGCGGTGCGCGAAGGGGTAAAGGGGATGCGCCCGCACCGCGTCGGCGAGCGCGAGGACGGGCCCCAGCCTGGCCGTGATCTCCCCGGAGGGCACTGGGGCGTGGTCGACGCGCCCGGTCCCGGCTAGGACTCCGCCGTCCAGCCGATGACCGAGTGCTGATCGGGGTGGCGCTGGATGATGACCAGGGGCGCGGCGGTGGGGTCCTGGAGCCGGACGTAGCGGCCGTGCGACGTCTCGGTGCACGGCCCCGTCACGGATCCGCCCTGCCGCACGGCCTCGGCGGCGGTGGCGTCGCAGTCGGCGACGGCGAAATAGGGGATCCACTGGGCCGGAACGCCGTCGGGCAGGTCGGTGCGGACCACGCTGGCGACGGACCTTCCGTCCTTCCTCCACAGGTACGACGGCGAGCCGGTGACGCCCTCGAACTCGACCGGCTCGTTCCAGCCCAGCACGCGGCCGTAGAAGCGGCCGGCCGCGGCGACGTCCCGGCACACCAGCTCCATCCAGCACATCGAGTTCGGGTCGCCGAGCATCCCGGCGCCGGGGTGGGTGTAGGCCTGCCAGAAACCGATTCCCGCGCCCTGGTCGTCGTCGGCGAGCACCATGCGGCCCATGTTCACGACGGGCGTCGGTTCGAGATGGACGTAGCCGCCCGCCTCCCGCGTGGCCGCCATGGCCGCGACCAGGTCGTCGAGGCCGAAGAAGCAGGTCCAGAAGGGGGCGCTGGAGTCGTCGGCCAGGGCCACCAGCCCGGCGACGTCCAGCGCGCTGGACGCGTCGTGGGTGAACAGCGTGTGGTCGCCCAGGCGCCGGTCGGCGATGATGTAGGAGCCCCAGCCGAACAGCCCCCGGTAGAACCGCTTGGACGCTTCGACGTTCGGGCTGGACAGCTCCACCCCGACCGGCGCGCCGGGCTCGAACGACGTGATCTCCGGCATGCCGATCTCCCCTTCGCGCCGGGCGTCGCCCCCTTCGGCTCGCGCCGGTCCCGCCCGCGCGCTTCCACGCTACGGGGCCCGGGGTAAACGATCACAAGCCCACCGGAATCCTGTTGCCCAAGAAATCGGCATTACCGGAAATATCGCCATGCGGTGCGGGTCTGCGGGAACTCGGGCGGTCAGGAGGGCGCGCCGAAGAACTCGTCCTGGATCTCGGCGTGCTGCCGCGAGCAGGCCCGGCAGTCCGGAAGGCGCTGGAGCAGCACGCCGTACCAGCGCAGGACGCTCAGCCGGTCCACCCCCACCCCCATCGGCTCCAGCCCGGCGTGGGCGAGCTCCCGCCGGTTGATCCACTGGTGGACGGGGGCGACCAGGTCGGCGCTCAGCGAGGCGAAGGCCGGGGACTCGCCGTCCAGCAGCTCCACCAGCGCCAGCTTCGCCATGTGCAGGGCGATCGGCAGGATGTCGGTGGACAGGCCGGGCTGCGGCTGCACCGTCCGGTCGGTGTAGGAGACCCGCGCCGCCTCGTCACCGCTGCTGATCTCGTTGTCGCCCGCCTGCTCCGGCAGCGCCGACACGAAGCACTGGTAGCACGCGGTCAGGCCGGGGACGACCCGCTGCACGACGCCCCCGTACGCCCGGCGGAACACGCCGCCGAGCACCAGCGGGACGTCCTCCTCCAGGCACAGCCGGTTGATCAGCAGCCGGCTCTCCCGGTTGTCGGTCGCGCAGATCACCACGTCGGCGGGCAGCGCCCGGACCAGCTCGCGCAGTTCGGACCAGGTCTCACCGCTGACACGCAGGTCGCTGGTCACGATCCGGGCGGCCGAGTGGTGCCGCCGCACGAGGTCGCGCAGCGCGTTCACCTTCAGCCGCCCCACGTCGTCGAGCCCGCACTCGTGGCGGGAGATGTTGCCGACCTCCAGGCGGTCGTGGTCCAGCAGCAGGAACCGCCCCACGCCCGCCTTGGCGAGCTCGCGGACGATGAAGCTGCCGCCGGACCCGAGCCCCAGCACGGCCACGCCCTTGTCGCGCAGCACATCGGTCTCGAAGATGCCGCGCACCCGGTCGAAGGCGTCCGCCCCCGCGGGCACCAGCGTGGTGCCGATCGGCTCGCCGGACGGGCTCCGGCAGGTCAGCCCGCCGTCTTCGACCCGGCACACCGCCAGCAACCCCGCCTCGTCCGGTCCCGGTTCACCGGTTCCGGAGTCGGCGGGCAGCACGACCAGGTCGTCGCCCGGCGCGCCGTCCACCACCCCCAGATCTCCCTGGTCGCGCAGCCGCACGCGGAACCGCGGCCCCGCGTTCCCCTGCGCGACCACCGCCAGCGCGGCCGGTGTGAACACCAGATGGCGCACCGTCTCAGCCATGCGCGAACGCCTTCATGTCCTCGGCGTCCACCTGGGGAACGTGGTCACCGGGACGCTCCCCGGCCGAGCGGACCTCGAACTTCCCGGTCGCCGGGTTGAAGACCATGCGCTGGCCGGGCGGCATCTCGCCGGAGGCGGCCTGTTCCAGAAAAGCCCGGATGTCGTTGTGCGTGTCGCCGGCCATGCGGCTCCTCCAGCCTCAGTCCATCAGGAATCGGTTCAGCGGGCTGCCGTCCTGCAAATGGCACTCGTAGGCCACCAGCCAGAGCATGCCCTTGCGGATTATCTTCACGATCGAATGGTCGGCGGACCACAGGTCGGGCCGGTACGTGCAGATCTTCACCCAGCCGGGATGGTCGGTCCTCCAGGTGTGCATCTCATGACTCGACCCGTGCGACTCCATCGTCCGGCGGCCCTTCCAGCCGAGCAGGGGGCTGGGCCGCACGATGTAGGTGCTCGGGCATTCGTCCGGATAACCCGCCGGAATGTTGACGCGCAACGTGTAGTCGTTGCCCAGGTTCGTCGTCCAGTTGCCCGCGACGTACGTGGAGCCCCTCGGGTCGAAGAAGCCGAAGAGCGGGAACTCCCTGCGCAGAACGTCGCGTTCCTGTGACAGCCGCACGATCTGATGGCGATTCCAGCTCATCCTGATGTCCTTTGCAGCGTGCCTGTCCGACGGACGATCACGGCGCCCGGTCCAGGAGTCGGAGTCCCCAGGCCAGCGTGTTCGGAAGGCCGTACCTTTCCTCCTCGTCGCTCGGCCGCCATTCCTCGAACTCGTGCTCGGAGTAGAAGAGCCTGCAGGCGAGGACGAGCGGGCGCTCGCCGTCCCACGCGGTGTAGAAGTGCAGGCGGCTGCGGCGGCCGTGGACACGGACGATCAACGCGATCCGGTGGTGCTTGATCGGCTGCAGCTCGGCCTCGTACCGGCCCTCCAGCACCTGCAGCAGCGGCTGGATGTGGTCCCTGACGTAGTCGGCGAGATCGGGGACGGGGCTCAGCCGCGGCCCACCCCGCTCGTCGCGACGCGGGTCGGCCGGCGTCGCGTCCGCCCCTCGTTCACCCGCCTTCTCGGCCTTCTCCTCCTTGGCCGGCCGGGCCGGAGCGGCGTCGGCGGGCGCTTGTTCACCCGACGGCTTTCTCGTCGCGACCTCGGTGCGTTCGGGCTCCCTCCCCGCCGCCTCGCTGCGCTCGGGCTCGTCCCGTTCGGGCGCGTCCGTCGCGGTGTCGTCGGCCGCGCCGGGATCGGCGCGGGTCTCCAGGGCGGCGCGCTTGTCGGAATCGCCGAAGTGCGGGAGCCGATCGGCCAGCCCCCGCCACCACGAGGACCCTGCGGCGGACGCGTCCGAGCTCGCCAGCACGTAACGGACGCGCGGCCTGAGCGCGGCGGGACGCAGCGAGCCGGCGACCGAACCGTCCAGCTCCACCCTGCTCAGCGCGCGGCGCAGCGGGCTCTCGCCGGGCAGCACCTTCAGGGACGCCTCGGCCCGGGTGAGGTTGCGCGCGTCCATGTAGAAGAAGGGCGTCAGCTTGACCTTGGTCTCCTCGCCATCGCCCCGGAACACGCGCGAGCGCTTCTCCGGACCGACGAAGTTGGCGAGGATCTCGGTGTACTGCGGACGCTGGTGCTTCTGCGCGTACCGGCGCGTCCGCTCGCGGTCGCCGCTGCTGGGCTCGTGCAGGTCGAACCAGTGGTGGGAATGCCACATGCCGAGGCACTGGACGCCGAACTCCTCCCACGACAGCCGTTCGAGCTCCCAGGTCACGTCCGGGTCGAGCTCCAGCGTGGACGAACCGCGCACGGCGCGCTCCGACGGCCGGGTCGCCAGGAAGACCGTCGGCCCGCCGCCATGGCTGAACAGGCCGAACAGGCTGCCTCCGGTCTCGATCCGCTCGTGGTCGAAGGTCTCGTCGGCGATGACGCGCAGCTCGGACTCGAAGATCCGGACCAGGTAGTGATCGTTCACCGGAAGCCCTCCGCGATCTCCAGCAGGGTGCGTTCGGCCGACCAGTCGGCGGCGTCGATCTCCATCCGCTCGCGGAGCGCGCCGGCCACGTGGAACACCATCGGCGGGCTGAGCGGGTAGTCGGGGGCCAGGACGAACGCGAGTTCGAGGTCCTGGTCGGACACGATCAGCGCGACCCTGGTGTCGCCGAACTCGGCCGTCTCGTGGTCGAAGCCGCGCCGTTCCAGTTCCCGCAGCTCCATCTCCAGCCGGCAGCCGAACACGTCGCCGCCCGTCCCGGGTTCCGCGTCCCCTGCCGGCGGGTCCGCCGGAGCGTCCGCCGGAGCGCGGCCGGCCAGCACCGAGCCGCGCAGGTCGGCGCCGGCGAAGCCGCGCAGCTGCCAGTGGTACTCCAGGCAGGTCAGGACGAACCAGGCCACGGCCGCGGCGATGACCTTCTCGGCGGGCTGGCCCGCTTCGGAGAGATCGATGTGCTGCCAGGTCGGGAGCGATCCGCCGTCCGGCCGGGTGGGCCTGCCCGGCCCCGTGCCGAACCGGGCGATCCGGATCGGGAAGCCCGCGGCCCCGTCGACGGCGGGGAACAGCGAGCCCAGATGGGCGAAGGCGCTGATGTCGCTGCCGTCCGCCTCGAACCAGACGACGATCGCCGGATGCGCCGGGAACTCCAGCGCGCTGATCTCCGCCGCCCCCACCGAACCGCGGATCGTCCGGTCGCCGACGAACGCCCCCGTGTGCAGCTCGGCGTAGCGGGAGAATCCGGCGACCTCCCGCAACGCCTCGTGGATCAGCCCGGGCAGCCGCCCGGCGGGCAGGCCGTGCCAGGAGACCGGTGCGACCAGCACGGCCGGGCGGCCGTCGGAGATCTTCTCCGCCAGCCGGCCGATGACCCCGAGCGGATAGTGCTCGCCGCGATGGCGATACCGCTCCAGCAGCATTCTGCGTTCGTGTTCCTCGCGCGCCTGGATCTCGCGCGCGGCCGCGTCCCGCCGCTCCGCGATCTCGATCAGCCGCCGCTCTTCCTCCGCCGCGCCGACGACCCCCCGATTGCGCAGCTCGAATCCGATGAGATCCGGAATCCGGCCGGCGAGGCCACTGATCACCGGGCCGAGAATGACGGCCAAGAACCATTCCACCCGTTGCTCCCCCGTAGAAGAGAACATCCCCTCGCTGGAGGGTAGTCCGGCCGTCACCCGCGGAGCTCTTTTCCGGTCGTCCACATCCGGCTACGTGGTTTTTTCCACGCATCGGGGAGAATACGGCGGCGACCTTTTCCGCCCCGGAACGGGCCCGGTGATCGTTCAGATGATCGAATTCCCGGTCATTCGGAGAGCCCGTGCCTTCCGACCAGGGGAACGAAACGCGCGAACGTCACCAGTTCCCCTTTCAGCAGCCGTCCGCCCCGCTCGGTGAAAGCGATGACCCGCTCGGCGCCGCCGGTGCCGATGGGCTGGACCAGGCGTCCCCCCGCGGCGAGCTGCCCGGCGAGCGGGGCCGGCACCTCCGGGGCCGCGGCGGAGACGACGACGCCGTCGTAGGGGGCGTGTCCGGCGAGCCCGCGCGTCCCGTCGCCCACGATCACGGTCGCGTTCGGGACACCGGCCGCCGCGAGATTGGCGCGCGACCGGGCGGCGAGGTCGGCGTACCGCTCGACGGACCACACCTCGCGGGCGAGCCGTCCGAGCAGGGCGGTCTGGAAGCCGAGCCCGGTGCCGATCTCCAGGACCCGTTCGCGGCCGGTGAGCCCCAGCGCGGCGACCATCTGCGCGATGAGCGAGGGCTGCGAGGTCACCTGGCCGTGCGGGATCGGCAAGGGGATGTCCTCGTACGCCTCGGCGCGATGCGACGCGGGGACGAACCCTTCGCGCGGCGTCCGCCGGAACGCGTCGAGCACGCGCGGGTCGTCCACCCCCTGGTCGCGCAGCGCACGGATCAGCGCGTCCGATCCATGGCGCTCGCCCGCCCGCATGGCTCCCCCCTCCAGCGATGCGAGGGTTATGCCCGCTCACCCCGGCCACCGCACACGGGCCGCTCGGCTGGCGCATCGTGGCCGTGCGAGCCCAGCCGTGATCAGCGCGGCCGCAGGGCCGCCGAAACCAGCCGCCGTCGCTCGGCGGTGAGCCCCCGCCACCCACCCGCCGCCACCAGCGCGGAGGCGACCGCCGCACCGGCCAGTTCGGGCCAGCCGAGCCCCGGCCCCGCAGGCTCCGGTCCACGCCGAAGACCTCATCGATGGTGCGCCGGCCGCCCAACGCCTTGGCCGATGCCAGGTAGGCGGGCCAGAAGAGCGGCTCGTCCAGGAACGGCGTCCCGTCGACCAGCGGCGCGCTCTCATATCCGGCCTCCAGCACCCGAGCATGATCGCAGCACCGCCCGCCGCGCACCACCGCCGGGTCAGGTGAGGAGCGCGCGTTTGAGGACCTTGCCCATCGGCGACCGCGGGAGCTCGTCGACGACCTCCAGCCGTTCGGGGCACTTGAAACGGGCCAGCCCCTGCTCCCGGCAGTGCTCGACCAGCCCGGAAAGGGTGACCTGGTGGCCAGGGGCGGCGACGACCACGGCGCACACCCGCTCGCCGGTCCGCTCGTGCGGCTCCCCCACGACCGCCACGTCCGCGACCCCCGGACACCCCAGCAGGACCCCCTCCACCTCCCCCGCCGAGATGTTCTCCGCGTTGCGGATGATCACGTCCTTGATCCGGCCCTCGACCCGCACCCGGCCCTCGTCGTCGACGGATCCGACGTCGCCGGTGCGCACCCACCCCTCATCGTCGAACACCTCCGCGTCCAGCGCGGCGTCCACATACCCCAGGAAGCACTGCGGCCCCTTGAGGCGCAGCTCGCCGCCGACCACCCGCACCCGCACCCCGTCCATCGGCCGCCCGACACCCGACCCGACCCCCGGATCGGACGGTCTCTCACTGGTGGCCACCGGAAACTCCGTCAATCCCCAGGACCCGGCCACGCCCGCCACCCCCAGCACCTGGGCGACCTCGCGATTGACCGGTTCGGGGGTCGCCGCGCCGCCACCGACGCAGGCGCGCAACGCCGGGAACAGCGGCCGCCCGCCGTGGCGGCGCTGCGCGGCCACGTACGCCTGGAAGAACGGCGTCGCCGACCCCAGGATCGTGGGCCGGTGGGCCGCCATCCGCTCCGGCGTCACCGCCGGGTCGAAGGCGTCGAACAGCACGAGCCTGCACCCGGTCCGCAGCGCGGACGCCAGCATCGACACACCACCGATGTGGGCCAGCGGCCACGCGATCGGATACACGTCGCCGGGGCCGAGGCCGAGACCGTCGACCGGGCCGTTGGACGAGGCGATCACCGAGGCGTCGGTATGCCGGACGCCCTTGGGATCGGCCGTCGTCCCCGACGAGTAGTAGATCCACCGGCACTCACCGGAGCCCGCCGGCGGCCCGGGAAGATCACCAGGGTCCCCGCCCGGCAGCCGCAGCGCCGCACCGGGCGGACCGTCCAGATCCAGGACGAGCACCTCAGGCCCCAGGGACCGGGCCATCTCGCCGTGACCGAACCCGCGCCAGGTCTCGGGCACCACGACCAGGCGAGCCCGCACCTGCCGCACGATGAACCCGACCTCCCGCTCGCGGAACACCGGAATGATCGGATTCTGCACCGCGCCCAGCCGGGCGCACGCCGCCATCAGCACCGCCGCCTCCAGCGTCGTCGGCACCTGCCAGGACACCACGTCACCCCGGCCGACACCCAGAGCGCGCAGACCCGCCGCCACCCGCTCCGCCTCACCGGCGAGAGCGGCCACCGTCAGCGAACGACCATGATCGTCCGCCAGGACCACCGCGTCGGGACGACACCGCACGGCTTCCTCCAGCAGACCCCAGAACCCGCCCTCCACCACTTCGGCCTCCTGACCGGTAACGGGAGCCGACCGCACGCTCGGCACCCCCAGTCTCATACCTCTAGAGGTTTAAGGCCAGAGGTCACGCCACGACGTCGTAGGTCAGGTGCGTCGCGGTCGAGGTCGGGACCACGCTCCGCTGTACCAGCGTGCGCGGCGTTCCGCCGGTGAACAGCGGCGTCCCGGCGCCCAGCACGACGGGCGCGAGGTGCAGCGACAGCACGTCGACCAGCCCGGCCGCGAGCGCCGAGCCGATCGTGGCGCCGCCGCCCATGAGGACGACGTCGAGGTCCTCGCCGCGGTCCGCCGACGCCGCCTCGGCGCGCTCGCGCGCGGTGGCGACGGCGTCGGGCAGGCCGGTGGTGACGAACGTCCAGTCGAGCTCGGTGAGCCGCACCGACGGCGGCGGCGAGCTCGTCACGACGACGAACGCGGGCCTGCCGACCTCGCCGGCGCCGTAGCCGGTGTCGTCGTTCCAGCCGCCCGGCCCGTCGACCACGTCGAAGAGGCGGCGGCCGAGGACGACGGCGCCCGAGCGGGCGGTCCCCTCGCGCAGGACCCGGCGGTCGCCGGGGTCGTCGGAGAACGCCCAGGTGTGCAGGGCCTCGCCGCCGGTGCCCAGACCGCTGTCCGGGCCGGGGCCGGGCCCGGTGACGAAGCCGTCGAGGGAGATCGAGATGTCCGCGATGATTCGAGTCATGTCAGGGCAGACCCGCTCCGCCGCCCGAACTCATCGCCCACGCGCCCGCCTGCCCGGTCAGACCTCGGTCCGCTGGACGAGGCCGGCGCGGATCCGTTCGGCTTCGGCCAGGTCGTCGCCGGATGCCGCCTGCGCTCGGTAGATCAGGATGGCCTCGTCCACCGCCTTCAGTGAGGCGTCGAGGTCGATCCCGTGGGCGTCGCCGATCGACGCGGCGGAGCAGAGGGAACGGGCGAGGCCGGAAAGGTGCTCGGCCCTCCCGGACTCGGCCGCCCGCCGCCTGATGTCGACCGCCTCACGGGCCGACCGCAGCGCCTGCTCGGGCTGTCCGATCTCCGCCAGCCGCTTGCCGAGGTTCTGGACGGAGACAGCGAGAAGCGGCAGGTGGACGTCGGGATCGTCGCCCGCGAGATCGCGCAGGATGCTCACCGATTCGGTGGCGGCGTTCACCGCGCCTTCCCGGTCTCCGGTCTCCGCGAGGAAGTTCCCCAGCCCGTTCAGGGCGACGGCGAGGTCGGTGCGGTAAGGGGCCGGGAAAGGCAGATTCCGGCAGTGGTCGATCGCTTCCTGGACGGCCTCCACCGCGGCCGCCGTGTCTCCGGCGTGGGACAGCTGCGTCCCGAGATTGATCAGCCCCATGACCAGGTTGGGCAGGTGGGCCGCCGCATCGGCCTCGGCCAACCGGCGCCAGGTTTCCACCGCCTCGCCGACGGCCGCGAGCGCTGCGTCGCCGTCCCCGGCTTGGCCGAGGTGGACGCCGTGGCGGTTCAGCATCAGGGCCAGCTTGGGGAGGTGCGCGGCGGGGTCCTCGTCCGCCAGCCGCCGCTGGATGCCGACGGCCTCACCGATGGTCTCGACACCGGCACGGTCGTCCCCGGCCTCCACCAGACGGGTGCCGAGCCCGTTCAGCACATTGGCCAGCCGGGGAAGGTGGGGCGCGGGCTCCTCCTCGGCGAGGTCCCGCATGATGGCCACCGCTTCGCGGGCCGGTTCCAGCGCGGCCCGCTCGCTGCCGGTCCTCGACAGGCGGATCCCGAGGTTGTTCAGGGCGAGCGCCAGGAAGAGCCGGAACTCGGCAGGGTCCTGCCCGGCCAGGCGCCGGAAGATGTCGGCCGACTCCCGGGTCGGTGCCAGCGCCGCGCTTTCGTCTCTGGCGTCCGCCAGCCTGAGGCCCAGATCGTTCAGGGCCGTGCCCAGGCCGGGAAGGGACGAGGCGTCCTGCCCGGCCATCCGCCGCCAGTCCTCGACCCGCTGACGCGCTTCCAGTACGGCCAGGTTCTCGGCCCGCTCACGGCCCTGATCAGGCGGGGCCGCCGCACGGGCCGGCACCGGACGGCGCCGGCCAAAGATCCGCAAGATCACCACACCCCACCAGACCGACCACCCGCATTCCACCACAGCGGGCCCGACGCGGGGACCATCGTGATCAGAGGCGGGTGATGATCAGGGCGATGTCGTCGGCGCCGCCGCCGGCGACGCCGAGGCGGGCCAGCAGGGCGTCGGCGGCCTGCTCGGTGCCCAGGCGGGCGCAGTCGGTGAGGGCGTCGGTCAGGCGCCGCAGGCCGGTGTCGATGTCCTCGCCGCGGCGTTCGATGAGCCCGTCGGTGTAGAGCACGAGGGTGTCGCCGGCCTGGTAGTGGATGCTGGCCTGGGGGCGGAGGACGTGCAGCGGGCGGGCGCCCAGCGGCGGGTCGGTGGCCTGGTCCAGCAGGTCGAAACCGCCGTCGGGGTGGGCCAGGACGGGCGGCGGGTGACCGGCGCTGCTGTAGCTGAGCAACCGGCTTCGGGTGTCGACGATGACCTTGACGGCGGTGGTGCCCAGCGCTCCCTCCACCGACCGCGCGTACAACCCCAGGACCTCCAGGGCCTGGGCCGGGCGCTCCAGGGCTCGGACGGCGGCGTTCAGGGCGCTGCGGAGCATCCCCATGACGGCGGCGGCCTCCAGGCCGTGCCCGACGACGTCACCGACCGCCAGGGCGAGGCGGTCGGGCGCGATGTCCGCGACGTCGTACCAGTCGCCGCACACGTTCAGCGACGCGGCGGCCGGCAGGTACCGCACCGCCACATCGGCGTGATGGACCAGGTCAGGGGTCTGCAGCATAGCCTCCTGCAGGGTGAGGGCGACCTCGCGTTCACGGGTGTGGGCCTGGCGCAGCTCCTCGTTCAGCCGCTGCAGCTCCCGCGCCCGCGCGTACAGCTCGGCTTCCAGCGCCTGCGCGTTCTCCGGAGGGGCCGCCCGGGGATGGGCGCTCTGGAAGGCCCTGACATAGGCGGTGACGTCCTCGACCCGGTGGATGATCCACGTCACCCGCCCGTCCGGCCCGGCCACCGGGGTGTTCACCGGCGACCACCAGCGCTCCTCGAACCGGCCCGGCTCGCCCGCCACCGGGATGTCGTACTTCTGCAACGCGATGGTGTCCTGCTTCCCCGTGGCCAGGACCCTGTGCAGGGAGGCGCCGAGGTTCCGGACCCCGTCGGCCTCGGGGTCGGCCGGGTTGTCGGGGAACGCCTGGAAGATGTGCTGCCCGACCAGATCCTCCCGGGTCCGCCCGGTCGCCTCCAGATACGCCCGGTTCACGTCCACGATCACCAGATCGGGCCCCAGCACCAGATACGGGCTGGGCGTCGCCGCGAACAACGCCGCATAGTCGACCAACGGTCCCACACTTGCCCCCCCGACCTGCGCGAACCTGGATTCCAGGGTACGCGGCGCCGCCCGGTCAGCGGCTCACGTGGACACGGGCGGCTTGTCCCTGCTGATCGCGTCCACCAGCAGCTTCGCGGCCGCCGCCGCCCCGTCGGTGCTGATCGTGCCGGCCAGGGCGATCGCTCGTGCGCGGGTCTCGGGGGCCAGGGCCGTCTTGAGCGCGGCCGACAGGGACTCAAAGGTGGGAGCCGGACCGTCATGGGCCGTGCCGATGCCCAGATCGGCCACCCGGCCGGCCCAGTACGGCTGGTCCGCCGATTGCGGCACCACCACCTGGGGCGCGCCGGCCCGGGCGGCCGTGGTCGTGGTGCCCGCGCCCCCGTGGTGCACGACGGCGGCCACCCGGCCGAACAGTGCCTGCTGGTTGACCTCGTCTACGGCGAAGCAGTCGTCCCGGTCATCGATCAAGCCCAGTTCGGCCCAGCCGCGCCCGGCGAGCACGCGGCGGCCCTGCGCCCGGACCGCCTGGACGACCACCTGGGAGAGGTCCTTCGCCTCGCGCATGGGCGTGCTGCCGAAGCCCACGTACACGGGCGGTGCGCCGGCGTCCAGGAATGCCTCCAGCTCGGCCGACAGCGGGCGGACGTCGGGAAGGATCCACGCGCCGGTCTGTACGACATCCAGGTCCGGCGTCGGCCGCCACGGGTCCAGGACGGGGTCCGTCGCCAGCCACGGCCGGTCGCCGATGACGTAGTCCCGGACGTCGTCCACCGGGGGCAGGCCGAGCGACGCGCGGTTGCTGTTGAGCGCCTCGCCGAACAGCGCGTTGATGCTCTGGGCGTCCAGGTCCCACAGCACCCGGTTGTCGGTCACCTCCGGCGGGAACGGCCGGCCCGGATAGGCCAGCGGCGCACGGTGCGGCGACGGCAGGGTGAGCTGCTGGAAGGTCACGGACACCGAGCGGATGCCCAGCTTCTCGGCCACCGACCGCGCGCCGGCCGCGGCCGGCGTTATCCCGGTCGCGACCAGCACGTCGCAGCCCTCGGCCGCCGCGGTGATCCTCTCGAACTGGCCGGCGATCAGCTCGGCCGCGCGCCGGGGCAGGCCCGCCGGCGTCGGCGGCGCCGCCGCGGTGGTCAGCGCGCGCGCCGACGGGCCGACCGGCACCAGCGGCACGCCGACACCGGCCAGCCGCTCCGCGAACTCCTCGTCCGGCGGCGCGCACAGCCGCACCTCCGCGCCCAGCGCCCGCAACCGCACCGCGAGCCCCGCCAGCGGTTCCACATCCCCGCGCGACCCGTACGTCGACAGCAGCACCCGCACTTCGCATCCCCCGTTTCCGCAGCCTCGCAGCACCCGGCCCCCGGCCCAGGCCGACGATTCTGCGGCATGACCCGGGTCTTGCCGCAAGCCCCCGGGTCCGCTATACGTTGAGAACGGAGGGCGTCACCGCGCATCGGAGCGGCGGGCCGCGAACCCCTCGCGGGCCGACGGGCCGGCGGTCACGTGCAGGTGCCGCGCCGACTCGATCTCCACGTAGTCGGCGATCGCGCTCGTCTCCGCGGACAGCACGTTCGCCTTCATCATCCGCAGCGGGAACGGGTGGTGGGCGACCAGCCGGCCCGCGAGTGCCAGCACTTCCTCGTGCAGCACGTCCGGCTCGAACACGCGGGTGACGAGGTCGTGGCGCAACGCCTCCTCGGCGCCGAGCTTCTCCGGGAAGAACAGCAGCTCGCGCGCCCGCGCGCCGCCGACCAGCCGGATCAGCGACCACGCCAGCCCCATGTCACCGGAGACCCCGACCTGGAGGAACCCGGTGTTGAAACGGGCGCCGGCCGCCGCGAACCGGAAGTCGCAGGCGCACGCCCACCCCATCGCGGCACCGGCGCATCCGCCGTGGACGGCCGCGATGGTCACCTGCGGCATGGTGTGCAGGAGCGTGGCGGCGTGGTAGACCGGCCCGAGCCGTTCGAGCGTCGCCGGATCCGACTCCCAGTCGCCGCCCAGGTCCGCGCCGACCGAGAAGTGCTCGCCCGCGCCGCGCAGCACCACGACGCGGGCATCGCTCGCGGCCACGTTCACCAGCGTGCGGTACAGCTCCTCGCACAGCTCGATCGTGACGGCGTTGCGCCGCTCGGGCCGGTTGAGCGTCACGATCGTGACGGCGTCCCGGCGTTCGGTGCGCACGAGCATCGTCCACCTCCCACTGGTCAGACCGGGCCGAGACCGTCGACGCGGAGCAGCGAGCCCGTCGTGTACGACGAGGCGCCGCTGGCGTAGTACAGCGCCGCGGTGACGATCTCGCGGGCGTAGCCGAAACGCCGCAGGAGCATGCCGGGCTCGTCCTTGCCCGGGACGGCCCACGCCTTGGAGACGTCGGTGTAGAACCCGCCCGGCGAGATCACGTTGAAGCGCACCTTGGGCGCGAACTCCTGCGCGAAGGCGACGCTGATCGCGTTGAGCGCGGCCTTGGACCCGGCGTACGGGCCGAAGTTCGGCGACGGCCGCAGCGCGCCGGTGCTCGAAACGCTGATGACCGAGCCGCCGTCCCCCGCCGCCATCCGCTCGGCGACCACCGCCGACAGCCGGAACGGGCCCTTGAAGTTGACGCCGACGACCTTGTCGAACAGCTCCTCGCTCGTCTCCGCCGACGACGGCGCCAGCGGGGACATGCCCGCGTTGTTGACCAGCACGTCGACCTTGCCGAAGTGCTCGTAGGCGCGCTCGGCCAGCGCGTCGAGCTCGTCCCAGCGCCCCACATGGCACGCGACCGGGAGCGCCTTCCGGCCGAGCGCCTCGACCTCCTTCGCCACGGCCGCGCAGGCGTCGAACTTGCGGCTGGCGATCACCACGTCCGCGCCGGCGGCGGCGTAGCCGAGCACGATCGCGCGGCCCAGCCCCCGGCTCCCGCCCGTGACGAGCGCGACCTTGCCCGTGAGGTCGAACAGCTCCGCCGGGGTGCGTACCTCGTCTTGTTCGTTCATCTGCACCGTCCTGATGTCGGCTCTGTTGTGTTCGCGCGCGGTCAGCCGTTGATCGCGGCCATGACCCCGCCGTCCACGAGGAGGTCGATGCCGTTGAGGAAGCTCGCGTCGTCGGAGAGCGCGAAGCCGACGACGGCGGCGACCTCCTCCGGCCGCCCCTCGCGCGCCAGCGGCGTGCGCTGGAGGAGCATCTGCATGCTGGTGTGCTTCTCCGCCTCCTGCCTGCCCTGCGGGGTGTCGATGAGACCGGGCGAGACCGAGCACACCCGCGCGCCGACCGGCCCCAGCCGCACGGCCTCCTTCCGGACGAAGCGGTGCACGCCGCGCTTCGCCCAGGAGTAGGCCAGCCCCGGGTCCTCGATGGACGGCCCGACGGCTGCGCGGAGGCGATCGGCGAAGTCCTCGCCGAGCGGATCGTCGAGGACCTCCAGCGCCGCGGGGTCCGGTTCGTCCGGAGACAGCAGCGGCGCCATCGAGGCGAAGTGCACCATCGCGGTGCCGGCGGTGGCGAGCGGGCGGAGCGCCTCGGCCAGCAGTGCCGTCCCGACCAGGTCCACCGTGAGGATGCGCCGCCAGTCGGCCATCGTCGGTGAGATGCCCGCGGCGTGCGCGACGGCGCGCAGCGTGCCGAGCTCCCCCACACGCGCGGCCAGACGGGCGAGGCCCTCGGCGTCGGTGACGTCGAGAACGAAGGGCTCGGCCACCGGCCCCGCGCCCGAGAGCTCCTTCGCGGCCGCGGACACGGCCGCCTCGTCCCGGTCGACCAGCACCAGGTGGTCCACCAGGGGGCCGAGCCTCCGCGCGCACGCCAGCCCCATGCCGCGCCCCGCTCCGGTCGCGATGCCCACGGTCGTCATTGGCGGTTCCCTTCCGTCGCCTGCCGGGCGGGGGTCGCCCAGCACCGTTCCAGTCCCGCCCGCGCGGCCGTGCTGACCAGCTCGACGCGGAACCCCGTCGTGCTGCGCTGAAAGGTGAAGAACGGCTTGCCGTCGGGCCCGGTCCTGCTCGCCTCGAGCACGTAGCCGTTGCTCGCGAGCTCGGCCGAGTCCGCGGCCACGTCCTCCGACCAGAAGCCGATGTGGTGGACGCCGCCGGGAGCCGGTTCCCACATGGTCCCCGGGATGCTCCGGACGAGCTCGAGTCGCGGCACGGTCGTCGAGAAGGCGCATCTCAGGTTGAGCACGGCCTCGCCGGACGGCAGCGTCACGGCGATCGGCTCACCGATCTCCGGACCCCACTCGTGGCCGAATACCGCGGACAGCGCGTCCATCGTCGTCTCGAACTCGGCGGTGACGATACCGAGGTGGAACTGGTCGCCGGGCTTCATACCGGCACCGTCCGCACCCGCTTCAGAATTGCATTCTCCATGACAAGAAGTATATTCTCACGACGCGAGAGGAGGCGCAATGGGGTGGGACTTCGAGACCGAGCCCGGGTACCAGAAGAAGCTGGACTGGGCGGACGAGTTCGTGCGCGAGGAGGTCGAACCGCTCGATCAGCTGTGGGGGCATGAGACCTTCCTCCCGAGGGACGACACCAAGCGCAGGATCCTGGAGCCGCTCAAGGCCGAGGTGAAGCGGCAGGGGCTGTGGGCGACGCACCTCGGGCCCGAGCTGGGCGGGCAGGGCTACGGCCAGCTCAAGCTGGCGCTGCTGAACGAGATCCTCGGCCGCTCGCCGTGGGCGTCGCACGTGTTCGGGTGCCAGGCGCCCGACACCGGCAACGCGGAGATCATCGCGCACTACGGCACGACGGAGCAGAAGGAGCGCTACCTGCAGCCGCTGCTGGACGGCGAGATGTTCTCCAGCTACTCGATGACCGAGCCGCAGGCCGGGGCCGACCCGACCCGGTTCACCTGCCGGGCCGTCAAGGACGGCGACGAGTGGGTCATCGACGGCTGGAAGTACTTCTCGTCCAACGCCAAGGTCGCCTCGTTCCTCATCGTGATGGCGGTGACCGACACCGAGGTGAGCCGGTACGAGGGCATGTCGATGTTCCTGGTGCCCACCGACACTCCGGGCATCAAGATCGAGCGCAACGTCGGCCTGTACGGCGAGGCGATGAACGAGGGCTTCCACGCGCTCATCCACTACGACGGCGTGCGGGTGCCCGCGGACGCGCTGCTGGGCGGTGAGGGCCAGGCCTTCGCCGTGGCCCAGACCCGGCTCGGCGGCGGCCGCATCCACCACGCCATGCGCACCATCGGGCTCGCGCAGAAGGCCCTGGACATGATGTGCGAGCGCGCGCTCTCCCGTGAGACCCAGGGCAGCCGCCTGGCGGACAAGCAGTTCGTCCAGGGCTACATCGCCGACTCCTACGCGCAGCTGACCCAGTTCCGGCTGTTCGTGCTCTACACCGCGTGGGAGATCGACAAGTACAACGACTACCGGAAGGTCCGCAAGGACATCGCCACGGCCAAGGTCGTGATGCCCACGGTGCTGCACGACATCGCCTGGCGGGCGATGCAGGTCCACGGCGCCCTCGGCACCACCAACGAGATGCCGTTCTTCCAGATGATCCACGGCGCGGGCGTGATGGGCCTGGCGGACGGCCCGACCGAGGTGCACAAGGTCACCGTGGCCAAGCAGGTGCTGCGCGGCTACAAGCCCAGCGGCGACCAGTGGCCGACCGAGTGGATCCCGAGGAAGGCCGAGGCCGCCAAGGCGAAGTTCGCCGAGTACCTCGAACACGAAGTGGGGAACCTGTGATCGACTTCCAACGGCTGGCCGGCTGGATGGACTCCGCCGGGCTGCCCGGCAAGGGCGCCCCGATCGAGCACCGCTTCCTCTCCGGCGGCACCCAGAACGAGATCTACGAGATCATCCGGGGCGACGAGCGCTGCGTCATCCGGATCCCGCCGCCGGAGGCGCCCGCGGACCGGGACAAGGGCATCCTGCGGGAGTGGCGGATCGTCGAGGCGCTGGACGGCACGGAGGTGCCGCACACCAAGGCGGTCGCGGTGTGCGAGGACGCCTCGGTGCTCGGCCGCCCCTTCTACCTCATGGGGTTCGTCGAGGGCTGGTCGCCCATGGGCCGCAAGACCTGGCCCGAGCCGTTCGGCAGCGACCTCAAGGCGCGGGCCGGGCTCGGCTACCAGCTCGCCGAGGGCATCGCCCTGCTGTCCAAGGTGGACTGGCGGGCCAGGGGCCTGACCGACCTCGGGCGCCCGGACGGCTTCCACGAGCGCCAGGTGGACCGCTGGACCGCCTTCCTGACCCGGATCAAGGGCCGCGAGCTGCCCGGCTTCGAGGAGGCCGCCGGCTGGCTGCGGACGCACCGGCCGATCGACTACATCCCCGGCATCATGCACGGCGACTACCAGTTCGCCAACGTGATGTTCCAGGACGGCGCCCCGGCGCGGCTCGCGGCGCTGGTGGACTGGGAGATGGGCACCGTCGGCGACCCCAAGCTGGACCTGGGCTGGATGCTGCAGGGCTGGCCCGAGGACACCGACGCGCCGGAGGCGTCCGAGTCCAGCTACAAGGACCTGCGCGGGATGCCCTCCAAGGAGCAGCTGCTCGCGCACTACGCCGAGGTGTCGGGCCGGCAGGTCGACGACATCGACTACTACCTCGTCCTGGCCAAGTGGAAGCTGGGCGTGGTGCTGGAGCAGGGCTTCCAGCGGGCGGGCGACGACGAGAAGCTGCTGGCGTTCGGCCCGATCGTGCTCGACCTGATGAAGGACGCCGCCGACCTGGCCGAGTCGAGCGGGTACGCGTCATGACCGGCGAGCTGCTCAGGGAACGGCGCGGCGCGGTGCTGATCGTCCGGTTGAACCGGCCGGAGGCGCGCAACGCCCTCAACGTCGCGCTGATCGACGGGATCGGCCGCGCGATGCTCGACGCCGAGAACGACCCGGAGATCCGGGCCGTCGTGCTGACCGCCGCGGGCGACCGGATCTTCTGCTCCGGCATGGACCTGCGGGAGTTCGCCAGTGGCGGCGGCGGCACGGCCTCGGCCGAGGGCATGGCGGGCTTCATGCGGCTGGCGCAGGGCGAGCTGGCGGTGCCCGTGGTCGGGGCCGCCAACGGCACCGCGGTCGGAGGCGGGCTCGAACTGCTGCTGGGCTGCGACGTCATCGTGGCCGCCGAGACCGCCAAGTTCGGCCTGCCCGAGGTCAAGCGGGGCCTGTACCCGGCGGGCGGCGGCACCAACATCGGCACCCGCATCCCGCTGGCGATCGCGCTGGAGATGACGATGACCGGCGACCCGATCGAGGCCCGCCGCGCCTTCGAGCTGGGCCTGGTCAACGCCGTCGCGGCGCCGGAGCGGGTGCTGGACACCGCCGTGGAGATCGCGGAGCGGATCGCCGGGAACGCGCCGCTGGCGCTCGCGGCCATCAAGGAGCTGGTGCGGCTCGCGGTCACCGACGCCACGCGGGCGGCCGAACGCAACAAGGACCTGCAGGCGTCGGTGTTCTCCAGCCAGGACGCCATCGAGGGCGCGGCGGCGTTCGTGGAGAAGCGCAAACCGGTGTGGACGGGCCGGTGAGGCGGCGTTCCGGGCCCGTTCGCGGGTGACCCGGCGAACCGACTCGGCGCGGTGACCGAGGTCGCCGGCGGCGCGCACGATGCCGTCGCCGGCGACCGCTCACCGCCACGGGAACGGTCCGTCCAGGGCGCTCACCCTGGACGGGGTCTCAGAGGTCGTCCCCGCCGTCCGGGACGATCAGCACCTTGCCGGCGGAGGCCCGGTTCGCGACGGCGGCCATCGCCTCGGTCGCCCGCTCCATCGGGTGGACGGCGTGGATGTGCGGCTTCAACTCCCCCGCGTGGAACAGCCGGGCCAGTTCGGCGCGGCCGCGCCGCAGCGCCTCGGGGTCGCGCCGGCCCCAGCCGCCGATCTCGAAGCCGCGCACCGTGACGCCCTTGAGCATGACCAGGTTGAGCGGGATGCGCGGGATCTCGCCCGCGGCGAAGCCGACGGACACGAAGCGGCCGCCCCAGCGCATCGCGCGCAGCGCCGGCTCGGCGTGCTCGCCGCCGACCAGGTCGATGACCACGTCGGCGCCGCCCGCGTCGGCCAGCCGCCGCTTCAGGTCGTCGTAGGGCAGCGCGGTCTCGGCGCCCTTGGCCAGGCACAGCTCGCGCTTGGCCGCGGACGAGGCGACCGCGATCACGCGCGCGCCCAGCAGCCGGCCGAGGTCGACGGTCGCGAGGCCGACGCCGCCGGCCGCGCCCAGCACCGCCAGCGTCTCGCCCTTGCCGAGCTCGGCCACCAGGGTCAGCGAGTGGTAGGCGGTGGCGTAGGCGACGCCGAACGCCGCGGCCGCGCGCATGTCGATGTCGGGCGGCAGCGCGGTCAGGCTGGACGCGGCCACCACCACGCGCTCCGCGAAGGCGCCGACGAACGTCGAGCCGGACACCGCGTCACCGGGGGCGAACCCCTCGACCTCGGGCCCGACCTCGACGACCCGGCCGGCGAACTCGCTGCCGGGGGTGAACGGGACGGGCGCCTTGACCTGGTAGGTCCCCTGGACGATGAGGATGTCGGAGAAGTTCACCGCGGCGGCGCGCACGTCGACGACGACCTGCCCGGGGCCGGGCGCGGGATCGGCCAGCTCCTCCAGCGTGAGGCCGTCCAGGGGACCGTGGACTGAGCAGCGTAGGGCCTTCACCGGCGTCCTCCTCGAGCGCGTACCTGCGGAGCAGCGCTCCGAGAATAACATTCTCTCCTCCAAGAACGGCCATTCGACGCACTTGAAGGAGCGCACCGTCCTGTGATCACATACGTTCCGGTGACAAAGAATCGCGTTCTGAGGCTGGGAGGGACAGGTGCGCACAGGGCTGGCCGGCAAGGTGGTCATCGTGACCGGGGCGACCGCCAACATCGGGCGGGCCACGGCGCTGGCCTTCGCCGAGGAGGCGGCGCGCGTGGTGGTCGTCGGGCGGGACGCCGAGGCCGGCGCGCGGGTCGTCGAGGCGGCCCGCGAACGCGGCGCGGCCGAGGCGCTGTGGCGGGCCGCCGACGTGACCTCCGAGGACGAGGTGGACGGGCTGGTCGCCGACGTGATCGGCCGGTTCGGGCGGGTCGACGTGCTGGTCAACAACGTCGGGGGCAACGCCGCGGTGACGCCGTTCGTCTCCTCCGCCCCGGAGCAGTGGCGCGAGGACCTCGACATCAACCTGATGAGCACGCTCCGCTGCACCCACCGCGTGCTCCCGCACATGCTCGGCCAGGGCGGCGGCCGCATCGTCAACATCGGCTCGATGGCGGCGCTGATCGGCGACCCGTACATGGCCGTGTACTCGGCGGCCAAGGGCGCGGTGCACTCCTTCACCCGGGTCCTCGCACTGGAGATCGGCAAGTCCGGCGTGACCGTCAACGCCATCGCGCCCTACGGCACCGTCCCCGAGGACCTCGCCGGGGAGACCAGCTCCGGCAGCCGTTTCCACCCGCGGACCGGACTGTTCACGCGGCCCGGGGCCAGCCGCTCGGAGGAGCGCGCCGCGTTCCGCCGGACGACCGCGCTCGACCGCGGGACCGCCAGGCCGCAGGAGATCGGCGCGGCGGCGGTGTACCTCGCCTCCGACCAGGCCGCCTTCGTCACCGGTCAGATCCTGCAGATCGACGGCGGCGTGGCGCTCACCTGACCGGGCACCGCGGAGGCCACGATGCCGGGACGGCGATCGACCCGTACCTCACCCGTCGACGAACGCGGTGTCCTGCTGGTCGTACACACCGGTGAACACCTCGGTCGGCGGGAGCGGCCAGGCCGCGACGGTCGGCATGATCCCCTCCCGATGGGCGAGGTGGGCCATGCTCTCGAGCCGTCCCGAGTAGCCGGCCGGCCGGCGCAGCATCCAGGCGATCCCCTCGGCCGCGACCGCGGGCGCCTCCCAGCCGCTGTGGTCGACGCCCGGCATGTTGGCCAGCGTGCCCTCGGAGGCCACCGGCACGTCGATCCGGAAGCAGTTCACGGCGATGCGGTCGGGGGCGAGCTGCCGGGCGAGGTCGACGGTCATCCGCTCGAGCGCGATCTTGGCGATGCCGTAGGACATCAGGCCCGGCACCGGCTTGAGCGCCGCCAGGGACGAGACGTTGACGACGCGCCCCTCGCCGGCGGCGCGCAGGTGCGGGACGGCGTGGCGGATCGCCTGCAGCGGGGCGTCCAGATCGATCGCCATCACCAGGTCGTGGCGGCGCAGCGGGATGTCGAGGTCGCCGACGAACGTGACCGCCGCGTTGTTGACCAGCACGTCGAGGCGGCCGAGTTCGGCGACGGTCCGCTCGACCATCCGGGTCACCTGGTCGCGGACGGAGAGGTCGACCGGCACGGCGACCGCGGTCCCGCCGGCCGCGCGGATCCGGTCGACGACGTCATCGAGAGTGCCGGGGGTGCGCTGCGGGCTCTCCCGCGTGGCGCGGGCGGCGCACGCCACCGCGTACCCCTCGCCGGCGAGGGCGAGGGCGGTCGCCGCTCCGACGCCCCGGCTGGCGCCCGTGACCAGCGCGACCTTCTCGATATGAGCGCTCTTCATATGGAGAACACTACTCTCGCACCCAAGAGCCGCATATGCATGCGGGAGCGGCGCGCCGCCTCGCGTGACGGAACCGAGCGGGAGGAAACGTGAAGCTGGGATTCGCCATGCCGCACCTGCTGCGACTGAAGGCGACCTGCCAGCCGTGGGAGGCGGCGGTCACGGGCGCGGACCAGACGCGCCTGGCCAGATGGGCCGAGAAGCTCGGCTACGCCATGATCAGCGTGCCCGAGCACCACATCATCCCCAGGGCCCACGTCGAGCTGTCCGGGCCGCACTACTTCAGCGCCTACCCGGCCATGGCCTACCTGGCCGGGGCCACCGAGCGGATCCGCGTCAACTCCTGCATCGCGATCCTGCCGGCGCAGCACCCGATCGTCACGGCCAAGGCGCTGTCCAGCATCGACTGGCTGTCGGGCGGCCGGGTCACCGTCACCTTCGGGGTCGGCTGGCTGGAGGAGGAGTTCGACCTGCTCGGCGTCCCCTTCCACGAGCGCGGCGCGATGAGCGAGGAGTACGTCCAGGCGATCATCGAGCTGTGGACCAAGGAGGAACCGGAGTTCGAGGGCCGGTACGTCTCCTTCCGCGACGTCGCGTTCGAGCCCAAGCCCGTCCAGTCCCCGCACGTGCCGGTGTGGTTCGGCGGCGACGCCGACGCCGTGCTCAGGCGCGCCGGCCGTTACGCCTCGGGCTGGTGGCCGTTCCTGACCAAACCCGAGGACATCCCCGCCAGGCTGGAGTTCATCAGGTCCCAGCCCGACTACGCCGGCAGGCTGACCGAGGTCTTCTACGGCTTCGCCACCTCGCGCGTCGGGGAGGGCCACGCCGTGCGGGACGATCCGCGCGCCCGGCCGGGGATGACCGGGCAGGAGATCATCGACCGGCTCGGCTGGTTCGCGGAGCTGGGCGTGACGATGAGCTCGGTGCCGATCCCCCCGCTGCGGCACATCGACGAGTACTTCGACTACACCCAGTGGGTGGCCGAAGAGATCATGCCGGCGGTCGCGTAGCGGTGGCCCGGCACCGCGCGGCCGCGCCCCGCACGAGGCCGGGGCGTAAAGTCGAATATGACATAAAGAATCAAAGATTCAATCAGGGTGGAGAGGTGAGGGCGAGTGGCTGACGATCTGGGCGCCGCCGGGTTGCGCTTCGAGCGCCGGGGGCCGATCGGCTGGTGCTTCATCGACCGGCCGGAGGCCAGGAACGCGTTCACCCCGGCGATGTACTTCGGCATCAAGCGCGCCGTGCGCCTGGTCAACGGCGATCCCGATCTGGCGGCGCTCATCATCACCGGAACCGGTGACGTGTTCGCCCCGGGCGGGGATCTGGGCGGCCGGGACCAACCCGGCGACGCGGTCGTGCCCGACATCGGCCACGAGATCCTGCCCTTCCTCACCATCCGCGACAGCCGGGCGCCGGTGATCGCCGCGGTGAACGGCATCTGCCAGGCCGGGGGGCTGCTGATCGCCATGCTGGCCGACATCGCCGTCGCCAGCGACCGGGCCGTGTTCCGGGCCCCGGAACTGCTGCGGGGCATTCCCGACGCCACGTTCGCCGCCGTCCTGCCCGCCCATGTCGGCGTGGCCGTGGCGCGCGACCTGCTGCTGTCGGCGCGCCGGTTCGACGCCGCCGAAGCCCAGCGGCTGGGCGTCATCTCACGGGTCGTGCCCCACGAGGAGCTCCAGGAGGCGGCGCACCACGCCGCCGCCGAGATCCTCCAGACCCCGCCCATGACCCGCATGCACGTGAAGCGGATGCTGAACGAGCGCTACGGGGTCATCGACTACCAGACGATGTTCTGGGCCCTGGAGGAATCGCCCGAGCCGCGCGAAGGGATGAAGGCGTTCATGGAGAAGCGTCCCCCGAGCTGGGTGCCGCCGGGGCTCACCGGCGACGGCGGCCCGAGCTGAGCCCTCCCGGCCGCTCCCCTCGTCGCCTGAGAAGGGCGTCGGTAGAATCCCGTTCTCCTCGCACGCACAGTGAGGAGTGCTCGCCACCGACAACTCGGATGCGGCCCGCCGGCGGGCATCGGTACCTCTGACGCGGCACCCGATACCGCGGGCGGTCGCGAAGACGCCCAGATCGCCCCGTGATCGGGGGGTTCCGCAGCGACCTTTCCCGAGAGTAATATTCTCGGTATCGGAAAGGGGTATTCTTGTCGGTCGGCAGCGCCCTCAGAGCGTCTCGGCCTGCCCGGACCGCCACGCCCCGGGAGGAAGACCGTGCAGGCACAGGTCGACACGACCCGCCGCCGGGGGCGCACGAGGAGCACATCCGGGCGGCGGTCCGCTTCCGCCGGGAACACGCGATCGCCATCTCCTGACTTCCACCCCCCGAGATCATCCGCCGCCCCCATGGCCCGAAAGCCGTCTCAGAGAGGAGCCCCGTGAGCGTGGACGAGGACCGCAAGAAGAACCGCTACGCCTTCGACCGGCACACCCCCGAGTACCGCGAGCAGTTCGAGACCATCACCCAAGAGATGCAGCAGAAGTGTCCGGTCGCCTGGTCGGACACCCACGGCGGTCACTGGGTGGCCGCGGGCGCCCAGCAGGTCTTCGAGATCGCCAGGTCCGCCGAACTGCTGTCCAACGAGCACGACGTGAACGGCAGCCTCGGCCACGGGTACAAGGGCATCACCGTCCCCGCCCCCAACCCCTCGCCCCCGGTGTGCGGCGGCTTCCTGGAGATGGACCCGCCCGAGCAGCGCCACTACCGGCAGGCCCTCAACCCCTACCTGTCCCCCTCCGCGGTGAACCGCTGGATCCCGATCATCGACGAGGTGGTGCGCGCCTCGCTGGACGAGCGGATCGAGACGGGCCGGATCGACTTCGTCGACGACCTGGCCAACGTCGTCCCCGCGGTCATCACCCTGGGCATGCTGGGCATCTCCGTCCACAAGTGGCACATGTACAGCGAGCCCACGCACGCCTCGGTCTACACGCCGCCGAACACGCCCGAGATGCAGAAGGTGCGCGAGCAGCAGTCGGCGATGTTCGGGGACGTGGCCGCCGAGATGGGGGCGATCCGCGAGAACCCGCGGCCGGGCCTGATCAACGCGCTGGTGACGGCGGAGATCAACGGCAACAGGCCCGACGACCTGGAGCTGCTGGGCGTGATCGCGCTGCTCATCGGCGGTGGTTTCGACACCACCACCGCCCTGACCGCGCACGCCCTGGAGTGGCTGTCGGAGCACCCCGGCGAGCGGGAGCGGCTGTCGCGCGAGCGCGACACCCTGCTGAACCCGGCGACCGAGGAGTTCCTGCGCTTCTTCACCCCCGCGCCCGGCGACGCGCGCACCATCACCGAGGACTGCGAGATCGCCGGCACCCGGTTCGCGGAGGGCGAGCGGGTCTGGCTGTCCTGGGCGATGGCCAACCGCGACCCGGCGATCTTCGACAACCCCAACGAGATCGTCATGGACCGCAAGGGCAACCGGCACCTGGGCTTCGGCCTGGGCATCCACCGCTGCATCGGGTCCAACCTGGCGCGCACGGTGTTCAAGCGCATGGTCGTCCAGGTGATGGACCGGATGCCCGACTACCGCTGCGAGCCCGAGGGCACGGTCCACTACCAGACGATCGGCGTCATCCAGGGCATGCAGAAGCTTCCGGCGACCTTCACCCCCGGTTCCCGGCAGGGCCCCGGGCTGGAGGAGACCCTGGACAACCTCCAGCGGACCATCGAGGAGGAGCGGCTGGCCGAGCCGGTGACCACGGCCAGGTCGGCGGCGAAGAACGCGCGCTGACCGCGCGCACGGTGCCGGGCGGACGCGGCGTCGCGTCCGCCCGAGGACCGGGGCCTCCCCGGTACCGCGGCTCGACGGGAAGGGAACGATGCAGCCGGAACGGGTTCTCGCGCTGGAGGGCGCCACCAACTTCCGCGACCTCGGCGGTTACCCCACCTCCGGCGGCGGGCGGACCCGCTGGGGCCGGGTCTTCCGTTCGGACGCGCCGCACCGGCTGACCGCGGCGGATCTCGCCGCCGTCCGGGAGCTCGGCCTGCGCCGCGTGTACGACCTGCGCACCGACGAGGAGCGCGCCCACTCCCCGTCCGCGCTGCCCGCCGGACTGACGCGGGAGGCGCTGCCGATCGGCGGCGGCGCGAAGGAGACCAGCGGCCTCGGCGTGCTGTTCGCCGAGGGCCGGTTCGCCGAGATCCCCGCGGACTTCCTGGCCCGGGTGTACCGGGCCATGATCGACCACAACGCCCCGGCGTTCGGCCGGCTGCTGACCGGGCTCGCCGACCCGGCCCGGCTGCCCGCGCTCGTCCACTGCACGGCCGGCAAGGACCGCACCGGCCTGGGCTCGGCGCTGCTGCTCACGGTCCTCGGCGTGGACGAGGAGACGGTGCTGGACGACTACGAGCTCAGCGCCGCCCACTACAGCGAACCCCTGATGGCGAGGATGCGGGAACGGCTCGCGAAGGCGGGCATCGACGAGCGGCAGTACCTCGCCGTCTTCGGCGCGTCGCGCCAGGCCATGGCCGGAGCCCTGGCCGTGCTGCGCGAGGAGCACGGCTCGGTCGAGCGCTACCTCCTCACCCGGGCCGGCCTCTCCCCCGGCGTCCTCGACGACCTGAGGACGCACCTGGTGGAGCCCGCCGCGACCGGCCCGAGCGCGCCCGCCCGCAGCGCCGAGCCCGCGGTGTAGGACGGGGCGCCGGGGTGCGCGGTCAGCCCGCCACCCCGATCCCGCCGGCCCCGTAGCGTTCGCGCAGGAGGCGCTTGTAGAGCTTGCCGCTGGGATCGCGGGGCAGCTCGTCGACGAAGTCCAGCGTTCTCGGGCACTTGTAGGTGGCCAGCTCGGCCCGGCAGTAGGCGAGGATCTCCTCGGCCAGCCCGGCGCCCGTCGTCACGCCCTGGGCGGGCTCGACGACCGCCTTGACGGCCTCGCCCATCTCCTCGTCCGGCACGCCGATGACCGCGACGTCCGCCACGGCGGGATGGCCGACCAGGACGTTCTCCGCCTCCTGCGGGTAGATGTTCACCCCGCCCGAGATGATCATGTGCGCCCGCCGGTCGGTGAGGTAGAGGTAGCCGTCCTCGTCCAGGTACCCGATGTCGCCGAGGGTGCGCCAGCCCCTGTCGTTGGTCACCGACGCCGTCTTCTCCGGGTCGTTGTGGTACTCGAACGACCGGCCTCCCGCGAAGTACACCGTGCCCGGCTCGCCGGGCGGCAGGTCCCGGCCGTCCTCGCCGACGATGTGGCACTCCTGCGCCGGCCTGCCGACCGAGCCGGGGTGGGCCAGCCACTCCTCGGGCGTGATGGAGGTGTGCCCGACGTCCTCGGTGCCCGAGTAGTACTCGTGGATGATCGGGCCCCACCAGTCCAGCATCCGCCGCTTCACCGAAACCGGGCACGGCGCCGCCCCGTGCGTGGCGATGGCCAGGCTCGACAGGTCGAAGCGATCGCGTTCCTCCGCGGGCAGCCGCAGCATGCGGATGAACATCGTCGGGACGAACTGCGCGTGGGTCACCCGGTGGCGCTCGATCAGCTCCAGGCAGCGCAGGGCGTCGAACCTCTCCATCACCACGACCGCCGCGCCGAGCCGGTGCATCGACATGGAGAACACCAGCGGCGCGCCGTGGTACAGCGGAGCGGGCGACAGATAGACCGAGCCCGCCCCGCCGCCCTGCATCACGAGCCCCTTGGCGATCTGGACGGGAGCCGACTCCGGATCGCCCAGCCGCGTGCGCGGCAGCGGCTTGCGCACGCCCTTCGGCCGCCCGGTCGTGCCGGACGAGTACAGCATCTCGCGCCCCTCGCACTCGTCGGGGAGCGGGTCCGCGGGTTCCGCGCCGAGCAGGTCCTCGTAGCGGTCGAAGCCCGCGAGCCCGCCCGCCGCCGTCAGCCGGACCGGGATCCGCGACAGGTCCAGGCCGGCGACCACGTCCGCCATGGCCTCGCTGGTCACCAGCGCGGTGGCCCCGCAGTCCTCCAGCACGTACTGCACCTCACCGGGACGCAGATGGCTGTTGATCGCGGTGTAGTAGAGGCCCGACCGCTGCGCCGCCCACGCGACCTCCAGATACGCCCGGTTGTTCTCCATGAGGATCGCGATGTGATCGCCCGCCCGGAGACCGCGGGAGCGCAGCGCCCGGGCGAAGCGCACCGACCGCTCCTCCAGCTGCGCGAAGGTCACGACCTCCCCGCTCGTCCCCATGATGATCGCGGGCGCGTCCGGGGTGGCCCGCGCATGCCAGGTCGGGGTCATCGGCTCGACCGCCCTCGCCGGATCGCCGTCCTCGTCCCGCCGCTCCCGTCGCACCGCCATGCGCCCTCCTCGCCGCGTCCCCACCGGAAGAATGATCTTCTCCCCGTAGAGAAGAATATTCTCGGCGCGGGACGGGTGCAATGGCCATCTCTCCCCGACCCGCCGCCCGCAGCTCAGGAACCGCCGCGGAAGGCGAACTGGAGCACGTCGGCCACCGGGCGGTAGCCGAGCCGCGGGTAGAGGCTGTTGGTCGTCGGGTTCGCGAGATCGGTGAAGAGCACCACCTCGCGCGCGCCCGCGTCCAGGGCCGCCCGCGTGGCCGCCGCCGTCACCGCGCCCCCGTACCCGAGCCGGCGACGCTCCAGCGGCGTGTAGACGGGAGCGACCCGCGCCATCCCGGCGACGACGCGCGTCCTCCCTGCCAGCGACACCGGCTCGCCGTCCACCCACAGGAGGTAGCCGCCGTAGTCGAGCTTGTCGTCCGTTACGGCGGGATTCACACCGTGCGGCAGCCCCGCGTCCTCCCTGAAGGCCGCCAGCCAAGCCAGCAGAAGCCTCCGGTCGTCGCTCGTCGCCAGGCGGGCCTCGCCCGGCACCCGGGGAGCCTCGAGCCGTTCCAAGCGGTAGAGGCGTTCCCGCAACTGCACTTCGCCGGCGCGCCCCGTCCGGTGCTCCCAGGCCGCCGCGAAAGTCTGCCCCACCGCCGCCTCGGCGCCCAGACCGGTCACCTCATCCGGGAGGACCTCCACCAGTTCCCGGACCGCCGGCTCAGGCATCGGGCTCAACTGGACGGCACGCGGCGGCGTGTGCACGAACGCCCCGCGCACCTCCCCCGTACCCGATCGCCACCATCCGAACGAAGGGTCGAGATCCCCATAGACGTGCACCCCGCGCACGCGCAGCGTCTCCGTCACGGTGAGCAGAACCGTGTTCCGCACCGGATCCGCGTACAGGAACCCACCCGCGGCGGCGAGGAACTCCTCCGGGTTCCCTGAAACGTCCCAGCTCATCCTCCATGGTCACCCCGCCGCACCCCGGGCCGCACCCGATTTTCCTCCCGTGGACGTGCCCTTCGCCGATCAGCGGAGGGTTCCGTCCAGGACGGTCGGCCTGCCTCGCAGGAAAGTGGCGGTGACGAGGCCCGGCAGGAGCACCTGCCCGGTGGCCTCGACGACGTCCGCGCCGCCGGGCGGCAGGCCGGTTCCGACCGCTTTGACGATGCCGTCCCGGACGAGCACGTCCCGGGGCGCGCCGCGGATCAGCGTGTCAGCCATGGGCCCGCTCCGCGGGGCGCAGCTCGAACACCGGACCGTCGGCACAGATCAGCGGGCTCTCGTCGGCGGCGGTCCGGGCCGCGGTGGCGCAGCCGTGGCAGTAGCCCAGGCCGCAGGCCATGTGCGCCTCCAGCGACACCTGGACCCGGGCGCCCCACCGGTCGGCCAGGCGCGCGCACATCTCGGCGAGCCGCTCGGAGCCGCAGGTGAAGATCTGCTGCGGCGGCGCGGCGTCGAGCGTCCGGCGCAGGCGCGCGGCCAGGGCGTCCGGTGCGCTGCTCCCGTCCCGGTCGGTGACCTCGATCAGGCGCCGCACGCCCAGCTCGCGGTGGTCGCCGGAGCCGACCAGCGCGTCCGGGCCGCGCCCGCTGACCACGGCGGTGACCTCGACACCGGCGCGGACGGCGTCCTCGGCCGAGGTCGTCACCGAGCACACGCCGATGCCGCGGCCGACCAGGAGGAGCCCGGTGGTGTCCGGCGACAGCGCGAACCCCACCCCCAGCGGCCCGACGATCTGGACGCGGGTGCCGATCCCGGTGCCGGTCATCGCGCGGGTGCCCGCGCCCTGCACGCCGTAGACGATGTCGACGCAACCCTCGCCGGGCAGACGGCGGTGGATTGCCATCGGCCTCGGCAGCACCGCCCGGGTGCCCGTCGCGTCCGGGATCGTGACCATGACGAACTGCCCCGCCCGCGCGGCGGCGGCGATCGTGGGCGCCTTCAGCCGCATCCGGTGGTACCGGTCGCCGACCGGGTGGTGGCCGACGACCTCGGCGTGGTCCCAGGTCGGCGCCACCGGTCCGGGGAGGGCGAGCGGGGCGAGCCGCCCGCCTCCGGGGCCCGCGGTCACGTGCCGCTCCCCTGCGGGAGCGGTGCGAGCAGCCGGTCAAGGCCCAGCAGGCTCGCGAGCAGCACGCGGGTCCCGGTGGCGAGCTCCGACGGCTCGGTCCACTCCTCGGGCGTGTGGCTGAGCCCGTCCCGGCTCGGCACGAAGATCATTCCGGTCGGGACGATGTGGTTGATCATCTGGCTGTCGTGGCTGGCGCCGCTGGCCAGGCCGGTGCGGCCGACCCCCAGCGCGGCGCAGGCGGCGCCGATCGCGTCCGCGATCCAGACCGGCAGGACGACGGGCGAGGCGTCGGCCAGCTCCCGGGCGCGCAGCCCGATCCCGCGCCGGTCGCACAGCTCCCGCGACCGTGCGAGGAACTCCGCGGCGGTCTCCCGCTGCCGGTCGCTGTCGATGTCGCGGATGTCGACCGCCATCGTCACCTCGCCCGGGATGGTGGTGATCGACCCCGGCGACACGTCGAGACTGCCGACGGTGGCGCGGGTCCCCCGGTGGCGCGGGTCGTTGGCCAGCCGCTCGGCCAGCAGGACGCACTCCGCCGCGGCGGCGAGGGCGTCCGCCCGCCGGTGCATGGGGGTGCCGCCGGTGTGCGAGGCGCGGCCCGTGAACGTCAGCCGCAGCCGGGTGCTGCCCGAGATGGTGTCGACCACCCCGATGGGCACGCCGAGGCCTTCGAGCACGGTGCCCTGCTCGATGTGCAGCTCGACGAAGGCGCTCCATCGGGCGGGGTCCCATCGGGCGTCCTCGACGCGCGCGGGATCGAGGCCCACCTCCTCCATGGCGCGGGCCAGGGTCGTGCCCGCCGCGTCCCGGAGGGCGTGCAGGTCGCGGGCGCCGGTGAGGCCGGCGGCGATGCGGCTGCCGACGCACGCCTGCCCGAACCGGGCGCCCTCCTCGGTGGCGAAGGCGACGAAGCGCAGCGGGCGGGCGTGCGCCGCGTCCCGTTCCACCAGGATCCGGGCGGTCTCCATCGCGGCCACGACACCGGCGATGCCGTCGAAGCGTCCGGCGCCGGGCACGCTGTCCAGATGCGAGCCCGTGCCCAGCGCCCCGAGCCCCGGCTCACCGCGGCCCGGCCGCTCGGCGTAGGTGTTGCCCGCCGCGTCGGACCACACCCGCAGGCCGAGGCCGGTCATGTGCGCGGAGAAGACCTCGTGCGCCCGGCGTTCGAGCGGGCTGTAGCCCGGACGGGTGACTCCCGGGCCGTCGTCCTCGGAGAGGGCGGCGAAATCCTCGACGAGCCCGGCCACCCGCTGCGGATCGACGTGCGCGGCCAGATCCTGGACGTCATGTTCCAGGCGTTCCCTGGTGTCAGGGCTCATCGGCCCTCGTCCGAGGACAGCGCCGGCTCGTCCACGAGGGCGGCGTACGGCACCGGGACCTCGGCGGCCGCGCCGGGCGAGCCGATGACCTCGACGATGCCCGCCAACTCCGCGTCGTGCGTCGCCACGAACGAGTGCATGGTGCTCAGCCGCAGCGGGCGCACGCCCCTGGCGACCATCAGCACGACGCGGCGCCCGCGGATCAGCGCGGCGTCGACCTCGATGACGCCCTCCTCGAGGTAGAAGGGCGCCGCGCGGACCCCCAGCTCCCGCGCGACGATGTGCGCGAGCACCGCGTCGGCGCCCTCGCCGGAGGTGAGCAGGACCTCCGGCGCGAACGCCCGGACCGCCTCGGCCAGCGCGCGGCCGACCGTCTCCGTCGCCTCCGCGGACCGGCTCGGGTCCAGCTCCGGTCCGGCCCCGGCGAGCCGGCGGACGGCGGCGAGCGTCTCGGGACGTGTGTGCGGCTGGTTCATGCTCGGCCTCCTGCGGTCGATACGGCCAGTTCCTCTTCGGTCAGCAGTGCCGCCCTGGGCGCGGGCGCGGGGACGTTAGCGCCGCCGGACGCGCCCGGCCTTTCCGGGGCGAGCAGCGACAGCACGGCGACGACGTGGGGCAGCGGCTCCTCCAGCCGGGCGACCCGGGCCGCGACCTCGGCGTCGCCGGTCGTGGAGGCGACCACCAGCGCGACGGGCCGTCCCGCGTCCAGGTCCCCATCGGCGAGGACCGGTGGCGCGGCGCCCGGCTCCGGATCAGCCGCGACGGACAGCGGGAGGCCGGTGTGCAGGGACAGGGCCGTCGCCAGGACCGCGGCGCCCCATCCCGCGGCGACCAGCCGTTCCGCCTCGCGCGGCACCCGCGGCGCCAGGTCGGCCGCCACCCTGCGCAGGATGGACGGCCGGTTGAGCGCGGCGGACTCCCTGAACTCCGACCTGTCGCGCAGCGGGCCGCTGTGCGGGATCGCGATGGCCGCGATGTCGGCGACCAGCTCGGCTCGGCGCCGTCCCGCGCCCCCGGCCGTTTCCGGACCGTCTCCTGTCATCGGCTACCCCTCTCCCGGTCGGCGGCTCGCCGGCACCCCGGCCGCGCTCGCCTCTGTCGCGGCGGACTCCTCCGCGCTCGCCGCGGCCTCCTCCAGCGCGGGGAACCCGCCCGTGTGGCCCAGCTCCTCGGAGAGGGCCCGCGCCGTCCGCAGCACGATCTCCGTCGCCCGGGTGCGCTGGATCGGGTCGCGCATCCGGTTGCCCGCGGCGGCGAGCGTCACACTGGAGACCACGTGCGCCGTCGAGGAGAACACCGGTGCCGCCACCGCCCACACGTTCTCGTCCAGTTCGTTCTCGCAGACGTCGTAGCCCCGCGCGCGGACCTGGGCGAGATGCTCCTTCACCTGGTCCGGCGTCCGGAGGGTCCCGGCGGTGAACGCGGTCAGGTCCCGCTCGCGGAAGATGGTGTCGACCATCTCGCCCGGCAGGTAGGCGAGGATGCTGCGGGCGGACGCCGCCGCGTGCAGCGGCATCTCCTGGCCCACGCGGACGAACAGCCGGAGGGGATGGTGTCCCTCGACGAGCGCGCAGCAGACCGTCTGCAACCCGATCAGCTCGGTGAGGAAGACCGTCTCGCCGCTCTCCCGGGCGGCCCGCAGCACCGGCGCCGGCGGCGTGACCAGCGTCCCGCGCGCCGCCGTGGAGATGCCGACCAGCTCGGCGGCGGCCGGGCCGAGGAAGTACCGGCGGTTGGTGGGCGACCTGGTGACGTACCGCTCCTCGGTGAGGGCGGCCAGGACCCGGTGCATGCTGCCGATGGGGATCTCCAGCTCCTCATGGAGCTGCTGCAGCGTCATCCCCCGCTGGCTCGTGGAGAGCGTCTTGATCACCCGCAGTGCGCGATTGAGAACCTGCATGCCTCAGCCATCCGTTCGCCCGGAGATGCTCGTCGTGGTGGGGTCGCCCGCGCCGCTGCCGGCGGCGACCAGCCCCTGAAGATTAGTGACACCCGCACGCGCGCACCGGGCGTCCAGCTCACGGACGATCTCGGCCATGACCTGAGGGCGGGCGAAGGTCGCGGTGCCGACCTGGACGGCGCTCGCGCCGACCCGGAGCTGGTCGAGGACGTCCTGCGCGGAGCCGATCCCGCCGCATCCGATGACCGGGACGGAGACCGCCCGCGCGACCAGCCACACCAGCCGCAGCACCAGGGGTTTGATCGCCGGTCCGGACACGCCGCCCACGTCGTTGCCGAGGACGGGCGTCCCGGTGCGCGGGTCGACCACCATGCCGGGGAAGGAGTTGGCGACCGTCAGCGCCCGCGCCCCCGCGCTCTGCGCGGCCTCGGCGACCGCGGCGACGTCGGCGGCCATCGGGGTCAGCTTCACCCAGACCGGCACGTCGCCCAGCCGGCGCCGGACGCCGTCGGTGACGCGGTGCACCGCCTCGGGGCTCGCGCCGATCTCGATGCCCCCGTGCTCGAGGTTCGGGCAGGAGACGTTGACCTCGAAGGCCGCGCAGTCGGCGCCGGCCAGCTCGTCGGCGACCCGCCAGTACTCGTCGATCCCGAGCCCGCCGATGCTGACCACGACGGGACGCCCCGTGGCCCGGTAGCGGGGAAGGACGTCGCGCAGGAAGCCGGCCGTTCCCGGGCTGGGGATGCCGACGCTGTTGATCATGCCGAAGGGGGTCTCGGTCAGCCGGTGGGCGGCGTTGCCGCCGCGCCGCCGCGCGAAGACGGTCTTGGTGACGACGGCGCCCAGTTCGTCCATGGGCAGCAGCGGCGCCAGTTCCGGGCCGAAGCAGCCGGAGGCGGGCATCACCGGATTGGCCAGGCGCAGTCCGCCCAGGTCCACCGACAGGTCCGCGCGGTGGCGGGAGGGCCGGTCGGCGAAGAACCGCTCGCGGGCGTCGGTCGCGGCGGAGCCCGTGTCCGCCGTCATGACGACTCCCCAGCGTCCGGCGACAGGGACCGCGCGGTGTGCGCGGCCAGCCGCAGCATGGCGAGCTGGGCGGGTTCGTAGTCCTCCAGCCAGGCGTCGGTGGCCCGGTTGGCGTGCGCCACCAGGACCGCGCCCGCGCGCAGCCCCATCGCCCTGCCCACCGCCAGGACGGTCTCGGTCTCCATGTCGACGCCGTCCACGCCGAGCGCGCGGAGCTCCTCGTACCGCGCCGCCGCCGTCCGCTCGTACCCGGCGAGCGGACGGCCCTGGCCGAGGTAGTAGGAGTCGGCGGACGCCACGGCGACCTCGGTCAGGCCGATGCCCAGGGACGCGGCCTCGGCGCCCAGGCGGCGGAGCACCTCGGGATCGGCGGCGTGGCGGTCGTCGCCCTCGTCGTCGTCCCCGGCGTACGGCGCGGCGGCCCCGCCCCCGGGCACGGCCCGGGTCACCGCGCACACCGAGCCGGGGGCGATCCGTGCCCGCAGCGCCCCCATGCCGCCCGTGCGCAGGACCGTCGTGACGCCCAGCCGGGCCAGTTCGACCACCGCGATCTCGGCCGAGGGGCCGCCGATGCCGGTCGAGCACACCGCGATGCGCGTCCCGTCCAGACAGCCCGTGCCGAGGCGGAACTCGCGGTTGTGCCCCACGATCTCGAAGCCGTCGAGCACCGCGGCGGCGAGGTCGACCCGGGCCGGGTCGCCGGGCAGCAGGCACACCGGGGGCAGGGTCCCCGTACGGGCGGGGAGGTGCGGGGCGGCGCCGTCCCGCCAGGGGTCCCGGGCGCTACGGGCCATCAAGATCCTCCAGAAGTGGATGGCTGGTTTCCAGATGTGGAAGTGTGCAGGGAGACGGAGCGTGACGTCAATAGAGTTATGGCCGGTTTCTCCGGACTGATTCGAAACGCGTGGCCCGAATATGTCCAGCATGTAACGCCATGGGCAGTCTTGACAGCGACCGAAATTGGCTGCACTCTGTGACCTTCATTGCTGGAGGCGGAGCTTCCGTCTGCGGAAGCAAGCAGCCGCGCAGGGCCGGAGAGACCGAGGGAGTCGTCGTGCGACATCGTCAGTGGACGCGGGAGGACGGCGGCCGGCGGCCGCGGTACGGCACCGGCCGGCGGCCCGCGCGGAAGGGGACGGCGGCCCGATGACGGCGTTTCTCTCCATCCGGGACGTCCGCAAGACCTACGTCGGCACCAACCGCCAGCGGGTCGTCGCGCTGTCGGACGTGCACCTCGACGTCGCCGAGGGCGAGGTCGTCGCGCTCATCGGGCCGTCGGGCTGCGGCAAGTCGACCCTGCTGCGCATGATCGCCGGGCTGGACGACGACTTCGAGGGCGGGCTGTCCTGGACGAGGCAGCCGCGTCCAGGCAAGGACATCGGCTTCGTGTTCCAGGAGCCGGCCCTGCTGCCCTGGCGCTCGGTGGAACGCAACGTGTCCCTGGGGCTGGAGGCGCAGCGCGACAAGTCCGCCGAGGGGCGGACCCGGGTGCGGGACCTGCTCGACCTCGTCGGGCTCTCCGACTTCTCCCAGTCCTTCCCCAAGGAGCTCTCCGGCGGGATGCGCCAGCGCGCCGCGATCGCCCGCGCGCTGGCCTACGACCCGCAGATCCTCCTCATGGACGAGCCCTTCGGCGCCCTCGACGCCATCACCCGCGACCGGCTGCACGACGACCTGCTGCGCATCTGGGAGACCACGCGCAAGACCATCATCCTGGTCACCCACAGCGTGGAGGAGGCCACCTACCTCGCGGACCGGGTGGCCGTGATGTCGTCGCGGCCGGGACGGATCAAGGCCGTCCACCACGTGCCCCTCGACCGGGACCGCAGCCCCGAGACCCGGCGGCTGCCGCGGTTCGCCGAGTTCGCCGGCATGCTCCGCCAGGAGCTGGAATGAGCGGCGGCTCGGTGGCCTCCGCCCAGGACACGGGCGGGCGCGGCGGCTCCGGCGGCTCCGGCGGCTCCGGCGGCTCCGGCGGCACCCGCGAGCGGGACCGGCTGCGACGCCGCTCCGATCGTCGCGGCGGCCTGACGCGGACCGGCGCCCGCGTCCTCGGCGCCGCGGTGTACGCGGTCGTCATCATCGGGGCCTGGAGCCTGTACGTGCGGTCGGCGGACGTGCCGAGCTACCTGCTGCCCGCGCCGGGCAGCGTGCTCTCGGCGATCTCCGGCCTGGTGGGCGACGGGCAGCTGTGGCCCCACCTCGCCTACACGATGCGCAACATCGTCCTGGGGTTCGCCGGCGGCTCGGTCATCGGCATCGCCCTCGGCTGGGCGCTGTGGTCGTCCCGCGTCCTGCGCGAGGTGCTCAACCCCTACATCGTGCTGCTGCAGGCCGCCCCGAAGATCGCCGTGGCCCCGCTGCTGGTGCTGTGGTTCGGGCTGAGCCTGACCTCGCAGTTCGTGCTGATCCTGCTGCTGGTGTTCTTCCCGATGATGGCGGCCACGATGCTGGGCCTGCGCGACGTCCCCGCCGACGTGGCGTCCCTCGGCCGGCTGCTGCACCTGTCGCGGGGGCAGTACCTGTGGAAGATCCAGATCCCCGCGGCGATGCCCGCCCTCCTGGCCGGCGCCAAGATCGCCGTCATCGACGCGATGACCGGCGCCTTCCTCGCCGAGTACCTGTCCGCGCAGCGCGGCCTGGGCTACCTGATGATCCTCGGCAACACCTCCAACGACACCCCGATGCTCATCGCCGCCGTGCTCGTCACGGTGCTGGTGGGCCTGCTCGGCTTCGGCCTCGTCTCGCTGGCCGAACGGCGCCTTCTGCGCTGGGACCGCTGATCCCGGCACGTTTCCAAGGAGAGTCCATGAAGTTCAACGTGCGTCGCGTGCCCGGAATCGGGGCCGTCGTGCTGCTGGCCGCCGCCCTCGCCGCGTGCAGCCCCGCGTCGTCCGGCGGGTCCAAGTCCGACGGGACGGGCCCCGGCGGCACCAAGAAGGTCACCATCCAGATCGACGGGTCCGCGGTCCCGTACTACGCGCCGCTGTACGCGGCCAAGGAGCAGGGCTACTTCGCCAAGGCCGGCCTGGACGTGACCTTCACCTACGCCCAGGGCTCCGACATCGTCAAGAACGTCGCGGCGGGCAACGTCGACTTCGGCTTCCCCAACGGCGACTCGGTCATCACCGCCTACGGCAAGGGCGTCAAGACCCGCGTCGTCCACACCACCTACCAGCAGGGCATCGGCGCGCTGCTGTCGACCGGCCGCGCGAACATCTCCTCGCCCGCCGACCTCAAGGGCAAGACCGTCGCGGTCACCGACCTGGGCAGCCCGAACTACATCCAGCTCCAGGCCATGCTGAAGCAGTCCGGCCTGGGCCTCGGCGACGTGAAGGTGAAGACGATCGGCACCGGCGCCATCGTCGACGCCCTCAAGAACGGCCAGGTCGACGCGATCGTCTTCTCCCGGCTCCGCTACTACGCGCTGAAGTCGGCCGGGGTGGACGTGCGCCAGATCCTCAGCGACCAGTACCTGCCGTCCTTCGGCAACGTGGTCGTGGCAAGCCCCGACAAGGTGGAGAAGGACCCGAAGACGGTCAAGGCCTTCGACGACGCCCTCGACCAGGGCCTGGAGTACACGACCAAGGACCCGGCCGCCGCCGTGGACATGGCGGTGCAGAAGTACGCCCCCACCTTCAACGGCCAGCAGAAGGACGTCACGACCATCATCCAGGACGTCTTCGTCAAGACCCTCTGGCAGTCGGACACCACCCGGCAGCACGGCTTCGGCCACCCGGACGAGGCCCGCTGGCAGAAGGCGATCGACGCCCAGGCCGGCTTCAAGCTCATCGACTCCGGCTTCAAGGCCGGTGACCTGGTGGTGAAGCCCGATGCGCTCGGCTAGCCCGGCCGCGGGAGGATCGGCCGGCGGCGCGCCGCCGGCCGGGCTCCGGCTCGGCGACCGGGTGCGGGCGGGCCGACCGCTGCTGGTCGGCGCGCTCTCCCTCGCCGCCGGCGTCGTGCTGTGGTGGCTGGTGACCGTCGCCTTCGACATCCCGGCCTACCGGCTGCCGACGCCCGGGGCGGTGGCCTCGCACGCGCTCACGCTGGCCCGCGACGGCGCGCTCACCCTGCACGTCCAGCAGACGCTCGCGGAGGTCGTCCAGGGGGTCCTGCTGGGCAGCGTGCTCGGCGTCGTGCTGGCGATGCTGTTCACACGGGTCCGCCCGCTGGAGCGCGTCCTGATGCCGCTGATCGTGATCGCCCAGGTCACGCCCAAGATCTCGATCGCGCCGCTGATCGTGCTCTGGCTGGGCCTCGGCATCGGCTCCAAGATCGCGCTGATCACGCTGGTGTCGTTCTATCCCGTGCTGATCAACATGACCATGCGCCTGCGGACCATTCCCACCGGGGTGGACGACCTGGCCCGGCTGCTGAGGATCGGCCCGATCGCCCGCGCGATCAAGATCGACCTGCCCTACAGCCTGCCGGCCATCGCCGTCGGCCTGCGGCTGGGCGTGCTGCAGGCGGTCACGGCCGCGGTCATCGGCGAGTTCATCGGCGCGGAGGCCGGGCTGGGCTACCTCGAACGGCAGGCGCAGGACAACGACGACATCCGGCTCGTCATCATCTCCCTCGGCCTGCTGTGCCTGCTGGCCTGGGTGCTCTACGCCCTGGTCGGGCTCGTCGAGCGCAGGCTGAGCAACCGTTTCGGAGCGGCCTGACACCCGCGCACGCCTGGCCCGGGCGGGCCCTCTCCCTGGTTTCAGAGGGCACCCCGGGGCAAGGAGCCAGGTCATCCCCCTTTTTCAGAGGAGGGTGGGCGATGAGACCGATCCGGCCGCTGTCCGAGGTCGACTCCTCGATGGTCGATCTGGTGGGGGGCAAGGCCGCCGGGCTGGGCGAGATGATCAAGGCCGGGGAGCGGGTCCCGGACGGCGTGTGCCTGACCGCGGACTCCTACAGGGCGCGGGACCTGCCCGAGAAGCAGCTGGTCGACGCCTACGAGCGGCTCGGCGCCGGCCGGGTCGCGGTCCGCTCCAGCGCCACCACCGAGGACCTCCCGGACGCCGGTTTCGCGGGCCAGCACGACACCTACCTCGACGTCGAGGGCGCCGACCGGCTCGTCGAGGCCGTCCGCCGCTGCTGGGACTCCCTGAACACCGACCGGGCCGTCGCCTACCGCGCCGCCGCCGGCATCGACGACGCCGCGATGGCCGTGGTGATCCAGCGAATGATCGACCCCGACGTGGCCGGCGTGCTGTTCACCGCCGACCCGGTCACCGGGAGCCGTTCGCGGATGATCGTCGACGCCGCCCCCGGCCTGGGCACCGCGGTCGTCGAGGGCACCGTCGTCCCCGACCACTACGCCCTGGGGCCGTCCCCGTCCGGGCCGGACGCCGGCAGCCTCGACCGGCACCGGCTCCGGCAGCTCCGTGACGCCGGCCGACGGCTTCAAGCCCATTTCGGCGCGCCGCAGGACATCGAGTGGGCGATCGATCCGGACGGCACGCTGTGGCTGCTCCAGTCCCGGCCGATCACCACCCTGTTCCCGCTGCCGCCCGACACCGGCGAGACCCGCCTCTACCTGGAGTTCGGCCACATCCAGGGCATGTTCCGGCCGTGCACGCCGATGGGCGTGGCCATGCTGAAGGCCGGATCGGCGATGTGGCTGCGGGGACGCGGCGCCAAGCTCGACCGCCGCGATCCGATGCCCCGGCTCGTCCCGATCGGCGGGCGGCTCTACTTCGACCTGACCGACTTCGTCCGCAACAAGGTCCTGCGGAAGCGGCTGCGGGCGGGCCTGCGGATCTACGGGCCGCGAGTGCAGAGCGCGGTCGAGCGGATGATGACCGATCCGCGGTTCGCCCCCCGCCCCGGCATGCCGCTCCGGCTGCGCAACGCGCTCAGGATCACGGCGCCGCTCGTGCCGCACGCGATCGCCGGGCTGGCGTCGAGCCTGGCCCGCCCGGACGCGGCGCGCTCCCGGGCCTACCGCGCCGTGAAGGAGATCAGGCGCGAGACGATCCCGCCACTGGAACCGGCCACCGCCGAGGCACGGCTGAGATGGGTCACCGACGACGCGTACAAGCAGGTCATGGGCCCCCGCATGCTGGACCTCATGTGGCCGCTGGCGACCGGGATCCTCCTCGGCGTGGTGCCGTCCCGGCTGCTCAAGGGCATCGCCACGGACGAGGAGACGGGGACCGTCCTGGGCGGGATGCCGCACAACGTGACCACCGAGATGGATCTCGCCCTCTGGGACCTGGCCGTGAACGCGCGCCCGCACCGCGCGCTGTTCCTCGGCACCCCGCCGGACGAGCTCGCCGCCAGGTACCTCGGCGGCGAACTCCCGGACATCGGGCTGGCCGGATTCCTGGACAGGTACGGCATGCGTGCGGCCGCCGAGGTCGACGTCGGCGTGCCGCGCTGGCAGGAGGACCCGGCGCCGCTGCTGGCCGCGATCGCCAACTACCTCCGCGTCGAGGACCCCGATCAGGCGCCCGACCGGCGGTTCGAGCAGGCCGCGCACGAGGCGGAGGAGATGATCGAGACGCTGTCGCGGCGGGCGCGGCGCACGCGCCCCGTCCGCGGCCGGCTCGCGGCGTTCCTCATGCGCCGCTCGCGCCGGCTCACCGGCCTCCGGGAGATCGGCAAGTTCGCCTGGCTCCCCGCGCTCCAGGCGGCGCGCCGCCAGCTCCTGCTGATCGGCGACGACCTGGTCTCGCACGGGCTCCTGGAACGCGCCGACGACATCATGTTCCTGGACCTCGACGAGGCACGCGCGGCCGTGCTGCACGGGACCGACCACCGGGACCTGGTCGCGTCACGGCGTGCCGGCCACCGGCGTGAACTGCGACGCGCCGCCGTCCCGGGCGCGCTCCTCTCGGACGGCACCGACGTGGAGGCGCTCGCCCCGCCGGGCCCCGCCGGCGAGGGGACGCTGGCCGGGATGGCCGCGGCGGCGGGCCGGGCGACCGGCCGGGCCCGGGTGATCCGCGACCCGTCCGGCGCGCGCATCGAACCCGGCGAGATCCTCGTGGCCCCCACCACCGACCCCGGCTGGACACCGCTGTTCATGACCGCCGCCGGCCTGGTGACCGAGACCGGCTCGCCCGTGGCCCACGGCCCCACCGTCGCCCGCGAGTACGGCATCCCCGCCGTCATCTGCCTCCGCGACGCCACGCACGCCATCGAGACCGGCCAACTGATCACCATCGACGGAACCGCGGGCACAGTGCACATCCACACACCCTCCTGACGCCCGCCTCAGGGTCCGGGACCGGCGTATGGATTTCGTGAGGACGGCTTGAAACCATTGGTGATCGTCGCGTATTCAGAAAGAAAGGACACCCGCTGGGGAGGGAAATGCGGAAGGGATGCGGCGCCGGGCGGGCGGCATTGTTCCGGACGCCGGCGCTGACCTTCTCCGGTGACCGCACCTATGTCGATCGCTCCGATGGCGAGCCGCTCGCCAGGGCCGTTCGGCGGACCCGGTTCCCCAGGGGGATCATGGACTTCACCGCCCCGGACGGTGCCGTGCTGCTGGCGGTCGGCCGTGTCCCGCCCGGATTCCGCCCGTACGCGTGGGCGCCGGTGTCGTGGCCGGCGGGGCGGCGGATCGGCGTCATCCGTCCCCGAGGGTTCGTCCACTGCGACTTCGAGCTGCGCGATCCGCGCGGAGGGGTTCTCGCGGTGGCCGAGCGGGGCTCCCGGGGGTTTCGGGAGTCCTTCCTGGTACGGGACGCGCGCGGCGGTGCGGAGTTCGCCGCCGTGGTCGAGCCCGAGGAGTCCGTCCGGGCCATGGGCGAGCGGGGCGCGCTGCCGTCCGCGCGCCGGCTCGACGTCGAGTTGCTCTCCGATCCGCCGCCGGACGTGCACGCGCTCGTCCTCGCCCTGCCCCTCGTCATCCGCATGCGCCACGGCTGGGACCACTGGCAGTGGTGACCCCGCCGGAGGGCTCAGCGGCGGAGCAGGGCCTGGAGCTCCGCCAGCGTCGCCTTGGCGGCTTCAAGGTTCTCGGTGACGGCGGTGGTGGCGTTCCGGAGTTCCCTGCCGAAGGAGTAGCGGTCGCTGACCAGGGAGTTCTCGTCGCCGAGCGCCTCGGTGAGCCGCTCCTGGCCCTCGGCCTCCACCTCTGCGCGCGCCCGCCTGATCAGTTCCAGGATCGTCGCGGCCAACTCGCCGGCGCCCACCCGCATCGCGCGGGGGTCGATCTCCAGAACCCGGACGCCTTCGGCGCTGGAGTACTCCACCGCGACGCGGCGGTCCGCGGACTCGGTCCTGGCGGTGACGGCCAGGCCGATCTCGTGCATGTCGCGGAGCCGGGCGAAGAACGTCTCGGAGTCCTCGGCCAGCTTCCCGGGGTCGAATCCGAGCACCTTCTTGAAGTCGTCCATCACGCCGTCATTCCCATGGGTATCGGTAGGAGCCGTCTGTGTCCTGCTCGGGGGCGAGGCCGCCGGTGATCGCTTGGCCGCCCTCGTTGTACTGCGTCTCGTAGAAGCCTTTGGCGCCCGCGGCCTGCGTCCAGCCCGCGGGGAGGTCGGCACCGGCCCGCCCTCGGCTCAGCCATCCGTAGAAGCCGTCGGCGGGGAATCTGCCGCCGAGGCCGTAGGCCGTGGCATCGCGCTCGACGCGGTTCAGGGTGCCCCAGATCAGCATGGGTCCCTGCGCGACGGTCGCGCTGACGAAGTCCCGCACTCCGCTGAAGTCGCCTTGCGCGGCCTCGGCGAGCACGTCCCCGGCCACCAGCGCGCCGAGGATCCCGGCGCAGGTGTGCAGCACGGTGGCCAGCGCCGATTCGACGGACTTGAGCGCGGCGTTCACGCTCGCCAGCGTCCCGATCGCCGACAGGCGCGCCGCCGCGGCGCTCATGGGCGTGATCGTCGCGATCGCCAGCCAGGCCGCCAGCGCCACCAGCACCGCGGCGATCAGCGCCATGAACAGGATCATGGCCATGACGAGGACGGCGGCCATGAACAGCACGGCCGCGGTGACGGCGGCCCGGATCTCCATCGACAGCAGGTCCTGGAGAAAGCGGTCCATCCGCTGTTTGAACGCGCGGCCGTCCTCGCTCCGCCAGCCCTCCTCCTCGATCCCGTCCACGAGCCGCTCGATCCGCTCGCGGGCGGTCCTCACCTGCCGGCCCGCCTCCGCCCAGGCCATCCCGCCGTCCCAGAAGGCCTGCGGGTCGTACTGGTGGACGTACAGCGGCGGGACGAACGGCCACGCGGCGGGGACGCCCAACGCCGACAGCGACAACGCGGCGACGGTGCCGATCTGGAGGCTCTTCTTCGAGAGCCACGCGCCCTGTTCCAGCCCGACCATGCCTCACACCATCCTCGGCGCGCTGGCCTGCTCCGCGGCCTCCCAGGCGTCGGCGGAGTACCTCACGCCGTCCTGGATCTCCACGGTCTCCTCGGCCCGGTGCCGCAGTTCCCGCAGGGTGTACGCCTCGACCTCGTTGTAGGCGATGGCCAGCGAATAGGTGAACGAGGTGAACGACGCCTCCGCCACCTGCAGACCGACGAGTTCCGCCACGGCCTTCTCCAGCGGCCCTGCCGCCGCGGGCAACTCTGTTTGGAGCCTGCGCAGACGCCCGCGTTCGATCCGGACCTCCTCAGCGGTGGCCGGCGGCGGCGCGGGCGGATTGAGCATGTGATTCACGACGCATTCCCCCATGGCTTGCGAACCTGGCGCCATCATTCAAGATCGCCGCATTGTGGCGGGGCAAGAGCGTTAACGCTTCATTGACGCCCTTTCACGCGAAGCAAAGAGGCCGGCGTCAGGATGGCGTCAATATTTCCGGATCGGTCGTATGGGGCGCGTAGCGAAACGTCCAGGAATGGATGTGGTGTCCCTAGCGTGGGCTCGTCGGTCGTCTTGAAAGGGATGCGTTGATGCATGAACTCCTGATCGTCCCCGTGCACGTGTGCACGAGCGGCACGGTGGTCCTGCGGACCGGGCTCCTGTCCCCCCGGAAGAAACGGGTGGGGATCGCCTTCACCAGCGAGGAGGGATTACGGTCCGCGCTCGGTGAGGGGCAGCGGTCGATCCGGCTGAGCGTGCGCGCGCTGCGCGCCATGTTGCGGCCCATGGGCATCGCCGACGTCCAGGTGGACCCGCTGTTCGTGGGCCCGGAGCTCCCCGCGGCCCCATCGGCGCCGCGGCCCGTCCCGACGCTGGCCGGGCACCGATGACCCCGCAGACCAGGCCGTCAGCCGTCGCCCTGGAAGCCCTCCTCTGGCCCGCCACCGCGCGCCCCCACCTGGACGGGGACATCTCGATCGGCCGGATCAAGCTGACGCCCCTCACCGAACGCTTCGGCACCCCGCTCCTCGTCGTGGACGAGCAGGACGTCCGGGAACGCTGCCGAGCCTTCCGCCGCGCCTTCGGTGACGCCGAGGTGGCCTACGCGGGCAAGGCGTTCCTGTGCCGTGCCATGGCCACCTGGATCGGGCAGGAAGGGCTGTCCCTGGACGTCTGCTCCGCCGGAGAGCTCGCCGTGGCACGGGCCGCGGGGTTCCCCGCCGAGCGGATCCTGATGCACGGCAACGCCAAGACCCCCGAAGACCTGCGGGCGGCGCTCGGCTACGGCGTGGGGACCATCGTCGTCGACTCCTTCCACGAGATCTCCCGCCTGGCCGCGCTGGCGGCCCAGGGCGCCCGGCCCCGCCTGCTGATCCGGGTCACGCCGGGAGTCGACGGGCACACCCACGCCGCCGTGACCACCGGCACCGACGGGCAGAAGTTCGGCTTCTCGCTCGCCTCGGGCGCCGCCGCCGAGGCCGTCCGCCGCGTCCTGGCCCAGCGGCACCTGGAACTGGCCGGGCTGCACTGCCACATCGGCTCCCAGATCACCGACCCCGGCGCCTTCGACCTCGCCGCCGCGCGCATGGTCGAGTTCCTCGCCGAACTGCGCGCCGCGCACGGCACTCCCCCGCGGCGGCTCGACCTGGGCGGCGGTTTCGGCGTCGCCTACCGGGCGGGCGACCCCGAACTCGCTCCCGGCCCGGTGGCCGGCCGGCTGCGCCGTACCGTCCAGGATGCCTGCGCCGCGCACCGGCTCCCCGTACCCCGTCTGACGGTGGAGCCGGGACGGGCGATCGTGGCGCACGCCGGGGTCACCGTCTACCGCGTGGTCAGCGTCAAGCACGGCCCGGCGGGCGGGCTGCTGGTCGCCGTCAACGGCGGCATGAGCGACAATCCCAGGCCCAGCCTGTACGGCGCGCGCTACACCGCCCGCCTGATCGGCCGCCGCGGTGCCGGAGGCGAACGCAGCGCGACCGTCGTCGGACGCCACTGCGAGGCCGGGGACGTGATCGCGGCCGGCGTGCGGCTGCCCGCCGACGTCCGTCCCGGAGACCTGCTCGCGGTGCCGTGCACGGGCGCGTACCACCACTCCATGGCCTCCAACTACAACATGGTCCGCCGCCCGCCCGTGGTGGCCGTGCGCGACGGCCGCGCCCGCCTCATCATCCGCCGCGAGACCATCGACGACCTCATGGCCCGTGACCTCGGCTGACCCGCACGACCCGAAATCCCGCCGGACCGCCGTTCGCCCGATCGAGAGGCATTCCGCGCGCAGATGTGGCAGGCATGCCGGAGCCTCCTGTCCAGAGACGGTGTCCCCGTCACCGATGGTCGCGGCGATGTCCGTTCAGGATGACCGGTGAACTGGGGATACGCCGGATCCATCATCCGGATGCGCTAAAAGCGTCCGCTGGATGTGCGCGTTCGTGCATGGGCGGCTGAGGTGGGTCGGACTTACGGTGGCGCGACTCGCACCTCGGATGTGCCTTGACGGCACCCTTCGCAGGAAGGATCCACCGTGCACTCCCACCCCCCTCGGTCCCGGCGCGGGCTTGCCGCCGCACTCGTGGCGGGAACGGCGTTCAGTGCCGCCGCCGCCATCCCGGCCGGGACCGCCCACGCCGCCGCACCCGCCGCGCAGGCCGCGGACCGCGTCACCGTCACCGCGGCCGGCTCCCCCGCCTACACCCTGACCGGCGACCTGTCCACGGGCGCCATCGCCGTCCTGGACAACGTCGCGACCTACGAGACCAACAAGATCCAGGGGACGGGGACGCTGCCCGGCTCCGGCGGCGGCGCCGCGAACGTCGCCTTCGCCATCGCCCGCGACGGCTCCGCGCTGAAGGGCACGTTCACCCTCAAGGACCCCGGCGCGGGCGTGGAGATCTCCGCCGCCGTCAACGGCGGGGTCACCGTCCCGGGCGAGGCGACGGTGAAGTGGGAGGGGAACGGCACCGTCCGCCGCGGCGGTGCCTCCTCCTCCCAGAAGGTCACCTTCACCGTCCAGGACCGCCGCCCCGACCCCGGCGACCACGCCGTCCGCATCACCCACGCCGGGCAGGCCCGCAACGCCATCCTCCGCCTGCCCGACGACTACGACGGCACTCCGCGGCCGGTGCTGTTCCACTTCCCCGGCCTGCTGGAGACGCCCGGCATCGCCGAGTGGTACGGCCGCATGGCCGACTACGCCCAGACCCGCGGCTTCATCATGATGACCCCCGAGCACTACGGCATCGGCTGGCAGGGCGTCCTGGCCGGCACGCCCAGCCCCGACGTGGACGACCCCGGCTTCGTCCAGCGGCTCCAGGACATCCTCATCGAGCGCTTCAACGCCGACCCCCGGCGCCTGTACGCCTCGGGCATGAGCAACGGCGGCTTCTTCACCAGCAAGATGGCCTGCGACAACAGGCGGTTCGCCGCCTACGCCGCCGTCGCCGGCCAGCTCAACGACCCCGGGGCCTGCCGCCCCGAACGGCACGTCCCGATCGTCCTCATCCACGGCGACGGCGACTTCGTCGTCCCCTACTCCACGGTGCGGCCCGCGCTGGACTTCTGGACGCGCAACAACGGCTGCGGCACCGAGACCGTCGCCACGAACCTGCCCGACATCGCTCCCGACGACAACACCACCGTCGTCCGCCACGACCACCCCGGCTGCCCGGCCGGCGGCCCCGTCACCCTGTACCAGATCAAGGGCGGCGGGCATAACTGGCCCGGCGGGACGCCGTTCCTCGGACCCGTGCTCGGCGGCACCACCTACGACATCGACGCCAACGCCGTGATCTGGGAATTCGTCTCCCGCTACCGTCTCCCCTGAGGGACGACCCCGGAGCGTTTGTTAAACGATCGGCTAGTGAACTGCTAGCCGATCGTTTAACATCTTGGGCCGGACAGCGAGAGGACCCCCATGCTCGACCCCTGGAACGTCACCGCGGATCCCGGTCCCGCCGCGATGGAGATCGCCGCCATCCTGTACCCCGACCTGCCCGCCCTGACCGCGGAGATCGTCGACGAGATCCGGGAGCGGATCCCCGACTACGCCGTCCCGCTGGACGGCGTGTTCAGCGACCACCTCCGGCAGGGCATCGAGGAGGGGCTGCGCCAGTTCCTCGCGCAGTTCGCCGCCGGCTCCCCCATCGAGAACCACAACGCCGAGTTCTACCGCGACCTGGGCCGCAGCGAGTTCCGCGAGAGCCGCAGCCTGGACGCCCTGCAGGCCGCCTACCGGATCGCCGCCCGGGTCACCTGGCGCCGCTTCGCCCAGATCGGGCACCGGGCCGGCGTCGCCCCCGGCCAGATGTACCTGCTGGCCGACAGCGTCTTCGCCTTCACCGAGGAGATGGCGGCCCTGTCGGTCAGCGCGTTCACCGAGCTGAGCGCCCAGGCGGCCGGCGCCTTCGAGCACACCCGGCAGCGGCTGCTGCACCTGCTGCTGACCGAGCCCGCACAGGCCATCCGCACGCGCCTGGCCGACCTGTCCCTCAAGGCCCGGTGGCCGCTGCCCGACACCGTGGCGTGCGTGGCGATCAGCGAGGACTACGACACCCGGCGCATGATCTCGCCCGTGCTGGATCCCGACATCCTCGCCGACCTGGAACGTCCCGATCCGTGCCTGCTCATCCCCGCCGACCCGTCACCGGGCCGCTACCAGAACCTGCGGCGCGCGTTCAAGGGCGTCGAGTTCGCCCTCGGGCCCACCGTCCCGCTGGAGGAGACCGCGCACTCGCTCGACCTGGCCCGCCAGGTGCTGGCCCTCAAATCCCAGGGCGTCCTGACCGGCGAGGAGCACATCCGCTGCGAGGACCACCTCGCCACGCTGCACCTGCTGCGCGACGACACCTGCACGGGAATCCTGCTCCGGCGGGCGCTGATCCCGCTCTCCGGGCTCAGCCCCAACCAGCGCGACCGCCTCTGCGAGACGCTGCTGGCCTGGATCAGCCTCGGCAGCTCGGTCATCGACGTCGCGGCCCTGCTCCAGGTCCACCCGCAGACCGTCCGCTACCGCATGCGCCGCCTCGAAGAGTTCTTCCCCGGCCGTCTCAACGACCCCGACTGGCGGTTCGAGATGCAGCTGGCCCTGCGCACCCGCCAGCTCACCCAGCGCCGCCCCAGGCAACGGCCGCGCGACGCCGCCGGCCGGCGGAAACGCGCCACCACCGCCCGGTCCACCCGGTGAGCGTCCACCCGCACGCTAAGGTGCCGCAGATGGCCCGGAACAACCCCGCGGGGGACGTGCGCGAGCGGCTGGTCCAAGCCGCCCTGGGCCTGTTCGCCCAGCACGGCGTCAACGGCACCTCACTCCAGATGATCGCCGACGAGATCGGCGTCACGAAGGCGGCCGTCTACTACCACTTCCCGAGCAAGGAAGACCTCGTCGAAGCGGTCGTGACCCCCTACCTCCGCGACCTGGCGGCCGTCGTCGAAGCCGCCGAAGGCCGGCACCGCCGCGCCGACCGGCTCGACACCCTTCTGGGCGGCATCATCGACCTCCTCGTCGACAACCGCGAACTCCACATCGCCCTGCAGGCCGACCCGGTCATCCGCCGGCACGTGGACGGCCGCCCGGACATGCGCGACCTCGGAATGCGCGCCGGCCTGCTCATGATGGGCACACGCACCGACACCCACGCCCTGATCATCACCCTCATCGTCAGCGGCGGTCTCGCCTACGCCTCCACCAGCCCCTACCTGGCCGACCTCGACGACACCGAGCTGCGCCGCGAACTGCACACCACCGCCCGCCGCATCCTGGGCATCAAAACCCCGATCACCCAACACTGAGCGGGTGACCGGGCGGTCTCGTCCGAGGGCCGGCGATCTCCACGCTCACAAGGCGTTTCGCCCCGTGCGGCTAGAGTGGCCTCGCTCCTCCTCGGCGAGGGCGGACGGCGACTCCGAAGGTGACGATGGCGAGAGGTTCCGACTCACGGCGCGCACAGACCGGCACGGAGGCCGAGCGCCGGGCCACGCCGTCGTTCGACCGCGACCGGCACGAGCGAATCCTCGACGCCGGGCTCGCTCTGCTCCAGGAACAGCCGGACGAGAGCGTCAGGGTCGACGACATCGCCCGGGCCGCCGGCATGGCCAAGGCGACGATCTACCGCTACTTCCCTTCGAGGGAACACCTCTATGTCGCCATCTACCGCCAGTGGACGGAGCGCGAGCAGCGGCGGAGGCGACGACCCGCACCGACCTCGGGTGCGGACCGGGCGCGCCTGCGGGGGCACGCCCTCCTCGACGCCTTCCAGCGCCACCCCCGCTTCTTCGAGCTCAACGTCATGCTGTCCGCCAGTACGGACCCCGACGTGCAGGCGGAGCTGTCCGCGCTGACCGCACGGACCCGCCGGTACTTCGCGAACGACTTCGCCATCCTCGGTGTCGCCGCGCCGCACGACGCCGCCGTGATGCTGTCGGCGATCCTGCACTCCGCGCTCACCGCCGCCGTCTACCACGGCACCCCGTTCACCGAGACCCATCGCCTTCTCGATCGCTTCGTCGACCTCTACGATCCGCCGGAGGGCGGGGACCCCGTGGGGGCGTCCGAAACTCGCGCACACCCCGCCCCGCCCTCCAAGGAACGGTCGAATGACCGATCCGAGCGCCGGGACCGGATCGTGGCCGCGGCCCACACCGCCTTGCGCGAGCGGCCTTACGAGCGAATCCACGTGGCGGACGTCGCCCAGCGCGCTCAGGTCGCGCTGGGCACGTTCTACCGGGAGTTCTCCTCGAAGGAGCACCTCTACGCGGTCGTGATCAGGGAGTGGGCCGGCGCCGGCCCGTTCCGGTCGTCCCTGGACGCCGAGGCGCCCGAGGCGAGGCTGCGCACACGGATACGCGCCCTGCTCGACACCTTCGAGGAGGATCCGCAGTTCTTCAAGGTCAACGTTCTGCTGTATTCGGCGGCGGACGACGCCGTCGGGTCGATCATGGCCGGGATCCACGCGGAATCGCATCAGATCCTGGTGGCCGACTTCCGGGCGCTGGGCGCGTCGGTCCCCGAGGATGCCGCGGTCATGCTGTGGTCCATCCTCAGCACGCTCACCACGGCCGCGCTCACCTACGACGGCAGCTTCCCCGAGGCGCGGCGGGTAGCGGACGAGTTCATCACCCTCATCGCGCGCAGTACCGCACGGCGCGCTTCCCACCTGGCCTGACGCGACCGCAGAGGCGGGCACGACTCGCGCGGCCCCGGTCAGTGAAATCAGCGTCTCGCTGGAAGGCTCGTCCTTCCTTCGACAGGAACTGAGATCCGAGATCTACCACGGCTGTTGACATCGATCCGGTTGAAACGGGAGTCTTGTTGCGCTCCGCGCGCGTTCTGGCTCGACCCCCGCCCCCGAACGAGAGGTCTTCCCATGTCCGTCGCTGGTGTGGCCGCCACCCGGCTGCTCGTCGAGGACACGCTGCGCGTGATCCGAGGGCTGGGCGCCGACGACTGGGCGTGCGACAGCGCGTGCCCCGGATGGCGCGTACAGGACGTCATCGTCCACATGGCGGCCTTCTTCCACACCGTCGCCGACCCCACCTCCGCTCCGGACGAGCCCACCGGACTCGCGGAAAGGATCAACGACGCCGCCGTCCGCGAGCGCGCCCACTGGGGGTGGGAGCAGGCCGCCGAGTACTACGCGGAGAAGTCCTCGGCGGGCCTCGTGCTGCTGGAGGGGATCCAGGCACCCGAGTACGCCGAGGTCACGATGCCCGTCGCGGAACTCGGCACCTACCGCCTCGCCGAGCTGAGCAACGCCTTCGCCTTCGACCACCTCGTCCACCTCAGCTCCGACCTGCTCGCTCCGTTCGGTCCCATCGCTCAGGACGCGGTCGCCATGGACGCCGATCGGATCGGCCCGGCGCTCGACTGGATGCTCGCCGGGCTCCCGCAGATGTGCGGGACGGCGCTGGCCCCCGTCCTCACCCGCCCGCTCGGAGTGGATCTGCGCGGGCCGGCCGCCCGCCGGTTCGTCCTGCGCCCCGGCGCGGAGCCCGGAACCGTCCAGCTCGACGAGGACGCCCCCCTCCCCGGCGACGTCGCGCGCTCCTCGACCGTGGACTTCCTGAGGTGGGCCACCACAAGGACGGACTGGCGCACGGCCGTCACCATCGACGGCGATCCCTCCTTCGTGGCGCCCGTCCTCACCGCCGTCAACGTCATCTGAGCCATCCGGCGCACGCCGCGAACGGAGCACGTCCATGAGCGACCACCTCGCAGGCAAGGTCATCGTCATCACCGGAGCCGGCAGCGGGTTCGGCAAGATCATCGCGGAGATGACCGCGGCGCGGGGCGCCCATGCCGTCGGGGCCGACATCGACGCCGACGCCCTCACCGCCACGATCGACGGCATCCGCGCCGCCGGCCACACCGCCGCGGGCCTGCCGACCGACGTCACCGACAAGGCCCAGACCGACGCCCTCGCCCGGTTCGGTGTCGTCAACCACAAGGCCGTGATGGGCCTGGTCGGGCAGCGGGCCGCCGGCTACCAGGAGAAGACGGGCCGCCTTGTCAACGGCTCCCTCACCGCGGCCGAGACCGACCCCGACTCCATCGGCTACTTCACCGTTCCTAAGGACTGTGCATAAGTTGCTCAGCCGCGCGCCCCGAACGGTCTTGGACGCACTGGTCCCCGGCGTACTCGACCCCGGGGCGGCGACACGCATCCTGTGCGTGGTCCGTACCCGGGAGGCCGGTTCCCTGCGCGACCTGGCCAAGTGGGCTCGACCAGAGGCGACGGGGAGGCCCCAGACCATCACTCCGGTGGAAAGGGGGCCCCGCACGCTGACATCGAACCCGGCGTCCCAGATCGCGCTACCGAAAGTACAGAGACGAACACA
>NZ_JBHSON010000012.1:0-191520 GCF_042656285.1 Actinomadura rugatobispora | reverse complement strand
AACAGGTTGAGGTTCGCGGTTCGTCCGCCCCGGCAACCCGGAGCGTCCCCGCGCAGCGACGGCCGGTCCGGCCGCCGTGCACACGAGCCCGAGCTCGCGCGCGATCACGAGTCTGGTCTCGTGGGCGATGTCGCGTGCCGCGTTCACGTCGGCGTTGCAGGCGAAACCGCAGGACCGGCACCGGAAACGCGCTTGGCTCTCACGCGCCTTCGGGTCCCTGATCCTGCACGCCGAGCAGCGCTGCGAGGTGCCCGCGGGATCGATCCTGTGCACACGGCCGGGCGCCTTATGCTCCAGCCGCTCGACCAGCACGGCCCATCCGCCGGCCAGGATGCCCCGGTTCAGGCCCGCCTTGGCGGCGACATTGCGTCCCGGCCGCTCGACGGTGCCCTTCGCCGAGCGGGTCATGCCCCGGACGTTGAGGTCCTCGACACCGATCACATCGAACCCGCGCGCCAGCGCGGTGGAGGTCTGCTCCACCCAGTTCTTGCGGCGATCGCTCTGGCGGGCCTTGAGCCGGGCGAGTGCGGCCTTGAGCCTGGCCCGGCGGCCGGAGCCGCGCCGGGCGCGCCCCAGCTTGCGCGCCAGCAGCTCCAGGCGCCGCGTCTCCCCCGGGGTGAGGCCGGGGACCTTCAGCAGGTCCCCGGTCGAGAGGGCGGCGCTGACGGTGACGCCACGGTCCACTCCGACCACGCTCCCGTCACCGGGGCCGGGGACCGAGGGCGGGACGTGCGCGAACGCCACATGCCAGCGCCCGGCCCGATCACGCGTCACCCGATAGGACCTCACACCCTCCGGCACCGGCCGCGACAGACGGAACCTCACCCACCCGCACTTGGGCACCAGCACCGCACCCCACCTGCGCGACAACCGCACGACCTGATGCGGCTTGACGCCCACCTGCCGGAACCCCTCATGCACCCCCTGCTTGCGCCAGGTGGGACGGCGGTGGGTACCGGCGAAGAAGTTGCTCATCGCCTGCGCAAAATCACGCAGCGCCTGCTGCTGCACCGTCTGCGACCCCGCCCGCAACCACCCGAACTCGGCACGGGCCTGCGTGGGCTGCCGGGACTGCTCGTTGTAACCGGGCGCCCCGCCCCGGCGCCGGGACCAGAAGCTGTGTTGCTCGACGGCCAGGTTCCACGCGTACCGGGCGTGCGCGCAATGCGAGAGCAGGACTTGCTCCTGCTCGAGCGCGGGGACCAGGCGGTAACGCGGCACGAGGCGAGCCCAGCGTGCACGCTCGAACACACGGGCGAAAACGTACTGGATCGCGCCTGGTCAACCGGCATTCGCCCGCAGGGGGCGAATCTGCTTTCCCTGCCCTGCTCCGCAGGAGTCCGATTTCTCCCCGGCCTCAAGGCCGGGAACTCCTCGGAGGTCCCTTGATGAACGGATGCGACGCTCGCAGCCTGCTCCACCCGTACCTGCTCCTGCTGCTCTACGAGCGTCCCGGCCACGGGTACGACCTCATCGGCCGCCTCGGCGGCTCGGGGGTCTCCGACGTCGAGCCGGGGCACGCCTACCGGGTGCTGCGCAACCTGGAACGCGAAGGGCTCGTGGTCTCCTCGTGGGTGCCGTCCGAGACGGGACCGGCCCGCCGGAGGTACGAGCTGACGCCCAGGGGCGTGGAGCACCTCGGCACGTGGACGCCGAGGCTGGCCCACCTCGGGCAGGTGATCGCCGCCTTCCTCGACCGCTGGGCCGCGGCCTCCCGCGGCGCCGCCGACGCCGGGCGCGCGGCGTCCTGGTCCTGAGGCGGCCCCATGGAGACGGCGCGGGCGAGGGAGGCGGTCCGGCGGGCGTTCGACCGGCGGCTGGAGCCGGGCCGCGCGCTCGCGGGCGAGGCCGACCGGATCGCCCGCGCCTGCCGCGCCATGGCCGTCCGGTTCCACCGCGGCGGCCGGCTGATCGTCTTCGGCAACGGCGGGGCCTGCGCCGACGCCCAGCACGTGGCCGTGGAGTTCGTGCACCCGGTGATCGTGGGCAAGCGGGCGCTGCCCGCGCTCGCCCTGACCGGGGACGTCGCCACGCTGACCGGGATCGCCGCGGCCGACGGGGTGGAGGAGATGTTCGCCGCCCAGCTGCGCGCGCTCGCGGCGCCCGAGGACATCGCGCTCGGCCTCTCCCCCGGCGGCCGGTGCGGCAACGTGCGGGGAGCGCTGGAGACGGCGCACGGGATGGGCCTGCTCACGGTCGCCCTGACCGGCGAGGGCGGCGGCTTCCTCGCCCGGAACCCCGCGGTGGACCACCTGCTGACGGCCCGTGCCGGCGACCCCCTCCTGGTCAAGGAGATGCACGTGACCGTGTACCACGTGCTGTGGGAGCTGGTTCACGTGTTCCTCGAAAGGCCCGGACTGCTGGAGAAGGAGGGCGTGGGATGAGCGTGCCCGACTGCCATGGCGAGGTCTGCGTCACCTGTTCGGACTCCGCCGTCCGGGTGCGGGTGAGGGAGCTGCTGCCCGACGGGCTCGCGATCGTCGAGACCGAGGCCGGGCCCGAGGAGGTCAGCGTCGCGCTGGTCGACGCGCGGGTCGGGGACGACGTGCTCGTCCACGCCAAGGAGGCCATCGCGGTCATCCCGGACGGTGCGCGATGAGCGCGGGCGGCGGCGTGGAGGCGCTCTACCCCTTCCTGTACGAGGGCGGCGCGGAGGCCGCGGCGGTGCTCGACGAGGTGCGCGCCTCGACGGTGCGGAAGGCCGCGGAGATCGTGGCCCTGCGCCAGAGCCTCGCCGACCTGCTGGGCGACGGGCTGGTCGCGTGCGCCCGGCGGATGGCCGGGGCCTTCCTCGACGGCGGGCGGCTGTTCGCCTTCGGGAACGGCGGCAGCTGCACCGACGCCCAGGATCTGGCCCAGATGTTCCTGCACCCGCCCCAGGGGCGGCCCCTGCCCGCCTTCTCGCTGACCGGTGACGTCGCCGCGCTCACGGCGCTGTCCAACGACGTGGGGTTCGAGGTGGTGTTCGCCCGGCAGCTCGCGGCGTTCGGGCGCCGGGGCGACGTCGCGGTCGGCCTCTCCACCAGCGGCGGATCGGCCAACGTCCTGCGCGCCTTCGACGAGGCGTCCCGGCGCGGCATGGTCACGGTCGGGTTCGCCGGGTACGGCGGCGGCGCGATGGCGGAGGCGGGCACGGTCGACCACCTGTTCGTGGTGCCGTCGTCCTCGGTGCACCGCATCCAGGAGGCGCAGACGACCGCGTACCACGTCCTGTGGGAACTCACGCACCAGGCGCTGGACGACCGGCTGTGACCGGCCGGATCCGGGTCCGGGTCGAGGGCGTCGTGCAGGGGGTCGGCTTTCGCCCGTTCGTGCACGAACTGGCCGGGCGGTACGGGCTGTCGGGGTTCGTGGGCAACGACTCCGAGGGCGTGTTCGCCGAGGCCGAGGGGGATCCGTCGGCGCTGGCCCGGTTCGTGGACGACCTCGGCGGGCGGGCTCCGGCGCTGGCCGTGGTGGAGCGCGTCACGGCCGAGCCGCGGCCGCCGCTGGGCGAGCCGGGGTTCCGGATCGTGCCGAGCGACGGCGCCGCCCCGCCCGCCGCGCTCGTGTCCCCCGACACCGCGACCTGCGCGGACTGCCTCGACGAGCTCGCGGACCCCGGCGGGCGGCGGCACCGCCACGCGTTCACCAACTGCACGCAGTGCGGGCCACGGTTCACGATCGTCAAGGCGGTCCCGTACGACCGCCCCGCCACCACGATGGCCGGTTTCGCGATGTGCGCCGCGTGCGCGGGCGAGTACGGGGATCCCGCCGACCGGCGCTTCCACGCCCAGCCGGTGTGCTGCCCCGCGTGCGGCCCGGCGCTGAGACTCCTCCGGCCGGGCGGCGCGGCGATCGTGGAGGAGGCAGTGGGTGCGGCGGCGGGCCTGCTGCGCGACGGCGCGATCGTGGCGGTGAAGGGCCTCGGCGGCTACCACCTCGCGGCGGTCGCCTGCGACGAGCGCGCCGTGGCCGCGCTGCGGGCGCGCAAGCACCGCGAGGAGAAGCCGTTCGCCGTCATGGCCGCCGACCTGGCGGGCGCGCGGGAACTGGTCCGGCCGGACGCCGCCGGGGCCGCCCTGCTGACCGCCCCGTCCCGGCCGATCGTGCTGCTCCCCCGCCGCGCGGGCGCGCCGGTCGCGGCCGCCGTGGCTCCCGGTAACCGCGAACTGGGCGTGCTGCTGCCCTACACCCCGCTGCACCACCTCCTGCTGGCCGAACTCGGCGGGCCCATCGTGCTGACCAGCGGCAACGTGTCCGACGAGCCGATCGTCCACCGGGACGAGGACGCCCTGGAACGGCTCTCGGGCATCGCCGACGCGTTCCTGACGCACGATCGGCCGATCCACATCCGGACCGACGACTCGGTCGTGCGCGCCTTCCGCGGCCGCCCGTACCCGCTGCGGCGCTCCCGCGGGCTCGTCCCGTCGCCGGTACGGGTGCCCTGGGAGTTCCCGAGACCCGTCCTGGCCTGCGGCGGCGAGCTGAAGAACACCTTCTGCGTCGCCAAGGGGAACCGCGCCTTCCCGTCCCATCACATCGGGGACCTGGAGAACCACGAGACGCTGCGCTCGTACACCGCGGGGATCGAGCACTTCTGCGGGCTGTTCGGCGTCCGGCCGGAGGTCGTCGTCCACGACCTGCACCCGGAGTACCTGTCCACGAAGTACGCGCTGGAGCGGGAGGACGCCGAGCTGCTCGGCGTCCAGCACCACCACGCGCACATCGCGGCGTGCCTGGCCGACAACGGGGAGGCCGGGCCCGTGATCGGCGTCGCGTTCGACGGGCTGGGGTACGGGGACGACGGGACGCTGTGGGGCGGCGAGTTCCTGATCGCGGACCTGGCCGGTTACCGGCGCGCCGGGCATCTGGAGGCGGTGCCGATGCCGGGCGGGGCCGCGGCGGTCCGCGAGCCGTGGCGGATGGCGGCGGCCTACCTCGACGCGGCCTACGGCGATGACCGTCCTGAGCTGGAGGTTGTGCGGCGCAACCGCGAGCGGTGGCCCGCCGTGGTGGCGATGGCGCGCTCCGGCGTGAACGCGCCGGCGACCTCCAGCGCGGGACGGCTGTTCGACGCGGTCGCGGCGATCGCCGGCGTGCGCGACCGGGCCGGCTACGAGGGCCAGGCCGCGATCGAGCTGGAGCAGCGCGCCGACCCCGGCGAGCGCGGCGCCTACCCGGTGACGGTGACCGGCGGCGCGACGCTGGTGCTCAAGGGCACCGACCTCGTGCGCGGCGCGGTCGACGACGTCCGCGCGGGCGCCGGAGCGGGTGTGGTCTCCGCGCGCTTCCACAACGGCCTGGCGCGCTCGGTCGTGGAGACGGCGCGGACGCTGCGCGAGCGTTCCGGGCTGGAGACGGTGGCGCTGTCGGGCGGCGTCTTCCAGAACATGCTGCTGCTGGAACGGGTCGTGGCCGGGCTGGAGGACGGCGGCTTCCGGGTCCTGGTCCACGCCCGCGTCCCGGCCAACGACGGCGGCATCTCCCTGGGCCAGGCGGTGATCGCCGCGGCCCGCGACCGGGCCGGGGCGTGACCGTCAGCAGATGCGCGGCAGCGGGTCGCCCACCAGCGTGTCGACGATCCGCGTGCCACCGAAGGCGGTCTTGAGCAGCACCAGCCCGGACGGGTCGTCGTCGACCGCCCCCACCACGGCGGCGCCCTCCCCCAGCGGGTGGCCGCGCAGCGCGTCCAGCGCCGCCTCCGCCCGGCCGCCGTCGACGACGGCGACGAACCGCCCCTCGCACGCCACGTACAGCGGGTCGATGCCCAGCAGCTCGCAGGCCCCGCCGACCGGGGCGCGCACCGGCACGGCCGCCTCCCGCAGCACGACCGTGCGCCCGGCGGCCCGCGCCACCTCGTTCAGCACGGTCGCCACGCCTCCTCGGGTGGCGTCCCGCATCATCCGCACGCCACCGGGGACCGCGTCGAGGAGCGCGGCGGTGAGACCGTTCAGCGGGGCGGTGTCGGAGGTGACGTCGGCCTGGATGTCGAGCTCGCCCCGGGCCAGCATGATCGTGACGCCGTGCTCGCCGATCGGACCGGACACCAGCACCGCGTCACCCGGCCGCACCGACCCCGGCCCCAGGGCCGGGGCGTCCCCGGCGCGGTCGAGCACCCCGATGCCGGAGGTGTTGACGTAGCAGCCGTCGGCCTTGCCGCGTTCGACGACCTTGGTGTCCCCGGTGACCACGGCGACGCCCGCCCGCGCGGCGGCCTCCGCCATCGAGGCCGTGATCCGCCGCAGGTCGGCGACGGGGAAGCCCTCCTCCAGGACGAACCCCGCCGACAGGTACAGCGGCCGGGACCCGCTCACGGCCAGGTCGTTGACGGTGCCGTTGACCGCCAGGTCGCCGATGTCGCCGCCGGGGAAGAACAGCGGCGAGACCACGTAGGTGTCGGTGGTGAACACCACCCGGGCGCCGTCCACGCCGAGGACCGCGCCGTCGTCCAGCGCCTCCAGCGCCGGATTGCGGAACGCCTCCACGAACAGCGCCTCGACCAGCGTCTGGGTCGCCTTGCCGCCCGCGCCGTGGGCGAGGGTGATCCGCTCCTCCCGCACCCTGGGCTTGCGCCGGCGCGCCCGCTCGATCCGCTCCAGGACCTCTTCCTCGCGGATGTGCCGGGTGGTCATGCGCGGATCGCCTCCTGCACGCGCTGCCGCGTGAACCGGCCGAAGTTGTAGTACGCGGCGCACGCCCCCTCCGACGACACCATGCAGGTGCCGATCGGGGTCTCGGGCGTGCAGGCGGTGCCGAAGACCTTGCACTCCCAGGGCCGGAGCACGCCCTTGAGCACCTCGCCGCACTGGCACGCCTTGGGATCGGCCACCCGCACCCCGGGCACCTCGAAGATCCGCTCCGCGTCGTGGGCGGCGAACTCCTCGCGCAGCCGCAGCGCCGACTGGGAGATGAACCCGAGGCCGCGCCACTCGAAGTACGGCCGCAGCTCCATGACCCGGGAGATCGCGTCCAGGGCGCGCCGGTTGCCGTTCCACTGGACGACCCGCGTGTACTGGTTCTCCACCTCGGCGCGGCCGTCGGCGAGCTGCTGGAGCAGCATGTGCACCGACCGCAGGATGTCCGCCGGCTCGAAGCCCGCGCACACCAGCGGCCGGCCGTACACGGCGGGGATGAACTCGTACGGGCGGCAGCCGATCACGGTGGAGACGTGCCCCGGGCCGAGGAAGCCGTCGAGCCGCAGGTCGGGCGAGTCCAGGATCGCCTTGATCGCCGGGATGATCGTCACGTGGTTGCAGAAGACGGAGAAGTTGGCCACGCCCTCCGCCGCCGCCCGCAGCACGGTCATCGCCGTGGACGGCGCCGTGGTCTCGAACCCGATCGCCATGAACACGACCTTCCGGTCCGGGTTCTCCCGGGCGATCTTGAGGGCGTCCAGCGGCGAGTAGACCATCCGGATGTCCGCGCCCTCGGCCTTGGCGTCGTAGAACGAGCCCTGGCCGCCGGGCACCCGCATCATGTCCCCGAACGAGGTCATGATGACCTCCGGGCGGCGGGCGATCGCGATGGCGTCGTCCACCCGCCCCATCGGGATCACGCACACCGGGCACCCGGGCCCGTGCACCAGCCTGACGGTCTCGGGCAGGTGGTCCTCCAGGCCGTGCTTGTAGATGGTGTGCGTGTGGCCCCCGCACACCTCCATGAACGTGTAGTGCCGGCCCGGCTCGCACAGGCCGGCGATCCGCGCGGACAGGGCCTGGGCCTGCCCGGCGTCGCGGAACTCGTCGACGAACCGCATGACGGTCAGCCGCCTTTCAGGTCTTCGGTCTCGGGAGCGTCGTCCGATCAGTGTTCAGGTGATGTCGGATCCGGACAGGGCGTCCAGCTCGTCGGTGTAGGCCTCGCCGAGCCCGCGCAGCAGTTCCAGCGTGGCCGCGGCCTCCGCCTCGTCGATCTTCGACATGGCGAAGCCGACGTGCACGAGGACCCAGTCGCCCGGGGCGACCCGGTCGGCGCCGAGCAGGCCCACGTTGACGGCGCGGCGGACGCCGGCGACCTCGACCGTGGCCAGGTCGCCGCCGTCCGCCGCGATCGCGACGATCTCACCGGGGATGGCGAGGCACATCAGCGGCGCCGCCCCTCGTTCACATCCGCTCCATCTTGATGTAGCGGGCCATGGCCGGATACTCCCGCCACAGCGCCACCAGCACCGCGGCCCCGGCCACCACGCCCAGGACGGTCAGCGGTCGTCGCATGTCCGTCGTCTCCTTCGTCGCTGTTCTCCGGCCCCGCGTCGGGCAGCGGCCGCTCATCCGGGCGGCAGGTTCGGCATGTCGGGCGCGATCGGGTCGTGCGCCTTCGGGTTCACCCCGGTGGAGCGCCGCGCGTCGGCGGTGTGGTCCTCGTGGTGCCCCGACTGCTTCTCGTAGGCGCCCGGCTCGTTCCCCTGCCGGACGCCCTTGGTGTGCGACGGGGTGTCCGGCGCGACGTCGGGCTTGCCCACCTTGATCTCGGCCATGGTCGTTCACTTCCCTTCCGGGTTCGTCGCCAGTTCCGCGAAGAAACGCTCGATCTCCGGCCACACCTCCAGGCCGCCGGACAGGCCCTTCCACGACCGCCGGACGGCGGCCACCAGCCGGTGGCAGTCGTCGACGGGGACCAGCCACTGCTCGTCCGCCCCTCGGGCGGTGTTGACCAGCAGCGCCTCCACGCCGGGCAGCATGGTCCGCAGCGCCTCGCAGCGCGCCTCGGCCGCCGCCCACACCGGCGGGTCGACCTCCCAGCGGGTGGCGCCGGCCGGGCTGGGGCAGCGGGCGGCCACGCCGCCGTCCGGCTCGCGGACGAAGAACGCCAGCCCGACGGGGACGCCCAGGTCGGCGGACGGGACGCCGTCCAGCCGGACGCGGCGGCGGGGCACCAGCCGGTAGTGCCCGCGGCCCGCCGCGTCCCGTTCGAAGAGGAGCGCGCAGGCGCGGCAGGCGCACAGCAGTTCGTCGCGCCGCTCGTCCAGGACGTGGGCGTGCCCGTCCGCGACCGGGTTCGCGCACAGGTCGCACTTCTCGGCGGGGTCGCGGCGGAGCGTCGCCGCGCGCCCGAGGACCCGTCCGAGCGCCGCCGAGGAGGCGGGCCGGGGTCGCGCGATCCGCGGCGCGGTGGTCATGGGGCCTTCCCCACCTGGGACGCGGGCGGGGCGCCGTGCCGCAGCAGCGCGTCGACCGGGATGAACGTCGCCGGCCGCGCGGCCGCCTCCCCTCCCTCGGGCTCCACGGCGGACAGCTCGGGGGCGACGGCGAGCACGGCGTCCCGCACGGCCTGCTCGGCCATGCCGGCCGTGCTCCCGCACCCGCCCGAGCCCCCGGTCAGCCGGACGCGGGCGACGTCCCCGTCGATGCCGGCCAGCTCGACGTCCCGGCCCTGCGAGCGCAGGTAGGGCCGGACGCCCTCCAGGGCGCGGCTCACCCGCTCCTCCGTCGGCGCGGGGTGGACGTCGTGCAGCGCCAGCAGATGGCCGAGCAGGTCGTCGTCCATCAGGGCCGCGGCGAGCCGGGCGTCACCGGCCGCGCGGTCCATCACGCGCGCCAGCGCCTCGCCGTACACCTCGGCGAGCAGGGCCACGGCGTCGAGCGCGCCCTCGGCGGTCGGCCCCGGCGCCTGCTCCAGCGTGCCGAGCAGCTCATCGATCCGGCCGAGCCGCTCGGCCAGCGCGCCCTCGCCGAGCCGCTCACCCATGGGTGGCACCGAACATCGGCGAATGGACCTTCTCGAGCGTGCGGCCCTTGCCGAGGTACATGTGCACCCCGCACGGCAGGCAGGGGTCGAAGCTGCGCACCGCGCGCATGATGTCGACGCCCCGGAAGTTCTCCGGGCCGTTCTCCTCGAAGATGGGCATGTCCTGGACGGCGTCCTCGTACGGGCCGGGCGTGCCGTAGCTGTCGCGCGGGCTGCCGTTCCAGGGCGTCGGCGGGTACGGGTGGTAGTTGGCGATCTTGCCGTCGCGGATGACGAGATGGTGCGACAGCACGCCCCGCACCGCCTCGTGGAAGCCGCAGCCGATCGCCTCGTCGGGCACCTCGAAGTCCTGGAAGACCTTGGTGTCCCCGGCGCGGACCCGTTCCATCGCCCGCTCGACGAAGTGCAGCGACATCGCCGCCGCGTACGCCACGAAGTAGACCCGCGCCCGGTTGCGCTCGATGGCGTTCGACCACTGCGGGATCCGCCACTCCAGCGTCGTCTCGGGCAGCCGGTCGCCCCTGGGCAGGGAGATCTGGACGGTCTGCCCGGTGGCCTTCACGTACGGCGTGTCCACCAGCCCGGCCAGCGCCGTGGTGTACAGCCGGGCGTACGGCCCGCCGCCGGTGTCCAGCGCCAGGTGCTCCCCGGAGTTCTTGTCGTACCAGCGCGGGCTCATCACCCAGCTGTACTTGTCCTCGAAGTCGCGCTTCTGCGGCGCCGGCAGCGTCGTCTGGTTCCACGGGTGCCGCATGTCGACCGGATTGCCGAGCGGGTCGTGGGTGACGAACGGCTCCTCGCCCGCCCAGTCGTCGTAGTACGAGCTGCCCAGCAGGATGCGGATGCCGAGGTTGATGTCGACCAGGTCGGTGGTGAGTAGCCGCCCGTCCACCACGATGCCCGGGGTGACGTACATCGCCTTGCCCCAGTGATTCATCGTCTCGTACCGGTAGTCGACGACGTCGGGGTTCTGGAACGCGCCCCAGCAGCCGAGCAGGACGCGGCGGCGGCCGACCTCCTCGTACCCGGGCAGCGCCTCGTAGAAGAAGTCGAAGACGTCGTCGTTCATCGCGACGGCCCGCTTCACGAAGTCGATGACGCTCAGCAGCCGGCTCAGGTAGTCGGTGAACAGCGACGGCTCCGGCATCGTGCCCACGCCGCCCGGATAGACGGTGGAGGGGTGCACGTGCCGCCCCTCCATCAGGCAGAACATCTCCCGGGTGACGCGGCTGACCTTCAGCGCCTCCTTGTAGACCGACCCCTCGAACGGGTTGAACGCCTCCATGATGTCGGCGATCGTCCGGAAGCCGTGGATCGCGGCGCCCGGCGCCTCGGTCGTCCGGGCCCGCTTCAGCACGCTCGGGTTGGTGTCCTTGACCATCGCCTCGCAGAAGTCGACGAAGACGAGGTTGTCCTGGAAGATCGTGTGGTCGAACATGTACTCGGCGGCCTCGCCGAGGTTGAGGATCCACTCGCCCAGCGGCGGCGTCTTGATGCCGTAGGCCATGTTCTGGGCGTACGCCGAGCAGGTCGTGTGGTTGTCGCCGCAGATGCCGCAGATGCGGCTGGTGATGAACCCGGCGTCCCGCGGGTCCTTGCCCTTCATGAACACCGAGTAGCCGCGGAACAGCGAGGACGTGCTGTGGCACTCGGCCACCCGCCGGTTCGCGAAGTCGATCTTCGTGTAGATGCCCAGGTTGCCGATGATCCGGGTGATCGGATCCCAGGACATCTCGACGAGCTGTCCCGGGGCCCCGGTCGCCGCCCCGGCCGTCTCCGGGTGCGCGGTGTGCGCCATTGCGTCGTGTCCTCTCGTTCACTGCTGCCGTCAGGTGCGGGCGGGTGCCGTCCGCCGCGGGCCGCGGGCCGCGGCGCGCTCTGTCGCTACGGGCGCCACCGCGGATCGAAGCCGCTGGTCAGCGCCTCCCGGTTGTGGCGCCAGCGGGGCTCCCGGTTGGCGGTCCGGTTGGTGAGGCCGCGCAGCCGGCGGACGAACGCCCCGTACGGCTTGATCATCATCGAGGAGAGGTGGCCGCCCGGCGGCATGTCCATGAAGGGCATGAACTTGTCCGGGAACCCCGGCATGGTGCACGCGATGCAGATGCCGCCCACGTTCGGGCACCCCCCGATGCCGCCCATCCAGCCGCGCTTGGGGACGTTGCAGTTCACCACCGGCCCCCAGCAGCCGATCTTCACCTGGCACTTCGGCGAGTTGTAGTCCCCGGCGAAGTCGGCCTGCTCGTAGTACGAGCCCCGGTCGCAGCCCTCGTGCACGGTCTTGCCGAACAGCCACTGGGGCCGCAGCATCTCGTCCAGCGGGGGCGGCGGCGCGGCGCCGGCGGCGTGGTAGAGCACCCAGGTCAGGGTCTCCATGAAGTTGTCGGGCTGGACCGGGCAGCCGGGGATGTTGACGATCGGCAGCCCCCCGGTCGACCGGTAGTCCCAGCCCAGGTAGTCGACCAGGCCCATGCAGCCGGTGGGGTTGCCCGCCATCGCGTGGATGCCGCCGTAGGTGGCGCACGTGCCCACGGCGACGGTCGCCCACGCGCGCGGCGCCAGCATGTCGATCCACCGGTTCAGGGTCATCGGCTCGCCGGTGTCGGGGTCGTTGCCGAACGAGGTCCAGTAGCCGTCCCCGTTGATCTTCTCGTTGGGGACCGAGCCCTCCAGGACGAAGATGAACGGCGCCAGGTCGCCCCGCGCGGCGGCCCGGAACGGCGCCAGGAACTCCTCGCCGCCGACCGTCGGGGACAGCACCTTGTTGTGCAGGTGCACCTTCGGCAGTCCCGGCACCACGCCGGTCACCACGTCCTCGATCGCCGGCTGCGACGCGGCGGTCACCGACACGGTGTCGCCGTCGCAGCTCATCCCCTCGGAGATCCACAGCACGTGGATCTCGTCGAATCCGCCGCCCGGCTCCGCGCCGCGCCGCGCCTCCATCGTCCCCGGGTCCATGGCGGTCATCGGGCGCCTCCCCGCGCGCCGGCCGCCGCTTCCGCTCCGGCCTCGGCTTCCGGGTCGACCGTGATGGACTCCAGGACGACGTCGTCCCGGCCGCACGCCTCCACGTCCACCCCGCCGCAGCGCGGGCACGCCGCCAGGGTCCGGGCGGACTCGACCGGCGTCGAGCCGCCGCAGCCCCGGCAGTGCACCGACAGCGGCTCCATGACCAGGTCCAGGCCCGCGCCCTCCAGTTCGGTGCCGGCGGCGGCGAGGCGGAAGCCCTGGTCGACGACCTCCGGATCGACCGGGTGCCCGCCCACGCGGACCTTCACCTCGCTCACCCGGCGGCCCCGGGCCCGTGACCGGGCGGCCTTGACGATCGCGTCGCACAATCCCATCTCATGCACAGGTTCGCTCCGTATCAGCTCGTCCGGTATCAGCTCGTCCGGTTCCACGTCGTCCGGCCTCGGATCGGGCGGCCTCGTCGCGGGCGAGCGCCGTCACCAGCCGGACGGCCTCGTCCAGCACGGCGCGCACCGGTTCGGAGAGCCCCATCCGCTCCTCGACCACGGCCGGCCGGCATCCCACGACCAGGACCCGCTCCACGTCCCCGCCCAGCCTGCGCAGGAGCCGGAGCACGGCCAGCGGGTGCATGCCGTGGCCGTCGACCGCGGGCGCGCCCAGCACGGCGTCCCCGCCCATGCCCTCGTCCGGGTCCGCGGCGTCCAGGACGGCCAGCCCGCCCGGCGGGCCGTCGACCGGCAGGGCGTCGACCATGATCAGGGTGTCGTGGCGGCCGTCGAGGAGGTCGTAGGCCAGATGGACGCCGCGGATGCCGTAGTCGACGACGTCGACGCCCGCGGGCAGTGCCGGAACGTCGATGCGGCCCACGACCTCGACGCCGAAGCCGTCGTCGCCCAGGAAGACGTTGCCGATGCCGGCGACCAGCACCCGGCCCGCCGCCCCCGCGCCGCCGCCGCTCATCCGGTGCCCGCCCCTCCGGCCAGCGGCACGATCTCGTCCGGGGAGAAGTACCGGTAGCGGCCGTACCAGCGGTTCAGCTCCGCGGCCGGGTCGTCCTCGATCGACACGGCGAGGTGGCAGGCGTCGTCCACGTCCATGAGCACCTTCTCGACCAGCGCGGTCCTGCCGTCCAGGAACACGTCCTGCGGGTCGGTCCCGCGCCGGCGCGGGCGCAGCCGCACCCGGCTGCCCTTGGACACGGCGACGCCGGCCACCATGACCCGGTCGGTCTCCGGGGACACCGAGGCGTCCGCGCCCGGGTCCCACCAGGGCGTGTCGGGAGCGGGCGGCTCCCCTGCGCCCGCCGGTGCCGGGTCCGGGCCGGCCCCGGAGACGGGGGCGAGGGAGCGCACGGCTCCGTGCAGGCGGGACATCACCTCGGCGGGCATGCCGTCGACCCGGTCGATGATGGCGGCGGCCCGGGCGTCGGTGGCCCGCGCCTCGCGCTTCTCCTCGTCGGTCAGCGTCAGCGTGCGCAGCGAGAGGATCTCGTCGATCTCGGTCGCGTCGTGCAGGTCGCCGGGGCTCTCGGGGGCGACGCGCGGCCGGTCGTAGAGCAGGATCGGCGACGACAGGACCAGATCGCTGCGGTCCTCGGGTCCCGCGAGCACCGGGAAGGTGTGGACGTTCGCGCAGCCCCGGGCCGCCCGCCCGGCCCACTCCGGCGGGTCCAGCAGCGAGAGGAAGGAGCCGCGGTCGACGGCGAGGAGCGTGTGGGAGGCGAGCAGCGACCAGCGCAGCACGTCGTCGCGGGTGGCCTCCGAGCGGTCGGTGCCGTCGCCGTTCTCCACCCGGATCCGCAGCCGGTACGCGCGCTCGGACCCTACGGGCTCACCGGCGGGCGACTCGGTGCAGGTCGCGAACGCGGAGAGCCGCACCGTAGCCGACACCGGCCAGCGTTCGCGCAGCACCCGCCCCCGGACGCCGTCGCCGGCGATCTCCTCGCATTCGGTTCCGCCCGGCGCCCGCAGGGAGAACAGCCGTTCGCAGCCCAGCAGGTCGCCGAGCCTCACCCGCAGATCGAACTCCCGCGGCACCGCCTCGTCGAAGGGCAGTTCCGCGCCGAGCGCCTCGACCCGGCGGTGCGAACCGTCGGGTCCGCGCCGGTGGACGGTCCTGCGCTGCAACTGCAGGAAGCGGAGCCGGCACGTGACCGTGGCGTCCTCCGTGGCGCGGGCCAGGCATTCGGTCTGCTGCCACCACGATTCCGCGGACCCGGCCACCGTGGTGTCGACCAGGCCGTGGGCGTCCGCCCAGGAACGGGGCGTCAGCACCCCGAACTGCCAGCGGACCCGGTTCTTGCCCGAAGAACGGCGGTACGGGTAAAGCAGATAGCCCTCGTAGAGAATCGCGTCGGCCACCGCACGCACGGTCTCGAAACCGTGCTCGCCGACGGCCGCGCCCGTTTTCATCCAGGTCCCCCCGTACCAGGTCAGGTGCCGTCACCACGGGAGAAGAACGGCGCCGCCCCCCGTCGCCTTCTCCGGTATAACGGCCGGAACGGCGCCCGCGTAAGTGACGGGCGCCCCTAGGTGACGGCCGCACCTACCGGAAAAGGCCGGCGCCCGCCGGAGAAATTCGGGATATCGGAAGCCCTGGCGGGGAGGCCGGGGAAATGCACGCTTCCCAGCACGCCGGACGGGCTCGCGCGGTCGCCCGCGCCGGGGCCCGGGGGCTCGTGGCGGCCATGGCCATGACGGGTGCCCGGACCGTGACGGCCGCGGCCGGCCCGCATCAGAAGAGCCCGCCCGAGGCCATCGTCGCCGAGCACGCCCCCGAGTGGTTCCAGCGGCTGCCGGACCGGCAGCGCGAGGCGCTGACGGAGATCGCGCACTGGTTCTACGGGACCGGCGGCGGCGTGGTGTTCGGCCTGCTCCCCGAGCGCGTGCGCTTCCACGTGCTGGCGGGACCGGCCTACGGGCTGGTGATCTGGCTCGGCTACGAGCTGGCGATCGCCCCGGTGCTGGGCACCGGGCCCGCGCGCCATCGCCGCGTCACCTGGCGGACGGCGGTGGCGATCGACCACGTGCTGTACGGGGTCGTCGTCGCGGGGCGGCTGGCCCCCGAACCCGCCCGCCGCCGGCCCGGTTCCGGTTCCTCACGCCGCACGCGACGGAGATGACGGACTTCTTGGGAAACAGGATTCCGATCGTCCCGTGGTCGTTTACCTGCGCGCCCGTAGCGTGGAGGGGAGCGCGGAAGGGGGTGGGCCATGCCCGGGACGACGTCGTACGAGCCGGGCTGGGTGGAGCTGGCCAGCCCCGACCCGGCCGAGTCCAGGGCGTTCTACCGCGGGCTGTTCGGCTGGGGCTCCCACCCGCTCACCGACGAGCGCGTCTCCGGGTACGAGATGTTCACGCTCGGCGGGGACGCGGACGGGCCCGAGGTCGCGGGGATGGACGCGCTCACCGACGACTCGCTCACCCCTACCTGGACCTGCTACTTCAAGGTCGCCGACATGGGGAAGGCCGCGGCGGCGGTGCGGGAGGCGGGCGGGCTGGTGCTGCTCGACGGCGTCGACGCGGGCTCCCTGGGCCGCATGGCGCTCGCGACGGACCCGGAGGGCGCGGGGTTCGGGCTGTGGCGCCCGTCCCGGTTCCCCGGCGCGGCCGTGGCCGGGGAACCGGGCACGATGTCCTGCGTGCTGCTGGTCAGCCGGGACGCCGACGCGGCCGGGCGGTTCTACGGGCGGGTGTTCGGCTGGACGGACCCCGCGCGGGTCCGGGGCGCCTCCGGCGAGGTCTGCTTCGAGTGGACGAGCACCGGCCGGCCGATCGCCAGCGTGGTGTGCGCCGCCGGCGAGGCCGAGGACGAGCCGCCGTACTGGACGCCCTGCTTCGTCGTCGCCGACTGCGACGCGGCGTGCGCCGAGGCCGAGCGGCTGGGCGGCTCGGTCGCGCGGCCCTGCGCCGAGTCCTCCCACGGCCGGCACGCCCTCCTCACCGATCCGACGGGCGCGTCCCTGGCCGTCGTCCAGCCGCCCCGGTGACCGCCGCGGTCAGCGGGCGTCGCGGAAACGGTCGGTGGCCTCGATGAGGAGGTGGCGGGTGCCGGGTTCGGAACCGCCGTGGCCCGCGTCCTCCACGATGTGGAGCTCGGCCTCCGGCCAGGCCCGGTGCAGGTCCCAGGCCTGGTCCGGGGGCGTCTTGACGTCGTAGCGGCCGTTGACGATGACGGCCGGGACGTGCCGGATGCGGTCGACGCCCGCCAGGAGGCCCTCGCCGGGGAGGAACCCGCCGTTGCTGATGTAGTGGTGCGTGATGCGGGCGAACGCCAGGATCAGGGCGTCGCCGAGGTCGGGCGGCGTCATCGGGAGCAGGGTGTTGGCCGACAGCTCCCAGGCCATCCAGGCGCGGGCGGCGGGAAGGTGGACCGCGGGGTCGGGGTCGGTGATGCGGCGGCCGTAGGCGGCGACGAGGTCGTCCTGCTCGGCGGCGGGTATCGCGTCCCGGAACGCGGCCCACTCGCCCGGGAACAGGTGGGCCGCGCCGCCGGGGGTGAACGCCCAGGCCTCGTCCGAGGGCCGGACGAGCCACACGCCGCGCAGCACCAGCTCGCTCACCCGTCCGGGATGGGCCTGCGCGTAGGCCAGGGCGAGCGTGGTGCCCCAACTGCCGCCGAAGACCAGCCAGCGCTCGACCCCCAGGTGCTCGCGCAGCCGCTCGATGTCGGCGACCAGGTGCGCGGTGGTGTTGCGCTCCAGCGACACCGCCGGGTCGCCCGCGTAGGGCAGGCTGCGGCCGCAGTTGCGCTGGTCGAACAGCACGATCCGGTACGCGGCGGGGTCGAAGAACCGGCGGTTGTCGGGGAGCAGTCCGCCGCCGGGGCCGCCGTGCAGGAACAGCGCGGGCTTGCCGCCGGGGTCCCCGCAGGTCTCCCAGTAGATCTCGTTGCCGTCACCGACATCGAGGAGCCCGGAGTCGTACGGCTCGACCGGCGGATAGTAATCCCTCAGGCGCATGGCCCCCCTTGGACGTCGTCCCATCTCAGGGCGAAACACTATCCATGACACCGAACGACGTGCAGGGGTGTCACGTCTGCCTGGCGAAGAACTCGAGCAGTTCGGGGGCCAGCGCTTGGGCGGCGACATCGTGGTCTTGGCCGGGGAGCGTCCGGTGGACGGCCCCGGGGACGGCCCGGGCGAGGGCGGTCCCGGCGTTGCTCATCCACGCGGGGCTGTTCTGGCCGTTGAGGACGAGGACCGGTTGCTCGATCGACGCGGCCGTGCCGGCGGGCAGGGGGTTGCCGGGCCCCATGACCTCCGCCTCGTAGGCCAGGGTGTGGGCGAGTGCCTCCATCTGCCGCCATGACGGGTCGGCGCGCATCGCGCCGACCAGGTCGGCGGGGACCTCGGCGGCCCGGACCATGAACAGCTCCACCGCCTCGCCCCGCGCTCCCCCGTCCACCAGGGCGGTGAGGCGCGAGGCGAAGTCGTGCGGAAGCTCAGGGGCGCCGGGGTCGACGTGGTACGGCGGTTCCCACAGGGCGAGGCGGGTGATGGCCGGGAGGCGGGCGGCGGCCCGCAGCGCCAGCGCGGCGCCGGAGGAGCCGCCGAACACCATCGCCGTGCCGCCCGCCGCCTCGATGACCGCGGCCAGGTCCTCGATCTCCCGCTGGACGGCGTAGGGCCGGGCGTCCCCGCTGGCCCCGCGGCCGCGGCGGTCGTAGTTGATCACCGTGAACCACGGGGCCAGCGTCCGCGCCACCTCGGCGAGCACGGGATGGGACCGGTCGGTGAAGGCGCCGTGCACCAGGACGAGCACCGGGCCGGCACCGCCGCGGTCGAAGACGATCGGCGTGCCGTCGGCCGAGGCCGCAGTCCCCGTGACGATCGAAGCCGGAGTCGCCGTCATCTCAGCCGGCCGGGTTGACCAGGCACAGCGCCGACCACTGGTGGCCGTCGGGGTCGGTGAAGCCGCGCTGGTAGCGGGGGCCCTCGGTCAGCGGTTCGCCGACGGCCGTCGCGCCGGCGGCCACCGCCTTGTCGAACAGCTCGTCCACCTCCGCGGGGCCGTCGAGGCCGAGCACCAGGATCACCTCGGTGGTCTCGGCCGGGTCGGCGACCCGGTTCCTGCTGTAGCCGGCGAACGTCGGCTCGGCCAGCAGCATGACCTGGGTGCGCTCGCTGATGACCACGGAGGCCATGTCGTCGGTCATCCCGAAGAAGTCGAAGCCGAGCGCGGTGAAGAACTTCTTGGACCGGTCGAGGTCCTTGACGGCCATGTTGACGAACAGGGTGGACATTTCCGTTCCTTCCCGGAGGTCGCGGCCTTGCGGCCTGCCATGTCCACGAGTCTGCCGATCGCGCGGCGGCCGGGCTTGCACCTGAGCGCCGGGCGCTTGACGATCCGTGCCGGGGCTCAGCCGCCCGGCATCAGGCACGCCCTGCGGTACTCGGCCGGCGGCGTCCCGTACACGCGCCGGAACAGCCGGCTGAAATGGGTCGGATCGGGCAGCCCCCACCGCGCGGCGATGGTGCTGACCGACTGGTCGACGTGGACCGGGTCGGCCAGGTCGCGGCGGCAGCGTTCCAGCCGCCGGTGCCGGATCCACGCCGCGACCGTGGTGTCCTGCGACTCGAACAGCCGGTGCAGGTAACGCAGCGACACGTGGTGGGCCGCCGCCACCATCGCCGGGCTGAGGCCGCTGTCGCCGAGGTGCTGTTCGACGAACGCGTGGACGCGCTGCAGCAGCACCCGTTCGCGGGTCTCCGGCTCCAGCTCGGCGACCTGCGACGCATGCTCGGCGACCGTCGTGGTGAGCAGGTCCGTCACCACCGTGGCCAGCCGGGTCGCGCTGGCCGGCCGGTAGGTCTCCACGTCCTCGGCCACCCGGCGCAGCAACGGCGCGGCCAGCGCCGCGGTGCCGCCGTCCCCCGAGAGCGCGACGGCGGTGAGCCGGCGCACCGTGTCGGCGGGCACGGCGAGCGCTTCCCGGGGAAGGCTGAAGACCGCCAGCCGGACGGCCGAGTCGTAGACCAGCTCATACGGGCGGGCGAAGTCGTAGACCGCCAGATCGCCGCTGCCCAGCCGCGCCGTCCGTCCGTCCTGGCCGAGCAGGATCGTCCCCGACAGCGCCAGCACCACCCGGTACGGCTCCGGCCCGCCCCGCCGGATCAGCCCGGGCGTGCGGTGAACGCCGTGCGGCGTCGAGGTCTGGATCCTGCCGACGCCGATCGGGCCGAGCTGGGCGGCCTCGATCCGTCCCTCCAGGGGGACGTCCGGGTCCATCCGCACATCCAGCGGCCCCAGGGTGTCGCAGACCACGTCGAGCCAGGCCTGCACCCGCCGCGCGGCAGGTATGTCACCGGCATGGATGAGGACAGCCAACGCACCTCCCGTGAAAGCCGGCTCATCGTTGCACGTGGTTCAAACCTCCCGGAAGGGCCTTGATCGGCTCTTGCCCGGCCGTGTCCGGCCATTCCCCGGGCATCGCCCCTCACCGCGCATCCGCTGATCAGGCGACGACCGAGGCGACGAAGGCGTCCAGGTTCGCCCCGATGCGGCATGACCCCCTAAATGAGATGTGATGGTTGGAAGACCTTGCTACCGTCAGCATCATGGAGTGTCCGGACTTCCCGATCCTCGGGACCGAACCGCTGCCGGTGGAGCTGGCGAACACGCTGTACGGCGGCGGCGGTGAGCGCACCGACTTCCTCGGCGAGGCGGCCTGGATCGACCAGTGGTTCGCCTGCGTCTGGGACGCGCACGGCCTCGCGACGACGCCGCCGACGGGCCTGGACCGCCGCGCCGGACGGGTGCACTCCCTGCGCGACGCCGTCCACGACCTGCTCTCGGCCGCGGCCGACGGCCGCGCCCCCGGCCAGGCGGCGGTCAGCCGGGTCAACGACTTCGCCCGGGCCGCGCCGGCCTATCCGCGGCTGGAGTGGCCCGCCGGGGGAGCCCCGGCCGTCCAGTGGCTCGACGACACCGGCGGCGGCACGGCCGTCCTCGGCCGCATCGCCGGCTCGTGCATCGAGCTGCTGACCGGGGAGCGGGCGGAGCACCTGCGGCGGTGCCGCGGGCCGGGCTGCTCGATGCTGTTCGTCAAGAACCACTCGCGCCGGCGCTGGTGCCACCCGTCCTGCGGGCACCGGGACCGGCAGGCCCGCTACTACAGGCGGCGCGCCGCCCCGGAGGGATCCCGATGATCACATGGCGGCGGCTCGGCGAACCGGACTTCCCGCTGCTGCGCCGCTGGCTGGAGCAGCCGCGGGTGGCGCGGTGGTGGCACCACGAGACCTCGCCGGAGGCGGTGGCCCGCGACTTCGGTCCCGCGGTCCGGGGCGAGGAGCCCTCCGAGGACTTCCTGGCGCTGCTCGACGGGCGGCCGTTCGGGCTGGTGCAGCGGTGCCGGCTGGCCGACTACCCCGAGTACCTGGCCGACCTGGCCGCCATCACCGAGGTCCCCGAGGGCGCGCTGTCGATCGACTACCTGATCGGCGAGCCGGACCTGATCGGCCGCGGTCTGGGCCCCCGCATGATCCGCGCGTTCGTCGAGCGGACCTGGGACGACCATCCCGGCGGCTCGTCGATCATCGTTCCGGTGGTGGCGGCCAACCGCGCCTCCTGGCGGGCGCTGGAGAAGGCGGGGCTGCGCCGGATCGCGGAAGGCGAGCTGGAGCCCGACAACCCGATCGACGACCGCGCGCACTACCTCCACCGGATCGACCGGCCGGGCTCCCCCGCAGACCTTCCCGGCTGACGGCGAGCCTTCACGCGGCCGTTCAGACCGGGTGGTCGTCCGGGGCCGCCAGCGGCTGGACGCGGGTGGTCGCGGCCCGCCACAGGACGTCCGGCTTGAAGAGCGACTGGGGCGGGGCGGTGAGCGCCAGGACGTTCACCATGCGCGTGCAGACGTGGTGGTCGACGTTGGCGAGCCTGACGACGCGCGCCACGTACCGGTTGATGACGCGGGTGCTGATCCCGGCCGAGGCGCCCTTGGTCGTGGAATAGCGCAGGTCCTCCCCGGTGGCGATGAGCCAGGGGCCGGCGGCGTTCTTGGCCATGCGGCGGGCGATCCTGGTCGGCGCGGCGCCGCTGCGCAGGGCGTCGTCCAGGGTGAGGGCGGAGATGGCGGCGACGCTCATGCCCTGCCCGTAGAGGGGGTTGAACGCGCACACCGAGTCGCCGAGGGCGATGAAGCCCTCGGGCAGGCGGGACAGCTTCTCGTAGTGGCGGCGGTGGTTGGCGGTACGGCGGTAGCTGGTGATGGGGGTCAGCGGCTCCGCGTCCTTGATGGCCTCGTACAGGTGCGGGCTGCGCAGGGACTTGGCGAACTCCAGGAAGCCCTCGTCGTCGGTGGGCGGGTAGTCCCCGGCCATGCCGAACAGGCTGACGATCCACCGGCCGCCCTCCTGCGGGAACAGCGCCCCGGTGCGGGTGCCGTTCGGCGCGTCCGCTTGGAGGTAGAGGGCCTTCCATCCGGGGTCGAATCCGGGCGGGACGGCGTAGCGGCGGCTGGCGTACCCCAGCAGCGGGTCCACCTTCGTCTGCGGGGGCTCGGGGAACCCGAGCCGGCCGAGCCATTCGGGGGCGCGCGAGCCGCGGCCGCAGGCGTCGACGACCAGGTCGGCCCGCAGCGGCTCGGCGTCCGCCCTGGTGCCGTGCTCGCGCGCCTCGACCCCGCCGACCCCGGCACCGGGGCCGCCGGCGGACGGCAGCAGGCCGGTCACCTCGCGGCCGTCCAGGACGGTCACGTTCTCGAACTTGGCCAGCCGGGCGCGGACGGACCAGTCGAGCAGTTCCCGGCTGAAGGTCAGCAGCCGGGTGACCTCGAACCGCCGCCGCCAGCCGCCGGGCGTCATCCACAGCAGGTCGGAGGGCACTCCGAGGACCGGGGCGCCCGCGGTGCGCAGCTCCTCCTCCAGGCCGGGGAACAGCCGCTCGGCGATCTCCATGCCGCGGCTCCACAGCACGTGCAGGTGGCGGCCCTGCGCGACGCCCGGCCGGTAGGCGGCGGCGTCGGGGAACCGGTCGCGCTCGACGAGGGTGACCCGGTCGAAGTGGTCGCTCAGCACGCGGGCGGCCAGCAGCCCGGCCAGGCTCCCCCCGATGACGACGGCGTGCTCGCGGGACGTTCCCACAGTGTGTGCCTCCAGGCTTTGTGACGTGACGGGCCGTTCAGCGGCGGACGGCTCCGGACGGCTTCGCGGGGGGACGCGGCGGCGCGGAGGGTTCGGAGGGGTCGGGCCTGGGCCTGTCCCCCAGGGCGAACGCGACCGCCTCGTCGAGGCCCAGGCGCGAGGCCGCCCGGTGGAACGCCTCGTACTCGCGGTCGCCCAGGGCCTCCCGCGCGTGCGTCTCGCACTGGCCGTGCGGCGCGTTGAAGTACGCCGACCCGAACAGGGGGAGCCCGACGGTGCGCCAGATCCGCCCCGCGGCGCCCTGCAGCGCCGCCGCGTCACGCCCGTCGCCGCCCATGACCCGGACGAGCGCGAGCAGTTCGATGGACAGCACGGTGCAGACGAGGTCGTGGAAGGTGTGGCTGATCCGCATGGACGCGCGGGTGAGCCGCTCCGCCTCGTCCAGGCGGCCCCCGGTCAGGGCCGCGAAGGCCATCACGTAGAGGGCGTAGGCCCTGACCCATTGCTCGTTGTGCTCTTCGCAGACGGCGTGGACCTGCTCGCACATGGCGGCCGCGGCCTCCAGGTCGCCCTGGAAGGCGGTGTTCATGGCGAACTCCACCCTGGCCATGATGACGCTCGCGTTCAGTTCGCCGAGGGCCTCGTACTGCGCGAGCGTCTCCTTGAACAGCACCTCGGCGAGCGCGTGCTCGTCGTTGACGAGCGCGACGCAGCCCAGCCGGTGGACGGCGTTGGCCAGGGCGGTGCGGTCGTCGGTCCGCTGGGCCTCGGCCTGGCTCTCCTCCAGATGCGCGACCGCGCCGGCGCTGTCGCCCTGCTTGATGGCGACGTAGCCGTTCACCCACAGGGCCTTGGCGCGGGTACCGCTGGGCTCGGTGTCCAGGGCCAGTGCACGGTCCAGCCAGTAGCGGCCCTCGTCCAGGAACCCGCACCCGACCCAGTAGAACCACAGGGAGGCGGCCATGTGCAGGCCGGTGCGCGCTTGGCCGGGGGCGGTGAGGCAGTGGTCGAGGGCGGCGCCGATGTTCACGTGGTCCTTGTAGAGGCGCCGGAAGACCTCGGTCTGGACGGAGCCGAACCAGTGCTGCTCCCCCCACTCGGCCAGCCGCAGGTACCAGTCGCGGTGCCGGCGCGCCATGAGGTCCTGCTCGCCCAGCTCGCGCAGCCACTCGGCGCCGTACTGCCGCAGCGTGTCCAGCATCCGGTAGCGCGTCGCACCGCCCGGGGCGGCGTCGTCGCTCCGCGCCAGGACCGACTTGCCGACCAGGCCCTCCACCAGCTGCGGCACGGCGTTCATGGGCAGGACGTCGTCGCCGCAGACGCGTTCGGCGGCCTCCAAGTCGAAGTCGTCGGGGAAGACCGACAGGCGCGCCCACAGCAGCCGTTCCCGCGGCGCGCACAGTTCGTGGCTCCAGCCCACCGTGGTCCGCAGCGCACGGTGGCGGGACGGCTCGTCGCGGCCGTCGTCAACCAGCACCTGGAACCGGTCGTCGAGCCGGGCCGCCAGCTGGTCGAGGGACAGCTCCGGAAGCTGCCCCGCGGCGAGCTCGATGGCCAGCGGGATGCCCTCCAGGCGACGGCACACCCCGGCCACGGTGTCGAGGTTCCGTTCCGTGACGGCGAAACCCGGCACGCGCGCCGCGGCGCGCTGCTCGAACAGCGTCACCGCGTCGGAGCGCACGGCAGAAGCCGAGGCGGGCGCCGCGGGCAGGGGGTTGAGCGTCAGCGTCCGCTCGTCGTCGAGCCCGAGCGGCCGGCGGCCCGTGGCCAGCACGCGCACGCCGGGGGCGGCGTCCAGCAGCGCCCTGACCAGCGGCGCGCAGGACTCGGTCAGGTGCTCGCAGGTGTCGAGGACCAGCAGCAGCCTCGTGCCGGCCAGATGGTCGGCGATGACGTCGAGCCGGGGGCGGGCCGTCTGGTCGGGGATCCGGAGCGTGCGGCCGACCGCGTGGCCCAGGAGCGCGCCGTCGCGCAGCCCGGCCAACTCGACCAGCCACGTCCCGTCCGGGAACTCCGCGGCGAGGTCGCGGGCCGCGCGCAGCGCGAGGCGGGTCTTGCCGACCCCGCCCACCCCGGTCACCGTGACGGGCCCGGGGCGGCGGCACAGGCCGGTGAGCTCGGCCAGCTCGCGGCGCCGTCCCACGAAACCGGTCGTCTCGGCCGGCAGGTTCCCGCCGCGCCGGGTCATGGATTCGGTCATGCCCGCCTCGTCTCCTCCCTCACCGGGACGCGGCCCGCCGCACCGGTCTCCCCGGTTCCGCCGGTCTCGCCGGTTCCGCGCTCCGCGTGCACCAGCAGCACGCCGGCCTCGTCCTCGAGACGGCCCGACACGTGGCCGAGGAGCCGCGCCATGAGGTCGTCCACGATCCGAGCCGGGTCGTCGCCCGCCCGCTCCGCCGCGCATTCGGCGAACGGGAAGCTGCCGCCCTGCGCGTCCCGGGCCAGCGTCACACCGTTCGCGCAGACCAGCAGCCGGTCCCCCGCCCCGAACGGGACGGTCGTCTCCTCACACCAGCCGGCCAGGTCCAGCAGCCCGAGCGGGGGCAGCACCGGCAGCGGTTCCAGGACCGACGCCCGGCCGTCGCGCAGCAGCAACGGCGGCGGATGGCCGCAGCACACCATCTCGGCGCGTCCCGCGTCCTCCGGCACCGACAGCAGGAGCGCGGTGACGGCGTCGCCGGTGTCGCCGGGATGCGCCAGCACGGCGTGCAGCCGCTCGGCGAGCCCCGGCAGCGCCGGCTCGTGCGGGGCCAGTTCCCGGAACGCGTCCAGGACGGTCCCGGCCGCCCGCGCCGCCGCCTCCCCCTTGCCCAGCGCGTCGACGACCAGCGCCCTGAGCCCGAACGGGGTCCGGACGACCGCCTGCCCGTCGCCGCCCCGCCGCTCCGCGGACACCGGCACCAGGCGTCGGCTCTCGGCGCGCACCGAGCCCTCCGCCGTCCCCGCCGCCCCGTCGCGCCCGCCCGGCGGTTCGGCCAGGAGCTCGGTCAGCAGCTCCCGGGACGCCTCGCGGGACGCGCTGTGGAGCGCCAGCAGCTCCATCGCCTGCAGATGGCGGTCCAGGTCCTCGAACTTCTCCAGGTAGGCGGCGCCGACGAGGTTCTCCAGGTAGACCGCGTCGGGCACCTCGGGGTCCGGGAACCGCATGATGGTGAACGCCCCGCCCTCGGCCGCGTGCGCCCCGAAGCGGAACGGCATCACCTGGATGGTGACGTTCGGCCGACGGGAGAGGGCGAGCAGGTACTCCAGCTGGCCCCGCATCACCTCCGGCCCGCCGAGGGGACGGCGCAGCGCCGCCTCGTCGATGACCGTCCACAGCCGCAGGGCGTCCGGGCCCCACAGCCGCCGCCCGCGCCGCATGCGCAGTTCGACCCGGCGCCGGATCTCCTCCTCGCCGGCGTCCGGGTGGCCGAGGCGGAACACGGCGCGCGCGTAGTCGGGGGTCTGCACCAGGCCCGGCACGAACTGGATCTCGTACGTCCGGACCAGCGAGGCCGCCTTCTCCAGGCCCAGGTAGGTCTGGAACCAGGGGGGCAGCACGTCGCCGTGCCGCTGCCACCACCCGGGCAGGTTGCTCTCCCGGGCCCAGCGCAGCATCGTCTCCCGGGTGGGACCGTCGGTGACGCCGTACAGGGCGAGCAGGTCGGCCACGTCCCGCTCCTTGAAGCCGACGCGTCCCAGCTCCAGCCGGCTGATCTTCGATCCGGACGAGCGGATCGCGTATCCGGCCTCGTCCCGGGTCATGCCGGACGCCTCCCGCAGCCGCCGCAACTGGGCGCCGAGGACGAGACGGCGCACCGTCGAGCCCGGCGCGGAGTCGTCGACGGCCACGTCGTCCCTTCCGTGACACCGGTCCCTGGCACCGGTCCCCGGGGACCTCCCGGGCGCACTGTCCTACGGCGTCGCAGGCGTCGCAGGCGTAGCAGGCAGTGTGCCAGCCTCCTCCCGGCGGAATGGGCGATTGGCCGGATGATGCCGATCGGGCGGCCGCGACCGGCGGCCCGGATCCCCCCGGGCACGGGCCGGGAATCGCGGCCTATCCTGGGGAAATGGGCATCGAGCCGGTGACCTTGGCCCTGTGCGGCGATGTCATGCTCGGCCGCGGGGTGGACCAGGTCCTGCCGCATCCCGGCGATCCCTCACTCCAGGAGGGGTATGTCCGCGACGCCCGGGACTACGTCGCGCTGGCCGAGACCGCCAACGGCCCCGTCCCGCGCCACGCCGATTTCGGCTGGCCCTGGGGCGACGCCCTGGCCGTCCTGGACGAGGCCGCCCCCGACGCGCGCGTGCTCAACCTGGAGACGGGCGTCACCCGGGGCGGCCGCTTCGAGCCGGGCAAGACCGTGCACTACCGGATGGCCCCCGGCAACCTGCCCTGCCTGGCCCTGGCCCGCCCGGACGCGTGCGCGCTGGCCAACAACCACGTCCTGGACTTCGGCAGGGAGGGGCTCGCCGACACGCTCGACGCGCTGGCCGCCGCCGGGCTCCCCGCCGCGGGCGCCGGGCTCGACCTGGAGGAGGCGTGGCGTCCGGTGGCCGTCGAGTTGCCCCGCGGCGGCCGCGTCCTGGTCTTCTCGTGCGGGATGGCCTCCAGCGGCATCGACCCGGGGTGGGCCGCGGCGGCCGGCCGATCCGGGGTCGCGTTCGTGGCGGAGCCGACCTACGCGGGGGCCGCGGCGGTCGTGGAGCGGATACGGCGGGTCAGGCGGCCGGACGACATCGTCGTGGTCTCGATCCACTGGGGCTCCAACTGGGGGTACGAGGTCCCCCGGCACCAGGTCCGCTTCGCGCACGCGCTGCTGGAGGGCGGGGCGGACCTCGTCCACGGGCACTCCTCCCACCACCCCCGGCCGGTGGAGGTCCACCGCGGCAAGCTCGTCCTGTACGGCTGCGGCGACCTGGTCAACGACTACGAGGGGATCTCCGGCTTCGAAGGCTTCCGCGACGATCTGCGGCTGCTGTACCTGGCCTCGGTCCGGCCCGGCACGGGCACGCTGGAGCGGCTGCGCATGGTGCCCCTGCGGGCGCGGCGGATGAGCCTGTGCCGGGCCTCCGCGGCGGAGGCCGCCTGGCTGGGGGCGTCCCTCGACCGGGCCGGGCGCGCGTTCGGCCCCCGGACCCGCCTCGGCTCCGACGGGACGCTCACCTTGGACTGGGCCGGCCGGCCCGGCTGATCAGCCCCGCAGCCTGGCGTAGATGTCGCCGGAGCGGCCCCGGGGGCGGATGCGTTCGAGCCGCCGCACCAGGTCGTCCGCCTCGAGCCAGCGTTCGCTCGCCAGCCGCATCGTCTCGATGGGCGAGTAGTTGTAGAGGTAACCGCCGGCGTCGCCGAGCGGCCCGAGCCGCCCGAGCCGTTCGACGTGGGCCAGCGCCTCCAGGGTCGCCTCGTGGGCGGACGGCACGTACTCGAACGACAGCCCCCGCACGGGCCGGGTGAGCCCCGCCAGCACGTCGGCCTCGAAGCCCTCGACGTCGATCTTGAGGAAGGCCGGCGTCCCGTGCGCCGCGATGAGGTCGTCGAGGGTGGTGACCTCGACCTCGACGGAGCGGTCCCACCGCACCCGGGCGAAGCCGCGGTCGGTCGTCACCGAGTCGATCCAGCCGGGCGACATGGTGGAGACCGTCGGCGTCGCCGTGGACAGCGCGAGCTGCGCCCGCCCCGGGCGCGCCCCGGCCGCCTCGGGGACGATCGTGACCCCCTGGTCGCGGCCGAAGAAGAGGCGCAGGACGCCCAGGCAGTCGGGCTGCGGCTCGACCGCGACCACCCGCGCGCCCAGGCGGCGCCAGGCGCGCACCCGGCTGCCCACGTGGGCGCCGATGTCGAAGGCGACGTCCCCCGGCCCGAGGAACTCGCCGTAGAGGCGCAGCATGCGGCGGTGCTTTCCCGGTATGCCGTGGTACATGACCAGTGACCGGGCGATTCCCCAGGCGCGGAGCAGCATCCGCCGACACTACCGCGCGGGGTCGCCGCTCACGGCCAACTCACGCAGCCGACGTTGGCGAACATGCCGCCGGTCACCGTGTTGTCGCAGTTCACGATCGCGCGGACCTCCGCCGGCGCGTCGATCTTGAAGCCGTAGCCGGGGGACGTCCCGGCGAGGGCGACCTCGTTGCCGGTGAAGACGGTGCGCAGTCCCCAGTGGCCGCCGACCCGCGTGCGGTGCGTCCGCCAGCCGTCCGTGCGGCTGGCGGTGCAGGCGTTGTGGGAGAACACCCAGTCGTTGCCCTTGACTTCGCCGCAGCCGTCGCCGCCCGCGCCGGCGTCGAGGACGTTGCCGACGACCAGCCCGCGGCTGGTGCCCTCCCTGACGGCGATCGGCTCGGCGGTCGTCGTGTGGATCGTGTTGCCGGCGACGATGTTGCGGTCGCTGCGATCCGGCAGGCCCTCGGTGTGGACCGGCCAGTCGACGTCATCGGAACCGATCTGGACGCCCTCGCCCCACTGCGAGCCGGCATGCCCCGTGCCGTACACGGTGTTCCCCGAGACGAAGGAGCCCGTCGTGTGCCGGCGCAGGTGGATGCCCTGCTCGCCCACGTCGTGGACGTTCAGCCCTTCCAGGGTGACGTGCTCGGCCCGCTCGACGACGACGCCCTTCCTGGCCGCCGCCACCGAGAAACCGTGCACGTGCCACCATGACGCGCCGTCCAGGTGCAGCCCGTGGCCGCCCCGGTGGCCGCCGTTGGTCAGGACCGCCTTCGGGCCGCCGCACAGCCAGATGGGCCTGTACTCGGTGCCCGGGGTGGTGGCGGTCCAGTTCCCGTCGTAGGTGCCGTCGGCGATCCGGATGACATCGCCGGGCCTCGCGCCCGCGAGCGCCGCGGCGAGCCGTTCCGGGCCGTCGACGGTCACGGTGGGCGCGGAGCATCCCGTTCCGGGGGCGGCCGCACGCGCCATGCCGGGAACGGCCCCCGCGACCACGGTGGTCGCGGCGACCACGGCGACCACGGCGGACGGCGACCGGCCGGGGGCGCGCATCAGCGCCCCCCGAGCCGGACGTTGACCGCCCGCGCGGCCTCTACCAATGCCGACCTGACACCCATCCGTTCCATCTCCTTCAGCCACGCCTCGGCGTCGTTGGGCAGACCGGCGCCCCCGTAGGGCCCGAGGTCGGCGATCCCGTAGCAGGGGTTCCACATGCCCTCGGCGGTGATCGCGGTGATCCTGAAGACCTCGTCGGAATCGTCGATCTCCAGGCACGAGGCGATGCCCCGCATCTCGTTGAAGAACGAGATCTTGACCGCGTTGAACAGGTTGTGGACGTACTTCTGGAATTCCGCCTCCTCGACCCCGAGGAATTGCACGGCCCGGCCGAAGGGGCGGTGGAGATCGCACACGATCTCGCCGGTGAGCTCGTCGCCGCCGACCACCCCGACCGACACCAGCGGCGGATTGATGAAATCCTCGTACGCCGTTCCGGCCCTGAGGTATTCGGGGCAGTACGCCACGCCGAAATCGACGCCGGCCTTCCCGTTGGAGGCCGCCTCCAGGACCGTGACCAGTTTCCGCGTCGTGCCGGGCGGGACCGTGGACCGGTAGACGACGACGGTGAAGGTGTCGGGCGTGGTGTGCGCCAGGGCCGTGCCCAGGGCGCGGGACGCGTCGAGCAGATGCGTCAGGTCGACTCCCCGTTCACCGGCCGGCGCGGAGACGGTCACGAAGACCGCGTTCACGTCCATGAGATCGAGCGCCTCCGGCTCGACCGCCAGGAATCCGAGTTCGGCCGCCCGGTGCCGGGCCGCGGCGTCGGTGTCGACGAAGGTGACCTTGTGGTCATGGCGGCGGAAGCCACGGCCGGTGGCCGTCCCCACCACGCCGGCGCCGATCACGACGATGTTCGCCACGCTCATTCCCGATTCCGTCGGCGGTGCCCGGCCGGGCGATCCGGCGACCGCACCCGCCGACTTCCGCGCACTCTACGAGACGGCGGCCAAAGCGCCGATCATCCGTTCTCCGGCCGCGCCCAAGAAAGGCCCAAGATTGATCGACTCAATGGTTCCGGCGATCGGCGGAAGCGGACGAACACCGACATCGATCAGGTTTTGCCCTGCCACTGCCCGAGGTTGGAATTCGCGTCCCCATAGTGATCTCTGGGGCGGCGAGGCGTCACACCGCCCACCGACACGAGGGGAGACCCGGATGAACGTGCTGGACGAGTTGTTCGCCGAGGCCGAGTGGCACGCGGACCTGGCCGCGGCCGGGCCCGACGGCAGGGAACCCCGGCTGCGGCTGGTCGTCGTCACCTGCATGGACACCCGCGTGAACCCCTACGAGATCCTCCGCCTGAAGACCGGGGACGCGCACGTCCTGCGCAACGCGGGCGGCGTGACCACCCCGGACGTGCGGCGCGGCCTGGTCGTCAGCCAGCGCGAGCTGGGCACCCGGCACATCATCGTCATGCACCACACCAGGTGCGAGATGGCGGGCATCACCGACACCGCGTTCAAGGACGACATCGAGGCGGACACCAGGCTGCGGCCCGACTGGGCGCTGGAGGCGTTCACGAACGTGGACCAGGACGTGGACCGGTCGATCCGCAGGATCCAGGCGGACCGGACCATCCCGTACCGCGACTCGATCTGCGGCTGCGTCTACGATGTCGACACCCACGAGGTGCGGCGCCCGCGGTGGCCGGCGGACGGCGACCGGGCGGCCGCCCCGCCGCCGAGCTTGTTCCGGGGTTAGTTTCGGGGTGAGGAGACCTCGGCGCCGAACCGCTCCAGCGGTTCGGTGACCGGCTGGAAGAAGGTCACGCCCCCGGTGCGGCAGTCGCCCGAGCCGCCCGAGGTGAGCCCCAGCGCGGTGGTCCCGCTGAACAGCGGCCCGCCGCTGTCGCCCGGCTCGGCGCAGACGGTGGTCTGGATCATGCCCGTGACGGTGCCCTCGGGGAAGTTGACGGTCGCGCCGACGGCGGTGACCCGGCCGGTGCTGACGCCGGTGGTGCTGCCGCTGCGCACCACCTGCTGGCCGACGACGGCCTCGCCCGCCTGGGCGATGTCCCTGGTCTGACCGTTGAACAGGTTGACCGCCCCGTCGCCCGCGGCGCCCGCCTCGGCGCGCACGAGGGCGAAGTCGTCGCCGGGGAAGCTGCTCTGCACCGTGGTCCCGAGCGGCCGGTTCCCCTGCTGGTCGGCGGTCCAGGTGCGGACGGCGTTGCCGCAGTGCCCGGCGGTGAGGAAGAAGTCCTCGCCGCCCCGCCGGACGTTGAAGCCCAGCGAGCAGCGCGACCCCTGGCCGAAGATCGCGTCGCCGCCGAGGGCGAGCGTGCCGAGCCGTCCCGGGACGCGCACCGTCCGCACCGCCGCGCCCATCCGCCGCGCCGTCCTCTGGACGGCGGCCATCCGCGTCCCGGTGACGGTGGCGTCGGTCCACACCACCACCTGCGAGGTGGCCGGATCGACCGCCCAGCCGGTGCCGGTCACCGTCCCCATCGACCGCCGCAGCGCGGTGGTGACACCGGTCAGGGCCGCCGGGCTCCGCCGCGTCATCTTCGGCACGGCCCCGGCCCCGCGGACGAGGCCGGCGTCGGCGGCGTTGGTGACCATGACGACGGTGCGCCCGGCGCGGTCCAGGTAGGCGCCTGTCGTGCGGGCGGCGCCGAGCCGGCCGGTCAGCACGCCGGCGAGCGTCGCGGTCCTGCGCGCGGGCGCCGCCGCCCGGGGGCCGCGCGCCGCTCCCGCGCGTCCCTCCCCGGCCTGGACGTCCCCGGCGAGCCTGGCCACCTGCTCGCCGGGACGCTCCGGCGCCCCGGCGGCCCGCACCGCGTACAGCGATCCGGCCGCGAGCCCCGCGGTCCCGGCGGCCACCGCGGTGGCCTTGGCCATCGTGCGCAGACGGCTTCTCCGAGCGGCGTTCCGACGCCTCATGAGCCCTCCCGGCTCCGGCTTCCGTTCCATGTGGGGGTGATACGGAGCGCCGTGCGGAGGAGTTCAAGACTCGGGACGAAGAGCGGGGAGCCACTGGTTTTCACCAGAAAGCACGCATGACACTTTGGCATGGTGCGCGCGGCCGAGCGGACTTACGCTGGACCGGTTCTCACTCTCTGTTCGCGGACCACGACGGACAGTGAGCATCGGATCGGGAGCCATGACCACGCGAAGCGCTGAACGGCAGGTGCCAATGCCACCATCGTCGCCGTCCCCCCGTTCCACCCATGATCCCGACGGGGCCGGCCGGGGCCGCGAGCGGCTGGAGCTGCCCGCGGTCCCCGGCGCGGCGGGCGACGCCCGCCGCTTCATGGCCGCCCGGCTGCGCAAGTGGGGCCTCGACGCGCTCGTGGAGGACTGCGAGCTGGTCGCCAGCGAGCTGGTCACCAACGCGGTGCAGGCGGTCGCCTGCGCGGCCGCCGCGGCGGCCCGCGCCCCGGATCCCGCCGACCCCCCGCCGAAGGTGCGGCTGCTGCTGCGGCGGACCCCCGGCCGGCTGGTCTGCGAGGTCTGGGACCCGGTCGACGCGCGGCCCGTCCCGGCGGCGGCCGCGACGTTCGACGAGTGCGGCCGCGGGCTGCTGCTGGTGGCGTCGCTGGCGAGCGGCTGGACCTGCCGAACCTGCCCGGACGGCGGCAAAACGGTGACCGCCTGGTGGCAGCTGGGGCCGGAGTTGCCAGAGTGACTTGCGTCACCCGAGGGGCTGCCCCAGGATGAGACGCACCGGTCGGCGGGGGCCGCGACAGGCGGCCGGCCTGCACCCGGAGCGCGCTGTTCACGGCATGTCCGAACGGAGGCGACTCGTGCAGGAAGACCGTCCGACACGAACCGGCGGGCAGCGCGCCTGCGTGTCGTGCAAGGGCACCCGGCTGTCGCGTTACAACCACGGCCCCCTCTGCGGTCCCTGCCTGCAGGCCGCCCGTGACGGCAGGGGCATAGCCCCCACCTGGATCTGGGATTCCGCGCCGATGCGGGGGGCGCTCTCCCGCGTGGACGTCCCCGCCGTCGTCGCGCTGGTGCGCGCCGCCGCGGGGCTGTCCCAGGAGGAGCTCGGGCTCCTGGTCGCGGGCTGGTCGCAGTCCACGGTGTCGCGCATCGAGAAGGGCACCCGCGGCACCCTGTACGACATCCGCGAGCTCCTGGCCTGCGCGGACGCGGTGGACATGCCGCGCGAGGCGCTGGCGCCGCTGATCCTGGGGGATCCGGACGCCACCCTGACCTGCGGTGGCGAGACCTGCGGGGGCGAGACCGGCGGGTGCGAGACCGACGCCGTCGAGAGGATCGAGAGAGAAGAGGGAGACCAGGTGGACCGCTGGGACTTCAACGGCATGGCGGCGGGCCCTGCGGCCGCCGCCGCGCTGCCCGCCTTCGAGGTTCCGGCGCGAGTCGACGACGCCCATGTCCGCTACCTGCGCGCGTCACTGGACCGGCTCCGCGACCGCGACCAGGAGCTGGGCGGCGGGGCCGTCTTCGTCCAGGCGCGCCGGCAGTTCGCCCGGGCCCGCAGGATGCTCGACGAGTCCGACTACAGCGCGCGCGTCGGCCACCGGCTGCTGGTGGTGACCGGCGAGCTGGCCGAGGAGGCGGGCTGGGCCGCCTTCGACTCCGGCGACCAGGTCTCCGCCCGCGCCTTCTACAACGAGGCGCACGTCCTGGCCGGGAGCAGCGGCGAGACCGAACTGCAGACCCACATCCTGACCACCATGGCGATGCAGGCCAACCACCTGGCGTGGACCACCCGGCGCCAGGGCGTGGCCCGCGAGGCGCGGCGCCTGGCCGAGCTGGCCGCCGCCGTCGCCGAGCACGAGCCCTCGCCGCGGCTGCGCGCGCTCGTGTCGATCCGGCTGGCTGTCGCCTACGCCAACGACGGCGAGGCCGCGGGCTTCCGCGGCGCGGTCGCGCAGGCGCGCCGCGAGCTCGACCACGGCGAGCACCCGGCCGACCTGCCCTGGACGGAGTTCGTCACCCCCGGCGAGGTCGACGCGGCGGAGGCGACCGGCCACCTGAGCCTGGGCGCCCCCGGCCGCTCGGTGGAGATCCACCGCAACTCCCTGGAGGATGCGGCGCTGAGCCCCCGCAACCGCCTGTGCGCGGCGGGCTACCTGGCCAACGCGCTCCTGCAGCAGGGGGACGTGGCCGAGGCGATCCGGACGGGGCTGTGCGTCATCACCGGGCTGGCCGGCGGGATGACTTCGGCGCGTCCGCTGGCCAGGCTGCGCGCCGTGCGCGGCGCCGCGGAGCGGATCGGGGACGTGGAGTTCTGCTCCCGCTTCGACGCCGCGGCCCACGGCCTGGCCGTGTGATCAGCCGGCGGGGAGCTTCCCGAGGGTGACGTCCACGGTGCGTTCGGCGCCGTCCCGGACGAGGGTGACCTTGGCGGCGGCCCCGGCCTTCTGGCCGGCGACGGCCTGGGTGAGGGCCTCTTCGGTGGGCGTCCCGGTCCCGTTGAAGGCGATGATGACGTCGCCGGGCTTGATCCCCGCCTTGGCCGCGCCGCCGCCGCGGGCGACCTCGACGACCTCCGCCCCGGCCGGCTCGCCGGTGCGCAGGTCGGCCACGGTGCGGACGGTGACGCCCAGCGCCGCCCGGCCGGAGTTGGTGACCTTGCCGTGCGCGATCAGCTGGGGCACGATCGCCGCGACCGTCGCGCTCGGGGTGGCGAAGCCGATGCCGGGGGCCGGGCCGCCGCCCTCGGGGTCGCCGGCGGCGGCGGTGGGGATGCCGACGACCCGGCCGTCCAGCGTGACCAGCGCGCCGCCGCTGTTGCCGGGGTTGATCGCGGCGCTGGTCTGGATCGCCTGGACGATCGTCGATCCCGGGAAGGCGCCGCCGGGACGGGTCGACACGGTGCGGCCCATGGCGGACACGATCCCGTTGGTGACGCTGCCCGCCAGCCCCAGCGGGCTGCCCATGGCCAGCACGAGCTGCCCGACCTTGAGGGCGTTCGAGTCGCCGAACGACGCCTTGGGCGGTTTCCCGCCGGCGACCTTCACCACCGCGAGGTCGTCGGCGTTGAACGCGCCGACGAGCTCGGCGCGCAGCGGGCCGCCGCCGCTGGCCGGGGTGACCTCGATCCGGCGGGCGCCGGCCACGACGTGGGCGTTGGTGACGATGTGGCCGTCGTCGTCGTACACCACGCCGGAGCCCTCGCCCGAGTCCGTGCTGATCTGCACGACCGAGGGCAGGACGGCGGTGACGGTCCGCTCGAAGCGGCGCTCCAGGTCGGTGGCGCCCGCGGTGCCCTGGGCCTCCGCGGTGCCGGTGGCGCCGGACCGCGCCGCGCGCCCGTCGCCGTCCGTGCAGCCCGCGGTCACGAGCGCGACCAGCAGCACCACCGCCGCCGGCACCGTGGCCGGCGGCATCGTGCCGGCCGGTCCGGCCCTCAGCCCCATCCCAGTCCCTTCGACGGTCACGCGGCCGTCCCGCGGGCCGCGGGCGGCGGGACGGATCTGCCCGCGGGCCGGGGCGGCAAAGCCCTCGCGACGGAAAGAACGCGTCAACGCTCCGTCCCGGGCCCGGGACGGTGTGCACGACCGTGCCGAAGGCCGCTACTTCGGTCGGCCGGGCGGCGACGAAAGTCGCTTATCCCGCCGCGGCCGGGCTTCGTAGCGTCAGGGCGCATGGAACCACGAACCTCACGCCGCCGCGTCCTGTCCCTCGCGTCCGGCCTGGCCGTCGCCGCCGCCGCGTCGCCCGTGGCGGCCTCGCGGGCGGCCGCGGCGGCCCCGGCCAGGGCGGGCGGGCCCGGCCCCCTCCTCATCCGCGATGTCCGCGTCTTCGACGGCCTGCGCCCGCGGGGGCGCGGTTCCGTGCTCGTGGTGGACGGCCTGATCGCCGCGGTCGGCGACGTGCCGGCGTCCCCGCGCCACCGGGTGTACGACGGCGGCGGCCGGACGCTGCTGCCCGGCCTGATCGACTGCCACGTCCACGCGTTCGAGGGCAGCGCGGCGGACGCGCTGCGGTTCGGGGTCACCACCGAGCTCGAGATGTTCGGCGACCCGGCGGGGCTTCCCGAGGCCCGCCGGCGGCGCCGGTCGACGGCGCCGGCCCGGCGGGCGGACCTGTGGTCGGCCGGCGTCGGCGTCACCGTGCCCGGCGGCCACCCCCTCCAGCCCGGCTGGGACTTCCCCCGGGTGACCGCGGACACCGACATCGACCGGTTCGTCGCCGACCGGGTCGCCGAGGGCTCGGACTTCGTGAAGGTCATCCTGGAGAACGGCCCGCCGCCGCCCCGGCCGCCGCTGCCCACGCTGACCGGCGACCAGCTCCGGCGCGTGATCGCCGCGGCGCACCGGCACGGCCGCCGCGCGGTCGTCCACACCGAGAAGCTGGAGCTCTCCCTGGCCGCCGTCCGCGCGGGCGCCGACGGTCTCGCGCACGTCTTCTGGGACGTGGAGGGCGGCCCGGACGGCGTCGCCGAGATCCGCCGCGCCGGGGCGTTCGTCATCCCGACCCTGTCGGTCGTCGACTGGGGCGCAGGCGCCAAGGACCTGCTCGCCGACGACCGGATCACCCCCTGGCTCAGCCCGACGCAGGAGTACCTGCTCGCGCAGGAGCCGCCGGACCGTCCGGGCCGCCCCGACTTCCTCGGGATCGGCTCGGCGAACGTCCGGCGGCTGCACGCCGCGGGCGTGCCGATCCTGGCGGGCACCGACGCGCCCGTCCGCGCCAACGCCAACGGCGTGAGCATGCTGGTCGAGCTCGGGCACCTGGTCCGCGCCGGGCTCTCCCCGAGCGCGGCGCTGGCCGCGGCGACCTCGGTCCCGGCGCGCGCGTTCGGCCTGGGCGACCGCGGCCGCATCGCCCCCGGCCTGCGCGCCGACCTGGTGCTGGTGGACGGCGACCCCACCACCGACATCACCGACGCGCGCGCCATCGCGGCCGTCTGGAAGAACGGCCGCGCCGTCGACCGCACGCCGCCGCCCGAGTAGCGGCGCCGGCGGGCCGGCTCACCCGGCCGGTGCGGGGTGTACGAGGCGGGTGAGCAGGCCGGTCAGTTCCCGGCGGAACGCCTCGGTGTCGGCGGTCGGCCGGTCGGCCAGGTAGCGGTGCGTCAGGGACTCGGCGGCGGCGACCAGGAACCAGGCGGTCAGGTCGGGGTCGGGGACGCGCACGGTGCCGTCCTCGCGCAGCAGGCCGGCGACGAGGCCGACCAGCGAGTCCTGGAGCGCGCGGAGCTCGGCCAGCAGCGCGGGCGGGCGCGGCGACTCCTCGAACAGCACCTGGTGCAGCCGGGGGTCGCCGTCGTGCGCGCCGAGCGCCACGTCGACCAGGACGGTGGCGCGTTCGTCCCAGGCCGCGGGCAGCCCGCGCCGGACGGCGGCCTCCGCGAGCCGGCGGCCGTGGTCGACGTGCCGCCGCGCGAGCTCCAGCAGGATGGCGTCCTTGTTCGGGAAGTACTGGTAGAGCGAGCCGATCGACAGTCCCGCGGCCTCGGCGATGCGGTTGGTGGTGCCCGCCGCGTGGCCGTGCTCGACGAAAACGCGAGCAGCCGCTTCGAGGATCTGCTCCCGGGTCTGGGCCGAACGCTTCTGACGTGGGCTTTTACGCGGACGGAGCCGCTTGGGCGTGCCGGGCATCGGGGGGCCTAACGCGAGTAGAAACGCGAGCAATTGCTCACTATTGTCACGGCATCCGGCGGAACGGCGCAAGGAGCGGTGATGACGGTCGACTACCTGGGGTTCTTCCCCCGATGGGCGCGCGAGATCGAGGGCCCGGCCTCCGAATCGGAGTGGCGGCGCTGGCGCGGCATGGACGTGCACATGGAGCGGGTGCGGGACCCCGGCGCGGCGGTGAAGGTGGTGGTGCTGCACGGGGCGGGCGGGCACGGGCGCATGATGCTGCCGTACGCGCGCCTGGTCGAGCGGGCGGAGGTGGCGCACCCGGTGCAACGGGCGGCCGGTGACCTACGGGGCCTGGGTCGACCTCGCCGAGGAGCTGATCCGGGAGGAGCGGGAGCGCGACGGGCGGCCCGTGCTGGTGGTGGGCGGCAGCGTCGGCGGGATGCTCGCCTACAGCGCGGTCGCGCGGGCCGGCGCGGACGGGCTCGCCGTCACCTGCCTGCTGGACGTCCGGCACGCGCCCGCGCGCGCCGCCGCCGCCCGGTTCGGCCCGTTCGGCACCTACGCGGGACCGGTCATGAACGCGCTGCGCCCCTTCGAGGGCGTGCGCGTCCCGATCCGCTGGATCGCCCGGATGTCGGCGATGGCCAACCGGCCCGACCTGAACGCGGCGGTGGCCCGGGACCGGCTGGGCGGCGGCGGCCGCGTCTCGCTGCGCTTCCTGCGCACGTACCTGGCCTCGGCCCCGGAGGTGGAGCCCGAGGAGTTCACCGCCTGCCCGGTGGTGCTGGCGCATCCGGCCGACGACCGGTGGACGCCCGCCGCGCTGAGCCTGCCCTTCTTCGAGCGGCTGGCGTCCGAGAAGCGGCTGGTGATGCTGGAGGGCTGCGGGCACCTGCCGGTCGAGGAGCCCGGCCTCACCCGGCTGGCGGAGGCCCTGGGCCGGCTGGCGGCCGACGCGGCGCGGCGCCCGCTCCGATAGCGTCTGCTTCATGCGGCTTCATGTGGGATGCGCGATGTGGACGCACGCGCCGTGGCAGGGGCGCTACCTGCCCCATCCGCTCCCGCCCCGGGAACGTCTGATGTCCTATGCGAGCTGGTGCAACGCCGTGGAGGGCAACACGACGTTCTACGCCACGCCGTCGCGGAGCTCGGTCAGGTCGTGGGCGGATCAGACCGCGCCCGAGTTCCGCTTCGTGGTCAAGCTGCCCAAGTCGATCACCCACGAACGGCGCCTGTCCGGCGCGGAGGAGGAGCTGCGGGCGTTCCTGACGGCGATCGAGCCGCTCGGCCCGCGCGCCCACGCCCTCTGGGTGCAGCTGCCGGGGTCGTTCACGCCGAACGACCTCGGCACACTGGCCGCCTTCCTGCGCAGGCTCCCCCGCTCGCACCGGTACGGCGTGGAGGTGCGGCACCGCGACTTCTTCGAGGACGGGCGCTCTCGGCGGTTCCTCGAGCAGGTGCTCACGGGCGTCGGCGCCGAGTGGATCCCGTTCGACACCACCACCCTCTTCCGGAGCCCGCCGACCAGCGACGCCGAACGCGACGCGTGGACGAAGAAGCCGCGCGTGCCGCGCCGCTCGGCGGCCCTGACCGACCGGCCGATCGTCCGCTACCTCGGCCGGGACGACACCGCCCGCACGGTCGAGGGCTGGCGGCACTGGACCGGCACCGTCGCGGAGTGGCTGCGCGAGGGGCGCTCGCCGACGGTGTTCGTCCACACGCCCGACAACGCCGAGGCGCTGATGCTCGCCCGCCGGTTCCACGACGAGGTGCGGGAGCTGGTGCCCGAGCTCGAACCGCTGCCCGAGCCGGTGCCCGCCGAGCCGCCGACCCTCTTCTGAGGCGGCGCCGGTCCGGCCGGCTCACGATCCGGCCCCGCGGTCGGACCGCCGGCGGGACGCCGGGCGCAGCAGCGGGGCCAGGAGCACCATCGTGCACATGAGGAGCGGGAAGACCAGCATGGCCGTGTGCAGCCCGACCGAGTGCGCGATGGCGCCCATGAGCGGCGGCCCCACCAGGAAGCCGACGTAGCCGACCGTGGAGACGGCGGCGATCGAGTCCCCGGGGTGCCGCGGGTTGTAGTGGGCGGTGTGGCTGAAGGTCACCGGGACCACGGCCGCCAGGCCCAGGCCGATCAGCGCGTACGCCGCCAGGCCCGTCCACGCCGTCGGCAGCGCGATCGCGATGACGGAACCGCTCGCCGCGAGGAGGACGCAGCCGCGCAGCAGCTTCTCGGTCGGCACGCGGACGCGCACCCGGTCGGCGGCCAGCCGGCCGATCACCATGCCGACCGAGAAGACCGCGAAGCCGGCCGCCGCGGTCCAGGCCGACGTGCCGGCGACGTCGTTCAGGTACAGGGCGCCCCAGTCGTTCATCAGCCCCTCCCCCATGAGGGCGCAGAAGGCGATGAGGCCGGGCGCCCACAGCCCGCGGGCGGGGAGGGACAGCAGCGGCGCGGAGGGTCCGGCGCGCGGCGCGTCCGGTAGCAGGAACCCGATCGCGCAGGCGCAGACGGCGGCGAGGACGAGCGCGGTCACCAGGAAGTGCCCCTCGACGCCGATGCCCGCGCTCGCCGCGAGCCCGCCGACCGCCGCGCCGAGGACGCCGCCGAGGCTGAACATGGCGTGCAGGCTCCCCATGATGGGACGGGAATAGGCCCGCTCGGCGAGCGCGCCCTGGGTGTTCATGGACACATCGAGGATGCTGTTGCCGATCGCGAACGCCGCCAGCGCCGCGGTCAGCTGGACGAGCCCGGGCGCCAGCGTGATGAGCGGGAGCGCGGCCAGGTAGAGGGCGGCACCGGCCAGCACCCGCCGGCTCCCCCACCGCGCCACCATCCCGCCGGCCAGCGGGAGCCCGGCGAACGCCCCGGCCGCCAGCCCGGTCAGCGCCACCGACAGGGCGCCCGGGGAGAGTTCCAGCGCGTCGCGTACGGCGGGCACCCGGGCGGCCCAGGTGGCGAACGCGGCGCCGTTGACGAAGAACACGGCGGCGATGGCCGTCCGGGCCGCCCGTCTGCGGGCGGGCGGCAGGCTTGTGAGCGCGGCGGCCCCCCGGGCGGCGCCGTTGGCGTTCACCTCCGTGGTGTGTGCACTGCCATCGGTCCTGTTGTCTCTGGGCATGATCTCCTCGCTCGAGGACCGGCCCGCGGGGCGGGCGAGGGTCTCGAGTGCGGGTCGTTTCGGCGGCGGGGTGGGGGCGGGCGCGTCCGGCGGGCCGTCGGGGCGCCGGACGAGCGTGATGCCGCCGTGCGTACGGTGGTGGGCCGCGGGCGGCCGCCGGTGCCGGTCAGTGCCGGGCGCGCACCGGACTGGAACGTTCCCAAACCGGTGGGCGCGACCGCCCCGGCCGTCCTCGCGGCCTCATTCCCTCATTCCCGCCCGGCGGCCTCGCGGCGGAACGCGACCGTCACCGACGGCAGCTCGGGGAAGGGGCCGAGCTCCTCGGCGAGCGACTTCAGCCCCTGGTCGAGCGCGACGCGGGGCCGGTAGCCGATGTCGCGGAGCTTGGAGATGTCGGCCACCAGCCGGAAGCTGTCCTCCAGCATGGAGGCGTCGGCCTCCAGGCGGGCGGGCCGCCCGGTGGCGGTGCCGACCGCGTCGGCCAGGGCGCGCATCGACACCTCCTCGCCGCTGCCGATGTTGTAGTGCTCGCCCGGCTTGCCCGACTCGGCGAGCGTGATGAGCGCCTGGCAGACGTCCTGCACGTGGACGAAGTCGCGGGTCTTGCGGTCGATGTCGCCGACCACCGGGATCGGCAGCTCGTTGAGCTGCCAGCGCAGGAACTGCGACACCTCGCCGCCGGCCGTGCGCGGGTCCTCGCCCGGCCCGTAGACGACGAACGACCGCCCGATCATCACGGGCAGGTCGAGGGCCTCGTACAGGGCGCGCAGCGTGAGCTCGCCGGAGTACTTGGAGGCGCCGTACGGCAGGAACGGCCGGGTCGGGTGCTCCTCGGTCATGGGGAACGCCTGCGGCGTGCCGTACACGATGGCCGAGGACATGAAGACCAGCCGCCGCACGCCGAGCTCGGCGCACGCGTTGCCCACGTTGCACGTGCCGAGCCCGTTCATCTGGAAGTCGAACCTGGGGTTCTCGACCGAACGGGTCCCGCTGGCGTTGCCCGCGAGGTGGTAGACGGTGTGCACGTCGCGCAACGCGAGGAGCGTCTCCCCGTAGTCCCGAAGGTCGGTGCGGCGGTGGGTGACGCCCGGCAGCCCGGCCACGGCCGGGGACGGGTCGGCGAGGTCCACGACGACGACCCGCTTCCCGAGGTCGGTCAGCGCGGCGACCAGGTGGCCGCCCACGAAGCCCGACCCTCCGGTGACGGCGACGTCGGCGTCGTCGGATGGTGAGGAATGCAGCAGCGTACTGCCCATGGGGAGACTCCAGATGTCATGCGTCCCGGCATGGGGACGCAGGGGGTGTGGACGGGGAGGCGGGGGTCGCCTCCGGTGCCGTCCCGCCGCGGCCTCGGTGCCGCGGCGCCCCGGGGCCCGCCGGATCGATCAGGGCCCCGGCGTTGCGGTGGACGGGGCGGCCCGCGCGCCGGTGGGGAAGCGGGCCCGCGCCGGGTGGAGGGCGCGGGCCCGGGCCTTGGACCGGCCGGGCGCCGCCCGTCCGCGGCGGGTCAGGCGCGTCCGCCGAGCTTGGCGACTCCGCGCCGCACCGCGCCGATCATGTGCTCCACCTGCTCGTCGGTCAGGTGGTCGTAGATGGGGAGCTGGATCTGGTGCTCGAAGTAGGTGCGCTCGGCGACCGGGCACTCGCCGTACCCGTGGCCCTGCGCGCGGAACTCCGGCAGCAGGTGGATCGGGAAGTAGCGGATGACGATCTCGATGCCCTCCTCCTCCTGGAGGTGCCGGATGAAGTCGTCCTTGGGAGCGCCGACGATCTCCGGCCGGTAGAAGAGCGTGTAGAGGTGGTAGACGTGGCGGGCGAACGGCTTCTCGATCTGGACGTCGATGCCGCGCACGTCGCGCAGCCCCTCGTCCAGCCGGGCGGCGATGTCGCGGCGCCGCTCGTTGAGGGCGTCCAGGCGGCCCAGCTGGACGATCCCGAGCGCGGCGCTCAGCTCGCTCATCCGGTAGTTGTTGCCGACGAGGTAGCGGCCGTGGGCGAAGTCGTGGGTGTAGGAGCGGAGCACGTGCGCGTCGCGGTAGTAGGCGGGCTGCCGGTACGGGCCGATGGCGGCGTCGTCGCGCTCGGTCATCTCGCCCCAGGTGTGGATGGTGCCCAGCGCGCGGGCCATCTCGGCGAACCGGTCGTCGCCGGTGACGAAGGCGCCGCCCTCGGCGGTCGTCATGTTCTTCAGCGAGTGGAAGCTGAAGCAGCCGATGTCGCCGATGGTGCCCAGGGCGCGGCCCTTGTAGGTGCCGCCGGGGACGTGGGCGCAGTCCTCCACGACGGTGAGGCCGTGCCGGCGGGCGATGTCCATGACCGGGTCCATGTCGACGGCCTGGCCGCCGTAGTGGACCACCCAGATCGATCTGGTCCGCTCGGTGATGAGCGGCTCGATGGTGGCGGGGTCGATGTTGAGGCTGCCGGGGTCGATGTCGGCGAACCTGACGACGCAGCGGCGGGCCTGCAGCGGCCAGGTGGTGACCCAGAACGTCTGCGGGGTGGTGATCACCTCGTCGCCGGCCTCCAGCCCCAGCACCTGCGCGGCCAGGAACAGGGCGGTGGTGCAGGAGTTGGTCGCCTGCGCGTGCCGGGCGCCCAGCCGCTGCGCCAGGCGCCGCTCGAACTCCGCGCCGCTCGGGCCCATCGCCAGCGTGTCCTGGCCCAGCGCGTCCGTCACGGCCTTGATCTCTTCGTCGCCCAGCCGGTTGGAGATCCCGCTGTAGGGCACCACGTACTTCACGGCGGCACTCCTCTCCCTTGCTCCGATGGAGGTGGTTGCTTCGTTGGGGATGTTGTGGACCGCTCCAAGGACGACCCGTCCGAACCTGCGACGGCGCGGCGCCGGCCAGGACGTCGACCGGCACCGGGGCCCGTGAAGTGGAGATCTCAATGTGACGCCACGGCCGGACGGATTCTCGCGTGCGACCACCGTGGTGACCATCCCGTGCCTACCGTGTCAAGTCGATGGTAATGGAGCCATTATCCCGAGCGATATCGACTGCGGGGAAGAAAACAGTAACCCGCACCCAAGCCGCACCCCCAAAGGGCAACTTACGGCAAAAACGCCCGCAGCCCGCCCCCATAACTGCCGATCGACCATATCCCCCGTTCCAGACGTCCACGGTCGGACTCCCACCACTTCCCCAACATCACGACATACTTCCCGTTTTATGGACGACACGGGATATTCGGGCATTCTTCGCTGAGCGCCGCGAGGATCATCGATGACCAGCGGCAACCTTCTCCAGGACGAGCCGGCGAACGCCCGATCGCCCGCATCCGACCACCTCCGGGCCGCCGCGGGAAAGCGAGCCCGCGCCACCCGTCCCGGAACCACAGAACGGCGAATTCCCGTCCCGCGGCGAGGCCATCCGTAAATAGAGATCAATCGAAAATTGATGCCATTCCAAAGAACACGTGCACCGGAACGGCCAACCCCATCAACGTTGCGCACCCGGGTAACGACAATGAGTAAAGGCTTCGGTGAAGCGATTCCCGCGGCCCGGACGGGTATCTAGCAGTCGCCGGGATGGTCACGGCGGAACGGCACGGCAGGGTGGTGAAGGGTCATGCGGCGATGCGGCGCGCGGGCGCCGGAGGACGACGGGAGCCGCCGGTGACCGGCGGAGACGGGCGGGCGGCCCTGGTCACGGGCGCGTCCCGCGGGCTGGGCGCCGCGATCTCCGCCGCGCTGGCCCGCGACGGCGTCGCCGTCGGCATCAACTACCTGCGCGACCGGGACGCCGCCGAGGCGCTGCGCGGGCGGATCGCCGCCGCCGGCGGCCGCGCCGAGCTGTTCCGGGCCGACGTGACCGACGAGGCCGGGGTCGAGGACCTGCACGAGCGCGTGCTGGACGCCTTCGGCCGGCTCGACGTCCTGGTGTTCAACGCGACCGGGCCCCAGCCCGACCTGCCCGTCGAGGAGGTGACCTGGCAGGACGTCCTCGACCAGCTCGACTTCTTCGTCAAGGGCCCGCTGCTGCTCACCCGGCTGGCGGTCGCCGGGATGAAGCGGCGCCGGTTCGGCCGCATCGTCCACATCGGCTCCGACGTGGTCCAACTGGGCCCGCCGTCCTCCAGCGCCTACGTCGCGGCCAAGTCCGCCCAGCTCGGGCTGACCCGCGGCTGGGCCCGCGAGCTCGGCCCGCACGGCATCACCGTCAACTTCGTCGCGCCCGGCTGGATCCCCACCGACCGGCACGACGGCGTCCCCGCCGAGGTCAGGAGGGAGTACGCGGACCGGCTCCCGCTGGGGCACCTGGGCGTCCCGGACGACGTGGGCGAGGCCGTGGCGTTCCTGGCCTCGGAGCGGGCGGCGTTCATCACCGGCCAGACCCTCGCGGTCAACGGCGGCGCCACCTTCGGCTGAGATGATCGTGTTCGTTCGGGAACGGCCGGTGCCCGTGTGTATCTTCGGGGAGCATGCGCAGTGCCCGTGTGTTCGACCGTCCGGCGGCGAACGGAGAACGGCCGTCGGTCAACCGTCCCCCGGTCCCCGATGACGAGGTGCCCCGCGTCGTCGAGTACCTCCGGAACGCCAAGACGGTGATCGCGGCCCGCTCGTACGCCCCCGACGACGTGGAGCCCTCCCGCGGCGACCGGGTGCCGCTGGTCTTCAAGACCGACGGCGCGTGGGTCTGGGCCGGGGCGGTCTACTACTACCTCGACGAGCACGGCATCGCCCCGGAACCCGATCTCGTCGCGCACATCCGCGCGCAGGGCCACCGTCTCGCCGAGGTGGACGACGCCACCCTGGAGATCGCGATCCAGATCGCCACCGGGCAGCGGGAGCCCGACCCGGCGCCGCCGCCCGGGGCGCACGCACCGCAGCAGCAGGGCGCCCCGTACGGGCAGCCCGGAGCGTTCCCGGGAGGCCCGCCGCCTCCGGGAGGCGCCCCGTACCCGCCTCCTCCCGGTTACGGTCCCGGCCTGGCCGGGCCGGGCGGGCCGCCGCCCGTCCCGGGGCCGTTCCCCGGCGCGCCCATGCCCGCCCCCGGGGGCTACCCGCCGCCTCCCATGCCGCCGGGTCCGCCCGGGGCGTATCCCGGGCCGCCCGCGCCTCCCGTCCCGTTCGGGGCGGGCGGGCCGCCGCCGCTGCCGAACGCCTTCCCCGGCGGTCCCTTCCCGGGCCCCGGCTACGCGCCGTACCCCGGGCCGGGGCAGCAGGCGCCGATGGCCGACGACCCGCTGGCCGACCTCGAACGGCGCCTCAAGGACCTGGGCGTCGACCCGGCCGCGTACCGGATCAACCAGGTCGCGGAGGGCGCCTGGTGCCTGGTGCCGGAAGCCGGCCGCTGGTCGGTGTTCCTCGTGCAGAACGGCCGGCGCCGCAAGCAGATGCTCTGCGACACCGCCGACCGCGCCGCGGCCTACCTGCTGGGCGCCGCGCTGTTCTACCGGCGCCCGCTGCCGTAGCGCCGCCCGTTCCCGGCCCGCGGGGGCCGCGGCGCTGCGCGGCGCCGCGCCGCGCTCCCGCCCGTCGATCGGTGATCCTTGCCCATTCTTGGCGTCGCGATGGTCGCTCCGAGAGCTGGTCCGGCCCGTTCCCGGGAACGGTTACGCCTGTTCGTACCGTGATCGGGAGGGGAGTCGTCCGTGGCCGCCCAGCGCACCAGCAAGCAGTCCGGGAAGACGAGCAGCCAGCCGTGGGTGCACACCGACGGAAGAGAGATCCAGGAGTTCGGCACGGTCCGGATGTTCCCGCTCGGGCTGTCGTTCGACGCGCGGATGTACTCCTGCCAGCGGCTCAACCAGGTCCTGGCCGACACCCAGATCCTCTACGGCCTCTACAAGAAGCACCACTGGCTGATGCGCGGCCCGACGTTCTACCAGCTCCACCTGCTGCTCGACAAGCACGCCGAGGAGCAGCTCAAGCTGGTGGACCTGATCGCCGAGCGGGTGCAGACCCTCGGCGGCGTCGCGGTCGGCGACCCCCGCCACGTCGCGGAGATCACCGTCATCCCGCGCCCGCCGGACGGCGCCGAGGAGGTCCCCGCGATGCTGTCGCGGCTGATCCAGGCGCACGAGACGATCCTGGTCGCCGCCCACGACGCGGCCGCCCGCGCCCAGGAGATGGGCGACGACGGCACCAACGACCTGCTGGTGTCGGACGTCGTCCGCACCGGCGAGCTGCAGACCTGGTTCCTGATCGAGCACCTGGTCGACACCCCGCTGATCGAGGCGCCGCACGACGGCCACTCCCGCTGACCCGCGCCGGTCAGCGGGGCTCCAGGGCGGGGAAGCCGGTCTCCGGGTAGAGGCCGCGGACCTGGGCGCTGAGGCGGGCCAGCCCGAGCAGCCCGTCGATGTGCGGCGTGGGGACGCCGACGCGGCGCGCCAGTTCGGCCACCGCGGTCACCAGCGCGTCCAGTTCGGTCGGGCGGCCGGCGTCCACGTCCTGGAGCATCGAGGTCCGCACCGCGCCCAGCCCGCGGGTGACGGCGTGCCGCTCCTCGGGGTCGGCGTCGACGGGCAGCCCGATCCGGGCGCCGACCTCGGCCGCCTCCCGCATGCACGCGCTGGCGACGCCCCGCACCAGCGGGTCGTCCAGGATCCGGTCCAGGGTGGCGCCGGTGAGGGCCGACAGCGGGTTCATGGTCATGTTGCCCCACAGCTTGTACCAGACGTCCCGCTGGATCCGGTCGCTGATCCGCACCTCGAAGCCGGCGCCGCGCAGCGGCCCGGCGACGGCCTCCACCCGGTCCGAGCCGCCGCCGCGCGGCTCGCCGAGGATGATCCCCTCCCCCGCCGGGTGCCGTACCACGCCGGGCTCGGGGCAGGACGCGCTCAGGTGCACGACGCCGCCGACGACCCGCCCGGCGGGCAGCGCCGCCGACACCGCGCCGCCGGGGTCGGTGGACTCCAGGCGGACGTCGTGGCCGAGGCCGTGGAAGAACCACCAGGGGATCCCGTTCATGGCGGGCAGCAGCACGGTGTCCGGGCCGGCCAGGCGGGCGATGGACGGCGCGGCGGCCGGCAGCGCGGTCGCCTTCAGCGCGATCACGACCACGCCCTGGACGCCGAGCCGGGCCGGGTCCGCGGCGACGGTGACCGGGATCGGCGCGGAGCGCTCCCCGTCCGGCCCCTCGGCCAGGACGAGCCCGCCCCGCGCGCGGACGGCCTCCAGCGTCGCGCCGCGCGCGACCGCCGACACCGGCACCCCCGACCGGGCCAGCCGCGCCGCGACCAGGCCGCCGATCGCCCCCAGCCCGTAGACGCAGATCCTCATGCCGCATCGACCTCCAGGGGCTGGACCTGGAACGCGAGTCCGTCGGGGCCACGGGTCACGGGGGGTGCTCCTTGTCGTCGGCGGGGCGTCGGTGTAGGTCAGCGTAGGCTGCGGAAACCGGGGGAGGCGGAGACGCCCGCCGTTTTGTCGGTGCCGGTCGATACCGTCGATCCGCACCTCCACGACCCCGACGCACCACGAGGAGACGGCGGCCCACCATGACATCCGCGCTGATCGGACGGGAGCATCCCGCGTCGGTGCTGGACGCCGAGATCGAGCGGGCCACCACCAGCCACGGCGGGCTGGTGCTGGTCACCGGCGAGGCCGGGATCGGCAAGACGTCCCTGGTCACCAGCGCGGTGCAGCGCGCCCGCGGCGAGGGCGTCCTGGTCCTCGGCGGCTCCTGCTGGGACTCGGCCGCCGCCCCCGGCTACTGGCCGTGGACGCAGGTCGTCCGGGCGCTGGGGCGGGCCGCCGGCGAGGCGGAATGGGCCCGGCTCCAGGAGCTGGCGGGCGCCGAGCTGGGCGCGCTGCTGGGCGAGTCCCCGCCGCCCGGCGGCGCGGGCGCCGACGGGTTCCGGCTCTACGACGCGGTCACGACCGCGCTGGTGGCCGCGTCGCAGCGGCGCCCGGTCGTGGTGGTGCTGGACGATCTGCACTGGGCCGACGCCGCCTCGGTCCGCCTGCTGGAGTTCGCGGCGCGGCACACCTGGTTCGAGCGGCTGCTGCTGGTCGGCGCCTACCGCGACGTCGAGGTGGAGGGCGGCGAGCACCCGCTGCGCGGGCAGCTGGCCGCGCTGGCCGCCCAGGCCACGATGGTGACGCTGACCGGGCTGGGCCGCGCCGAGGTCGGCGCGCTGATGTCCCGCACGGTCGGCCTGGAGCCCGAGGCCGCCCTGGTCGCCGAGGTGCACCGGCGGACCGGCGGCAACCCGTTCTTCGTGGAGCAGACCGCGCGGCTCTGGCACGGCGGCGGCACCGTCACCGCGATCGCGCCGGGCGTGCGCGCCGCCGTGCAGCGGCGGCTGTCGCTGCTGGCCCCGCCGGTCGGGCGGATGCTGACCGCGGCGGCCGTCCTGGGCCGCGAGTTCCACCGCCGGGTGCTCGCGGCGACCGCGGAGACCCCCGTGCCGCACGTGGACCGGTTGCTCGACCAGGCGCTGGCCGCCCGGCTGGTGACCGCCCTCGGCGAGGGCCGGTACGCCTTCGCCCACGACCTGGTCAGGGAGACCCTGTACGACGCGCTCGACGAGGACGCCGCCCGGGAGGCGCACGCGGCGGTGGTGCGGGCCCTCGACCGCTCCCCCGCGCTCGCCGAGGGGATGCTGCCGACCGAGTCGGCCCGGCACGCCCATCTCGCCGGCGACCTCGTCGACCCGATGCGGGCGGTGCGGCTGCTGAAGGCGGCCGCCGACCACGCCTCGGCCCGGCTGTCGGTGGAGGAGGCCGCGCTGCACCTGCGGCGCGCGCTGGAGCGGGTCCCGCCCGACCGCCTCCGCGACCGCACGCTGATCACCCTCGAGCTCGGCGGGACGCTCCACCGCGACGGCGGGGCCGACGCCTCCTGGCGGGCGTTCGAGGAGGCGATCGGGCTGGCCCGGAAGGCCGACGACCCCGAGCTGCTCGCCCGGGTGGCGCTGGCCGCCTACCGGCACCAGGCCGAGATCGGCGGCACCCGCCGCGTCGAGCTGCTGCGCGAGGCGCACCGCCGGCTGGTCGGCGGCGCGGAGCCGGCGGCCACGGTGCCGCCCTACCAGCTGGCGCAGGAGGTGGCGGAGAAGGTCACCGGAATGGCCCGCGAGGGCGGCGACGAGGAGGGGCTGGCGTTCGGGCTGTGGGCGCGGCACGACGCCATCCTCGGCCTGGGCACCGCGGCCGAGCGCGAGGCGCTCACCGTGGAGCTGGCCGACATCGCGCGGCGCTCCGGCGACCGGGCCGCGGTCGCGTTCGCCACCTCGTTCCGCTGGGTGGCGCTGCTGGAGCAGGGCGACCCGCGCTACCTCGACCACTACCGCGACTTCGTCGCCCTCACGCAGGACGACGACTCCACCCTGTGGGGCGCGGCCTCCCTGATCGACAAGGGCATCGTCAACACGCTGCAGGGGCGTTTCGAGGAGGCCGCGGCCCTCATCACCGCCATCGACGAGATCGGCGAGGACGAGGCCCACCAGGAGTTCGGGTTCATGGGCGTCCACCTGCGCTGGGCGCTCGCCGCGCTGCGGGGCGCGTTCGACGAGGCCACCGCGCTGCACGCGGCGATCCGGGAGCACGGGCACCCCTACGCCGTGCTGCTGGAGGGCATCACCGCCGTGGAACGCGGCGACGCCGCCACCGCGCTGCGGCTGCTGGAGGCGATCGAGGACGGGGCGCTCCCGTACCCGCGCGTCATCGAGCCGCTGTGGCTGCGCTTCCTGGCGCAGGCCGCGGCCGTGTCGGGCGATCCCCGGCTGTGGGAGCGGGCCCGGTCGGCCCTGCTGCCGCACCGCGGCCTGTGGGCGGTGGCGCTGTACGGCTGCGACGTGAGCGGCCCGACGGACCTCTGGCTGGGCCTGGTCGACGCCGCCCAGGGGCGCTGGGACGACGCGGTCGAGCGGCTGACGGCGGCCTTCCGCTCGGCCGACCGGCTGGGGGCACGCCCGTGGTCGGTCGAGGCGCGCGTGCGGCTCGGGCTGGTGCTGGCGGCGCGGGGCCGCGACCGCGACCGCGGCGCCGCGCGGGCGCTGCTGGCCGAGGCGGTGGCCGAGGCCGAGGACCTCGGGATGCTGCACGTGCCCGCCCGCGCCGCCGAGGCCCTCGCCGACCTGAGCGGTGACGCCGCCGGGGCGGCCGAGCATGAGCCCGGGCCCTCCGGTGCCGTGTTCCGCTTCGACGGGCGGGTCTGGACACTGTCGTACGAGGGCCGCACCGTCCACCTGCCCGACGCCAAGGGCCTGCGCGACCTGCACCATCTCCTCGGCAGCCCCGGCACGCCGATCCCGGCGGTGACGCTGCTGGCCCCCGAGGGCGGCGAGGCCGTGGCGGCGGCCCGCCGGATGGGCGGCGACGACGTCCTCGACGAGCGGGCCAAGGCGAGCTACCGGCGGCGGCTGGAGGTCCTGGACGAGGAGATCGACCGGGCGGCGGCGCTCGGCGACGACCGCCGGGCCGCCGAGCACGACCGGGAGCGGGCCGCCCTGCTGGAGGAGCTGCGCGCCGCCGCCGGGCTGGCCGGGCGCACCCGCCGCCTGGGCGACGAGGCCGAGCGGGCCCGCAAGGCCGTCACCGCGCGGATCCGCGACACCCTGCGCAAGCTCGACCACCACCATCCGGAGCTGGCCGGCCATCTGCGGGCCTCCGTCTCCACCGGCGCCACCTGCCTCTACCAGCCCCATCCCGCCGCCCGCTGGCGGCTGTGACGGCGAACGCGCCGGGCCCGGCCGGGATCGTCCCGGCCGGGCCCGCGGCGGCACCGGTCACTTGCGGTTGTAGAGCCACATCGTGAGGGAGCCGAACACCAGGATGAAGGCGGCGCCCCAGCCGACCACCCAGAACAGCTCGCCGCCCACGTCCCCCTCCATGAAGCCGCGGACCACCGCGACCAGGTGGGTGATCGGGTTGACGTCCACGAACGCCTGGAGCCAGCCCGGCATCGTCTCCGGCCGCACCAGGATGTTGCTGAGGAAGGTGAGCGGGAACAGCACCATCATGCTGACGCCCATGACCGACTTCTCCGAGCGCATCAGCAGGCCGAACATCGTCCAGACCCACGAGAAGGCGAACGAGAACAGCACCAGCACCGCGATGCCCGCCAGCACCCCCGCCGGGCCGCCGTCCGGGCGGAAGCCCAGCACCAGGCCGAGCACCAGGATCACCAGCGACGCCGCCGTGTAGCGGAACATGTCGCCGAGCAGGTAGCCGACCATCGGCGCGGGCCGCCACATCGGCAGGGTGCGGAACCGGTCGAAGACGCCCTTCTCGATGTCGGTGTTGACCGACACGCCGGTGTACATGGTCGTCATGATCACGCTCATCACCATGATGCCCGGCAGCAGGAACTGCAGGTAGTCGGTGACCGAGCCGGCCAGCGCCCCGCCGAACAGGTAGGTGAACATCAGCGTCATGATCACCGGGAAGACGGTGACGTCGAACAGCTGCTCGGGCACGTGCTTGATCTTCAGCATGGCCCGCCAGCCGAAGGTCATCGACGCCGACAGCGCGCTCGGCCGGCGGGGCCGTTCGGAGGGCGCCAGCACCGCGCCGATGATCTCCGGGGAGGGGACGTAGGCGCCGGGCGCCTCGTCGGTGGTCGTGGTCGTGGTCGCCGTCGTCATGCCGCCATCTCCTTGCCGTCGTCGCCGTCGCCGGCGGCCTGCTCGGCCGGGCGGCCGGTCAGGGTGAGGAACACCTCGTCCAGGCTGGGCTGGCCGAGGGAGAAGTCGTCCACGGTGATCCCGGCCGCCGCCAGCTCGGCCAGCGCGCGGGAGGCCTGCTCGGCGCCGCCCTGGCCGCCGGCGCCGGTGCCGCCGCCGGTCAGCCGGGCGGTCAGCGCGACCGGCTCGGGCTCGGGCTCCACCGGGGCGTCCAGGACGCGGGCCAGCAGCCGCTGCGCCTCGGGACGCTGCGCGGCATCGCGCAGCCGCACGTGCACCGAGCCCGCGCCCACCGAGGACTTGAGCTCGCCCGGGGTGCCCTCCGCGATCACCCTGCCGTGGTCGATGACCGCGATCCGGCCGGCCAGCCGGTCGGCCTCCTCCAGGTACTGGGTGGTCAGCAGCACCGTGGTGCCCTGCGCCACCACGACCCGGACGATCTCCCAGACCTGGTTGCGGCTGCGCGGGTCCAGGCCGGTGGTGGGCTCGTCCAGGAACAGCAGGTCGGGGGTGTTCAGGATGCTGGCGGCGATGTCGATGCGCCGCCGCATCCCGCCCGAGTAGTTCTTGACCTGCCGGTCGGCGGCCTCGGTCAGCCCGAACGCCTCCAGCAGCCGGGCCGAGCGCTCCCGCGCCGCGGGCTTGCCGTAGCCGATCAGCCGGCCCAGCAGGACCAGGTTCTCGGTGCCGGTGAGGTCCTCGTCCACCGAGGCGTACTGCCCGGTCAGGCTGACCCGGGAGCGCACCGCGTCGGGGTCGCGGCGCACGTCGTGGCCGAAGACCCGGGCCTGGCCGCCGTCGGCGCGCAGCAGCGTGGACAGCACCCGCACCGCGGTGGTCTTGCCCGCGCCGTTGGGCCCGAGGACCCCGTACACGATGCCGCGCGGGACGGCCAGGTCGACGCCGTCCAGCGCCCTGGTCTTCCCGAACGTCTTGACCAGTCCCGAGGTCTCGATCGCCAGTTCTGTATCAGGTGTGCTCATGTCATGTCCGCCCTTTCGGTTTCGTTCGTTCAGGAGACGTACGGCCGTGCCGCGCGGGCCTCGCGCAGGGCCAGGCCCCACCAGGCGAGCTGGTCGAGCATGGCCTCGGCGTCCCGTTCCAGGGCGCCGTCCTGGACGGGCGGTCCGCCGTCCGAGGCGAGCAGGTCGAACGTCACGCGCCCGCGCACCGTCGCCATGTGCAGCTCGGTGAAGACCGTCCTCAGATGCTCGATCGCGTACAGGCCCTCGGAGCCGTGCCCGTAGGCCACGAACCCGACGGGCTTGGCCCGCCACTCGTCGTAGGCGTAGTCGATGGCCTGTTTGAGGGAGGCCGGGAAGCTGTGGTTGTACTCGGGGGTGACGACGGCGAAGGCGTCGGCCCGCTCGACCCGTCCGATGAACGCGGCCACGCCGGGCGTGACCGCGCACAGGTAGCGGGCCGGGAGGTCGAAGTCGGCGAGGTCGACGACGTCGACCTCAAGGTCCGCGCGGGCGCGGGCGCGGTCGGCGAACCAGCGGGCGACGCCCTCGCCGGACCGGCCCGCCCGGGTGCTGCCGATGATGACCGCGAGGCGCACCGGTCCGGTCCGGTCCGGCTCCGCGGCGTCCGTGCCGCCCGCACACCCCATCGCGCACCTCCCGATCGCCGCCGGGCCGCCCGTGCGGTCACGGCCCTCACCCGCCAGGCGCGAGATCGGGCCGGACGCCCGCTAGTTCCGATCTAGCGGGCGCCCGGCCCGTGGGGCGCGGGGTCAGTGGTGGATGAGCGGGAGCTCGGGCGCGTCGGTGTCCAGCGGAACGAGCGGGGACCGGACCAGGCCGAGCTGGACGGTCTGCCGGCCCAGCGCGGCGTTCAGCAGCCAGTCGGCAGCGGTGCGGGTGCGGTTCCCCGGCAGCGACAGCAGGTGGTAGCCGCGGGTCACCGTCTTGGCGGCCAGGCCCGACAGCGGGACGCCCAGCGGGTCGGCGGCGGCCTGCGTCCCGCCCAGATCGACGACGAAGCCGAGGTCGCGGTGCCGGTAGGGGCGGCGGACGCCCTCCCCGTACGAGGCGGCGATGTTGCGCGCGACGCGGTCGCCCTGCCGCACGGCGTGCTGCGCGGTCATCGGCGTCACCGCGCCGGGCCTGGTCAGATCGGGCACGGCGGCCGCGTCGCCGCAGGCGTAGAGCTCCGGGTGGCCCGGCACGGTGAGGTACTCGTCGACGACGAGCCTGCCCCTGACGGTGTCCAGGCCCAGGGCCTTCACCAGCGGGTCGGGGCGGACGCCGACGCACCACACGATCGAGCGCGTCGGCACGAACGCGCCGTCGCTGAGCAGGACGCCCTCGTGGGTCGCCTCCCGGATCGAGGTGCCGGTCCGGACGTCGACGCCGCGCCCGCGCAGCACGCGCTCCGCGGTGCGCGACATCCGCTCGTGCAGCTCCGGCAGCACGCGGGGGGCCACGTCCAGCAGCAGCCAGCGCGGCGGGTCGCCCAAGTGTGGATGGCGGCGGGCCAGCGTGCGGGTGAGCAGCACGCCGTGCGCGGCCACCTCCGTGCCGGTGTAACCGGCGCCGACCACCACGAACGTGCGGCGCGCGGCGCGTTCGCGGGGGTCCTCGGCGGTGTCGGCCAGCTCGATCTGGCGGATCACGTGGTCGCGCAGGTACAGCGCCTCGGGGATGCCGCGGAAGCCGTGCGCGTGCTCGGCCACGCCCGGGATCGGCAGCAGCTTGTTGACGCTGCCCACCGACAGCACCAGCCGGTCGTAGCCGGTCTCGCCGCGCACGCCCTCCGGGTCGCAGTAGCGGACGCGGCGCGCCGCCACGTCCACGTGCTCGACCTCGCCGAGCACCAGCCGCGCGCCCGGCAGCGCGGCGGGCAGCGACACCGCGACCCGGCGCGGGTCCAGCAGGCCGCCGGCCACCTCGGGCAGCAGCGGCACGTACAGGAAGTAGTCGGTCGGGTTGATCACCACGATGTCCGCCCGCCCCCGGGCGAGCCGCGCCAGCCTGCGCGCGGCGTGGAAGCCGGCGAACCCGGCACCGACGATCACGATCTTCGGACGTCGCATCCGCCCGCCCCCCTATCCGTCTCCGGCGGTCACCTCACCCTGGCCTCGTCCTCATGGTCACGAGGAGGACGTGGCGAAGCCGCGGTCCCGGGCGTAGCCCTCCAGCCGCGTGCGCAGCCGGCGGCGGCCGCGGTGCAGGCGGGACATCACCGTCCCGATCGGGACCCCGAGGATGTTCGCGATCTCCTTGTAGGCGAACCCCTCCACGTCGGCGAGGTAGATCGGCAGCCGGAACTCCTCCGGCAGGTCGCCCAGGGCCCGTTTCACCTCCGAGTCGGGCAGCCGCTCCAGCGCGGCGGTCTCGGCCGACTTCAGCCCGCCGGGGGTGTGCGAGGCCGCCTCGGCCAGCTGCCAGTCCTCGATCGACTCGGCGGTCGACTGGACGGGCCGCCGCTGCTTCTTCCGGTACTCGTTGATGAAGGTGTTGGTCAGGATGCGGTAGAGCCAGGCCCGCAGGTTGGTGCCCTCCTCGAACCGGTGGAACGAGGCGTAGGCCTTGGCGAAGGCGTCCTGGACGAGGTCCTCGGCGTCCGCGGGGTTGCGGGTCATCCGGAGCGCGGCGGCGTACAGCTGGTCGAGGTAGGGCACCGCGTCCCGTTCGAAGCGCCGGCGGTCCCGGTCCGCGCCCGGCTCGGTCATGGGCATGCGGGGCTCCGTTCACGCGTTCCGCCGCCGGGCCAGGACCCCTGGGCCACCGCGTTCATGTCGTTCCCCCTTCGCGTGGCGAGTCCGGAATGGACCGTATGCCCGACATTTGGCGCGTTTAACGATCGACCCGGAGCGACCGCGCGATCCCGGGCGTGTCCGTTTCGTTGCAGGTAGCCGGGTAGATGCCCCATCAGCCAGAACACGGCGAGGGGGGGAACGCCACATGCGCCCGCACGGGGAAGACGACATCATCGGAGTCCTCACCCACGAGCACCGCGAGATCCAGACCATGTTCGACGACCTCCAGCTGGCGCTCGGCGCCGAGGAGAAGCGCCGGATGGCCGGGGAGGTGACGGTCGAGCTGGTCCGCCACGCGGTCGCCGAGGAGCGGTACCTGTACCCGGCCGCGCGCAGGATCGTGCCGGACGGGGACGCCGTGGCCGACCGCGAGATCGAAGACCACGCCGAGGTCGAGAAGCTGCTCCGGCGGCTGGCGGAGACCGATGTCGGCGACCCCGCCTTCGACCGCATGGTCACCAGCCTGGTCAGCGACGTGATGGCGCACGTGCAGGACGAGGAGGCCACCCTGTTCCCCCGGCTGGCCCGGCACGCCGACGCCGCGGAACTGGCCGAGCTGGGCAGGCGGGTGCGGGCGGCGCGCGCCGCGGCGCCGTCCCGGGCGCGTCCGGCGGGCGGACCGCCGCTCAGCCGGCTGCTCGCCCCGGGCGGCGGGCTGGTCGACCGGGTCCGCGACCACCTGGCCGGCCGGATCTGAACCGCCGCCCGTGAACATCGCGTGAACGGCGCGCGTGAACCGGCCCCGCGCCTGGACCACTCATATGCGGCGGCTAGGCGACAATTCCCGAGAGCAATCCCACGAAGCCGATGGAAATCACTTGCGTCGCCAGCAGCTTCGTCAGGAGGCGGGGATCGGAACGTTCATCGTAAATGTGCCGCGCCGCCGCCTTGGCGCGGCAGGAGAGGGTCTCCCGGGGGATCGAGTGGCGGGAACGCATTCCCCCCGGAACGGTGCCGGTGGGAACGGCGCCCGGAACGGCCGCCGGTACGGGGTCCTCCCGCCGGTCGACGGGCCGGACCAGCAGGCTGGTGATCGCGCGCGTGGGCACCAGCATGTGGTCCCAGTGCAGGGCGTCCAGCGGCAGCGGCCGCCCGTGCCCGTCGACCTCGAAGATGGGCCCGTTCAGGGTGATGTACTGGACGCCGCGGGCGCGGTCGACCGACCGGTCCCCGTACACGCCCCGGTAGGTGTCGCCGCAGGTCAGCTTGACCTCGACCTCCACGTCGCGGCCGGCGAACTCCAGCCACCGCCGGGTCGCCGCCGTGCCGGTCACGCCCGCCGCGCGCACGGCGCGCTGCCAGGCGGCGGAGCCGTCCTCCAGCCTGGCCAGGACGGCGGCGGCCAGCGACGCCAGGGTGAGCGAGATCATGAGGAAGCACACCAAGGACCACGTCATGACGCCGAACGAGGGCACCCGCAGGGCGCCGTTCTCGCGCGCCTCGCCCAGGCTGATCAGGGTCCGCGGGCCCACCAGGCGGAGCAGTTCCAGCGCCAGGAGGGTGGCCGCGGTGACGAGCGCCCCGGCGAGGACCACGCGCCCGTACTGCGAGGGCTCGGGGTGGCGCCGCGCCCGCCCGGGCTCGCGGCGGCGCAGCCGGTCGTAATGCACCCCGGGAAGCAGGACCAGCGCCAGCGGGACGATATGCGCGAGCAGCGTCAGGTTCACAAAGAGCCATTCCCTCCAGCGCGCACGCACCGCAAAGTCCTGCCCCCGGGTTCTTGAGGGCCAAATCCTTCCAGTAGACGGACCCGATTTCAACAGCCGGAGTCGATGGACGAGTAGTCCAATTAAAGGCGCCTATGCGGTCGCGCGGACTAGAGGTCCTGGATCTGGGTGATGACCATCGCCAGGGCGAAGAAGCCGTAGAAGGCGATGGCGATGACCATCCCGGCGAGCCGGACGCCGCGGATCCGCACGGCTCCGGGCAGGTCGCGGGTGTTCAGCCGGACCAGCAGGATCGAGTAGAGCAGGGTGACGACCGACGCGGCGCAGGTGGACACCAGCAGCAGCGCGATCGGCTGGTCGAAGCCCGCCAGCAGGATGGCCGAGCCCAGGACGATCTCGGCCCACACCACGGCGAGGTAGAGGCGCGACTCGGTCCAGCGGGCCGAGCCGGCGAGGTAGTTGCGGCGCAGGAAGTCCGAGGCCACGCGGCCGATGACGTCCAGCAGCCCCATCGCCGCCGCCCAGAGCGAGACCGCGGCGATCGCGAAGAACAGCGGCTTGAGCCATTCCCCGACCTCGGCGGCCATGACCTCGCCCTGGACGCGCAGGAACGACGGGCCGGACTCCAGGTCGCCGCGGCCGAACAGCGTCTCGTACGCCAGCAGGCTCATCACGCTGATGGTGACCAGGCAGACCAGGAAGAAGGTGACGAAGTGCTCGACGTTCGCGCGCTTCCACCAGACCCGCCAGCGGGCCAGGTTCTCCGCGGTCTCGGGGAAGGTGAAGCGGTCGCCGCCCGCGGCCTCCTCCCGGCCGGTGATCGGCGAGATCAGGCGCGGCACGTGCGCGCCCATGCCGTACCGCTTGTCGCGGATCCAGTTGCTGAGGACCAGGTTGTGCACGCCGCCCGCGCCGGCCGCGCCGAGCGCGCTGAGGATCATGGTGAAGGTGATGCCGTCGGGGATCCGCCCGAAGCCGGTCACCGTCTTCTCCGCGCCCTCGCCCCAGGTGGACAGGGAGATCACGAACACCGCCGCGACGGCGAGGAAGAACAGGGTCAGCGCCACCTTGACGGCCTCGACCCGCTCCACCGTCCGGTAGATCACCTTGGAGAGGGTGAGCAGGGCGCCGATGGCGACCAGCACCCCGACGGTGATCCAGACCGGGTCGCCGCCGCCGGCCAGGTAGGTGAACACCGTCGAGCCGCTGGTGGCCCAGCCCGGCCAGACGTACTGGAAGGCGCCCGCCAGGCAGATCAGGACGCCCCAGCCCTTCCACCACCGGGAGAAGCCGGCGACCACGGTCTGGCCGGTGGCCAGCGTGTACCGCTCGATCTCCATGTTGATGACCAGCTGGACGACCAGCGTGGCCAGGGCCAGCCACAGCAGCCCGAGCCCGCCGATCGAGGTGAGGTACGGCCAGAGGATGATCTCCCCCGCCGCCATGCCGATGCCGACGGCGACGATCCCCGGGCCGACCATGCGGCGCAGCGGCATCGGCTCGGGCAGGTCCCGGACGGCCGCCGGTTCCGCGGGGCGGCCGGGCGAGGTGGTGTGTTGGCTCATGCGACTCTCCGGCGTTCCGGGGGTGTGATCCGGCTCACGAGCTTAATGGACGAACTAGTACGTTCCTATAGCCGCACGCCGTCTGGCAAGCCCCTGGGCGCGATACGGTAACGTACTAGTTCGTCCATTAATGGAGGCGTGCGGGGAGATGCGCAGATCCATCGCCACGGTGTCGCTCAGCGGCTCGCTGGCCGACAAGCTGACCGCGATCGGCGCCGCCGGCTTCGACGGCGTGGAGATCTTCGAGAACGATCTGGTCGCCGGCGCGATGGGCCCGGAGGAGGTCCGCGCCCGGGCCGCCGACCTGGGCCTCGGCATCGACCTGTACCAGCCGTTCCGCGACTTCGAGGCCGTCCCGCCCGCCCTGCTCGCCCGCAACCTGCGCCGCGCGGAGCACAAGTTCGCGGTGATGGAGCGCCTGGGCGCCACGCGGCTGCTGGTCTGCTCCAGCGTCTCCCCCGAATCGGTGGACGACGACGCCCTCGCCGCCGAGCAGCTGCGGCTGCTGGCCGAGCGCGCCGCCGAGCACGGCATCACCATCGCCTACGAGGCGCTGGCCTGGGGCCGCCACGTGGACGACTACCCGCACGCCTGGCGGATCGTGCGGATGGCCGACCACCCCGGCCTGGGCGTGTGCCTCGACAGCTTCCACATCCTGTCCCGCGAGACCGACCCGTACGCGATCGAGACCATCCCGGCCGAGAAGATCTTCTTCCTGCAGCTGGCGGACGCCCCCAGGCTGCCGATGGACGTCCTCTACTGGAGCCGCCACTACCGCTGCTTCCCCGGCCAGGGCGACCTCGACGTGGCGGGCCTGGTCGCGCACGTCCTGCGCACCGGCTACGACGGGCCGCTGTCGCTGGAGGTGTTCAACGACATCTTCCGGCAGGCCGCCGCCATGCGCACCGCGCGCGACGCCATGCGCTCCCTCATCTTCCTGGAGGAGGAGGTCGGCGAACGCCTCGACGCCCAAGGGGCCCTGAACCTGCCCGCGCCCGCCCTGTCCCTGCCCGCCCCGCCGCCGGCGGCCCCCGTCCCGACCGGATTCGCGTTCGCGGAACTGGCGGTGCCCGAGCCCCGCCCGCTGGGCGACCTGCTGGACGCGCTGGGCTTCGTCCGCACCGGCGTCCACTCGGGCAAGCCGGTCGAGCTGTGGGAGCAGGGCGAGGCCCGCATCCTCCTCAACTCCGGCAGCGCGGAGAGCGAGGACGGCCCCGCGCTGGGCGCCATCGGCCTGGAGTCGCCCGACCCCGGCGCGTCCGTCAAGCGCGCCGAGGCGCTGCTGTCGCCCGTGCTCCCCCGCTCGCGCGCCCCCCGGGACGCCCCGCTGGACGCCGTCGCGGCACCGGACGGCACCGAGCTGTTCTTCTGCCGCACCGCCCGGCCCGACCACCCCAGCTGGACCGACGACTTCGGCCGGGACCGGCGGGAGCCGCCGGACGGCGAGATCACCCACATCGACCACGTGGCGCTCACCCAGCCCTGGCACCACTTCGACGAGGCGTCGCTGTTCTACCGCGCCGTCCTGGGCCTGCGGCCGCACGAGAGCCTGGAACTGCCCGACCCGTACGGGCTGATGCGCAGCCGCGCGGCCTCCACCGCCGACGGCCGCGTCCGGTTCGCCCTCAACGTCGCCTACGTCGGTGCGCACGACGGCGTCCCTTACGGCGCGTCCCACGGCGGGCCCGGCGTGGCCTGGCAGCACGTCGCGCTGGCCAGCCGCGACATCGCGGCGACCGCGCGCCGGCTGCGCGCCGCCGGGACCGCCGTGCTGCCCATCCCCGCCAACTACCACGACGATCTGGAGGCCCGCCACGACCTGGGCGCCGAACGGCACCGGCTGCTGCGCGAGCTCGGCCTGCTGTACGACCGCGACGCCCACGGCGAGTTCCTGCACTTCTACACCCTCACCACGGGCCGGGTCTTCCTGGAGGTCGTCCAGCGTCTCGGCGGCTACCGGGGCTACGGGGCCGTCAACGCCCCCGTCCGGCTGGCCGCGCAGCACGCCGCCTCCCGGCCCCGCCTAGGATGAAGCCCCGTCAGCCGCCGTTCCGTGGAGTCCCATGTCGTCCCAGTCCGCCACCCCCGCGTCAGGGGGACGTCTTCGCGACGCCGAACGCACCCGCGCCGAGATCCTGGAGGTCGCCCAGCGCGAGTTCGCACGGCACGGGTACGCCGGGGCCAGGGTGGACGAGATGGCCGCGCTCATGCGCACCACCAAGCGGATGATCTACTACTACTTCGGCAACAAGGAGAAGCTCTACATCGCCGTCCTGGAGAAGGCCTACACCGAGGTGCGCACCGCCGAGGCCGCCATCGACGTGCAGCACCTGGCCCCGGTCGAGGCGATCCGCACCCTGGCCGAGCTGACCTTCGACCACCACGACGCGCACCAGGACTTCATCAAGCTGGTCAGCATCGAGAACATCCACCACGCCGAGCACCTGCGCAAGTCGGAGGTGCTGGTGAACCTGGGCGCCCCCGCCTCCGGGCTGATCTCGCAGATCCTGGACGCGGGGCGGGCCCGCGGCGACTTCGTCCCCGGCGCCGACGCCGTGGACGTGCACATGATGATCAGCGCGTTCTGCTTCTTCCGGATCTCCAACCAGCACACCTTCGGCGCCCTGTTCGGGCGCGACCTCGCCGCGCCCGAGCACCGCGACCGGCACCGCGAGATGATCGGCGAGATGGTCGTGGCCTACCTCACCGGCGCCGGGCGCCGCACGCCCTGATCCCTGCGGCGCGTGGTGCCGTGCTCACAGTTCGATCACCGCTCCCTCCCTGGCGACCTCGATTCCGGACGCGGCCAGCAGCCGGTGCCCGTCGTCGTCCGGGTCGTTGAGGGGATTGGTGTTGTTCAGGTGGGTGTACAGGCGGCGCGCGGCGGGCAGCGCGGCCAGGCGCTCGGCCGTGCCGCCGGGGCCCGTGACCGGCAGGTGGCCCATGCCGGTGGAGGTCCGCTCGGAGATCCCGGTGCGGCGGGGCTCCTCGTCGTCCCAGAACGTGCCGTCGACGAAGACGCAGTCGGCGCCGCGCAGCGCGGCGTCCAGCTCGCCGGGCCAGCCGGCCAGCGCCGGGGCGTAGACGACGACCTTGCCGTCGCGGGCGTCCCTGACGCGCAGCGCAACGACCCACGCGTCACCGGCGGCGCCGTCGAGGTCGGCCGCGTAGCGGGGGCGCTTGCCCGACACCCTGATCCCCTGGACCTCCAGGGGGCCGCCGTCGAGCGGCTCGGGTTCCTTCTCGGGCAGCCTCGTCCAGGAGAGCCCGGCGTACGGGGCGAGCACCTTGTCCAGGTGGAGGCCGTCCGACAGCGCCGCGCGGACGGTGCCGGTCGCGACGACGCGCAGGCCGGCGGCCTCCCGCAGGCGGGGCAGGCCGAGGGTGTGGTCGAGCTCGGCGTCGGTGAGGATCACCCCGGCGAGCGGGGTGTCGCGCGTGCCGGGGCCGGGGTGCAGCTCGGCGCACTCCTCGATCTGCTCACCGATGTCGGGGGTCGCGTTCACCACGTACCAGCGGCCCGCCCCGGCCTCGACGGCGATCGAGGCGTGCCGCCGGCGCCGTCCCGGCTCGGCGCGGGCGGCGGCGCACCCCGGGCACGCGCAGTTCCACTGCGGCACGCCGCCCCCGGCCGCCGTTCCGAGCACCAGCAACCGCATCCCGTGCACCTTCCTCTCGGTCGCCTGGATCCTATGCCGCGCTCGACCGGTGATCGGCGCCGCGCAGGAGCAAGTGCGGTGACACTGTGGATGACCGTGCGGCCGGGCGTTAGTGTCGGGTCCTGAACGGTCGCGCAGAGGGAGGACATGGGCACTCTCGCGGAGGAGCGTCCCGGTGACCGGATGTCGGCGGCCGGTGACCCGGGTCCCGCCCTGCACCGCCTGCTGCTGGGCGCGCGGCTGCGGCGGCTCCGGGAGAGCAGCGGGCTGACGGCCGGGCAGGCGGGGGCCGCCGCCGACCTGGGCCCCGCCGAGATCGCCGCCCTGGAGCGCGGCGGCACGGCCTGCCGGCTGCGCGCGCTCATCGACCTGTGCGACCGCTACGGCGTCACCGACCAGGCCGAGCGCGTGACGCTGCTGCAGCTGGCCAGGCGGGCCAACGATCCGGGCTGGTGGGCGGCCTACGACGATGTGATCCCGTCCTGGTTCGAGCCGCTGGTGGGCCTGGAGCAGGCGGCCCGCTGCATCCGGGGCTTCGAGGTGCGGGAGGTGCCGGGGCTGCTGCAGACGGCCGAGTACGCCCGGGGCGCGATCCTGCTGGGCCACGGCGCCGAGCCGGACGCGGTGCTGGAGCGGCGGCTGGAGGTGCTCGTGCGGCGGCAGCGGATCCTCGGCCGGGAGCGGCCGCCGCGGCTGTGGGTGATCATCGACGAGTCGGCGCTGCGCCGCCCCCTGGGCGGACGACCCATACTTTTCCGGCAATTGCAGCATTTGATCGATATGTCAGAACTGCCGCATATCACCATTCAGGTGCTGCCCGCCCGCGCCGCGCGGCCCGCGGCCGAAAACCCGATCGTGCTCCTCGACATGCACGCGGGCGAGCTGAACGACATCGTCTTCGCCGAGCGGCCCGGCCCCGCCCGCTACCTCGACGGCATCGACGAGGTCACCCGCTACCGGCAGGTCCTCGACCTGCTCGCCGTGCGCGCGGCCCGGCCCGACACCAGCCGCACCGTCCTGCACCGGCTCGCCCGCGAGCTCTGAGAGCGCCTCCCGGGAAAGAACACGAAAGCCGTCCGAGAGTGACGGATGACGCAAACCCGGCCCTGACCGCGTGGCATGCTGAGACGCCATGGCCAGAAAGAGATACCCGCGCCATCCGGTGCGCGACGCCTTTCTCCGCCGGCTGCTGGAGCTTCACCAGGCGTGCGGCTCCCCGGCCTACGCGCTGGTGGCCAGGACGTCGAGCCGCCTGAACGAGACCCATCCGGTGCCCGGCGGGTCGGCCAGCCTGCCCGCGCTGTCCAAGACGGCGCTGAGCGAGACCCTCAACGGCCATCGCAAGGGCCTGCCCGACCACGGCTTCGTGGCCTCGTTCGTGCTGTCCTGCTACCGGATCGCCCACGAGCAGGGCATCCTCGCCGAGGATCCGGGCCGCGAGGCGCTGCCCCGCTGGCAGGACATGCTCCGCGAGGCCGAGGAGGAGAGCGAGCGCCTCGGGCTGCCCCGGCGCCGCCTTCCCACCGGCCCGCTCGGCGACCTGACGGCGCCGGTGCGGCTGACCGCCGTCCAGTGCGAGCTGCTGGCCGTCCACGGCGCCTTCGGGCGGGAGCTGGCCCACCGCGCCCAGGCGCGCGAGCCGCGGGCGGTCTACCAAGCGGCGGTGCTGATCGCGGCGGCCCCCGGCCGGGACGAGGACGCCGTCTCGCTGCTCACGATCGCCGCCGCCGCGAGGGATCCGGACGCGCTGGAGCTGCTGCAGGCCAGCCCGCGGGAGCTGGACCGCGCCGCCGCCGCGGCGCACGCCGGCGAGCTGGCGAGGGAGGCCGGCACCACCGGCCGTCCGCAGGCGGCCCGCGCCTTCCGCGCCTGCGCCGCGGCCCTGGACGGCGCCGGAATCGCGGCCCCGGACACCGCCGACGCCCCCTGAGCGTCAGTCCAGGCGCTTGAGCTCGGCGGCGTAGCGGCGGCCGTTGCCGATGTAGAGGGCGACGGCGCCGTCCTGGATCGAGGTGCGGGCGCCGACGCTGATCGTGCCGTAGTCGCCGCGCAGCGCGTACACGGCCATCGGTCTGCCTCCCCTCGCCGGCACCACGACCCTATACTCTACATAATGAAGACGCCAATCGACACTTTTGTGGAATGAACGCGCCCGCGGAGCCGGAGTTCCGGCGCCGCCGCGAGCTCGGCGCCGCCAGCGCCCGCTCGCTGCTGCTGACCGTGCTGGGCGAGTTCGCGCTCCCGGCGGGCCGCCCGGTGTGGACGGCCGCGCTCCTGGAGGCCCTCGGCCTGCTCGGCGTGGAGGAGAAGGCCGTCCGGCAGGCCCTGGCCCGCAGCGCCACCGAGGGCTGGCTGGAGGGCGAGCGCCACGGCCGCCGCACCCGCTGGCACCTCACCCCGTCCGGCCGCCGGCTGCTCACCGACGGCACCGAGCGCATCTACGGCTTCGGCAGGCCCATGGAAGGCTGGGACGCCCGCTGGCTGCTGGTCCTGGCCGGCGTCCCGGAGACCGACCGCAAGCTGCGCCACCTGCTGCGCACCCGCCTGGCCTGGAACGGCCTGGGCAACCTCTCCCCCGGCGTGTGGGTCACCCCGCACCCCGAGCGCGAGGACGACGTCCGCGCCGTGCTGCGGGAGATCGGCGTCGCGCGGACCTCCACCCTCTTCACCGGCGGCCTCGGCGACCTGGCCGAGGCGCGCCGCGTCGCCCGCCAGGCCTGGGACCTGGACGAGATCGAGACCGCCTACGAGCACTTCCTCGCCGCCGCGGACGCGCTGCGCCCCGGCGACGACGCCGCGACCTTCGCCGCCCACACGCGGCTCGTCCAGGAATGGCGCCGCTTCCCCTTCCTCGACCCCGGCCTGCCGGTCGAGCTGCTGCCCGAGGGCTGGAGCGGGGCGAAGGCGTTCGCCCTGTTCCACGACCGCCACGACGCCTGGCGCCCGGCCGCCGACCGCCAATGGCGGGGATTGACGATGTCCTGACGCCGCCGGACTGGAGAACCCGCACCGCGACGAGGGCTGAACCGCCGCCTGGAACCGGCCCGTTTGTCTTGGGCGGCACGGGTAGGGAAGCGGCATGCGACCACCTGCCCGACCGCCGTCGACGGCGGGTCGTACGAAGGACATCTGGGGAGAGCGCACTCCCTTCGCCCCCGGCACTGACTGGCCCGAGCGCGCCGACGCCCACCTGACACGGGAACCGGAACGGTGGGTGACGTCGGCCTGCGTGCTGTGCTCGAACGGATGCGGCCTGGACATCGGCGTCGCGGAAGGCCGCATCGTCGGTGTCCGGGGCCGCACCGGCGACCGGGTGAACCACGGCCGTCTCGGGCCCAAGGGCCTGTACGGGTGGCAGGCCGGCAACTCCCCCGACCGCCTCACCCGGCCCCTGGTGCGCCGTGACGGCGCGCTCGTCGAGACCGGCTGGGACGAGGCGATGGACCTCGTCGTGGCCGGCGCCCAGCGCGTCCTGGAGGAGCACGGCCCGCTCGCCATGGGCTTCTACACCAGCGGGCAGCTGTTCCTGGAGGACTACTACCTCCAGGCCGTGATCGCCCGGGCCGGGATCGGCACGCCGCACCTGGACGGGAACACCCGGCTCTGCACGTCGACGGCCGAATGGGCGCTGATCGAGTCGTTCGGCAGCGACGGCAACCCCGGGTCGTACACCGACGTCGACCACGCCGACACCCTCTTCCTGGCCGGGCACAACGTGGCGGAGACGCAGACGGTGCTGTGGGCGCGGATGCTGGACCGGCTGCACGGCCCCGACCGGCCCCGGCTGGTGGTGGCCGACCCGCGCCGCACCCCCGCGGCCGAGCTCGCCGACGTGCACCTGCCCGTCCGGCCGGGCACGAACGTGATGCTGCTGAACGCCCTCCTGCACGAGATCATCCGCACGGACCGGGTGGACCGGGCGTGGGTGGAGGCGCACACCGTCGGGTTCGACGAGCTGGCCGCCGTGGTCAAGGGCTACCCGCCGGAGCGGGCCGCGGGCGTGTGCGGGGTGCCCGCGGACGGCATCCGCGCCGCGGCGGAGCTGCTCGGGGCCGCCGAACGGCTGGTGTCGACCGTCCTGCAGGGCGTCTACCAGTCGCACCAGGCCACCGCCGCGGCCGTCCAGGTCAACAACCTGCACCTGCTGCGCGGGATGATCGGCCGCCCCGGCCGGACGGTGTTCCAGATGAACGGGCAGCCCACGGCGCAGAACACCCGGGAGACCGGGGCCAACGGCCTGTTCCCGGCGTTCCTGAACTGGCAGAACGACGAGCACGTGGAGCGCCTCGCGCGGCACTGGCACGTGGACCCGATGCGGATCCCGCACTGGGCCCCGCCGACCCACGCCATGAAGATGCTGCGGTACATCGAGCAGGGGTCGCTGCGCTGGCTGTGGATCACCGGGACCAATCCGGCGGTGTCCTGGCCGGAGCTGGGACGGGTCCGTTCCGTGCTGGAGAAGGAGGGGCTCTTCCTGGTGGTGTCGGACGCGTTCCGCACGGAGACGACCGACCTGGCCGACGTGGTGCTGCCCGCCGCCCTGTGGGGCGAGAAGGCGGGGACGTTCACCAACGCCGACCGCACGGTGCACTACTCGGGGAAGGCGGTGGACCCGCCGGGCGAGGCGCGCGCCGACTTCGAGGCCCTGCTCGCCTTCGCGCGGGCGATGGGGCTGCTGGACGACGAGGGCGAGCCGCTACCGCGCTGGAGCACTCCCGAAGAGGCCTTCGACGACTTCCGGGCCCTGACCCGTGGCGCGCTCTGCGACTACAGCGGGCTGAGCCACGAACTGCTGCGGCGCGACGGAGGCGTCCAGTGGCCCCGCCCGGAGCACGCGGACGCGAGCACGGAGCGCCTCTACGGTGACGGCCGGTTCCGGACCGGCGCGTCCGAGTGCCAGAGCTACGGGCACGACCTGCTGACGGGCGCGCTCAACGAGGCCGACGAGTACGCGGCGCACGATCCCGCCGGGCGGGCCATCATCAAGGCCGCCGAGTACCTGCCGCCGCACGACGTTCTCGACGACGAGCATCCGCTGCGGCTGACCACGGGCCGTACCGTCCACCACTGGCACACCCGCACCAAGACGGCGCGCGCGCCGGAACTGCAGGCCGCGGCGCCCGACATGTGGATCGAGATGTTCCCGGACGACGCCGCCGCCAGGGACATCGCCGACGGCGACATGGTGCAGGTCGTTTCCCGGCACGGCCTCGTCCAGGCGACCGTGAGGCTCGACGGCACGCGCAGGGGCGTGGTCTTCGCGCCCTTCCACTACGGCTACTTCGATGTCGACGACGCCTCGGGCGAGGGGGACGCCGAGGGCACCAGGGCGGCCAACGAGGCGACGCCGACCGACTGGGACCCGGTCTCCAAGCAGCCGGTCTACAAGGTGACCGCCGTCGAGGTCGTCCCGCTCGGCGGGGACGAGGAGCGGCGATGACGGGCATCGGGAATCTGGGCGCGCTGCTGGAGGAGCTGTACGAGGCCGAGAACGACCTCGCCGCCGAATACCGGGAGGTGGCCCGGCGCACCGTCGACGAGCCCGACATCCACCACATGTGCGGCACCCTGGCCGGGCAGTGCGACGACCATTCCGCCGCCGTCCGCGCCATCGCCGAGCAGTACCACCTCAAGCTGGCGAACGGCGATCCCGGACCGCGCGCCGCCGCCCGGGTCTGCCGCGTGGCGGTCGAGGCGGCGGCCGACGGGCACGGGCACGGCCACATCCCGGCCACGGGGGCGCGCCTGCTGGGCTACCTGCGGGAGCTGTTCCTGGCGGTGGAACGCGTCGACCTGCACTGGATCGTCGCCGGCCAGGTCGCGCAGGCGCTCCGCGACCCCGAGTTCCTGGCCCGGGTCACCGCGCTGCACAAGCAGACGCTGACCCAGGCCAAGTGGCTGAAGACCGCGATCCGCGAGACCGCCCCGCAGGTGATCCTCACCTCCTGAGCTCCGCCCGCGCGTTGAAGAAATTACGTTTCTACGTAATTATGTAGACATGACGGCGGACGATGGGGATCGCGAGGCGCTCGCGGAGCGGCTCGCACGGCTGGAGGAGCGGGTGGCCGCCCTGGAGGCGGGCTCCCCTCCCCCGGCCGACGGCGGCGGCGCCGAGACGCGCCCGGTCGCCGACGCGGAGACCTTCTGGGCCCTGAACGGCCTGAAAGAGCGCACGGACGACGCCGTCCTGTTCACCGGCTCCGTGACGCTGCCCGAAGGCGAGCACTACGAATGGCAGCAGGGCCACCGCACGGCGGACCTGCTCGCCGACGACTGGTCGCAGGCCGCCGACGCGCTGTCCGCGCTCGCCCACCCGGTGCGGCTGCTGCTGCTCAGGGAGATCATGTGCGGCGCCCGCACCACCGCCGAGCTCGCCGCGCACGAGCGGCTCGGCACCACCGGGCAGCTCTACCACCACCTGCGCCAGCTGGTCGCGGCCGGCTGGCTGCGCACCACCGCCCGCGGCCAGTACGCCGTGCCCGGCGAGCGCGTGGTGCCGATCCTCACCATCCTCGCCGCGACCCGCCGCTGATCCCGGCCCCGCGCCGGCCCGCACTCGATGGGAGACCCGTGATGCACAAGAGAATGGCCCGCTTCAGGACCCCGCTCCTCCTGGCCGGCGTGCTCCTCGCGCTGAGCGAGTTCGTCCACGGCGTCGGCCAGGTCTCCCTGGCGGGCATCGTGCTGGTCGTGCTCGGCCTGGTGCTGTTCTTCGTCCCCTCGGGCGCTTCCGGCCGGCCGCCGATCACGCTGCGCAGCCCGGTGAGCGGACGGTGGGTGCCGGTCAACAGCCCGGCCGACAAGGTGCCCAGCCACGGCACCCACGAGCTCGGGCAGACGTACGCGATCGACCTGGTGTACGCGCCGGACCCGGACGTGGAGTGGAAGCCGCTGCGGTCCGGGGCGATCGCGTCGCGGCCCGAGACGTTCCCGGCGTTCGGGCGCCCGGTCGCCGCGCCCGCCGACGGCGTGGTGGTGCAGGTCTGCGGCTGGCAGCGCGACCACTGGAGCCGCAACTCCTGGCCGGCGCTCGTCTACCTGATGATCGAGGGGATGTTCTTCCGGCAGACGCTGTCGCTGCTGACCCTCTCCGGCGGCCGGTTCGTGCTCGGCAACCACGTGGTCCTCGACCTGGGCGACGGCGCGTACGCGGTGCTCGCGCACCTGCGGCGCGGTTCCGTGCGGGTGCGGAAGGGCCAGCGGGTCCGGGCGGGCGACGTCCTGGGCGAGGTGGGCAACTCCGGCAACAGCTCCGAGCCGCACCTGCACTTCCACGTCATGGACAGCCCGCGCCACATGGTCGCGGCCGGGCTGCCGTTCGCGTTCCCGTACGAGAGCGACGGCGAGAGCCGCACCGGCGTGCCCGGCGGGCGGCGTCCCTTCGTGGCCGGCACGGCCGCGGGCACGGAGGCGGCCTCCCGCGCAGCCTGACCCGCCCTGTCCTGGGAGGTTGCACCACCAAACTTGGTCCCGGCATGGCCATAGCGCCCCGGCCCCGGGGAAGGGACGCCCCAGCAGGCAGTCAAGACCGAGACCACGAGTCCAGAGGGGGCCGCGCACATGCTGAACACGCTGAACAAGATGGGGCTGTCGTCCAGCGTCATGTACGGGATGGGGTTCGCGTCGATCGGCGCGTCGGTGGCGTCGTGGGCGATCTCCCGCAGCGCGGAGGCGGCGGACATCGACCGCGCGGACCGCTGGGGCATCTTCGTCGGAACGTGGGCGCCGACGTTCTTCGCGCTGGGCTGCGCGATGCGCCTCGAGGAGCAGTGGGGGCCCAAGGGCACGCGCGAGCAGATGAAGGAGTCGCGCGAGCGCGCCCGCGAGGCGATGCCCATCAGCTAGCCGGACCGGCCGGCCGGGCGGGTGGCGGCCGCGGGCCGCCTGATGGGTCCGCGCGCGCCCGGCCCCGCCCGGCGTCGCATGGTCTACCGCCTCACCTGGCGTGGAATGTTCGCGCTATCACGACTCTGGCCGGGGGTATTGACATGGGTCCGCGTTAGCGCAAACATCGGGCCACCCGACCCGTGCGGAGGAGATCACATGACCGTCCCGCCCGCCTCGCCCCCCGCCGGCGCGGGGCCTGGAGCGAGCGGAGGCCAGGCCGCCCGGCCCCGGGCGGCGGTCATGGAGGACGTCGCCCTGCTGGCCGGGGTCTCGGCGATGACGGTCTCCCGGGTGCTCAACTCCCCCGACAAGGTGCGGCCCGAGACCCGCGCCCGGGTGCTCGCGGCGATGCGCGAGCTGGACTACCGCCCCAACTCCGCCGCGCGGGTGCTGGTCACCGGCCGCTCCCAGGTGCTGGGCGTGGTCTCCTTCGACACCACCCTGTACGGCCCCGCCTCGACCCTGTACGGGATCGAGCGGGCCGCCCGCGGCGCCGAGCACATGGTCAGCATCGCCAGCGTGAGCTCGCTGACCCGGCGCTCCATCCAGGACGCGGTGGAGCGGCTGCGCTCGCAGTCGGTGGACGGGATCGTGGTGATCGCGCCGCACCGGTCGGCGGCCGACGGGCTGCGCGGGCTGCCGCCGGACTTTCCCGCGGTGGTGGTCGGCGCGGGCGACGACCTGCCGGTCCCGGCGGCCGCGGTCGACCACCGGGCGGGCGCCGAGCGCGTCACCCGCCACCTGCTCAGCCTGGGCCACGAGACGGTCCGCCACGTCGCCGGGCCGATCGACTGGATCGACGCCAGCGAGCGGGTCGCCGGCTGGCGCGCGGCGCTGGAGGCCGAGGGCCGCCCGGTGCCCGAGCCGCTCCCGGGCGACTGGAGCGCCCGATCCGGCTACGAGCAGGGCAGGCTGCTCGCGGCCGACCCCGAGGTGACCGCGGTGTTCGCCGCCAACGACCCGATGGCGCTGGGCCTGCTGCGCGCGCTGCGCGAGGCCGGCCGGCGCGTGCCCGAGGAGGTGAGCGTGGCCGGCTTCGACGACGTGCCGGAGGCGCCGTACTTCGCACCCCCGCTGACCAGCGTCCGGCAGCCGTTCGGGGAGGTGGGGCGGCACGCCTTCCAGCTCCTCATGGAACGCATCGCGGGCGCCGAGGGGGCGCCGCGCCGCACCGTCGAGCCCGAACTGGTCGTCCGCGAGAGCACCGCCGTCATGAACGCCCGCTGACCCGACCCGCCGACCCTCCCGTCCCCGACCCGACCCGACCCGCACTTTGTTAGCGCTAACGCAAGCAAGTGCTAGCTGTGCTGGCTGGACGTACCACCGCGAAGCAAGGAAGCGATCCGTGCGCATCACCAAGATCGGCACCCATGTCGTGGGCACTCCCTGGCGGAACCTCACGTACGTGACCGTCCACACCGACGAGGGCCTCACCGGCGTCGGCGAGGCCCGCATGCTGGGCCACACCGGGGCGCTGCTCGGCTACCTGGCCGAGGCGGAGCGCCGGCACGTGACCGGCAGCGACCCGTTCGACATCGAGGACCTGGTCCACCGGATGAAGTACGGCGACTTCGGCCGCGCCGGCGAGATCGTGATGTCCGGCATCGCCTGCGTCGAGATGGCCTGCTGGGACATCGTGGGCAAGGCCCTCGGCCAGCCGGTGTGGCGGCTGCTCGGCGGCAGGGTGCGCGACCGGGTCAAGGCGTACGCCAACGGCTGGTACACCGTCGACCGCACCCCCGAGGAGTTCCACGCCGCGGCCCGGCGGGTCGTCGAGCGCGGCTACCGGGCGCTGAAGCTCGACCCGTTCGGCGCGGGCCGGATGGAGCTCGACCACGACGAGACGATCCGCTCCATCTCGCTGGTCGAGGCCGTTCGCGACGCCATCGGCCCCGGCTGCGAGCTGCTGGTGGAGATGCACGGCCGCTTCTCCCCCGCCACCGCGATCCGGCTCGCCCGGCTGCTGGAGCCCTACGACCCGGCGTGGCTGGAGGAGCCGGTCCCGCCGGAGAACCTCAAGGCGCTGGCGAAGGTGTCGGCGCACACCGGGCTGCCGATCGCGACCGGCGAGCGGATCCACGACCGGATCGAGTTCCGGGAGTTGCTGGAGCTGCAGGCCGCCGACGTGGTCCAGCCCGACGTCGGCCATCTGGGCGGGATCGCCGAGACGCGCAAGCTGGCCGCCACCGCCGAGACGTACTACGTGCAGCTCGCGCCGCACAACGTGGGCGGCCCGGTGCTCACCGCCGCCAGCCTGCAGCTGGGCGTGTGCGTGCCCAACTTCAAGATCCTGGAGCACTTCAACGACTTCGCCGACGCCGAGATCGGCACGATCGCGAAGGGCGCCCCGAAGGTCGTGGACGGCCACTTCGCCGTGCCGACCGCGCCCGGCCTCGGCGTCGAGCTCGACCTGGACGCGATCGCCGAGTTCCCGCGCCGCGACGCCGACTTCGACCTGTTCGCCGAGGACTGGCACAAGCGCGACGGCACCGCCAGGCGCGCCGCGGCCTCCGGCGGCCCGGGCGGCTCCGGGGAGCGCCGGTGAGCCGTTCGGTGCTGGTGGAGGCGCCGGGCCGCTTCCGGATGGTCCGGTCGGACCCGCCCGAACCCGGGCCCGGCGAGGCGCTCGTCCGGGTCACCGCCGCCGGCCTGTGCGGCAGCGACCGCGAGCTGTACGAGGGCGCCCGCCCGCCGGAGTTCGTGTCGTACCCGATCACGCCCGGCCACGAGTGGTCGGGCACGGTCGCGGCGCTCGGCCCCGGCGCCGATCCGGCGCTGGCCGGCGCCAAGGTGGTCGGCGAGGGCTTCCGCGGCTGCCAGGGCTGCGCGCACTGCCGCGACGGCGCGCCCAACCTGTGCGTGAACGGCTACGACGAGACCGGGTTCACCCGTCCCGGCGCGTTCGCCGACCACCTGGTGGTGCCGGCCCGGCTGCTGCACGTGCTGCCGCCGGACGCCGACCTGCGCGCGGCGGCGCTGCTGGAACCCGCCGCGGTGATCGCCTCCGCGGTGCGGCACGCGGCGCTGCGGCCCGGCGAGACCGCCGCGGTGGTCGGCGCCGGCACCCTCGGCATGCTCGCGCTGCAGCTGCTGTCGGCCGCCTCGCCGTCCCGGCTGGTGGCGGTCGATCCCCGTGCCGAGCGGGCCGAGGCGGCGCTGGCGGCCGGGGCCGGCACGGTGCTGCGCCCCGGGGAGGCGGCCGAGGGCTCGTTCGACGTGGTCGTCGAGACCGCCGGCGTCACCGGCACCGCGCACGCGGCGGTGGCGCTGGTACGGCGCGGCGGCCGGGTCGTCCTCACCGGGATCCCCGGCGACCCGGCCGACGCCGTCCCCGCCGCGCTGCTGGTCACCCGCGCGCTCACGCTGCACACCGTGTTCGGCGCGGGCCCGGCCGACTGGGCGTACGCGGTGCGCGCGTTCGGCAGCGGGGTGCTGCGGCCCGCCGCGCTGATCACCCACGAGCTGCCGCTGTCCGGATTCGAGCGGGCGCTGAAGCTCAGCGCCGCGCCGGACGCGGGCAAGGTGCTGCTCCGTCCCGGCCTCGAGGAGTGAGCGGCCTGCGATGAGCCGACCCGTATCCGATCCCGCAGGAGGAACGATGGACCCGCTCCCCGACCCCGCGCCCGGCGCCGCCGCCGCGGCGGCGGGCCCCCGTCCGCCCGGCGAGCACGCCCTGCTCGCCCTGGGCTTCCCGCCCCGGCCCGAGCCCGCGCCCTCCTCCGCCCGGAGCTTCCCCGACGGCGGCACCTGGCGCACCGAGCTGCCCTCGTGCGAGGGCCCCGCCGTGCTCGCGGCGGTGCTGGAGGAGAGCGCGCGGCTGGAGGTCCCGCTGCACCGGATCAGCCAGGGCAGCGGGGTGTGGATGCTGACCGACGCCGAGATCGGCGAGATGGTCTCCGGCTGCGCCGAGCGCGACATCGAGCTGTGCCTGTTCCTGGGCCCGCGCGGCACCTGGGAGCCGGGCGCGGGCGGCCGCTCCTACCCCGGGTCGGGCCCGCGCGCCCGCGGCCGCGACCAGCTCGCCCAGTGCGTGGAGGACGCCGAGCGCGCCGCCGCCCTCGGCGTGCGGTCGCTGCTGGTGGCCGACGAGGGCGTGCTGTGGACGCTGCACCGGATGCGCGCGGCCGGACGGCTGCCCGCCGGCACCACGTTCAAGGTGTCGGCGCTGGTCGGCCCGGTCAACCCGGCCTCGTTCCAGGTCTGGGAAGGGCTCGGCGCCGACTCGGTCAACGTGCCCAGCGACCTGACGGTCGCCCAGCTCGCCGAGATCCGCGTGCTCAGCGCCGCCCCGATGGACTTCTACGTCGAGGCGCCCGACGACCTGGGCGGCCACGTGCGCATCTACGACGCGGCGGAGCTGGTCCGCTGCGGCGCGCCGATCTACCTGAAGTTCGGGCTGCGCAACGCGCCCGGCGTCTACCCGGTCGGCCGCCACCTGCTGCCCGCCGCCGTCGAGTCGGGCCGGGAGCGGGTCCGGCGCGGCCGGCTCGTCCTGGACACCCTGGCCCGGCTCGGCGCCGGCGGCGGCATGTCCCCGCCCGGCTCCCGCGCCCCGGGCCCGCTCCGGCGGTTCCCCGACACCGCGCACGACGCACTCCCGCTCAACTCCTGACGCGTGTCCCCACCCCCCACAAGGAGAACGACATGAGATTCGGGCGCCTCACCACGGCGGTCTCCGCCCTCGCCGTCGCCGCCGCGCTGACCGGCTGCGGCTCCAGCGAGAAGACCATCGACCAGGAGGCCAGGTCCGGCGACACCAAGGGCGCGCTGATCGGCATCACCATGCCGACCAAGTCGTCCGAACGCTGGATCCACGACGGCGACAACGTCAAGGCGGGCCTGGAGAAGCTCGGCTACAAGGTCGACCTGCAGTACGCCCAGGACGACATCCCCACCCAGGCCAGCCAGATCGAGAACCAGATCACCAAGGGCGCGCGGCTGCTGGTCGTCGCCTCCATCGACGGCACCGCGCTGACCAGCCAGCTCCAGCAGGCCGGGGACAAGAAGATCCCGGTGATCGCCTACGACCGGCTGATCCGGCAGAGCCCGAACGTCGACTACTACGCCACCTTCGACAACTACAAGGTCGGCGTGCAGCAGGCCACCTCCCTGCTCATCGGGCTGAAGATCAAGAACGCGGACGGCTCGGAGGGCAGCGCCAAGGGGCCGTTCAACATCGAGCTGTTCGGCGGCTCGCCCGACGACAACAACGCCACGTTCTTCTACAACGGCGCGATGTCGGTGCTCAAGCCCTACATTGACAAGGGCGCCCTCGTCGTCAAGAGCGGCCAGACCGACTTCAAGACGATCGCCATCCTGCGCTGGGACCCGGCCACCGCCCAGAAGCGGATGGAGGACCTGCTCACCAAGACCTACAACAGCGGCACGAAGGTGCAGGGCGTGCTGTCGCCCTACGACGGGCTCTCCATCGGGATCCTCTCGGCGCTGAAGAGCAACGGCTACGGCACCCCGGGCCAGCCGTACCCGGTGGTGACCGGGCAGGACGCCGAGGTGGCCTCGGTCAAGTCGATCCTGGCCGGCGAGCAGTACTCCACCATCTTCAAGGACACCCGGCAGCTGGCGGCGGAGACGGTGAAGATGGCCGACACCGCGCTCAAGGGCGGCAAGCCGGCCGTCAACAACACCACCGACTACAACAACGGCGTCAAGGTCGTCCCGTCGCAGCTGCTCCAGCCGGTGATCGTCGAGAAGTCGAACGTGAAGACGGCGCTGCTGGACAGCGGCTACTACACGCAGGCGCAGCTGGGCTGAGGCCGCCATGACCAACGACACGACCGGCGCCGAGGCCGGCGGCGAGATCCTGCGGATGCGGGGGATCACCAAGACCTTCCCCGGCGTCAACGCGCTCCAGGACGTCGGCCTGTCGGTGCGCCGCGGCGAGATCCACGCCATCTGCGGCGAGAACGGCGCGGGCAAGTCCACGCTGATGAAGGTGCTGTCGGGGGTGTACCCGCACGGCGCGTACGAGGGCGAGATCCGCTTCGAGGGCGAGCCGTGCCGGTTCTCCGGCATCCACGACAGCGAGCGGCGCGGGATCGTCATCATCCACCAGGAACTGGCGCTGTGCCCGCAGCTGTCGATCGCCGAGAACATCTTCCTCGGCAACGAGCTGTCCTCCGGACGGTCCCGGCGCGGCGGCCCGCGCCGCGGCCCGCGGGGCCTCCTGCCGGGGCTCGGCCTGATCGACTGGAACCGCACCAACCACGAGGCGGCGCGGCTGCTGGAGCGGGTCGGGCTGCCGGAGAACCCGGTGACCCCGATCGCCGACCTGGGCGTCGGCAAGCAGCAGCTGGTCGAGATCGCCAAGGCGCTGTCCAAGGAGGTGCGGTTGCTCATCCTGGACGAGCCGACCGCCGCGCTCAACGACGAGGACTCCGCGCACCTGCTCGACCTGGTGCGCGGGCTGCGCGCCGAGGGCATCACCTCGCTGATCATCTCGCACAAGCTGAACGAGGTGCTGGCCATCGCCGACTCGGTGTCCATCCTGCGGGACGGGCGCATGATCGAGACGCTGGACCCGTCCCGCGCCGAGGTCACCGAGGACCGGATCATCGCCGGGATGGTCGGCCGCGACCTGGAGCACCGCTACCCGCCGCACGAGCCGGACATCGGGGACGAGGTGCTGCGGATCGAGGACTGGACGGTGCACAGCCCCACCCAGCACGGCCGGGTGGTGGTCGCGGACGCGGGGCTGACGCTGCGCCGCGGCGAGATCGTGGGGCTGGCCGGGCTGATGGGCGCGGGCCGCACCGAGCTGGCGATGAGCGTGTTCGGCCGCTCGTACGGGACGGGCATCTCCGGCCGGCTGTTCAAGGACGGCCGGCCGATCGAGGCGCGCACCGTGCGGGAGGCCATCGGGCACGGCATCGCGTACGCGACCGAGGACCGCAAGCGCTACGGCCTCAACCTCGTCGAGGACGTGAAGCGGAACGTGTCGGCGGCCGGGCTGGGCCGGCTGGCCCGGCGCGGCTGGGTGAACGGGCACGAGGAGTACCGGGTCGCCGAGGGCTTCCGCACCGGCCTGAACATCAAGGCGCCCAGCGTGCTGAGCGAGACCGGCAAGCTCAGCGGCGGCAACCAGCAGAAGGTCGTGCTGTCCAAGTGGATCTTCACCGATCCGGACGTGCTGATCCTGGACGAGCCGACCCGCGGCATCGACGTGGGCGCCAAGTACGAGATCTACTCGATCGTCAACCGGCTGGCCGAGCAGGGGAAGGCGATCCTGCTGATCTCCTCCGAGCTGCCGGAGCTGCTGGGGATGTGCGACCGGATCTACACGATGGCGGCGGGCCGGATCACCGCCGAGGTGCCGCGCGCCGAGGCCACCCAGGAGCGCCTCATGACCCACATGACCATGGACCGCGACGGCCGGGACGAGCCCGGCGGCGGCACGCCGAAGGACAAGGAGCAGGTCCCATGAGCAGCGCGCCCGCGAACGCCGGCGCCGGCGCCGGCACCGATGCCTCCGGGACCGGACCGGGCGGACCGGGGAAGGCCGGCCCGGCGGGGGACGGCGGCGGATCGCCGTACCGGCTGTCGATCAACATCAGGCAGAGCGGCATCTACGTCGCCTTCGCCCTGATCGTGGTGCTGTTCACCGCGCTGACCGGCGGCGACCTCCTGCAGCCGCAGAACATCTCCAACATCATCGTGCAGAACTCCTACATCCTGATCCTGGCGATCGGGATGATCCTGGTGATCATCTCCGGGCACATCGACCTGTCGGTCGGGTCGGTGGTGGCCGTGACCGGGGCGATCGCCGCGGTGCTGATGGTGAACCACGACCTGGCCTGGCCGGTGGCGCTGCTGGTGACGCTGGCGGCGGGCGGGCTGATCGGCGCCTGGCAGGGCTACTGGATCGCCTACTTCGGGATCCCGTCGTTCATCGTGACGCTGGCCGGGATGCTGCTGTTCCGGGCGCTGACGCTGACCGTGCTGGGCAACCAGGGCATCGGCCCGTTCCCGTCGGAGGTCCGCACGCTGTCGAACGGCTTCACGGCCGGCTACCTGGGCAACGTCGGGCTCGGCGCGCTGGGCGGGGCGGACCTGTTCAGCCTGCTGGCCGGGGTCGCGGCGGTCGCCGGGCTGGCGGCCGCGCAGTGGCGGACCCGCACGGCGCGGCTGGGGTACGGCCAGACGGTCGACCCGTTCCCGGTCTTCGTGCTGAAGATCGCCGCGGCCGGGGCGCTGATCATGGCGGTGACGGTGCAGCTGGCCCGGTTCCGCAACCTGCCCTGGGTGCTGGTGCTGCTGGCGGCGCTGGTGCTGGGCTACACGCTGCTGACCAACCGGGCGGTGTTCGGCCGCCGCATCTACGCGGTGGGCGGCAACCTGCAGGCGGCCACGCTGTCCGGCGTGAAGGTCAGGTCGGTGGTCTTCTGGATCTTCGTCAACATGGGCGTGCTGTCCGCGCTGGCCGGGATCATCTTCGCCGGCCGGCTCAACCAGGCCGGGCCCACCGCCGGCAACACCTTCGAGCTGGACGCGATCGCGGCCGCGTTCATCGGCGGCGCCGCCGTCCAGGGCGGGGTCGGCAAGGTGGTCGGCGCGATCACCGGCGGCCTGATCATGGGCGTGATCAACAACGGCATGTCGCTGATCGGCGCGCCCAGCGAGCGGGTGATGCTGGTCAAGGGCATCGTGCTGCTGGCCGCCGTCGCGTTCGACGTGTGGACCAAACGCCGCGCCGGCGCCCCCGTCCTGCGCTGAGACCGATCCTCCCCGCCGAGCTCGTTCCTCCCCGCTCCGCCCCCGAGAGGAGAGTCATGAGGTTCATCCCCCACTGGACAACGCCCCTGGCCGGCACGGCGGTACTGGCCGCCGCCCTGGTGGCGGCCTCCGTCCCGGCCGCCGCCGGTCCGGCGCCCGGCCCGGCGGGCTTCGGCCGTCCCGAGATCGGCAGGGAGCCGTTCGGGTCCCTGGCCGACGGCACGAAGATCGAGCGCTACACCCTGAGCAACGGACGCGGCATGCGGGTCCGGGTGCTCACCTACGGCGGCATCGTGCAGAGCCTGGAGGTGCCCGACCGCAAGGGGCGGCCGGGCAACGTCGCGCTGGGCTTCGGCTCGCTGGCGGGCTACCTCGGCGATGCCTACACCGAGGCCAACCCCTACTTCGGCGCGATCATCGGGCGGTACGGGAACCGGATCGGCGGCGCCCGGTTCACCCTCGACGGCACGACCTACCGGCTGGCCGCCAACAACGGGCCCAACAGCCTGCACGGCGGGGACCGGGGCTTCGACAAGAGGGTCTGGAAGGCCGAGCCGGTACAGGAGGGCGGGAACGTCGCCCTGCGCATGACGCGGACCAGCCCCGACGGGGAGGAGGGCTACCCCGGAACGCTGAAGACCACCGTCACCTACACCCTCACGCCGAAGAACGAGTTGCGTATCGGCTACCGGGCCACGACCGACAGGCCGACGGTGGTGAACCTGACCAACCACACCTACTTCAACCTCGCCGGGGAGGGGTCGGGCGACGTCTACGACCACCGGCTCCAGGTCGACGCGAGCCGCTACACGCCGGTGGACGCCACGCTCATCCCCACCGGTGAGCGGGCGCCCGTGCGGGGCACGCCGTTCGACTTCACGGCGCCGCACGCCATCGGCGAGCGGATCCGCGACGGCCACCCGCAGATCCTGGTCGGCCAGGGGTACGACCACAACTTCGTCCTGGACCGCCAGGGGCCGGGGCTGTCGCGCGCGGCGCGGGTCACCGAGCCGCGTTCCGGCCGGGTCATGGACGTCCACACCACCGAGCCGGGCGTGCAGTTCTACTCGGGCAACTTCCTGACCGGCACCTTCGCCGGCACGAGCGGGAAGGTGTACCGGCAGGGCGACGGGTTCTGCCTGGAGACCCAGCACTTCCCCGACTCGCCCAACCAGCCGGGGTTCCCGTCCACGACGCTGCGGCCGGGCCAGGTGTACGACACGACCACCGTGTACGCGTTCTCCGCGCGCTGATCCGGGCGGACACTGATCACAATGGGACGGCCGGGCGGCGCGACCGCCCGGCCATCCCTTCCTTCCCGGAGCAGTCCTGGAGCATGACGATGACTTCGACGAACGAGATCGAGGTGGCCGTGGCCGCCGGCGCGGCGCTGGGCGAGGGCCCGACCTGGGACCCGGCCGGCGGGCGGCTGCTGTGGGTGGACATCCTGGCCTGCGAGGTGCACGCCTACGATCCGGTCACCGGCGCCGACACGGTCCTGCGGGCGACGCCGCAGCACGTGGGCGCGGCCAAGCCGCGGGCCGGCGGCGGGCTGGCGGTCAACCTGCGCGACGGGGTCGGCCTGTACGACCCGGACGGCTCGTTCCGCTGGCTCGCCGAGTACCCGGAGGAGGGCGTGCGGGGCAACGACGCGGCCGTGGGGCCGGACGGCGCGCTGTGGGCGGGGACGATGCGCTACGACACGCGGCCGGGGGGCGGGAGGCTGCGCCGCGTGCAGCCCGGCGGCGGGACGGCCGTGATCCTGGACGATGTCACCATCAGCAACGGCCTGGGCTGGAGCCCGGACGGCCTCCTGATGTACTACATCGACACTCCGACCGGGCGGATCGACGTCTTCGACGTGGAGCCGGGCACGTTCCTGCCGACCGGCCGCCGCCCGTTCGCGGAGGTGCCGGAGCCCGGTGAGCCGGACGGCCTGACGGTGGACGCCGACGGCAACCTGTGGGTGGCGGTGTGGGGCGGCGGCCGGGTGCTGCGCTTCACCCCGGACGGCGCGCTGGACGGCACCGTCGAGGTCCCGGTCCCGCTGACGACGGCGTGCGCGTTCGGCGGCCCGGACCTGCGCGATCTCTACATCACCACCGCCTCGCAGGGCGTCCCGCCCGGCACGCCGGACGCGGGCGCGCTGTTCGTCGTCCGGGACGCGGGCCGGGGCGCCGCCTCCCCCGCCTTTCCCGGCTGAGGCTCCCCCGCGTTTCCCGGCTGAGGCCCGCGCGGCGGAATGCGGCGGCACACTGGGGAGGTTGCCCCTCAAAAGATCGTTTCAGGAGGACGCGGGTGCTGGACACGGGCTTGTTCGAGCAGGTCGGCGAGGTGGTGCGGGGCGCGGCGCCGCGCGATCCGGGCGAGCCGCGGGTGCAGGTGCGCCGCAACGGCGTGAAGGTCTGGTACGGGTCGCCCGACACCGCGGCCCGCGAGCACTACGAGGCGCAGATCATCGACGCGGAGATCGCCGGGTCCGGGTCCGGCGCCCGCGCGTTCGCGGTGGAGATCGGGTTCCACGCGGAGCACCCGAAGGAGGCCGACAACGACGCGGCGCTGGAGCGGCTGCGGGCCCGGGAGGGGCGCTGGCGGCCGGAGCTGGGCGAGGAGGCCGTCGCCGGGGCGTTCCTGGGGCGCGGGTCGTGGCGGCGGGTGTCGGAGACCTGGCCGGACCCCGATCTGGACGACCCGGACCTGGCGTTCGACATCGGTGTGCGGCTCGTCGAGTACATCCGCGTCCTGGAGGCGCGGAACACGGCCGGGTGACCGCCTCTGACCGGGCGAAGGTTTGTCCGGCGCCGCCCGCTGGGAAGGGAGCTTCCCGACAATCCCCCTATTTACGGAAGCTTCCTAATTCCTGAAGTCCTCCGGCCGCGGGTGCGGCGCGGCGCCGCGGCCGGGGGCGGCGTGAAAGGATCCCTCACCATCGACGTCACCGACGAGCACTACCAGCGCATCGCGGAGACCTACGAACGCAACTGGGCCGACCGTCCCGAATACATCGCGTGGATGGCCGACCGCATCATGTCCTGGCTGAAGCCCGCGCCCGGCGACCGGATCGCCGACATCGGCTCCGGCACCGGCCTGTTCCTCAGCAGGCTCCTGGAGACGGCCTCCGCCCGGACGCCCATCCTCTGCATCGACCCGTCCCAGCACATGCTGGACCTGCTCCCCGACGACCCCCGCCTCTCCCCCGTCCGCGCCACCGCCGAGCAGATCGCCTCCGGAGAGGTGACGCTCCCGTACGAGAACGTCGACGCCTTCGTGTTCAAGGAGGCGATCCACCACGTCAAGGACATCCCGGCCACGCTGCGCGGCCTGGCCGACCGGCTCGCGCCGGGCGGGAGCGTCCTCATCGTGACGCTGCCCCGGCGCCTGGACTACCCGCTGTTCCCCGAGGCTTTGGAACGTTTCGCCGCCCACCAGCCCGAGCCGGACTCGATCGCCGCGGCCATGCGCGCCGCGGGCCTGCGCACCGAGCACCGCCACGAGGAGTACGCGGTGACGATCGACCGCGAGCAGTGGATCGCGCTGGTGCGCAACCAGTGGATGTCGGTGCTGTCGTCGTTCTCCGCCGAGGAGATCGACGCCGGCGTCGACACGATCCGCCTCCACCACCCCGAGCACGAGATCACCTACACCGACCGCTTCGCCTTCATCCAGGGCTTCCGGGACTGAGCCGCCCGCCGGCGGGGACGGCGGCGCCGCCCCCGCCGCCCCCGCCGCCCGCCTCGTCGCCCACCGTGTCGCCGACCGCGACCGTGCCGGGCCGCACCACGGAGAGCTTGGTCCCGAACGCGACACCGCCCTCGGGGACCCTGCGGTAGGCGGCGAGCGTCCGCAGCGGTTCCGGACCGGCCTTCCTCCCGCCGTCCTGGTCGACGGTGGTGACGGCGCAGCGGATGGCGAGCTTGGCGAAGGCGAGCCCGGCACCGCCGATGGCGAGGCCGCGCAGCGCGTCCTCGGCGTGCGGTTCCTCCGGTCCGTCGATCACGATGTTGGGCCGGAACCGGCTCATCGGCAGCGCGGGGTGCCCGGCGTCGGCGAGCCGCCGGTTGAGCTCGTCCAGGCTCGCCCGCGAGACGAGGTGGACGGCGCCGCTGTCGGCGTATCCGGCGCGTCCCGGTGTCAGGCCGCCGGTGACGCGGTCGTGCTCGGGCGGGACCCGCACCAGCCTGCTGGGCGCTCCGAGGAAGTCCGACAGCCAGGCCGCGGCCTCCGGCCCCTGGTCGATGCCCTGGTACGGGGTCCCGAACAGCTCGACGTCGCCGCGGGCCGAGCGCACGTCCACGTCGATCGCGACGGGGCCGGTGCCCGGCGCGCGCAGGGTGAGACGGTCCCCGTCGGCGCCGATCTCGGGACGGATCAGCGCGAGCCGGGGATCGCGCCGCTGGCTGCGGAACGTTCCGCCGCCGTCCACGACCATGAAGGCGCGGTCGTGTTCGAGACCGGCCTCGCCCACCCGGGCCGCGGTGAGCCCGATACCGGCGCACCCCTTGACGGGATAGGTCACGAGTTCGACGACGACGGCCAAGACTCCCCCTGGTTCACTCGGCGACAGGCGGGACGCTACGGCCCGCCCGCCGCCGGAGGCCAGGGTTTCGGCGCGTACCTGACACGAATACGTCAGGTTCGCCCGGATCAGGTCCTGGCGGTGCGGGCGAACAGGCGGGCGCCCGCGACCAGGCAGAGGGCCGCCGGCGCCAGGGTGACGGCGGCTCCCACGGCGACGGTTCCGCTGGCGTAGTGGCCGAGGAACGCCTCCCGCACGGCGTCGACCGTGTAGCGGAACGGCACGGCGTGCGAGACCGCGTCCAGCCACGCCGGGCCCAGGCTCATCGGCAGCAGGACGCCCGACAGCAGCATCAGCGGCAGCATCGCCGTGTTGGCGATCGCGGCGAACTCGGGCGTGGAGCCCACGTTCATCGCCAGCCCGTACGACAGCGCCGACAGCGCCGCCGCCAGCACGGCGACGAACGCCAGCCCGAGCAGGACGCCCGGCAGCGGCGCGCGCAGCCCGAAGGCCAGCCCGAGCAGCACGAGCAGGACCGACTGCGCGACCAGCTGCACCACGTCCCGCAGCACGCGGCCGAGCAGCAGCGCGACCGGGCTGACGGGGGTGACGCGCATGCGGTCGATGACGCCGAGGGTGCGGTCCATCATGATGCCCAGCCCGACGAACGAGCCGCCGAGCAGGGCGAGCTGGACGAGCAGGCCGGGCACGAGCGCCTGCCAGGACGACCCGTCCACTCCGAGGGCGACCTCGGTCAGCAGGGGGCCGAAGAGCGCGAGGAACAGCAGCGGCTGCAGCATGCCGAAGAACAGGTTGGTCTTGGAGCGCAGCGTGGCGCGCATGGCGCGGCCGAAGATGACGCCGGTGTCGGCGAGGAGAGCGGGCATCGGAACTTCCGGGGTCGGTGGGGCGGGCGGGGTCAGATGGCGACGGGCGCCTGTTCGGGGGGCGCGCTCCGTCCGGTGACGGCGAGGAAGGCGTCCTGGAGGCCGGCACCGGGGCCGCCGTGCCGGGCCTTGAGCTCGGCGGGCGTGCCCTCGGCGGCGATCGCGCCCGCGTCCACGATCACCACCCGGTCGGCGAGGGCGTCGGCCTCGTCCAGGTAGTGGGTGGTCAGGAAGATCGTGGTGCCGTGCTCGGCGCGGATCCGGCGCACCAGGTCCCACAGGTCGGAGCGGCTGCCGGGGTCCAGGCCGGTGGTCGGCTCGTCGAGGAACAGCACCTCGGGCCGGTTGACCAGGCCGAGCGCGATCTCCAGGCGGCGGCGCTGGCCGCCCGACAGCGCGGCGGTGGGAAGGTCCATGAGGTCGCCCAGGCCGAGGTCCCCGGCCAGTTCGCCGGCGCGGCGGCGCGCGGCGTCCTTGGGCAGCCGGTGCAGGCGCCCCTGGGTGACCAGTTCCTCGCGCACGCCGCACGCCGGGTCGAGGCCGCCGGACTGCGCCACGTACCCGATCCGGGCGCGCACCCCGGCCGGGTCGCGGAGCAGGTCATGGCCGGCGACGGTCGCCTCGCCTCCGGTGGGCGGCAGCACGGCTGGCGGAGATCGTCCGCGGCCGCCCGACCGCTGTCCCCGGCCCGCGCGGTGCTGGCCCGGCTGCGCGAGGAGGTGCGCGGCCGGGAGCGCAGCCTGGGCCTGACCGAGGGGTGCGAACTGTTCGCCTGTGAGGTCGATTGAGTGAAAAGGCGGGTGATCAAGTGATCCGACTTGACGTTTTGTGTTCGTCCCCGTACTTTAAGTAGCGCGATCTGGGACGCTGGGTTTGATGTCGGCGTGCGGGGCCCCCTTTCCACCGGAGTGATGGTCTGGGGCCTCCCCGTCGCCTCTGGTCGAGCCAACATGGCCAGGTCGCGCAGGGAACCGGCCTCCCGGGAACGGACCACGCACGGGATGCGTGTCGCCGCCCCGGGGTCGAGTACGCCGGGGACCAGTGCGTCCAAGACCGTTCGGGGCGCGCGGCTGAGCAACTTATGCACAGTCCTTAGGAACGGTAGTTCAGGACGCGGTCGGCTCTCGACGGCGTCGAGGAGGTCCAGCAGCGCGGCGGCGATCGTGCCGGGGTCCTCGCCCGCCGCCGTGCGCCGGCCGATCTCGCCGAAGACCTGGGCGTGGCACCAGCCGATCTGGCCGGCGACCAGGCGGGGGAGCGGGTCGTCCGGCGCCGCCCCGGCCTCCTCGGCCAGGACCTCGGCGAGCCGGTCGACCATCTGCCCGCCCAGCTCCTCCAGGCGCGCCATCAGCGTCGGCGCGGCCCGCATCATCTCGAAGACCCGCCCGAACCCCGAGCCCGCCTGACCGCGCCCGCCGCGCCGAGCCGTCGACGGACGGCACGGCGCGGTCAGGGGAAGGGCTAGCCGGCGGCGCCGGCGCGGTCGCGTTCGGCGGCCAGCTGCAGCGCCACGTCGATGATCATGTCCTCCTGGCCGCCGACGTACCCGGCCTCGCCGACCCGCTGCAGGATCGCGTGCGCGGGCACGCCGTAGCGCTCGGCGGCCCGCTCCGCGTGCAGCAGGAAGCTGGAGTAGACCCCGGCGTACCCCTGCGTGATCGCGGACCGGTCGGCGAACGGCAGCCGCGGCAGGAACGGCCGCACCACGTCCTGCGCGGCGGCCAGGACGCCCTGCACGTCCACGCCGGTGGCGATGCCCAGCCGGTCGAAGGTGGCGGCCACCACCTCGGTCGGCGCGTTGCCCGCGCCCGCGCCCAGCGCGCACAGCGCCCCGTCGATCTGCCGGGCGCCGTTCTGCACGGCCAGCACGGAGTTGGCCACCCCCAGCGAGAGGTTCTGGTGGCCGTGGAAGCCGACCTGCGCCTCCCGCCCGACCTCCTCGACCAGCGCGGCGACCCGCTCCTGGGCGTCGCCGAGCACCAGCGCCCCGGCCGAGTCGACCACGTACACGCACTCCGCGCCCGCGTCCACCATGATCCGCGCCTGCGCGGCCAGCTCGGCCGGGCCGATCCGGTGCGACAGCATCAGGAAGCCCACGGTCTCCATGCCCAGGTCGCGGGCGGCGGCGAAGTGCTGCGCCGACACGTCGGCCTCGGTGCAGTGCGTGGCGATCCGGGCGACGGACGCGCCCACGCCGTGCGCCTGCCGCAGGTCCTCGACGGTGCCCAGGCCCGGGAGCAGCAGCACCGCGATCCGGGCGCGCTCGGCCTCGTCCACGGCGGCGGCGATCAGCTTGACCTCGTCCTCGAGCGAGAACCCGTAGTTGAACGAGGAGCCGCCCAGGCCGTCGCCGTGCGCGACCTCGATGACCTCCACCCCGGCCCGGTCGAGGGCGTGCACGACCCCGCGGACCTCGCCCTCGGTGAACCGGTGCGCCATGGCGTGGCTGCCGTCGCGCAGCGTGGAGTCGGTCAGCCTGATCTTCTCGTCGACAGCGGCGTTCATGACGCCACCTTCCCTTCCGCGAGCCGCTCGCCGACGCGGGCCGCGGCGGCGGTCATGATGTCGAGGTTGCCGGCCCAGGGCGGCAGGTAGTCGCCGTTGCCGCGGACCTCCAGGAATACCGCGACCCGGGCGTGCCCGTTCCAGATGTCGCGGGGCTCGTCGAACTGCGGCTCGGCGCGCAGCGCGTACCCGGGGACGTAGGCCGCCACCCGCTCCACCATGGCGTCCACGGACGCGGCGATGGCGGCGGTGTCGGCGTCGGCCGGGATGGCGCAGAACACCGTGTCCCGCATGATCATCGGCGGGTCCACCGGGTTGAGGATGATGATCGCCTTGCCCCGGTCGGCGCCGCCGACCGACTCGATCGCCCGCGCCGTGGTCTGGGTGAACTCGTCGATGTTGGCGCGGGTGCCCGGCCCCGCCGAGCGGGAGGCGATCGACGCCACGATCTCGGCGTAGGGGACGGGCGCCACCGACGCGACCGCGTGCACGATCGGGATGGTGGCCTGCCCGCCGCAGGTGATCATGTTGAGGTTGGGCGCGTCGGCGAGGGTGTCCAGGTTGACCGGCGGGCACACGAACGGCCCGGCCGCGGCGGGGGTGAGGTCGATGGCCTGGATCCCGGCCTCGGCGTAGCGCGGCGCGTTGGCCAGGTGCGCCTTGGCGGAGGTGGCCTCGAAGACCAGGTCGGGCAGGACGGCCTGGCCCAGCAGCCAGTCCACGCCGCCCGCGGACGCCTCGACCCCCAGGTCGCGGGCCCGCGCCAGCCCCTCCGACTCCGGGTCCACCCCCACCATGGAGTGCACCTCGATCGACTCGCTGCGCAGCAGCTTGACCAGCAGGTCGGTGCCGATGTTGCCCGGCCCGACGATGGCGGCGGTGAGCGTGCTCACGAGCCCTCCCCTCGGAAGCGTGCGGTGACGGTGCCGATCCCGGCGAACGCCGCGGTCACGGTGTCCCCGGCGGCGACCGGGACGGCGGCGGTGAGCGAGCCGGGCAGCACCACGTGCCCGGCCTCCAGCGTGACGCCCATCGGGCCGAGCACGTTGGCCAGCCAGATCAGCGCGTTGAGCGGGGACCCGAGCACCGCGCCGCCCGCGCCGGTCTGCACCAGCTCGCCGCCGCGGTGCAGCAGGCAGCCGGTCAGCGACAGGTCCAGCCCGTCCGGCCGGACCGGCGTGGTGCCGAGGACGACGCCGCCGCTGGAGGCGTTGTCGGCCACGGTGTCGGGGAGCGTGATCCGCCAGTCCGCGATCCGGGAGTCGATGATCTCCAGCGCGGGCAGCACGAAGTCCACCGCGGCGGCCGCGTCCGCCGCCGTCACCCCGGGCCCGGCCAGCGGCCGGCCGAGCACGAACGCGATCTCGGGCTCGATCCGCGGCTGCACGAACCGGCCGGCGTCGATGGGCGCGCCGTCGGTGTGGAACATGGTGTCCAGCAGGTGCCCGTAGTCCGGCTGGTCCACGCCGAGCTGCCGCTGCATCACCGCCGAGGTCAGCCCGACCTTGTGGCCCTTGATGACCGCGCCGTCCGCGACCCACCGCTCGACCTGGGCGCGCTGGACCGCGTACGCCGACTCGAGCGACACGTCCGGGAACGTCTCGGTGAGGGGCGCCACCGGGACGCGGGTGGCGTACGCCTCCAGCAGTCCCGTGGCCGCCTTCCCCACGGATTCGGGGTCCATGGTCGTCCTTTCGTCGTTTCCGCAGGTGAATCCTGATCCCCGGGAGCCGCCGGAGCCAACGGTCTCGTCCCACGTGACGGGACGCGGCCCGCGGAATCCCGCCTAGGGTGAGCGCATGGCCCCCGCGACCGACGACACCTACCTGCACCGCGTCGTGACCGTGCTCAACGCCTTCCGCGCCGAGGAGAACGCGGTCGGCGCCGCCGAGCTGGCCCGCCGCACCGGCCTGCCGCGGTCCACCGTCCACCGCATCGCGCTGACGCTGGTGGAGGAGGGGCTGCTCGAACGGCACGGCGCGGAGGTGCGGCTCGGCCTGCGGCTGTTCGAGATCGGGCAGCGCGTCCCGCGGCAGCGCGCGCTCCGCGACGCCGCCCTGCCCTACATGTCCGACCTGCGGGAGGCGACGCGGCAGACCGTGCACCTGGCGGTGCTGGAGGGCAGCGAGGTCGTGTATGTGGACATCCTCCGGTCGCCCGGCGGGCCGCCGATGCCGTCCCGGGTCGGCGGGCGGCTGCCCGCGCACGCGACCGGCGTCGGCAAGGCGATCCTGGCCTTCTCGCCGCCGGAGGTGGCGCGGGCCGTGCTGGACGGCCGGCTGCCCCGGCTCAGCGAGCGCAGCACCGTCGCGCCCGGCCTGCTCGCCCGGGAGCTGAAGGGGATCCGCCGGGCCGGGGTGGCCTACGACCACGAGGAGTCCGCCCAGGGCGTGGTCTGCGCCGCCGGCCCGGTCCTGGGCCCCGGCGGCGAGGTGCTCGGGGCGCTGTCGGTGTCGGGCTGGAGCAACCGGATGCGCCTGGACCAGGTCTCCCCCGCCGTCCACACGGCGGCGCTGGCGCTGTCGCGCACGCTCGGCCACCGCGGCGGCACGCTCGGCGACGGCGGGGCGCGCCCGGCCCGCCGCCGCTGAGCTGGGCACCTTGACTGTTGGACGGCGTGTTGGATATCACCAAGAGGTTACTTATCAGTAAATGAGCAATCACCGCCGGGCCAGGAGGCGACCTTGAGCGAGCGAACGGGAGCGGCGGGGGTCAGGAACGCCCCCGGGGTCCCCGAGATCCCATGGGGCACCCTCCCGCCGGAGGTGATCGACCCGATCCGCCCGTACGTCGACGACGTCGCGCACGAGATGATCGACTGGATCCGGCAGCGCATCCCCGAGTACTCCCGGCCGCTGGGCAGCAACTACGGGCAGAAGATGTGGGGCGCCATCCGGCAGGCCGTCTCCGACTTCCTGGTGGTGGTCTCCAGCCCGGACGCCTCCTGGGAGCCGCTGCGCCAGATCTACGCCGAGATCGGCGCGTACGAGGCGCGCAAGGGCCGCAGCCTGGAGAGCCTGCAGACGGCGATGCGGCTGTGCGGCCAGGTCGCCGCCCGCCGCTTCACCACCGACGCGGCCCGGCTGGACTGGCCGCACGAGACGCTGGGCCGGCTGATCGAGGCGCTGTTCGTGTTCCTGGACGCGATCTCCGAGGCGGCCACCCGCGGCTACGCGAGCGTCCACGACCGGCCCGGCAGCCAGCGCGAGCACCTGCGCGCCCGGCTGCACGCCATGCTCACCGGGGACGGGCTGGCCGACCGGGTGGCGATCACCCAGCTGGCACGATCCACCGGCTGGGGCACCCCGTCCACGATCGCGGTGGTGGCGGTGCGCAGCCTCGGCGACCAGGCCCCGCCGCTGCTGCCGCCGCCGGTGCTGGCCGACTGGCACAGCCAGGTGCCGTCGCTGGTCGTCCCCGACCCCGACAGCCCGGGGCACCGCGACCTGCTCGCCGCGCTGGGCGGCACGCCCGCCGCGGTCGGCCCGACCGTCGACCTGTCCCGGGGGAGCGTGTCGCTGCACTGGGCGCGGCGGGCGCTGGAGCTGGCCGAGGCGGGGAAGATCCCCGGCGACGGCCTGGTGCGCTGCGTGGACCATCTCCCGACGCTGGTCGCCTCGGTCGGGCTGGACCTGATCGAGGCGGCGATCCCGCAGCGGCTCGGTCCGCTGCTGGAGCTCACCCCCAACCAGCGGCGGCGCCTGGTGTCGACGCTGCTCACCTACCTGGAGAACGGGCGCAACGCCGCCGCGGCCGCCCAGCGCCTCAACGTGCACACCCAGACCGTCCGCTACCGGCTGTCGAGCCTGGAGGAGCTGTTCTCCGGCGAGCTGAACGACCCCGGACGCCATCTGGAGCTGCTCCTGCTGCTGCACAGCTGGCAGCACCTGGTCGAGCCGCACGAGGACTGATCCCGCGCCCTCCGGGCCGTCCGGGTGGTCGGCGCCACCCCGCTGGTCTAGCCTGACCAGCACAATCGGGTTGCGGCGAAGGGAACAGCGGATGAACAAGACCGAACTCATCGAGGCCGTGGCGGAGCGGGCGGGCAGCGAGCGCGCCGTGGCGCGCCGCCACGTGGAGGCGGTGTTCGACGCCATCGTCGACAGCGTCACGGCCGGTGAGCGCGTGCTGGTGACCGGCTTCGGCACCTTCGACCGCGCCGCCCGCCCCGCCCGGACGGCCCGCAATCCGCGCACCGGGCAGACGGTCGAGGTGGCGGCGGGCGAGGTGCCGAGGTTCCGGTTCGGGCAGACGTTCCGTAACCGGGTGGCCCAGGGCGCCGACGGCGCGTCCGGCGGGACGGCCGCCGCCGCGGCACCCGCCCCGGCTCCGGCGCGGGCCACGACCGCGGCGCCCGCCCAGGAGGAGGCCGCCGCGTCCGCCGAGGTCCAGGCCGCCAAGCCGCCGAAGAAGGACAAGAAGGCGAAGAAGGCCAAGCAGGCCGCCGCGGACGGCGGGAAGGCCCGCAAGGAGACCAAGACCGTCAAGAACGCCAAGGCCGGGAAGACCGGGAAGGACGGCAAGAAGGGCGGCTCGGGGAAGAAGGCCGCCAAGGCTCGCTGACGTTACCGCCGCCCCCTCCGCCTCGCGCGTGCCGCACGCGCGGGGCTTCTCGCATGCCCGCTTCGCTTGCCATTTCTGTGATCCAGCCCACCCATTCCGGCCTTCAGGTCTTGACCTCGGACACTCACGGGCGTAAACAAAGGAGAACCAACTCAAAACCTGGAGGAAACAACATGCCGGGTGCGGAGCGGGGAACGGCCCGCGGATGATCGTCACGGTGACCCTCAACCCGAGCCTGGACCGGACGATCGAGGTGGACGTCCTGACCCGGGGCGAGATGATCCGGGCGCGCTCGGCGCGGCTGGACCCGGGCGGCAAGGGCGTCAACGTCTCCCGCGCCCTGCTCGCGGGCGGGGAGGTCGCCTCCACCGCCGTGGTCACGGTCGGCGGCTCCGAGGGCGAGCAGCTGCGGCGGCTGCTGGCGGCCGAGGGGCTGGCCGTGCGCGCGGTGCCGGTGGCCGGGCGCACCCGCTCCAACGTGACCATCGCCGAGCCGGGCGGGGTGGTCACCAAGCTGAACGAGCCCGGCGCCCCGCTGTCCGGCGACGAGCTGGCCGAGGTGGCCGGGGCCGTCGCCGCCGAGTCCGCCGCGGCGAGCTGGGTGGCGGGCTGCGGCAGCCTGCCGCCGGGCGTGCCCGACGGCATCTACGCCGAGCTGTGCCGCCGGGTCTCCGCGGCCGGCATCCGGGTCGCGATCGACTCCAGCGGGCCCGCGCTGCTCGCCGCCCTCCCCGCCCGTCCCGACCTGGTCAAGCCCAACCGGGAGGAGCTGGCCGAGGCGGTCGGGCGCCCCGTCGGCCGGCTCGCCGACGTCGTCGAGGCCGCCCGCGAGCTGCGCGCCCGGGGCGCCCGCGGGGTGCTGGTGAGCCTGGGCTCCGACGGCGCGGTCCTGGTCGACGACGACGGCGTCATCGCCGGCGACGCCCCCGTCGCCCACCCGCGCAGCACGGTCGGCGCGGGCGACGCCCTGCTCGCCGGGTTCCTGGCCGCCGGGGCGCGCGGCCCGCGCGCGCTCGCCGAGGCGCTGGCCTGGGGCGCCGCCGCGGTGCGGCTGCCCGCCAGCCGGATGCCGCGGCGCTCCGACATCCGCCACGACATCGTCCGCATCCACTCCCGGCCCGACCTCGACCAGCCCCTCGTGAGCTGACCCGCGACACCTTTCCCTCCACCCCCACCCCCCCGGACCATCAGGAGGCCGTCATGGCCACTGCGTACACCCCGCAACCGACCGGCGACGGAGTCAGGGCCCGCGTCCAGCGCCTGGGCGGCCATCTGGCGGGCATGGTGATGCCCAACATCGGCGCGTTCATCGCCTGGGGTCTGATCACCGCGCTGTTCATCCCCACCGGCTGGCTGCCCAACAAGGATCTGGGCGAGCTGGTCGACCCGATGATCAAGATCCTGCTGCCGCTGCTCATCGGCTACACCGGCGGCCGGATGGTGCACGGCCAGCGCGGCGCGGTGGTCGGCGCCGTGGCCACCATGGGACTGGTGGTGGGCGCCGACGTGCCGATGTTCCTGGGCGCCATGATCATCGGCCCGCTGGCCGCGTACCTGATGAAGCTGTTCGACGGGCTGATCGAGGACCGCGTGCGGACCGGCTTCGAGATGCTGGTGGACAACTTCTCCGCGGGCATCCTGGCCGCCGCGATGGCGATCGCGGGGAACGTGGCGATCGGCCCGGTCGTGCGCACCTTCACCGAGGCCGCCGGGGACGCGGTCGGCTGGCTGGTCGACCACGACGTGCTGCCGCTGACCTCGGTGCTGATCGAGCCGGCCAAGGTGCTGTTCCTCAACAACGCGGTCAACCACGGCGTGCTCGGGCCGCTGGGCGTCCAGCAGGCGGCCGAGACCGGCAAGTCGGTGCTGTTCATGCTGGAGTCCAACCCCGGCCCCGGGCTCGGCGTGCTGCTGGCCTACATGTTCTTCGGGCCGCGCCGGCTGCGCCCCAGCACCCCCGCCGCCGCGATCATCCACTTCTTCGGCGGGATCCACGAGATCTACTTCCCGTACATCCTGATGAAGCCGCGGATGATCCTGGCCGCCATCGCCGGGGGCGCCACCGGCATCGCCATCTTCCTGGCCGCCGGAACCGGACTGGTCGCCACGCCCTCCCCCGGCAGCATCTTCGCCTACCTCGCCCAGACGCCGCGGGGCGTGGGCAACTGGGTCGGCGTCTACGGCGGGCTGCTGGCCTCGGCCGCCGTCTCGTTCGCGGTGGGCGCGGCGCTGCTGGGCTTCGGCAAGCTCGCCGAGGACCGGCCCTCCGGCGAGCAGGACTCCGGGGACGAGGCGGCCCCCGAAGGGAAGGACTCCGGGGACGAGGCGGCCGCGGCCACGGAAACGGGCACGAACGAAGACACCGGAACGGACACGGGCACCGCCCAGCAACCGGCCGCGCGCTAGCCGCGGCGGCCCCGACCACCCGACCCCCAGCGGAGGACCAGCATGGGAACCACCATCGAAGGCAAGGACATCCGCAAGCTCGTCATCGCCTGCGACGCCGGCATGGGCAGCAGCGTGATGCTGGCCGGGCAGCTGCGCAAGGCGCTGAAGAAGCAGCCGGTCGCGGTCGAGCACACCCCCGTCGACTCCATCCCGTCGGACGCCGACGTGGTCGTCTGCCACTCCGGGCTCGCCGAGCGGGCCCGGCGCGGCGCGCCCGGCGGCGCGGTGGTCGTCCCGTTCGAGATCTTCATCGGCGACCCCGCCGTCGACCGGGTCGTCAAGGCCATCAAGGACGGCGGTGCGCTCAGTGTCTAGCGCCGCGGGGTCCAGCGGCGCGGGGTCTGGCGGCGCGGGCGCGGCCGGGCTGCTCGATCCGGCCGCGATCCGCCTGGACGCCCGCGCCGAGGACCGCGACGACGCGGTACGGCAGTGCGGCCGGCTGCTGGTGGAGATCGGCGCGGTGGAGGAGGCGTACGTCGCCAGCATGCTCGACCGCGAGCGGTCGATCTCCACCTACCTCGCCGAGGGCGTGGCCATCCCGCACGGCACGGCCGCGGGCAAGGACGCCGTGCGCCGGGACGCGCTCGCGGTCGTGCGCTTCCCCGAGGGCGCGGACTGGAACGGCCACACCGTCACGCTGGCCATCGCGATCGCCGCGCGCGGCGACGGCCACATCGGCATCCTCGCCGAGCTCGCCCAGATCCTGATGGACCCCGGGCGCGCCCGCGCGCTGCGCGGGGCCACCGCGGCCGAGGAGATCGTCCGGCTGCTCCGTCCCGCCGACCAGGAAACCGACCCAGACCACGACCACGACGAGGAACAGGAGCCGGCACAGTGAAGGTCGCCCGCTTCCACGCCCCCGGGGACATCCGCCTGGAGGACGCCCCCGAGCCCGAGCCCGGCCCCGGAGAACTGAAGATCCGCGTCCGCAACTGCTCCACCTGCGGCACGGACGTCAAGATCTCCAGGTTCGGCCACCACCACATCGTCCCGCCCCGGGTGATGGGGCACGAGATCGCCGGCGAGGTGGTGGCCGCCGGGACCGGGACCGAGGGCTGGGCGCCCGGCGACCGGCTCCAGGTGATCGCCGCGATCCCCTGCGGGACCTGCGCGGAGTGCTCGCGCGGGCGGCGGACCGTCTGCTCCCGGCAGGAGTCGATGGGCTACCACTACGACGGCGGCTTCGCCGAGTTCATGATCGTCCCCGCCAAGGTCCTGGCCGTGGACGGGGTCAACCGGATCCCCGAGGGCGTCTCGTTCGCCGAGGCGTCGGTGGCCGAGCCGCTGGCCTGCGTGCTGAACGGGCAGGAGCTGGCGCGGGTCGGCGAGGGCGACGACGTGGTGGTGTTCGGCTCCGGCCCGATCGGCTGCCTGCACGTGCGGGTGGCGCGGGCGCGCGGCGCGGGCCGGGTGTTCCTGGTCGAGCTGAACCCCGACCGGCTGCACCGGGCCGCCGAGCTGGTCAAGCCGGACGCGGCGATCCTGGCGGACGGCACCGACCCGGTCGAGGCGGTCCGGGACCTCACCGGGGGCCGCGGCGCGGACGTGATCATCACGGCGGCGGCCGCGCACGCGCCGCAGACCCAGGCGCAGTGGATGGCCGCGCCGGGCGGCCGGATCAGCTTCTTCGGCGGGCTGCCCAAGGACGACCCGGTCATCTCCTGCGACTCCAACCAGGTGCACTACCGGGAGCTGACCATCGTGGGCGCCAACGGCTCCAGCCCGGCGCACAACGCCCGCGCGCTGGGGCTGATCGGCTCGGGCGAGGTGCCCGTGCACGATCTCGTCACGCACCGCGTCCCGCTGGCGCGCGTGCACGACGCCCTGGACCTCGTCGCGCGCGGCGAGGCGATCAAGGTCACCGTCGAGCCCTAGGGCGCGTCCCGGGGTCGGCACGAGCGGGGAGCGCATCCCCGGAAGGCAGGGAGAACGTGCCCGAACGCATCGTCGTCGTGGGGTCGGCGCAGGGGCTGCACGCCCGGCCCGCCAGGATCTTCGTCCAGGAGGCCGCGCGGCAGCCCGTGCCGGTCCTGATCAGCGCGGGCGGCAAGGCCCCGGTGCCCGCGGCCAGCATCCTGGCGGTGCTGGCGCTGGGCGCCGGGCACGGCGCCGAGGTGACGCTGAGCGCCGAGGGCGAGCACGCCGAGCGGGCGCTGGACGAGCTGGCCGAGCTGGTCGCCCGCGATCTGGACGCCGAGGAGCCCGGCGGGGCCGGGGCCGGGTGAGTCCCCGGGCTGCCGCCGCCGCATGACGGCTGTACGACAATGGTGTCCCCGTCACCACGTCCAGGGCAGGTGAGCCGACGACCATGTACGCCGAGGAACGGCAGCAGGCGATCCTCGCCCGGGCCCGCGCCGACGGCCGCGTCGACGTGGTCGCGCTGTCGGAGCTGTTCGCGGTGACCACGGAGACGATCCGGCGCGATCTGACCGTCCTGGAGCGGGCGGGGACGCTGCGCCGGGTGCACGGCGGCGCGATCCCGGTGGAGCGGCTGGGGTTCGAGCCGGCGCTGGCCGCGCGGGACGCCGTGCTCACCGAGGAGAAGGAGCGGATCGCCAAGGCGGCGCTGGCCGAGCTGCCCGACGAGGGCTCGGTGATCATCGACGCGGGGACCACCACCGCCCGGCTGGTGCAGCTGCTGCCCGCCGACCGCGAGCTGACCGTGATCGTGAACTCGCCGCCGCACGCCACCGCGCTGGCCGCCCGCGCCAACCTGACGGTGATCATGCTGGGCGGCCGGGTGCGGGCGCGCACCCTGGCCACGGTGGACGACTGGGTGCTGCGCCCGCTGGCCGACCTGTGGGTGGACGTGGCGTTCATGGCCACCAACGGCTGCTCGGCGGCGCACGGGCTGACCACCTCCGACCAGGCGGAGGCGGCGGTCAAGCGGGCGATGATCGCCTCGTCCCGGCGGCGGGTGCTGCTCACCGACCGCACCAAGATCGGCAACGACAACCTGGTGCGGTTCGCGGCGCTGTCGGAGATCGACGTGCTGATCACCGACACCGGGCTGGACACCGAGGTCGCCGCCGAGCTGGCCGCCGAAGGCCCCGAGGTCATCCGCGCCTGACCGGCCCGTCCGCCGGGGCGGCGTGGAGGCGCCCGGACAACCGACTGTACGGTTGGACAGGATCTGTGGCGATGTGAGGCGGAGGCACCCGGATGAGCCACCGTACGGACCCGGAGACGGGCGGGGAGAAGGGCGCGGGCTCCCCACCGGAGATCGTGCGGCTGTTCGACCTCGAGGCGCTGGACGGCGACGCCTTCCAGATCACCGCGACCGGAGGGATCGGGCGGGAGCGGCTGTTCGGCGGCCAGGTCGCGGCGCAGAGCCTGCGCGCCGCCTGCCTGACCGTCGGCGCCGGCCGGCTCCCCCACTCCCTGCACGCCTACTTCATCAGGCCGGGCACGCCCGGCGAGCCGCTGCGGCTGGACGTCGCGCGCACCCGGGACGGCCGGGCGTTCTCCACCCGCCACGTCACGGCCGCCCAGGGCGGCAAGCCCATCTTCGAGATGATCGCCTCGTTCCACGACCCGGAGCCGGGCTTCGACTGGCAGGCCGGACCGCGGCCGGACGCGCCGCCGCCCGGCCGCCTGGAGCCGCCGGAGTTCCCGGCGTTCATCCGGCATCCGCCCGGGTTCGAGTTCCGGGTGGTGAAGCCGCCCCGCCCGAACGGGTTCCCGATCCCGCACCCGTTCTGGATCCGGTGCCGGGAGCCGCTCGGCGACGACCTGACGCTGCACGCCTGCCTGATCACCTACCTGTCGGACATGGCCGTGGTCAGCAGTTCGCGGGCGCCGGGCTCGCCGCGCGAGCTGGCGGCGGCGGTCAGCCTGGACCACGCGCTCTGGTTCCACCGGCCCGCCCGGGTCGACGAGTGGCTGCTGTTCTCGGCCGACCCGGCGAGCAACTTCGGCGCGCGCGCCCTGGCCCGCGGCACGCTGCACACCGAGGACGGGGTGCTGGTCGCCTCGCTCGCGCAGGAGGCCCTACTGCGCCCTGCCGGCGGCTCCTGACCCGGGCGCGGTGCCGTCCACGAGCGGGAGGCGCAGCGCGGCGGGCGCGTGCGCGGGCACCGCCGGGTCGCGCGGCGCGACCCACTCCAGCCGCCGGTAGGCGGCGCCCGGCTCCGGCCGCGGGTCCGGCTCGCCCCGGTTCGGCCAGAACGCCATCGCCCGCTCGGCCTGCGCCGTGATCGTCAGGGACGGGTTGACGCCGAGGTTGGCCGTGATCGCCGAGCCGTCCACCACGTGCAGCCCGGGGTGCCCGAACACGCGGTGGTAGGGGTCGATGACGCCGGTCTCGGGCGAGTCCCCGATGACGCAGCCGCCGATGAAGTGCGCGGTGGTCGGGATGTTGAACAGGTCGAACCAGGTGCCGCCCGGGGTCGCGTCCAGCTCCTCGGCGAGCATCCGGGTGGCGTCGTGGCCGATCGGGATCCAGGTGGGGTTGGGCTCGCCCGTCCCCTGCCGCGCCGACAGCAGCCGGCGGCCCAGCAGGCCGCGCCTGGCCCGGACGGTGATGGAGTTGTCGTGGGTCTGCATGACCAGCGCGATGATGGTCCGCTTCGCCCAGTCCCGCAGCGACAGGCCGCGCAGGATGATCGTGGGGTGCCGGACGCTCTGCCCGGCGAACTTCGCCCAGCGCGGCAGGCGCCCGCCGCCGTCGACGAGCAGCGTGCGGATGGCGCCCATCGCGTTGCCGTTGAGCCCGTACCGGGTCGGCTCGATGTGGGTGTTCTCGTCCGGGTGGAAGGAGGAGGTGATGGCCAGCCCGGTGCTGTGGTCGACGTCCTTCTCGCGGTGCCACACGGTCATCCGCTCGACGCCGAGCAGGGCCTCGGAGTTGGTGCGGGTCAGCTCGCCCAGGCGCGGCGACAGGCGGGGCAGCCGTCCCTTGCCGCGCATCTCGTGCAGCAGGGACTGGGTGCCGTACGTGCCGGCGGCGAACACGACCTGCTCGGCGGTGATCGTGCGGCGGCGGAGCGGGAGGGCCCCGGTCCGCACGACCTCGATCTGGTAGCCGCCGCCGTCCCTGGGGGCGACGGCCCGGACCGTGGTGTCGGGCAGCACGGTGACGCCCTTGCGCTCGGCCAGGTAGAGGTAGTTCTTGGTGAGGGTGTTCTTGGCGTTGGCGCGGCAGCCGACCATGCAGGAGCCGCACGCGACGCAGGCGTTGCGGCTGGGCCCGGCGCCGCCGAAGTACGGGTCGTCGGCCTCCGCGCCCGGCTCGGTGCCCGGCTCGCCGAAGAACACCCCGACCGGCGTCACGTGCCAGGTGTCGCCGACGCCCATGCGCTCGGCGACGCGGCGCATCGCCTCGTCGGCGGGGGTGATCAGCGGGTTGGGCGTGACGCCGAGCATCCGCTGCGCCTGCTCGTAGAACGGCGCGAGCTCGTCCTGCCAGTCGGTGATGTGGCCCCACTGGCGGTCGGTGAAGAAGGGGCGCGGCGGCACGTACAGCGTGTTGGCGTACACCAGCGAGCCCCCGCCGACGCCCGCGCCCGCCAGGACCAGCACCTTGGCCTTGCCGCGGACGAGGTGGAACCGCTGGATGCCGCGCATGCCCAGCCGGGGCATCCACACGTACTTGCGCAGCCGCCAGTTGGTCTTGGGCAGGGAGCCCTCGTCGAAGCGGCGGCCGGCCTCCAGCACCGCCACCCGGTAGCCCTTCTCGGCCAGCCGCAGCGCGGCGACGCTGCCGCCGAAGCCGGACCCGACCACGACCACGTCGTAGTCGAAGCCCTCGCCGCCGTCGGTTCCCGCCATGAGCCGGTCGCCTCCTCCGTCGCCGCGCGCCGTCGCCCGGCCGAATCTGAACGACCGACTATCGACCCGCGGCGGCGGCAGCGCAATGTGCGCGCGGCATCACTTCGCGCGAGGGTTTGTCATCGCGCTGACAAGATCGTGCCCGGCGCGCACGGCGTCGCCGACCGACTCGCGGAGCAGGTCGCGGGCCGCCGCGGCGCCGCCGGCGAGCCGCTCGATCTCCTCGCGCGCCAGGTCGTCGCGGACGGTCGCGGCCAGCAGCTCGCGGTAGCGCTCGTTCTGCTCGGGCAGCCGCCGCACGACCTGCCACTCGTGGTACGCGTCGTCGAGGCCGCGCGCCTGCGCCGCGTAGGTCTCCAGGGCCTCGACGCGCTCGACGACCGAGGCGACCGACAGCTCCAGGGCGCGGTCCTGCGGCTCCAGCAGCGCCCGCACCCGCGGCGAGAGCCGCTCGGGACGCTGCGCGCGGCGCTCGCGGCGCAGCCGGGTGTGCTCGGCCAGCGCGACCGCGATCGCCCATTCCTGCCGGGGCAGCACGACGGTGTTGTCGACGTCGTCCAGCAGCCCGGCGCGGTGCGCCGCCGAGCCGAGCACCGCGTCGCAGGCCCGCTGCGCGCGTACCAGCAGCCGGGCCGCGGGCCGGTCGAGGTCGCCGGGCAGCAGGTAGCGGCCGTGGTACCGGCGGGCGGCCCGGGCGGCGGCCGGCTCGCGCAGGTGCCGCAGGATCCCGGCCGTCCAGCCGGTGAAGCTCACCGCGGCCAGCAGCACCGCCGCCTCGCCCTGCCCGGACAGGATCAGCAGGGCGTGGACGAGCGGCACGACCAGCATCGCCAGCAGGGCGGCGCGGCCCCACCCGAAGACCACGTCGACCAGGTCGTCCCCGTCCATCGCGGCCAGGAAGAACATGCGGATCCACCCGCCCGGCAGCACCCCGTAGAAGAGGGCGGCCGCCGGGACCCACAGGGCGCGCGCGGCGATCGTGCCCCGGCCGGTCCGGGGGCGCGGCGGGGCGGGCAGGCGGGCGGCGACCAGCCGTTCGGGGGCGGCGTCCAGGAGCGCGCGGTCCTCGGCGGGGATCTCGGGGTCGAGGACGGGCCGGGGGCGTCCGTCATCCGTCATGGCACTCCCACCGCTCGGGAACGAACCTGACCATCACCCCGTGCCTATCACGCGGAAAAGGGGCGCTCCAGATCCTCCACGAGATCTTCACAACTCGGCGGCGCCGGCCGCGCCGAGGGCCCTGCGCAGCGCCGCGGCGAGGTCACCTGGGCGGGGACGGGGCAGGATCGCGCCCAGGTGCGCATCGGGACGCACCAGCCACGCCTCCCCGGCCCTGACGCCCAGGCCGCGCGCCACGGCGCCGCCGGGATCGGCCACGACGTGCACCGGAGCCCCCGAGACGGCGCGGGCCTCGGCCACGAGGTCCTCGCCGTCACCGAGGCCGGGGGCGAGCAGCAGCGCGAACCCGTCCCTGAGCAGCCGGCGCAGCCTGGTGGCGCCGCCGGGGTCCCCGAGCGGCAGGTCCGGGACGATCACCCCGGGCGCGGGCGGCTGCACGGCGCCCTTCGGCGGCCGTCCCGCCGGCGGCGGCCGGGTCGGCTCGGGCGTGGTGAGCGGCGAGCCGCCGTACCAGAACGGCTCGGCGAACCGGCCCGAGTCCACGCCCCCGATCGCCGCCGGATCGGCCGCCGCCCGCTCCAGCGCCGCGATCCGGCGCGCCCGCGCCTCCTCCCCCTGCGGCACGAGGAAGCGCATCGTGGCGGCCGTGACGTCGAGGTTCTCCAGCGCCGCCGCGTGCCGCTCCAGGTGGTAGGTCTCCAGCAGCTCCGGCGGCGCCCAGCCGCGCAGCACGAACGCGATCTTCCAGGCGGCGTTCTCCGCGTCCGGCACCCCCGAGTTGAGGCCCCGCGCGCCGAACGGCGCGAACACGTGCGCGCAGTCGCCCGCCAGCAGCACCCGGCCCACCCGCATCCGGTCGGCCACCCGGGACTGGAAGCGGTACACCGAGCGCCAGAGCATCCGGTACGGCCGGTCCCCGATGATCTGCCGGACCCGCCGGTCGAGGCCGCCGCCCGCCTCCTCCTCGTCCAGCGAGAACCCGGGCGGCACCTGCCAGTCGATCCGGTACCGGGACCCCGGGCACGGATGGATGAGCACCTGGCGGCCCGGATTCCACGGCGGGTCGAAGTAGAAGCGCCGCTCGTGCTCCCAGCCGGGCAGATCCGCCTCCAGGTCGACGATCAGGAACCGGTCGTCGAAGCCCTCCCCCGGGAACCCGACGCCGAGCAGTTCGCGCACGCCCGGGGACCGCCCGCCCGAGCACGCCACCACGTAAGGCGCCCGCACCGCTTCCCCGTCCCCGCAGTGCACGGTCACCCCGCCGGCGTCCTGCTCCAGCCCGGTCACCTCGCAGCCCCACCGCACCTCGATCAGATCGGCGTGCTCGGCGACACAGGCGTCCAGGATCTCCTCGGTGCGGGACTGGGAGATGTTCACGCACGGCGGCAGCGTTCCCGGTTCCGCGAACCGCCACGAGAACAGCTCCCGGTCGCGGAAGTAGGTCCGCGCCGTCGTCCAGGCCAGCCCCTCCTCGGCCACAGCCTCCGCGCCCGCGTGGCACCAGATGTCCAGCACGTCGCCCTGCTGGCAGATCGACCGCGACCCCGCCGCCGCACGCCCCGGATGCCGCTCCAGCACCAGCACCCGCACCCCCCACCGAGCCAGCAGCAGGGCGGCCGTCAACCCGACAGGCCCCGCCCCGATCACGAGAACCCGGTCGCTCATCTCGTCAGTCCTGGAGTTCGGCCCAGGTCTCGCGGTCGCGTTCGGGGGTCCAGACGCGGGGGCGTTCGATGCCCTCCAGTTCGTCCCAGAGGCGGGAGACGTCGAACGGGAGGCAGTGCTCGAAGATCGGCCAGCCGCCGTAGGCGGGGGCGAGGGCGCCGTGCACGGCGGCGAAGGCGTCCTTGAGCGTGCCGCCGCGGTCGCGGACCTCGCCCACCTCGGCGATCATCACCTCGAGGAAGTCGCGGGTCTGCGCGATCGCGGCGCGCACCGCCTCGCGGCCGTGCGCGACCGCGCCGCGGCCGCCGATCAGAGTACGGGCGCCGAACGACTCCACGTGGTCGAGGGTGCCGGCGGCCCACTCGCGGTGGAAGGCGTCGCCGGTGTAGAGAGCGGCCTGGGTCTCCACCAGGTCGCCGGCGAACAGGATGTGCCGCCGCGGCAGCCACGCCACGATGTCGCCCTCGGTGTGGCCGCGCCCGCAGTAGGCCAGGTCGAGGTCGCCGCGGTCGCCGCCCAGGTCGATGGTGAGGGTGCTGGAGAACGTCACCGTCGGCCAGGTGAGCCCGGGGATGCCCTCGGGCTCCTTGAACAGGCGGGGCATCCGGCCGTACTCCGACTCCCAGTCCTGCCGGCCGCGCTCGGCGATCAGGGCGCGGGTGCGGTCGTGGGCGATGATCACGGGGGCGCCGAACGCGCTCGCGCCCAGCGTGCGGACCGCATGGTAGTGCGACAGCACGAGGTAGCGGATCGGCTTGTCGGTGTGCCGCCGCAGCTTCACCAGCCAGTCGCGGGCGGCGGCGGGGGTGGCGAGGGCCTCGAAGCAGACCAGGAAGTCCTCGCCCTCGACGGCGCCCACGTTGGGGTCGCCCTCGGCGGTGAGGGCGTACACCCCGTCGTCGAGCACCTCGAGGGTCTGCTCCTTGTCGGCCAGGTCTGCGGACGACGCGAACGGTCTGGGCATCGTTGCCCCCTTCACGGGATCGCCGGCGGTGCGGGGTTTCATTCCACCGCGCGGCGCCCGGCAATCCCGGGTGAGAAAGATCTTGCGCGGGGAATGGTCTGCAGCGTGGACGTCGCGCTGGGTCTGCTCGCCGTCGTACTGCTGACCGCTGCGACGGGCTGGTTCGTCGCGCAGGAGTTCGCGTTCGTCACCGCCGACCGGTCCGAGCTGGAGCGGCGGGCCCGGGAGGGCGACCGGAACGCCGCCCGCGCCGTGCGGGTGATGGGGCGGGTGTCGTTCATGCTGTCGGGCGCCCAGCTGGGCATCACGGTGACCGCGCTGATCGTCGGGTTCATCGCCAAGCCGGCGCTGGCCGACCTGTTCGCGCCGGGGCTGGCGGCGGCCGGGGTGCCGGCCGCGGCGGTCGGCGGGATCGCGGTGGCCGCCGGGTTCGCGCTGGCGACCGTCGTGCAGATGGTGCTGGGCGAGCTGCTCCCCAAGAACCTGGCGCTGGCCAGGGCGGAGCCGCTGGCGCGGGCGCTGGCGCGCTCCACGCTGGTGTACCTGGCGATCGCCTCCCCGGTGATCCGGCTGTTCGACGCCGCCGCGGGCCGGCTGCTGCGGGCCGTGGGGATCGAACCGGTGGAGGAGCTGCACCACGGCGCGACGCTGGAGGAGCTCGGCCACATCATCGGGGAGTCCGGGGAGGAGCTCCAGGAGGGGCAGGACCTGCTGGAGCGGGCGCTGGCGTTCCCCGAGCGGACGGCCGAGGAGGTCATGGTGCCCCGGGTGGACGTGGTGACCGTCCCGGCGGCGGCGACGGCCGACGGGCTCACCGACATCATCACGGCGCACGGCCACACCCGCTACCCGGTGGTCGGGGACAGCGTGGACGATCTGGTCGGGCTGGTGGGGCTGGAGGAGCTGGTGCGGCTGGACCTCGAGGAGGCGGCGCGCACCCGGGTGGGCGACGTGTGCCGTCCCGCGCCGCTGCTGCCCGCGACGCTGCCGCTGCCGGAGGTGGTGGCGCGGCTGCGCGACGGGGAGGGCGCGATCGCCTGCGTGGTCGACGAGTACGGCGGGTTCGCGGGCCTGGTCACCTGGGAGGACGTGGCGGAGGAGCTGGTCGGGGAGATCGCCGACGAGAACGAGGTGGGCGAGGACCTGGCGGTGCGCCGCGGCGACTGGTGGACGACCGACGCCGGGCTGCGGGTGGACGAGGTCGCGCACGAGACCGGGATCGCGCTGCCCGCGGGCGGCGACTACGAGACGGTCGCCGGGCTGCTGCACAAGCGGCTGGGCCGGATCGCCGAGCCGGGCGACGTGGTGACGGTGGACCTGGCGCCGCGGCGGCTGGCCGAGCCGCGGCGGCGCGCGGTGGTGGAGGTGCTGTCGGTGCGCCGGCACGTGCCGGAGCTGGTGCGGCTGCGGGTCGAGGACGTGCCCGCGGGACGGGGCGGGTGATCGGGCCGTGGACCTCTCCACCGGGGTGCCGCTGACCGTGGGGCTGCTGGCCGCCAACGGGTTCTTCGTGGCGGCGGAGTTCGCGCTGGTGGCGGCCAAGCGGCCGCGGCTGGAGCGGGCGGCGGCGCGGGGCAGCCGGACGGCGGCGGCCGCGGTGGCGGGGATCGGCGAGCTGTCGCTGATGCTGGCGGGGGCGCAGCTGGGCATCACGATGTGCTCGCTGGGGCTGGGCCTGGTGTCCGAGCCGCTGATCGCCGAATCGCTCGCCCCGCTGTTCCACGCGGCGGGGCTGCCGCACGGGGCGGCGCACGCGGTGGCGTTCGTGCTGGCGCTGGGGCTGGTGACGTTCCTGCACATGGTGGTCGGGGAGATGGCGCCCAAGTCGTGGGCGATCATCCGGCCGGAGCGGTCGGCGATGATCCTGGCGCCGCCGTTCCGGGCGTACGCCGCCGTGGTGCGGCCGGTGCTGGCGGCGCTGAACGCGGTCACCAACCTGCTGCTGCGGCTGGTGGGGGTGCCGCCGCGCGACACGGTGAGCGTGTCGCGCACGCCCGAGCAGCTGCGCAGCCTGGCGGTGGAGTCGCGCCGGCTGGGGCTGATCGAGGAGACCGATCTGCATCTGCTGACGGCCGCGCTGGACGCGCCGCGCACGCCGCTGTCGGGCCTGGTGATCCCGCTGTCGGAGGTGGTGTCGGTGCCGCCGTCGGCGACCGCGGCGGAGATCGTGGAGACGGCGGCGCGGACCGGGCGGCTGCGGCTGATGCTGCGCGGCGCGGCGGAGGGCGGGCCGCCGCGGATGGTGCATGTGCGGGACGCCTACCTGGCGCGGGCGCGGGGGCGCCGGGCGACGGCGGGCGGGCTGGCGCACCCGGTGCCGGCGCTGGCGGCGGCGACGCCGGTCGCGGAGGCGGTCACGACGCTGCGCGCCCATCACAGCCATCTGGGCCTGGTGCGGGAGGCCGACGGCCGGATCGCCGGCCTGATCAACCTGGACGATCTCCTCTCCACCCTTGTCAACGTCGGTTGACAAGGATCGAGTGTCAACCTACATTGACACCATGGACGACGGAGTGAGGCTCGCCCAGGAGGCGGGCAGCCGGGACCCGGCCGTCGGGCTGCGGGCCGTGCGGGCGCTGCGCGAGCTGGCCGACCGGCTGGAGGCGCTGCAGGTCGCGGGGGCGCGCGAGCAGGGCTGGTCCTGGCAGGAGATCGCGGTCTGCCTCGGCGTGAGCCGGCAGGCCGTCCACAAGAAGCACGGCGGAGGCCGCCGTGTCCTCAAGAAGGAAAGGTGACACGGGGATGTTCGAGCGCTTCACCAAGGAGGCCCGCGCCGCGGTGACGGGGGCGCAGCAGGAGTGCCGCGCCACCTCCGGCCGCAGGATCGGCACCGAGCACCTGCTGCTGGCGCTGCTGCAGGGCGACGGCCCGGCCGCCCGCGCCCTGCGCGACCACGGGCAGGAGCCCGGCGCCCTCCGCGCCGCCGTCGTCCGCAGGGCCGGGGCCGGCGACATCGACGCCGAAGCGCTGCGCACCCTGGGCATCGACCTGGACGCGGTGCGCCAGGCCGCCGAGAGCAACTTCGGCGAGGGCGCGCTGGACGCCCCCGCCGGCCGCTTCCGCAAGGGGCACATCCCGTTCGCCCCCGAGACCAAGAAGGCGCTGGAGCTGGCCCTGCGGCACGCGATCCGGCTCAAGCACGGCCACATCGGCGGCGGCCACCTCCTGCTGGGCCTCCTGCACGACAACGAAACCGAGGCGGTGCGCCTCCTGGCCGCCCAGGACGTGCACGTCGCCGCCCTCCGCGCCGACGTCACCCGGCTCATCACGGCCGACGCCGCCTGACCCGCCCCGGCCCGGCTTCACCCGCGGCGCCGGGCCGCGCGGCCGCACCCCGAACCCGACCCCGCCGTAGTTGCGCCGCTCCATCCGATCACGGCGGCCACCGGTCCCCGCAGGGATCTTCGACAGGCTCCTCAAACGTTACGTGATGCTAGAGTCACGGATTGTGAAAATAGCGGTACAGGTGAAGCTGCTGCCGACGCCCGAGCAGGCGGCTGTGCTGAGCCACACCCTGCGGGCCTGCAACCAGGCCGCCGGCCAAGCGGCACAGATCGCGTTCGAACGGGGTGCGTTCTCTCGAGCCGGGTTGCAGAAGCTGTTGTACTGCCAGATGAAGGCACGGGGCCTGTCGGCCCAGCCCGCCCTGCATGTGATCCGCAAGACCGCCGACGCCTACACCACCCTGCACGCCCAGATCCGCGCCGGGCTCCTGGGCGAACGGGGCTCACCACGGCGGACCGAGGCCACCTCCAAGCCGATCGGTTTCCGGCCGGATGCCGCACAGCCGTTCGACGATCGGTGCCTGTCTTGGCAGCTTGACACCCGCACCGTGAGCATCTGGACGATCCGCGGCCGGATGAAGAACCTGTCCTTCACCGGTGAGCCGTCCCAGCTGAAGACCCTGGCCGAGCATCGCCGGGGCGAGTCGGACCTGGTGTGCCGGGACGGGAAATGGTTTCTGATGGCGACCTGCGAGGTGCCCGAGGCCGAACCGTACGAGCCCGCCGATTGGATCGGGGTGGACCGCGGCATCGCGAACCTGGTTACAACCAGCGACGGGCACAACCACCAGGGCCGGAGCCTGGAACGCTACCGGCGCCGGATGGCGCGGGTGCGGGCCGAACTACAGGCCAAGGGCACCAAGTCCGCCAAGCGCAAACTCAAGAAGCGGGCGCGCCGGGAGGCCCGGCACGCCGCCCATGCGAACCACACGATCGCCAAGACGGTGGTGGCCGATGCCCAACGCACCGGACGCGGGATCGCCCTCGAAGACCTCAAGGGCATCCGCGACCGGGTACGGCTCAGGCGGCACCAGCGGGCCACCCTCGCGTCCTGGCCATTCCACCAACTCGGCACCTTCATCGGCTACAAAGCCCGGCGTGCCGGGGTGCCGGTGATCGAGGTGGACCCTGCCCACACCTCCCAGGGGTGCCCGCGCTGCTGGCACGTCACCAGAAGGAACCGTCCCACCCGGGACGTCTTTTACTGTATGGTCTGCGGGCTCGCTGGCCCGGCCGACCACATCGCCGCCGTGAACGTCCGAAGACGCGCACGAACGGCGTGGGTGTTCGTCAACCCGCCCCATGCAGCCGTGTCACCGCCCCATCGTCAGAGGCAGTCACGAGCCGCAAGCCCATCCCTTTTCAGGGGCGGGCAGTTGACTCCGGGCAAAGTCTTCGGCGACCCCGCGTCCTGACCGCATGGCCCCCGCCGGCGCGGGTAGGGCGGGCTGCACCGATCCCCGCAACCGACGGAGGCAGTCATGCGCGTCGTGGTCGTCGGCGCCACCGGCAACGTGGGCACCAGCACCGTGCAGGCGCTGGCCGCCGACCCGGCGGTCACCTCGATCCTGGGGCTCGCCCGGCGCCGCCCCGGACTCAAGGTCGACAAGACCCGGTGGGCCGTGGCCGACGTGAACACCACCGACCTGGTCCCGCACTTCCGGGGCGCGGACGCCGTCGTCCACCTGGCCTGGCTGTTCCAGCCCACCCACGCGCCCCTGGTCACCTGGCGGGCCAACGTGCTCGGCAGCGCGCGGGTGTTCATGGCCGTGGCCGAGGCGGGGGTGCCGGCCCTGGTGTACGCGTCGTCGGTGGGCGCGTACTCCCCCGGCCCCAAGGACCGCGGCGTGGACGAGACCTGGCCCACGCACGGCTGGCCGGCCGCCGCCTACAGCCGCGAGAAGTCCTATGTGGAGCGGCTCCTCGACGGGTTCCAGGCCGAGCATCCCGAGTGCCGCGTGGTGCGGATGCGGCCGGGGTTCATCTTCAAGCGGGAGTCGGCCGCCGAGCAGCGCCGCCTGTTCGCGGGACCGTTCCTGCCCGGCCCGCTGGTGCGGCCGGGGCTGATCCCGATCGTGCCGGACCTCCCCGGGCTGCGCTTCCAGGCGCTGCACACCGCCGACGCGGGCGACGCCTACCGGCTGGCGGTCGTCCAGGACGTGCGGGGGCCGTTCAACCTGGCGGCCGAGCCGGTGATCGGCACCGGCGAACTGGCCGAGCTGCTGAAGGCCCGGAAGGTGCCGGTGCCGGCCCGGGGCGCCCGCGCGGCGCTGCGCGCGGCCTGGACGATGGGCATGGTGCCCGCCTCGCCCGACCTGCTCGACCTGGCCCTGCACGTCCCGATCATGGACACCGCGCGGGCCCGGGCGGAGCTGGGCTGGTCGCCCGCGCACACGGGCATGGAGGCGCTGCGCGACTTCCTGGCGGGGCTGCGCACGGACGCGGGCATGGACACCCCGCCGCTGGCACCGGGGACGGGCGGCCCGATGCGGCTGCGCGAGCTGATGACCGGCGTGGGCCGCCGCCCCTGACGCCGCCCCGGGAACAGGGTCCCGTCACCGCGGTTGACCTCGACCACGCTTGAGGTCGCACACTCGTGGTGAGGAGGTGCCCGACATGTCCATCCAGCTCGATCACATCATCGTCCCCGCCCGGGACAAGAAGGTCTCGGCCGAGTTCCTCGCCCACGTCCTGGGCCTGGAGGTCGGCCCCAGGACCGGCCCGTTCCTGCCGGTGAAGACGGGCAACGGGGTGACGCTCGACTTCATGGACTCCGACGACTTCCGCTGGCAGCACTGCGCCTTCCTGATCCCCGACGAGGAGTTCGACGGCGTCTTCGCGCGGATCAAGGAGTCCGGCGCCCGCTACTACGCCCACCCGGACGGCAGCGGCCCCGGCCAGATCAACACCCGCGACGGCGGGCGCGGCGTCTACTTCGACGACCCGTCCGGGCACGCCATGGAGGTCCTGACCGTCCCGTACGGCGGCTGGTCCTGACCCCGGGGGCGGGTTCCTGGACGCGGCGAGCGCCCTGTTCGCCGAGCGGTTCGACGTCTCGCGCGCCACCGTCCACCGCCATGTCAAAACCGGGTTGTGAGACTCTGGATCACGTGGACGGCGACGAGGTCTGGTGGCGCGCCGACGAACTGGAGGCCGGCGGCGATCGCGAGGGCGCCCGCGCGCTGTACCTGGAGGCCATGGCCGGGGGCGTGACGGGCGCCGGGGTCGAGTACGGCGTCGCCCTGCTGCGCTGGGGCGAGGACGCCGCCGAGGCGGAGCGGCTGTTCCGCGCGTCCATCGCCGCCGGCGAGGACTGGAACGGCGACGAGCGGCTGGGCGAGCTGCTGCGCGACACCGGGCGGGCCGAGGAGGCCGTGGAGATGCTGGGTGCCCGCCTGGGCGAGGGGCACCTCCACCTGGCGAGGCTGATGGCGAACATCCTGGCCGGGGACCCGCTGCGGCACGCGGAGGCCGAGCAGTGGTACCGCGTCGCGCTCGACGACGAGGACCCCTACGCCGCCAACGATCTGGGCGCCTTCCTCAGCGAGCGGCCGGGGCGGGAGGAGGAGGCCCGCGTGCTGCTGCTCCGGGCGTACCTGGCCGGCGACGACCTGGCGGCGGGCAACCTGGGCTCGATGGCCTCCGATGACGGCGACACGGCCGAGGCGATCCGGTGGCTGCGCATCGCCGTGGAGGAGGGCCGGGACGCCAAGCTGCTGCAGCTGTCCAAGCTGGAGGACGAGGCCGGCGACGCGGCGAGCGCCGCCCGGCGCATCCGCCGCGCCATCGGGCTCGGCCTCGCCGGCGCGCACACCGCCTACGCCCGGCACCTGCAGCGCAACGGCGAGGAACCGGTGGTGATCGAGGCCGCCCACCAGATCGCGGTGGAGGCGGCGGACGAGGACGCCGACTACTGGTACGCGGCGTGGCTGGAGGTCCGCGACCGCCTGGAGGAGGCGCTGCGCCACTACGGCCTGGCGGCCGAGGGCGGCGACCGCGACGCCTACCTGCGGCTGGCCTACGTCCTGCACGATCTGGACCGGGACGAGGAGGCCGAGGTCCGCCTGCGCGAGGGGACCGAGCTGGGCGACCCGCACTGCGCCGTCGCCCACGCCCATCTGCTCCTGGACCAGGACCGCGCCGGCGAGGTGCCCGCCGTCCTCGAGCGCGCCACCGCGCTGGGCGCCGACCTTGAGGAGATCGAGGGGCTGCGCGGCCTCCTTCCACCGCGCTGATCCGTCCGCCCGCCCGGCCCTTGGTCTACCGTGCTGTAGATCGTCGGCGACGAGGGGGAGGTTCCATGTCCTATCCGGAGGCCCGGTACCTGGGCGAGGGCGGCGAGGTCAGCGGCGTGCTGCGGCGGGCCGCCGCCGGGCCCGACCTGACGACCGCGCGGGCCGGGGCGCCGCCCGGGACCGGAACCCGGACCAGCTACCTGGGCACGGGCGGCTCCACCGGCGGGGCGTTCGGCCTCTACCAGTGGGACATGGGCCCGGAGCCGTCCGGGCCCGCCGCGCACTTCCACCGGACGATCACCGAGTCGTTCTACGTCCTGTCCGGGACCGTCCGGCTCTACAACGGCCAGGACTGGGTGGACGCGACGCAGGGCGACTTCCTGTTCGTGCCCGAGGGCGGCGTCCACGCCTTCCGCAACGAGTCGGGCGAGCCGGCGTCGATGCTCATCCTCTTCACGCCGGGCGCGCCGCGCGAGGCCTACTTCGAGGCGTTGGCCGAGATCGCGACCAGCGGCCGGCAGCTGTCGAAGGAGGAGTGGACCGAGCTGTACCGGCGCCACGACCAGTACATGGTCTGATAAGCAGCGGCCGAGCGCGGTCAGTCGAGGGGCGTGACGCCGAACCGGCGCAGCCGCAGGGCCGGGTTCTTCGTCCGGACCTCGGCGACGCGGTCCGGGGAGACCTCCCCGGCCGCGATGCCGGTGCCCTCCCCCAGCGACGCCACGACCACGCCCATCGGGTCGATGATCATGCTGTTGCCGGCGCCGTTGGGCGCGCACTGGTCGGCGGCGACGACGTAGATGGTGTTCTCGATGGCGCGGGCCCGGACGAGGGTGCGCCAGTGGTCCTCCTTGAGCGGCCCCGGCACCCACTGGGCGGGCAGGGCCAGCGCGTCGGCGCCCGCGTCCACCAGCAGCCGGGCCATCTCCGGGAAGCGCGCGTCGTAGCAGGTCTGCATGCCGAAGGTGACGCCCTCGACCTCGAAGGTCTGCGGCGGCTCGATCGGGCCGCGGCGCACCAGGTCGGACTCCTTGTAGCCGAACGCGTCGTACAGGTGGATCTTGCTGTAGCGGGCGACCGGCTCGCCGGACGGGGCGAGGGCGACGAGGGTGTTGGAGATGCGGCCCGGCTCGTCCACCGCCTCGTTCACGCCGGCGACGACGTGCACGCCGTGCCGGGCGGCCAGGTCGGCGAGGCCGCCGACGAACGGCCCGTCCAGCGGCTCGGCGGACTCGACGAACCGCTCGTCCATCTTCGGCGCGGCGAACATCGCGTACTCGGGCAGCACCACCAGCCGGGCGCCGCGCCCGGCGGCGTCGGCCACGAGCTTGGCCGCGTCCGCCAGGTTCCGCTCCTTGTCCTGCCCTGCCGCGAACTGCGCTACGGCGACCTGGACCATCTCGTTCTCCTCGTTCCGTGCGTTGTTTCCAGGTACGACCTGCCCCGAGACGCCGCCGGGAAGCGTGCCGCGATCATCGGCTCCGCGGGGGGTGGTCAGCCGCCCAGCCGGTCGACGGAGATGACCTTGACGACGGCCTCGCCCGCCTCGTCCGAGCCGACCAGGTCGACCTCGGCCGTGATCCCCCAGTCGCGGTCGCCCGCGGGGTCGTCGAAGACCTGCCGGACCCGCCACAGGCCGTCGTCGGGGACCTCCTCGATCTGCAGCAGCCGGGGCCCGCGGGCGTCCGGGCCGGTGCCGAGCTCGTCGTGGTCCTCCCAGTAGCCCGCCATCGCGTCCTCCCAGCCGTCCGCGCCGAGGCCCGGGTCCAGCTCGCCGAGCTCGGAGTACCGCTCCAGCGCGGCCAGCTCCACCCGGCGGAACAGCGCGTTGCGCACCAGCACCCGGAACGCGCGGGCGTTGGCGGTGACCCGGGTGACCCGCTCCTCGATCGCCTGCTCCAGCTCGCCCTCGTCGCGCGGGTTGGCCAGCTGCTCCCACTCGTCCAGCAGGCTGGAGTCGACCTGCCGGACCAGCTCGCCCAGCCACTCGATCAGGTCGATCAGATCATCGGTCTTGATCGACTCGGGCACCGTCTGCTGGAGCGCCTTGAAGGCCCCCGACAGGTAGCGCAGCACCAGGCCCTCGCCGCGCGCCAGCTCGTAGAAGGCGATGTACTCGGTGAACGTCATCGCCCGCTCGAACATGTCGCGCACCACCGACTTGGGCCGCAGCGGATGGTCGCCCACCCACGGATGGCCCGAACGGTAGATCTCGTACGCCGCCTCCAGCTCCTCCTGCAGCGGCTTGGGGTAGTCGACGTCCTGGAGCAGCTCCATCCGCTCCTCGTACTCGATGCCCTCGGCCTTCATCTCCTGGACGGCCTCGCCGCGCGCCCTGTTGAGCTGGGCGGCCAGGATCTGCCGCGGGTCGTCCAGCGTCGCCTCGATCACCGACAGCACGTCCAGCGCGTACGACGGCGAGGCCGGGTCGAGCACCTCGAAGGCGGCCAGCGCGAACGTCGACAGCGGCTGGTTGAGCGCGAAGTCCTCCTGCAGGTCGACGGTGATGCGGGCGTACCGGCCCTGCTCGTCGGGCTCGTCCAGGCTCTCCACCACGCCCCCGGCCAGCAGCGAGCGGTAGATCGCGATCGCCCGGGAGATGTGCCGCCGCCGCGCCGCCGGGTCCTCGTGGTTGTCGGTGAGCAGCCGCTTCATCGCCTGGAACGCGTTCCCGGGGCGGGCGATCACCGACAGCAGCATCGCGTGGCTGACCTCGAACCGGGAGCGCAGCATCTCCGGCTCGGCGTCCTGGAGCTTGGCGAAGGTGTCCTCGTCCCAGCCGACGAAGCCCTCCGGGGGCTTCTTGCGCTGCACCTTGCGGCGCTTCTTGGGGTCGTCGCCGGCCTTGGCCAGGGCCTTCTCGTTCTCCACCACGTGCTCGGGGGCCTGCGCGACCACGAACCCGACGGTGTCGAACCCGGCCCGGCCCGCGCGCCCGGCGATCTGGTGGAACTCGCGGGCCCGCAGCCGCCGCACCCGGTGCCCGTCGTACTTGCTCAGCGCGGTGAACACCACCGTCCGGATCGGGACGTTCACCCCGACCCCGAGGGTGTCGGTGCCGCAGATGACCTTGAGCAGCCCGGCCTGGGCGAGCCGCTCCACCAGCCGCCGGTACTTGGGCAGCATCCCGGCGTGGTGGACGCCGATGCCGTGCCGGACGAACCGCGACAGGTTGCGCCCGAACCGGGTGGTGAAGCGGAAGTTGCCGATCAGCTCGGCGATCCTGGCCTTCTCCTCCTTGGTGCAGACGTTGATGCTCATCAGCGCCTGCGCCCGGTCTATCGCCGCGGCCTGGGTGAAGTGCACCAGGTAGATCGGGGCCTTGCGCTCGGCCAGCAGCTCCTCGACGGTCTCGTGCAGCGGCGTGACCCGGTAGTCGTAGATCAGCGGCACCGGACGCTCCGCCGAGGTGACCAGCGCCGTGGGCCGCCCGGTGCGCCGGGTGAGGTCCTTCTGGAAGAACGAGACGTCGCCCAGCGTCGCCGACATCAGCAGGAACTGGGTCTGCGGCAGTTCCAGCAGCGGGATCTGCCAGGCCCAGCCGCGCTCGGGCTCGGCGTAGAAGTGGAACTCGTCCATGACCACCAGGCCGATGTCGGCCTCGGCGCCGTCCCGCAGCGCGATGTTGGCCAGCACCTCCGCGGTGCAGCAGACGATCGGGGCGTCGGCGTTGACGCTGGCGTCGCCGGTCATCATCCCGACGTTCTCGCGGCCGAACATCTCGCCCAGGTCGAAGAACTTCTCCGACACCAGCGCCTTGATCGGCGCGGTGTAGAACCCGACCTGGTCGCGGCCCAGCCCGGCGAACAGCGCCCCCGCCGCCACCAGGCTCTTCCCGGAGCCGGTGGGGGTGGCCAGGATGACGTTCGCGCCCGACACGACCTCGATCAGCGCCTCCTCCTGCGCCGGGTACAGCGTGATGCCGCGCCCTGACACCCATCGCTCGAACGCCTCGTACAGCGAGTCGGCGTCGGCGTCGTTACCGGAGGGGAGCTGATCGATGAGGTTCACCCCTCCATCCTGCCTCTGATCGCCCACTGCCCGCGCCGCGCCCGGGCGATTATGATCTCGGGCAGGGACGGGCGGCGGAGGGCGGCGGGGCCATGGCGTCGGGGACGGTCGGCAGGTTGACGGGGCGGCTGTCCGGCCGGCGGGTGCTGCGCGGGTGCCGGGAGATCGCCGACGAGGTCGCCTCGGTCGAATCCGACTTCGTGGATCTCTCCGACTCCGCGCTGGCCGCCCTCACCGGCGGGTTCCGGGCCCGGATCGCCGCCGGGGAGGATGCGTTCGACCTCCTGATCGAGGCGTTCGCGGCGGTGCGGGAGGCGTCCCGGCGGACGCTGGGGCTGCGCCACCACGACGAGCAGATCATGGGCGGGGCGGCGATGGCCATGGGCGCGGTCGCCGACATGCGCGACAGCGAGGGCAAGACCCTGACCTGCGTGCTCCCGGCCTACCTGGCCGCCCTGGAGGGCGGCGCCGTGCACGTGATCACGATGGACGACCGGCAGGCCGCGGAGGCGGCGCGCTGGATGGGCCCGGTCTACCGGGCGCTCGGCATCGAGGCCGGGCTGATCGGGCACGACCTGGAGACGGACGCGCGGCGCGCGGTGTACAGGGCCGACGTCGTCTACGGGTCCGCCGACGAGATCGGCTACGACGTGCTCCGGGACGAGCTGGCGTGGACCCCGGACGAGCTCGTCCTGCGCGGCCTGGACGCGGGGATCGTGGACGACGCGCTGCACCGGTTCGTCCTGCAGGGCGACACCGAGTTCCTGATCAGCGGCCCGGCGGGCGAGGACGTGGTCGAGCGGCGCACCGCCTGGGCCGGGGTCGCCGGGTCGCTGAGCCTGGACGCGGGCGACTACGCCGTCCACCGGGAGACGCGCTCGGTCCGCCTCCTGCCGCAGGGGGTCGACCGGCTCCAGGACCTCCTGGGGGTCGACGAGCTGCGGCCGGTCGAGGACGCGGTCGAGCTGGGGGTGGTGGCCGCCGTCCTGCGGGCGCGGGAGTTCGGGACGGAGGAGCCCGACCCCGCCGGGAACGTCAGGCTCGCCAGGATCACCGGCGGTGGGCTGCTGCGCGCGTACGGGACGCTGTCGGGCGCGTCGGCCGGTGCCGCCGAGCAGTCGGAGGTGTTCCAGCGCCTCTACGGCATGACGGTGGTGCCGATCCCGTCCCGGCGCCCGGAGGGCGAGGAGTCCGGCTGGATCGTCGAGATGGACCGCTACGAGCGGCAGGCCACGGCGAGCATGGCGGTGGACCTGCAGCGCGCGGAGCGGGCGGCGGAGCGGGCCGCGATCATGCCGGGCGGGGAGCCCGTCGCGGTCGACGGCCTGTTCGGGGAGTACCTCGAGATGCTGCTCCATGGGCTGCCCAGGTCGCTCGGCCGCGACGACGTCGAGCACGTCCTGGCGCGCATCGGGGACACCTACCCGATCTCGGTGACGGCGGACGAGCTGGTGCGCGCCCCCAGGCGGAGCGCGGTCATGGAGCGCCTGCGGGCCGACATGGTCGAGGCGTACGGGCGCCGCGAGCGCGAGCTGGGCGCGGAGCTCGCCCGGGAGATGGAGCGCAGGGTGCTGCTCGCCGTGACGGACCGCGGATGGCGCGAGCATCTGGCGCGGGCGGACGCGCTGCCGGGGAGCCTGTCCCTGCTGGGGAGCGGCGAGCCCGGCGAGGAGTCCATGACCGAGGCGTACCTGGACGCGGTGGCCGACTCGCACCTCATGATGAGGGAGCTGATCGTCGAGGACGTCGTCGGCTACCTGTTCCACATCGAGCTCGACCCCGAGGAGCCCGAGGACGCCTGAGGGCGCCGCCGGCTCCGCCGGTTCAGGCCGGGCGCTCGGTGCGGTCACCTCCCCAGAGGGTGTGGAAGGAGCCCTCGCGGTCGGTGCGGCGGTAGGTGTGGGCGCCGAAGAAGTCCCGCTGGCCCTGGGTGAGGGCGGCGGGCAGGCGCCGCGTCCGCAGCGAGTCGTAGTACGCCAGCGCCGTGGCGAACCCCGGCGCGGGGATGCCCGCACGGGCGGCGGTGGCGGCCACGTCGCGCCAGGCGTCCTGGGCGTCCCCGAGGGCCTCGGCGAAGTGGTCGTCGGTGAGGAGCGTCGGGGTCGCCGGGTCGGCCTCGTACGCGGCGCGGATGCGGTCCAGGAACCGGGCGCGGATGATGCAGCCGCCGCGCCAGATCGTGGCCATCGCGCCCCGGTCGATGTCCCAGCCGTACTCGGCGCTGCCCGCCTGGATCTGGTGGAAGCCCTGCGCGTACGCGACGATCTTGGAGGCGTACAGGGCCTTCTCGACCGCGTCGGCGAAGCCGGAGCCGGCGGCCGCGGGCGCGGACCGGGCCGGGCCCGGCAGGCCCTGCGCGGCCTCCCGCAGGTCGGCGTGCCCGGAGACCGACCGGGCGAACACCGCCTCGGCGATCCCGCCGACCGGGACGCCCAGGTCGAGGGCGGTCTGCACGGTCCAGCGGCCGGTGCCCTTCTGCTCGGCCTGGTCCAGGACCACGTCCACGAACGGCTCGCCGGTGGCGGCGTCGGTGTGCGCCAGCACCTCGGCGGTGATCTCGATCAGGTACGACTCCAGCCGCCCGGTGTTCCAGGTGCGGAACACCTCGGCGATCTCGGCCGGGGACAGTCCGGCGGCGTGGCGCAGCAGGTCGTAGGACTCGGCGATCAGCTGCATGTCGGCGTACTCGATGCCGTTGTGCACCATCTTCACGAAGTGCCCGGCGCCGTCGGGGCCGACGTGCACGCAGCAGGGCGTGCCGCCGACCGAGGCGGCGATGTCCTCCAGCATCGGGCCGAGCGCCGCGTAGGACTCCGCCGACCCGCCCGGCATGATGCTGGGGCCGTGCAGCGCGCCCTCCTCACCGCCGGAGATGCCGGTGCCGACGAAGTGCAGCCCGCGCTCGCGCAGCGCGGCCTCGCGGCGCCGGGTGTCGGCGTAGTGCGCGTTGCCCCCGTCGACGATCATGTCGCCGGGCTCCAGCAGCGGCGCGAACTCCTCGATGACCGCGTCGGTGGGCTCGCCCGCCTTCACCATGATCACCAGGCGGCGGGGGCGCTCCAGCGCGGCCGTGAACTCCTCGGGCGACCGCGCCGGCAGGAAGGTCCCCTCGTGGCCGAACTCCTCCACCAGCGCCTTGGTGCGCGCCGGGGTGCGGTTGTGCACCGCCACGGGATGGCCGTGCCGCGCCAGGTTGCGGGCCAGGTTCCGTCCCATGACCGCCAGTCCCGTGACGCCGATCCGCGCCCCGCCCTTTTCCGCGTTCCCCATTGGCTCTCTCCTGCCCATCTCGCTCATCTCGCGCCCTACCCCTTGGTACGAGGGAGAACACGGCCGCGTTCGGGCGACTCGGAGCCGCATGTCCTTGTTCCGCGCGGGAACGGCATCCATGGTTGAGATCTCACGCACAGCGCCGAGAGGGGAGCGATGCTGGGACTGCCGGAGGGCGTCGAGGCCTGCCTGTTCGATCTGGACGGGGTGCTGACCCGTACCGCCGCCGTGCACGCGGCGGCCTGGAAGGAGATGTTCGACGAGTTCCTGCGGGAGCGGGCGGAGCGGACGGGCGAGCCGTTCGTGCCCTTCGACTCCGCCAAGGACTACAGCCGGTACGTGGACGGCAAGCGGCGGGAGGACGGCACGCGCTCGTTCCTGGAGTCGCGGGGCATCACCCTCCCGGAGGGCTCCCCCGAGGACCCGCCCGAGTCCGAGACCGTGCGGGGGCTGGGCTCGCGCAAGAACGCGCTGGTCCTGAAGCTGATCGAGGAAAAGGGCGTGGAGACCTTCGACGACTCGATCGAGTACGTGCGGCGGGCGCGGGCGGCGGGGCTGAAGACCGCCGTGGTGTCCTCCAGCGCGAACACCGTCCAGGTGCTGCACGTGGTGGGGATCGCCGACCTGTTCGACGCCCGCGTCGACGGGGTGGTGGCCGCCGAGCGCGGCCTGCCGGGCAAGCCGGCGCCCGACACGTTCGTCGAGGGGGCCCGGGAGGTCGGCTGCGAGCCGTCCCGCGCGGTCGTCTTCGAGGACGCGCTGGCGGGCGTGGAGGCGGGCCGGGCGGGCGCGTTCGCGTACGTGGTGGGCGTCAACCGGGTCGACGGCGAGCACGCCCGGGCGCTGGCCGAGCACGGCGCGGACGTGGTGGTGGACGACCTGTCGGAGTTGCTGCAGGGCGACGAGGTACTGAAGGGGGATCGGTGACCGAGCGGGACGTGCGGGGCGCCTCCGACCGGCCGGTGTACGCGGTGGAGCCGTGGTGCGTGCGCGAGCCGGAGCTGCGGCTGGACCGCCTGGCGCAGGGCGAGTCGGTGTTCGCCCTGTCCAACGGGCATGTGGGGATGCGGGGCAACCTGGACGAGGGCGAGCCCCACGGGTTGCCGGGCACCTACCTCAACTCCTTCTACGAGCAGCGTCCGCTGCCATACGCGGAGGCCGGGTACGGCTACCCCGAGCAGGGGCAGACCGTCATCAACGTCACCAACGGCAAGCTGATCAGGCTGCTGGTGGACGACGAGCCGTTCGACGTCCGCTACGGGCGGCTGCACCGCCACGAGCGGATCCTGGACCTGCGGGCGGGGACGCTGACCCGCGAGGTGGAGTGGACCTCCCCCGCCGAGGACCGGGTGCGGATCACCTCCACCCGGATGGTGTCGCTGACCCAGCGCGCGATCGCGGCGATCTGCTACGAGGTCGAGCCGGTGGACGAGCCGCTGCGGCTGGTGGCCCAGTCGGAGCTGGTGGCCAACGAGCAGCTGCCCGATCTGGGCGACGATCCGCGGGTGGCGGCCGCGCTGGAGTCCCCGCTGGTCAGCGAGGAGCACGTGCACAACGGCACCAAGGTCATCCTGGTGCACGCCACCCGCAAGAGCGGGCTGCGGATGGCCGCGGGGATGTCGCACGAGATCGAGGGTCCGGGCCGGATGGAGGTGGACGCCGAGAGCTCCCCCGACGTGGGCCGGATGACGGTGGCGACGGAGCTGCAGCCGGGGCAGAAGCTGCGGATCGTGAAGTACATCGCCTACGGCTGGTCGTCCCAGCGGTCCCGGCCGGCGCTGCACGACCAGGTGGTGGCGGCGCTGGCGGCGGCCCGGCACACCGGCTGGGACGGGCTGCTCAAGCAGCAGCGCGAGTACCTGAACGAGTTCTGGCGCGGCGCCGACATCGAGATCGACGGGGACGCCGAGATCCAGCAGGCGGTCCGCTTCGGGCTCTTCCACATCCTGCAGGCGGGGGCCCGCGCGGAGCGGCGGATGATCCCGGCCAAGGGGCTGACCGGGCCGGGGTACGACGGGCACACGTTCTGGGACACCGAGACGTTCGTGCTGCCGGTGCTGACCTACACCCACCCGTCGTCGGCGGCGGACGCGCTGGCCTGGCGGCACATGACGCTGCCGCTGGCGCACGAGCGGGCCCACCAGCTGGGGCTGGCGGGCGCCACCTTCCCGTGGCGGACGATCCGGGGCCAGGAGTGCTCGGGGTACTGGCCGGCCGGGACGGCGGCGTTCCACATCAACGCCGACATCGCCGACGCGGTGGTGCGGTACGTGGACGCGACCGAGGACGAGCGGTTCGAGCGCGAGGTCGGGCTGCCGCTGCTGGTGGAGACGGCGCGGCTGTGGCGCGACCTGGGCCACCACGACGTGGAGGGCGTCTTCCGCATCGACGGCGTGACCGGGCCCGACGAGTACAGCGCGGTCGTGGACAACAACGTCTACACCAACCTGATGGCGCGCCGGAACATGCAGGCGGCGGCGGCGATGGCGATGCGCCATCCCGACCTGGCCGAGCGGTACGGGGTGAGCACGGACGAGGCCGCGTCCTGGCGGAACGCGGCGGCGGCGATGCTGCTCCCCTACGACGAGCGGCTCGGGGTGCACCCGCAGAGCGAGGGCTTCACCAACCACGCCAAGTGGGACTTCCAGGGGACCAAGCCCGACCACTACCCGCTGCTGCTGAACTACCCGTACTTCGACCTGTACCGCAAGCAGGTGATCAAGCAGGCGGACCTGGTGCTGGCGATGCACATGTGCGGGGAGGCGTTCACCGACGAGCAGAAGCGGCGCAACTTCGAGTACTACGAGGGCCTGACGGTGCGGGACTCCTCACTGTCGGCGCAGAGCCAGGCCGTGATGGCCGCGGAGGTGGGGCATCTGGACCTGGCCCACGACTACCTGGGCGAGACGGCGCTGATGGACCTGCACGACCTGGCCCGCAACACCCGCGACGGGCTGCACATCGCCTCGATGGCGGGGGCGTGGAGCGGGCTGGTCGCGGGCTTCGGCGGGATGCGGGCGTCCGACGGGTGCCTGTCGTTCGCGCCGCGGCTGCCGGGCGGGATCAGCCGCATGGCGTTCCGGATGCGCTACCGGGGCAGCCGGGTGCGGGTCACGGTGCGGGCGGAGCACGCGATCTACGAGCTGCTGGAGGGGCCCGGCCTCAAGCTGCGCCACCACGGGGAGGAGTTCACCCTGGGGGACGAGCCGGCCGAGCTGCGGATCGAGCCGATGCCCGGCCTGCCCCGGCCGGCGCAGCCGCCCGGCCGGGAGCCGATGCCGCGCCGCACCGACCCTCATCTGCGGGAGGTGCCGGAGCAGTCGCTCGCCGCCGACGGCCTGGGCTGACGCCCTCACCCACCGGGGACGGTGCCGCAGGAGGCGTCCCCGGAGGGGACGTCCACGGGCCGGACGGCCACGGGCGGGGTCGCGCCGGACGGCGCGCAGGGGTCGCAGACGTCCGCGCCGCCGGCGGCGGTGGTGCGGACGGCCCCGGTCTCGGGCTCGCACTCGACCATGAGGCGGCGGGGGCCGGGGCCGTTGTCGCCGAGCCGGTCGTACGGGTTGGCCAGCGCGCACGTCTTCAGGGACAGGCAGCCGCAGCCGATGCAGTCGGTGAGGTCGTCGCGGAGCCGTTCCAGCTGGGCGATGCGGGAGTCGAGATCGGCGCGCCAGGTCTCCGACAGCCGCGCCCAGTCGTCGGCCGTGGGGGTGCGGCCCTCGGGCAGGGTGCCGAGGGCGTCCCTGATGTCGCTCAGCGGGATCCCGACCCGCTGCGAGATCTTGATGAACGAGACCCGGCGCAGCGTGTCACGGGGGAAGCGCCGCTGGTTGCCGGGCGTGCGGCGGCTGCTGATCAGCCCCTTGGACTCGTAGAAGTGCAGCGCGGAGACCGCGACCCCGCTGCGTTCGGCGAGCTGGCCCACGGTCAGCTCGTGCACCCTGTGCTCCAAGCGCGTCATGGGCCCCATCGTAGGTCATCCTCAACAAGAGTTGAGGTTTGCGCCGCCGAGCGCGGCGGGGCGCGGGGCGCGGGCCGGGGTCAGCCCGGCGTGGGAGTGGCGCCGCCGGCGCCCATCCCGCCCGCGGGCCGCTCCGCCCGCCGCTCGGCCTCCTTGCCCGCCTTGCGCAGCCGGAACGCGGCGCCGATCATGATCGCGCCGACCACGATGGCGAACGCGCCGATCAGCCAGACCAGCGCCAGCGCCCCGGAGACCGGCCAGGCGAACAGCAGCACGCCGAACAGCACCGAGAGCGCGCCGGCCGCGATGTAGAACCACTCACCCTCGATCTCGCGGCGCAGCGCGACGGCCGAGATGATCTCGAACACCCCGACCACGACCGCCCAGACCGCGATCAGCATGAGCAGCGCGAACGCGGTGATGGCCGGCCAGATCAGCGCCACCAGGCCCAGCACGATCCCGGCCACCCCGATGACCGCGGCCCAGGTCCGGGACCCCCCGAATCCGCCGCGGATCGCGCCGACCAGCGCGATGATGCCGTCCACCAGCGCGTACAGGCCGAACAGGATCACCAGCGCCAGCACCGTGATCCCCGGCCAGAACAGCGCGGCGAGGCCGAACAGGACCGCGAACCCGCCGCGTACCGCCAGCACCCACCAGTGCCGGGTGATCAGATCGAACACGTCAGGCCTCCCTCTCCGTGGCGGCCCCCGGGTCGAACGCCCGGAATGAACGTCTTTGAGCACGCCTTTCCCGAATGACTGCCCGTACGGAAAGCACCCGTTCCCTCAGCGAGCCAAAATTCGGGTCGACTCCAGGCAAAGCCCGGCTACGATCACGCGAATGCGCCCCTTCTCCGGACCCTCCGATCTGCGCGCCATGCAGGAGCTCACCCGGCGGCTGGAGCCGCGGAGCGGCCGCTGGCACATCGGCGAGCTCGTCTGGTACCGCCACCAGCACGGCGAGTGCGCCTGGCCCACCGCCCTGTGGGAGCGCGGCGGCGAGACCGCGGCGTGGGCGTGGCTCGCCCGGCCCGGCGAACTCGACCTGCACCTCGACCCCGCCCACCCCGACCTGGCCGACGAGATCCTGCGCTGGTTCGACGAGGTCGCCGGGAGCGACTCCCGGGCGATCACCGTGCTGGACGCCGAGACCGGCCTCATCGAGACGCTGCGCCGGCACGGCTACCGCGAGGTGACCGAAGGCCCGTTCTTCATCCACCTGCGCCGCGACCTCGACGGGCTGCCCGAGCCGGAGGTGCCCGAAGGGTACGCGCTGCGGCACGTGCGGGGCACGGGCGACGCGATGGCCAGGGCGGCGGTGCACCGGGCGGCGTTCTCCCTGCCCGGCGCGCCGTCCATGGTCACCAGCGCCGCCTACGAGCGGATGATGGGCGTGTGGCCGTACCGGGCCGACCTGGACTGGCTGGTGGAGGCGCCCGACGGCTCCCCCGCCGCGTTCTGCCTGGTGTGGCTGGACGAGCACAACCGCGAGGCGGTGCTGGAGCCGGTGGGAACCGATCCGGGGCACCGGCGGCGCGGGCTGGCGAGCGCGGCCGTCCTCGCGGCTCTGCGCACCGCGCGGGAGCTGGGCGCGGAGACGGCGCGGGTCGCGGCGCGGGGAGACGACGCCTACCCCTCGGCGCGGGCGACGTACCGGTCGGTGGGTTTCCGGCGCTCGGCGCGGAACGTGACCTTCGTCCGCTGACGGAAGGGAAAGAGCGGGCCGCGCCGGCGCCGGCGGGGACGTCTCTCTGTGCCGGGATCTACCGGTGGGTCAGTGGCCCAGCCGGTTCACCAGGGCGTTGTACTCGTCCCACAGCTCCTTGGGCAGGTGGTCGCCGAAGGTCTCGAAGTGCTCGGGGACCAGCGCGGCCTCCTGCCTCCAGACCTCGGTGTCGACCGTCAGCAGGGTGTCGAGGTCGGCGTCGGCGATCTCCAGGCCCTCGGTGTCCAGGGCCGCCTTGGTGGGCAGGTGGCCGATCGGGGTCTTGACGGCGTCGGCCTGGCCGTTGAGGCGCTCCACGATCCACTTCAGGACGCGGCTGTTCTCGCCGAAGCCGGGCCAGATGAACGTGCCGTCGGCGTTCTTGCGGAACCAGTTGACGTAGTAGATCCGCGGCAGCTTCTCGGCGTCGGTGGAGCGGCCGATCTTCAGCCAGTGGCCGAAGTAGTCGCCCATGTTGTAGCCGCAGAACGGCAGCATCGCGAACGGGTCGCGGCGCAGCTCGCCGACCTTGCCCTCGGCCGCGGCGGTCTTCTCCGAGGCCACGTTGGCCCCGAGGAACACGCCCTGCTGCCAGTCGAAGGACTCGGTGACCAGCGGGACCGCGCTGGCCCGGCGGCCGCCGAACAGGATCGCCGAGATCGGGACGCCCTTGGGGTCCTCCCACTCGTCGGCGATGATCGGGCACTGCCCGGCCGGGGTGGTGAAGCGGGCGTTGGGGTGGGCGGCCGGGGTCGTCGACTCCGGCGTCCAGTCGTTGCCCTTCCAGTCGGTCAGGTGCGCGGGCGGCTCGTCGGTCAGGCCCTCCCACCACACGTCGCCGTCGTCGGTGAGCGCGACGTTGGTGAAGACGCTGTTGCCCCACAGGGTCTTGACCGCGTTGGCGTTGGTGCCCTCGCCGGTGCCGGGGGCGACGCCGAAGAACCCGGCCTCGGGGTTGATCGCGTAGAGCCGGCCGTCCTCGCCGAACCGCATCCAGGCGATGTCGTCGCCGACCGTCTCGACCTTCCAGCCGGGGATGGTCGGCTGGAGCATGGCCAGGTTGGTCTTGCCGCAGGCGGACGGGAACGCGGCGGCCACGTACCGGGTCTCACCGGTCGGCGGGGTGAGCTTGAGGATCAGCATGTGCTCGGCCATCCAGCCCTCATCCCGGGCCATGGTCGAGGCGATCCGCAGCGCGTAGCACTTCTTGCCGAGCAGGGCGTTGCCGCCGTAGCCGGACCCGTAGGACCAGATCTCCCGGGTCTCGGGGAAGTGCGAGATGTACTTGGTGGAGTTGCACGGCCACGGCACGTCCTGCTGTCCCGGCTCCAGCGGGGCGCCGACGGAGTGGACGGCCTTGACGAAGCCGCCGCGCTCCTCGATCAGGCGCAGCGCCTCGGTTCCCATCCGGGTCATGACCTTCATCGACACCGCGACGTAGGCGGAGTCGGTGATCTCAACGCCGAGCTGGGAGATGTTGCCGCCCAGCGGGCCCATGCAGAACGGCACCACGTACATGGTGCGGCCCTTCATGCAGCCCTTGAAGAGCTCGCCGAAGGTGGCCCGCATCTCGGCGGGCGCGATCCAGTTGTTGGTGGGGCCGGCGTCGGCCTCCTTTTCCGAGCAGATGTAGGTGCGGTCCTCTACTCGGGCGACGTCACTGGGGTCGGAGGCCGCGTAGAAGCTGTTGGGCCGTTTCTCCGGGTTCAGCCGCTTGAACGTGCCCTGCTCCACGAGGAGCCCGGTGAGGCGCTCCCATTCCGATTCCGAGCCGTCGCACCATTCGATCCGGTCGGGCTGGGTCAGCTCGGCGATCCCGCGGACCCAGTCGATCAGCGCTGTGTGACTGGTTGGGGCCTCGTCGAGGGCCGCTGCCGACGACGCGGTGACCTGGTTGGACACGGGCAACTCCTTCAGCTGTTCGCAGGATCTTTGCATCATGAACAAAAGCGAACGTCTTTGCCATTTGGTCTGGACCAATCGCGGCAGCTTTTGGGGGTTGCGGTCCGTTTATGTGACTGATATCACCTGGCCCGTCTTGTCCGGGGTCGGAGGGCCGCGGGCACCGGTTCCGCCTGGCGGAGTTCACGCCGGGTAAACGTGGGTTTCGGTGGCCTTCACGGCGGCCCAAACCCGGCTGCCTTCGGTCAATTGGAGTTCGGCGACGGCGCCGGGCGTCACGTCGGCGGCGGCCGGCAGCGGCGGGCCGTCCAACCGGATCCGGACCCGATCGCCGTGGCGCTCGATGGCGCCGACCCGGGCGGGCCACAGATTGCGCGGGCTGCCCTCCGGCATGGAACGGTGGATCGCCACCGACGATGGCGCGAAGGCAAGGAAAACCTCGCCGTCGAGCTTGTCGATCGTATCCAGTTGGTGGGCACCGTCCTGGAGCGTGACAGTACCACCGGACGCGTGCCCGCGATAGAGGTTCAGCCCGACCAGGCGTGCCACGTAGTCGGTCCTGGGACGCCGCGCCACTTCGGCGGGCTCGCCCTGCTGCACCACCCGGCCGCCCTCCACCACGACCAGCCGGTCGGCGAGCACCATCGCGTCCAGCGGGTCGTGGGTGACGAGCACGGCCGCGCCCTCGAAACCGGCCAGATGGCGGCGCACCGCGGCCCGGATCTCCAGCCGCGTATGCGCGTCCAGGGCCGACAGCGGCTCGTCCAGCAGCAGCAGGCTCGGTTCCACGGCCAGAGCGCGCGCCAGGGCCACCCGCTGCGCCTGCCCGCCCGACAGCGTCCTGGGACGGGACGAGGCGTAGTCGGCCAGGCCGACCCGTTCCAGCCACTCGGCGGCCCTGCGGCGCGCCTCGCGCCGCCCCGTCCCCTGGCAGCGGAGCCCGAACGCGACGTTCTCCACGGCGCTCAGATGCGGGAAGAGCAGATAGTCCTGGAAGACCATGCCGATCCCCCGCCGCTCGGGCGGCAGCGCGTGGACGGCGTCACCGTCCACGCGGATGTGCCCGGCGGCCATCGGGGTGAGCCCCGCCAGGGCCCGCAGCGCGGTGCTCTTGCCCGCCCCGTTGGGCCCGAGCAGCGCCACGACCTCACCGGGCTCGGCCTCCAGCTCCACATCGAGCTCGAACGGCCCGCGCCGTACCAGCAGCCGCGCCTCCAGCCCCCGCCGCCCGCTCACGCCGTGTTCACCCACCGGTCCCGGAGCGCGGCCAGGACCAGCACCGACACCACCAGCAGCACCAGGCTCAGCACGATCGCGGCCTGCGGATCGGTCTCCAGGGCGAGGTAGACGGCCAGCGGCATGGTCTGCGTGCGCCCCGGGAAGTTGCCCGCGAACGTGATCGTGGCCCCGAACTCCCCCAGCGCCCGCGCCCAGCACAGCACCGCCCCGGCCGCGATGCCCGGCGCCACCAGCGGCAGCGTGACCCGCCGGAAGACCGTCCAGCGGGTGGCGCCGAGCGTGGCGGCGGCCTCCTCGTACCGCAGGTCGGCGGCGCGCAGCGCGCCCTCCACGCTGATCACCAGGAACGGCATCGCCACGAACGTCTCGGCCAGCACCACGCCCGCGGTGGTGAACGGCAGCGTGATCCCGAACGCCGAGTCCAGCCACTGGCCCACGACCCCGCGCCGTCCCAGCACCAGCAGCAGCGCCACGCCGCCCACGACCGGGGGCAGCACCAGCGGCACGGTGACCAGCGCCCGCACCAGCCGGGCGCCCGGGAACGGCACCCGCGCCAGCATCCAGGCCAGCGGCACCCCGAACAGCAGGCACAGCCCGGTCGCGAGCGTGGCGCTGACCAGCGACAGCCGCAGCGCCTCCAGCACCTGCGGCTCGCCCAGCCGCGTGCCCAGCGTGGACCAGGGGGCCCGGAACAGCAGCCCGCCCAGGGGCAGCACGAGGAAGGCCAGCGCGATCAGCGCCGGGACCATCAGGATCCACGGCGGCCGCCCCGGATGCCCCTCCCCCGCCTTGGCCTTCTTGGCCTTCCTGAGCCGCGCGGGCGCGTCCGGCGGGGCGGGCGGGGTGGAGGCGGTCACCGTACGGCGCATGGCCTCACGCCGCCGCCGCGACCATCACCCGGCCCGGCCCGGCGGGCACGCGCCCTCCGTTCACTGCCCGGCCAGCTCGACCACGACGTTCGTGGACTTCACCACGGCGTCGGCCACCACCCCGGGCGCCAGCCCGAGCTCGTCGGCGGCCTCCCGGCTCATCAGCGACACCAGCCGGAACGGCCCGGCCTGGATCTCCACCTGGGCCATCACCCCGTCCCGCCGGACGTCGGTGACGATGCCGCGCATCCGGTTGCGGGCCGAGGAGGAGGCCAGCTCGGCCTGGCCGGCCTCGGCGCGGACGAAGGCGGCCAGCTCGGCGGCGGGCACCAGCCGGTGGCCGTGCTCGTCGCGGGACGCGGCCAGCCGCCCGCCGTCCACCCAGCGCCGGACGGTGTCGGCGCTGACCCCGAGCAGCGCGGCGGCCTCGCTGATCCGGAAGGTCGTCTCGGTCATCACGGGCACACCCTACCCCTCGCACTTACCAGGTCGGTCCCTGGATATCACCCGGAGATGCGATGCCGCCTCGCCGGTCAGCCCGGCCCGGCGCCGTTCCCCGGCTCGATCACCCCGGCGATCATCCCGAGGGACGCCCAGTCGACCAGGCGCCTCCGGCGGATCTCCCCGAACGTGGCGATCTCCACGGCCGTCCGCTCGCCCTCGGCCGCCGCGCCTTGCGGCTCGGCCGACCGCAGCTCGGCCAGCTCGGCCTCGGTGACCTCGGCCCCGAACACGTGCGCGCGGTGCGCCGACATGGCCGCGTTGACCTGGCGGTCCCCGTACGCGCGCAGGCGGCCGGGCGGGAGCTCCAGGCCGGTCTCCTCGGCCAGCTCCGCCAGCGCCACGGCCGGCGGGTCGTCCGTCCCGGCCGGGCCGGACCCGCCGGGCGGCTCGTGCACGAAGCCGTCGGCGGTGGCGCCCGGCCCGCGGAACTCGCGGACCAGCACGACCGTCGTCTCGTCGAGCGTGGGCCCCGGCCGGTAGAGGACGACGACGCTCGTGTCGGGCCGGAAGACCACCAGCTCGCCGTCCTTGACCCGGTCCTCGGCGGTGACGCGCACCCGGACGCGCAGCCCCCACTGGTCGCCGAACCGCCAGGCGACGCGGGCCCCGAGCAGGACGTTGCCCGCCGCGCGCTGCGCCCCGTACCAGCGCTGGAAGGGGCCGGTGCGCCACAGCGCCAGCGGCACCGCGCACTCGCCCCCGGAGCGGGGCGCGCCCGCGCCGATCCTGTCCAGGGCGGCGGCCACCGTGCCGGGGAGGTCGGTGGCGGTGGGCACGCCGTGCTTCTCGGCGTAGTGCAGCAGGTAGCGGTTCTTGGGGGCGCCGGGCGGGGCGCCGAACACCGCGCGCCCGCTGTCGTGCCACATCCCCCATTCGACGTTGGTGGTGAACGCGGGCATGGTGTCCAGGTCGCGCGGCACGTAGAAGAGCACCTCGTCGGCGAGGTGCAGGCAGCGCTCCTCCCAGTCGACCTGGCCGGTGTAGTCGTCCTGGATACCGTGCCGGTCCTCGGGGTCGAACACCACCAGCCGCCCGCCGCCGCGCCAGCGTGCGCGCAGCTCGGCGAGGGCGGCGGGGCGCCAGGACGGCACCTCGGGCGAGCGCGGCGTGGGACCGGCCAGGAAGATCGCCGCGTCCCAGCGGTCCGGCGGCTCCTCGCGCGCGTACACGGTGATCGTTTCCTGGGCCATGGCCGTACCTTCCTGTGTTCGGGCCGCCCGCGCCGGGCCGCCGGCGGCCGTCGCGGCTTGGACCGATCCCCTTGGGGTAAAGGGCCTTCCAACAAACATTCCGCCCGGTCTAAGGAGAGAAGCGATGACTGGGACAAGGCGGGTGCCGCGCAGCCGCGGCGCCCTGTGCGGAGCGCTGCTGGTGCTGCTCGGACTGTGGGGCGGGCTCCTCCCCTTCGCCGGTCCGTACGCCGATTTCGGTTTCGCCCCCGACAGGACGTGGTTCTACACCACCGAGCGGTTGCAACTGAGCGTGGCCCCGGCGATCGCCGTCGGGCTGGGCGGGCTGGTGGTGCTGGTCGCCGCCGGGCGCGTCCTGGCGATGACGGGCGCCCTGCTGGCCGCGCTGGGCGGCGCCTGGTTCGTGGTCGGGCGCCCCGTCGCGGCGCTGTGGGACGTGCAGGGCGTCGGCGCGCCGCTGGGCACCGAGGAAGGGCGGCGGCTGGCCGAGGACCTGTCGGGCTTCTCCGCGCTGGGCGTGGTCGCGGTGTTCCTGGCCGCGCTGGCGCTGGGACGCTTCGCGGTCGCCGGCGCGCGGGACGCGGAGGACTACGGCGGCTACGGGGACGACGGCCACGAGGAGCCCTACGACGCCCCGAGGAGCTCCAACGTCACCTCGCGCTACTCCGGCTCCAGCGGCACCACGCAGCCGCTGGCCCCGGCGTTCGGCCGCTACGCGCGGCCGCCGCAGGACGAGCCGCCGGGGCCGCCGCACGCCCCCGACCAGCGCGTGGCGGGAGATCCCGGGCCGCGGGCCTAAGGCCGGGGGCCCTGAGGCCAGAGGCCCGGAGCCGAGGGGGTCAGCGGTTCCTGCCGCGCATGTTGCGGACGGAGGCGCTGGTCTCGTAGTCGCGCTTCTCGTCGTCGAGCCGGACGTCGTCGCGGTCGGTGAACATGGCCACGAAGGCCACCAGCAGGCCGACGCCGCCGATCCACGGCTCCTTCCAGGCGAAGCTGAGCGCCACGCAGCCCAGCGCGACCGACATGAGCAGCAGCAGCTTCACAGGCACCCCTCGAGCATCCGGTGCGGCGCACTCCGCCAAGTAAGCGATAGGTTACATCGCTTCCGCCTGACTGCATGGTGACACGACCCGGCCCGCCCACGAAAGTGCCATGTGGGGGGACGACCCCCCACACCCCCCGGCGACCGGGCGGGCCGGAAACGATCGCCGCTACTTGCGCTTGGAGCGCTTCTCGCGGATCTTCATCGCGATGTCCAGCGGGGTGCCCTCGAACCCGAACTCCTCCCGCAGCCGCCGTTCGATGAACCGCCGGTAGCCCTCCTCCAGGAACCCGGAGGTGAACAGCACGAAGCGCGGCGGGCGCACGCCCGCCTGCGTGGCGAACAGGATCTTGGGCTGCTTGCCGCCCCGGACCGGGTGCGGATGCGCGTTCACCAGGTCGGCGAAGAACTGGTTGAGCTTGGAGGTCGGCACCCGGGTGCCCCAGCCCTCCAGCGCCGTCTCGATCGCCGGGACGAACTTGTCCATGTGCCGTCCGGTGCGGGCGGAGATGTTGACCCGCGGCGCCCAGCGCGCGTTGTGCAGCTGCCGGTCGATCTCGCGCTCCAGGTAGTGGCGGCGCTCCTCGTCCAGCAGGTCCCACTTGTTGTAGGCGATCACCAGCGAGCGGCCCGACTCGATCACCATCGAGACGATCCGCAGGTCCTGCTCGGCCAGCGGCTCGGTGGTGTCGACCAGCACCACGGCGACCTCGGCGCGCTCCAGCGCCGACCGGGTGCGCAGCGTGGCGTAGAAGTCGGCGCCCTGGTTCTCGCGGTGCCGGCGGCGGATCCCGGCGGTGTCGATGAACCGCCAGGTCTTGCCGCCCAGCTCGATCAGCTCGTCGACCGGGTCGCGGGTGGTGCCGGCGACCGCGTCCACGACCGCCCGGTTCTCCCCCGCGAGCTTGTTGAGCAGGCTGGACTTGCCGACGTTGGGACGGCCCAGCAGCGCCACCCGGCGCGGCCCGCCGGTCTCGCCGAACGTCTCGGCGGGGGCCTCCTCGGGCAGCGCCTCCAGCACCGCGTCCAGCAGGTCGCCGCTGCCGCGCCCGTGCAGGGCGCTGACCGGGTGCGGCTCGCCGATGCCCAGCGACCACAGGATCGCCGCGTCGGACTCGGCGCCCACGTCGTCGACCTTGTTGGCGACCAGCACCACCGGCTTGCCGGACCGGCGCAGGATCTCCACCACGGCCTCGTCCACGTCGGTGGCGCCCACGGTCGCGTCGACCACGAACATCACCACGTCGGCCAGGTCGACCGCCAGCCGGGCCTGCTCGGCGATCGCGGCGGCCAGGCCGGAGGAGTCGGGCAGCCAGCCGCCGGTGTCGACCACGGTGAAGCGGCGGCCGCTCCAGGTGGCGTCGTAGGCGACCCGGTCGCGGGTCACCCCCGGCACGTCCTCGACGACCGCCTCGCGGCGCCCGATGACCCGGTTGACCAGGGTCGACTTCCCGACGTTGGGACGGCCCACGACCGCCACCACGGGCGCGGGCGCCTCGTCGGCGGCCCATGCGCCGGAGTCCCCGGCCTCGCCGGCGTCCTCGGGGAGGGTCTCGATCTCGTACTCGCTCACGTGTGCCACTCAGTCGCTCATCGCTCTGGCGAGGCGGAGGACCGCCTCGATGACCTCGTCCAGGCCCAGCCCGGACGAGTCGATCTCGACCGCGCCGCCGGCCTTGGCCAGCGGGGACGCGGTCCGGGTGGAGTCCAGCCGGTCGCGGCGGGCCTGCTCGGCCCGTGTCACGGTCACCGACGCGGCCGGGTCGGCGGCCAGCTCCTTGGCCCGGCGCGCGGCGCGGACCTCCTCGCTGGCCGTCAGGTACACCTTGACGGCCGCGTCCGGGGCCACCACGGTGCCGATGTCGCGGCCCTCCACCACGATCCCGCCGGCCCCGATGATCTCGCGCTGCAGCGCGACCAGGCGCTCACGGACGGCGGGGACGGAGCTGACCGCGCTGACCGCGTTGGTCACCTCGCGGGTGCGGATGGGCGCGGACACGTCGGCGCCGTCCACCGTGATGGCGGGGCCGTCGGGGTCGGTGCCGGACTCGATCACCGGCTCGGCGGCGCGGGCCGCGACCGCGGCGGGGTCGTCGACCGGGACGCCCTCGCGCAGCATCCACCAGGTCATCGCGCGGTACATCGCGCCGGTGTCGAGGTAGCGCAGGCCGAGCGCGCGGGCCACGCCCTTGGACGCGCTGGACTTGCCCGACCCGGAGGGGCCGTCCATGGCGATGACGAGCGGCACGATGCTCCCTTTCTTCGCGGCGAGACGCGGTGCGGTGGTGCTCCAGGCGGTGCGGCCGACGTGCCAGGCTACCGGCTCTCCGGGAGGACCTCGGCCGCCCGGCGCGAGCCGCCTCCGGGACGGGAGGTCAGCCGGGGACCGACCAGCCGCGCGCCCGCAGCTCCTCGGCCAGGCGCTCGGCGGCCTCGGGCCGCACCGAGATCTCCAGCACGCCCAGCGGGCGGCCGGGCGAGTGCTCGATGGTGACGTCCTCGATGTTGACCCCGGCGATCCCCGCCGCCTGGAAGATCATCGCCAGCTCGCCGGGGCGGTCGGGGATGACCACCTGGACCACGGCGTAGGACGACGGCTCGCCGCCGTGCTTGCCGGGGATCCTGGAGCGGCCCGCGTTGCCGCGCAGCAGCAGGTCGGCCACGTGCCCGGCGGCCCCCTCGCTGCCGTCGCGCAGCAGCGAGGCCGCCACGGCCAGATCGGTGGCGACCGCCTCCAGCACGTCGGCGACCGGCTCGGCGTTGGCCGACAGGATGCCGATCCACAGCCGGGGGTCGCTGGCGGCGATCCGGGTGACGTCCCGCACGCCCTGCCCGGCCAGGCCGAGCGCCACGTCGCCGGCGCCGGTGAGGCGGGCGGCGACCGCGGCCGACACCACGTGCGGCGCGTGCGAGACCAGGGCGACGGCGCCGTCGTGCTCGGCGGCGTCGACCACCACCGGCTCGCCGCCGCACGCGCGCGCCAGCGCGGTGACGGCCTCGACGGCCCCCGGCGCGGACTCCTCCGTCGGGCACAGCGCCCAGGGCCGGCCGAGGAACAGGTCGGCGCGGGCCGCGGCGGGCCCGGAGCGCTCCCGGCCGGCCAGCGGATGGCCCGCGACGTAGGAGGTCAGGTCGCAGCCCAGCTCGGCGGCCTGCCGCAGCGGCAGCGCCTTGACGCTGGCCACGTCGGTGTAGACCGAGGCCAGGCCGCGCTTCTGGGCGTCCAGCAAGGTGACCGCGACGGCGGCGGGCGGCACCGCCAGCACCGCCAGGTCGGCCGGGCCCCCGCCCGGCTCCCCCGAGGCGCCGCCGGGGAGCGCCTCGCCCGCGCCGAGCTCGACCGCCATCCGCAGCGAGACCTCGTCGCGGTCGGTCAGCAGAACCTCGGCGCCGCGCTCGCGCATCGCCAGGGCGATCGACGTCCCGATCAGCCCTGTCCCGACGATGACGACACGCCCTGGAATGCCCTCTTCAACCACCCCACAAGCCTAGCGACGCTTCGGGGCTCCTCCGGCCGCTTCGCGCCGGGCTACTGGGCGATGTCCAGGCGCAGCGCGGTCGCGCCCCGCAGGTACACGTGCTGGATCTCCGACCGCGGCCGGTCGGTCTCGATGTGCGCCATCAGCCGGATCACCCGCGGCAGCGCGTGCGGCACCGCGATCTCCGACGCGCACAGCAGCGGCACCTCGTGGAAGCCCAGCTTGCGCGCGGCCAGCGCCGGAAACTCCGCCACCAGGTCCGGCGTCGCCGTGAACAGCACGCTGATCACCTCGTCGGTGGTGAGCCCGTTGCGGCCCATCACCTCGCTGACCAGCTCCGTCGTGGCCTCCAGGATCTGCTCCCGGTCGTCGGCGTCGACCTGCGTCGCCCCCCGGACCGCGCGTACCGCCACGTGTTCGTCCCTTCCCGTCTCGCCAGTCTCGCGCCGCTCGGCTACAGGCCGACCGCCTTGTACAGTTCGCCGATCTCGGTCACGGTCAGCGCCCGCATCGTGCCGGGCTTCAGCTGGCCCAGCTTGATCGGCCCGAAATCTATGCGGGCCAGCTGCTGGACGGGGAACCCGACCTCCTTCAGCATTCGCCGCACGATGTGCTTGCGCCCCTCGTGCAGGGTGATCTCCACCAGCACCCGCCTGCCGACCTGGTCGAAGATCCGGAACTTGTCGGCCTTGGCGGGGCCGTCCTCCAGCCGCACCCCGGCCCTCAGCCGCTTGCCCAGATCGCGCGGGATCGGCCCGTGGATCTCGGCCAGGTAGGTCTTCTGCACGCCGTAGCTGGGGTGGGTCAGCCGGTGCGACAGCTCCCCGTCGTTGGTCAGCAGGATCAGGCCCTCGGTGTCGGTGTCGAGCCGGCCGACGTGGAACAGCCGCTCGGGCACCTCCACGTAGTCGGCCAGGGACTTGCGGCCCCGCTCGTCGGCCATCGTGCTCACCACGCCGCGCGGCTTGTTGATCGCGTAGTAGCGCATCTCGGCGCGGGTCTCGACCCGGCGGCCGTCGACATGGATGACGTCCCGGCGGGGGTCGACGCGCTCGCCGAACCGGAACACCTCCTTGCCGTTCACGGTGACCCGGCCCTCGCCGATCAGTTCCTCGCAGTGGCGGCGGCTGCCGATCCCGGCCTCGGCCAGAACCTTCTGCAGGCGCACACCCTCGTTCTCGTTCATTCGGCCCCTCGCCTGACGGCTCGGGACCGAATGAGCCGGGGTGCTGTGCTCACCGGTTCACTCCGTTCCTCGCCTGGCGGCTCGTCTCTTCGTTCACTTGTCCTCGATGATCTCTTCTGGCAGGTCGTCGGGCAGGTAGGGGGCCAGCTCGGGCAGCTCGTCCAGGTCGCGCAGGCCGAGCCGCTCCAGGAAGTACCCGGTGGTGCGATAGAGGTGCGCCTGCGTCTCGGGGTCCTGGCCGGCGTCCTCGATCAGGCCGCGCAGCGTCAGGGTGCGGATCACCCCGTCGCTGTTGACGCCGCGGATCGCCGAGACGCGGGCGCGGCTCACCGGCTGCCGGTAGGCCACCACCGCCAGCGTCTCCAGCGCCGCCTGGGTGAGGCGGGCCTGCTGGCCGTCGGTGACGAAGCGCTCCACGACCGGGGCGCACACGTCCCGGGTGTAGTACCGCCAGCCGCCGGCGACCTCCCTGAGGTCGAACCCGCGGCCCTGTTCGGTGTATTCCGCCGACAGCTCGCGCAGCACGGCGGTGATCTCGTGGGTGGGGCGCTCCAGCAGCTGGGCGAGGGTGATCTCGGCGACCGGCTCGTCCACCACCAGGAGGATCGCCTCGACCGACGCCCGCAGCCCCGGCAGGTCCTCGTCGCCCGGTCCGTCAGTCATCGCCCTCGTCCTTCTTCCCGTCGCCGTCCTCGGCGGGGCGGGCGCCCTCGTAGTCGTCGCCGACCTTGATGTCGCCCTCCTCGCTGCCCGTCCAGGTGATGTGCAGCTCGCCCAGCGGCTCGGGCTGCTCGAACGCCACCGCCAGCTCGCGGTACAGCTCCAGCAGCGCCAGGAACCGGGCCACGATCTCGAACGTGCCGTCGCAGTCGTCGGTGAGCACCCGGAAGGTGGTCTGGCGCAGCGCACGCATCCGCTCGATGACGATGGCCGCCTGCTCCTTGACGGTGGTCTGCGCCTGGTAGATGTGCTCGACCGACACCGACGGCGGCGCCTTGGGGGTGAGCGCCCTGGCGGCCAGCCGGGCGAACTGGTCGGGCCCCAGGCCCAGCAGCACCTCGGGCAGCAGGCCGGCGAACCGCGGCTCCATCGGCACCATCCGCGGGAACCGGCGCCCCTGGTCGGCGATCTTCCCGGCGAAGACCCGCGCGACCTCCTTGTACGCCCGGTACTGCAGCAGCCGGGCGAACAGCAGGTCGCGGGCCTCCAGCAGGGCCAGGTCCTCCTCGTCGTCGACCTCCCCGGACGGCAGCAGCCGCGCCGCCTTGAGGTCGAGGAGGGTCGCGGCGACCAGCAGGAAGTGGCTGGCCTGGTCCAGGTCCCACTCCTTGCCGTGGGAGCGGATGTGGGCGATGAAGTCGTCGGTGACCTTGTGCAGCGAGACCTCGGTGATGTCCAGCTTGTGCTTGGAGATCAGCCCCAGCAGCAGGTCGAACGGGCCCTCGAAGTTGTCCAGGTGGACCTGGAAGCCGCGCGCCCCCTCGGCTCCCTGCTCCGGCTCCGGTTCCGTCCCGGCCGCCCCCGACGTTCCGGACGTTCCGTCCACGTCGCTCACGGTAGCCGAGCCCACCCGGTGTCCTCCCCTTCCCGCCGACCGTCCCGCCGAAAGAACCATGCTCCCACGTGCGCGCGAGCACCCGCGCCACGCGAACCCGGACGGCCCCCGGCGTGTCAAACTTGTCGATCACATCCCCCCGCAGGCCCCGGAGACCCCATGCGCGCTGGGTTCGAGCTGCACGGCCGGTACCGGCTGGAGGAGCGGCTGGGCCGGGGCGGGATGGGCGAGGTGTGGCGCGGCCACGACCGGGCCCTGGAGCGCCCGGTCGCCGTCAAGCTCATGATGGGAGTGCGGGCCGACGGGGAGCCGGCGGCGCGGTTCCGGCGGGAGGCCACCCTCGGCGCGCGGCTGCGGCATCCCGGGATCACCGCCGTGCACGACATCGGCCAGGACGAGGACCTGCTGTTCATCGTCATGGAGCTGCTGGAGGGCCGCGACCTGGCCGCCGTGGTGGCCGGGTCGCCGGGCGGGCTGCCCGTCCGGCGCGCCGCGTCCCTGGCCCGCCGCGCAGCCGAGGCGCTGGCCGCCGCGCACGCCGGAGGCGTCGTGCACCGCGACCTGAAACCGGCCAACCTGTTCCTCACCAGCGGCGGCGAGGTCAAGATCTGCGACTTCGGGATCGCCCGCGCCGCCGACGCCGCGTCCGTCCTCACGGCGAAGGGGCAGGTCTTCGGCACTCCCGTGTACATGTCGCCCGAGCAGTGCCGCGGCGACGGCGCCGCACCCCGTCACCCGGGCGAGACCGCACGCTGGTACTCGACGAGCCCTCGACTCGCACCCCGGCAAGGCGGAGCGGATCGCACGCTCACTGCTTCTCATTCTCACAGGGGGGGGAAGGCCCACAGGTTCTTCGCGCGCTGTTCCACCGTCAGCCTGATCTTGATAGCCGAGAGGTACGCCGCGACGGACCCGGCCCGCGCGAGCAGGATCATCGGCATCCTCCCCGAGGACAGACTCAAGGACCTCTCCTCGCAGCTGATCATGGACCTGGCGCCGGCCCGTCCCGGCCTGGCCGAGCGGTTGCTCACCTCCCGCCCTCGCCCCGACCGCGACTTCCGGCTGACCGGGCAGGTCGCCTCCGCCATGGCCGCGAACCACCCGGAACACGCGAAGGCATTGATCAAGCGGACGCGCCGCACAGCACGGCTCATCCTGCTGCCGTTCTCCCGCCACACGGCCCTCGCCAATCTCGCCGAGGGCATCGCGCCGGCGTTCCCCGACCGGGCAGAGGCGATCGCCCGCTCCATCGCGCGAGGCCATCCCGGTGCCCTCGCCGAGGCCGCGATCGGCATGCGGCAGGCGCATCCGGAGCGGGCGGCGCGGCTGGCCGACGGGCTGACGGGCTGACGGGCCGGCGCGATTCGGCGCTGAGCCGGGTCGTCCCCGAACTGGCCCGCCAGGCTCCCGACCGCGCCGAACGGCTGGCGGCCGGCATCACCGACACCTTCCTGCGCGCGACGACCCTCGCCCGGACCGCGCAGATCCTCGACGGCCGTGAACCGGTGCGGCATCTTCGCCACGAGCGGCGCCGTTCCGTGCAGGAGTCCCTGCGCGGGCGACACCGGGAGTCCGCCATGCTGTGGCTGGACGTCCCCTCGCTGGACGTCTGATCCGGCGCCGACCGGCTCGTGCGGGGCCGGTCAGTCCTCCTCCTCCATCGCGCGCCAGCGCTGGAGGACCTCGCGGGCCAGGCCGCGGTAGGCGTTGGCGCCCATGGAGTTGGGGTCGAAGTAGGTGATCGGCTCGCCGGCGACGGTCGCGTCGGGGAACCGGACGGTGCGGTTGATCACGGTGTGGAAGACCTTCTCGCCGAACGCCTCCACGATGCGTCCCAGCACCTCGCGGGTGTGCAGGGTGCGCGAGTCGTACATCGTGCCGAGGACGCCATCGATGACCAGCTCGGGGTTGATCCGCCCCTGCACCTTGTCGATGGTCTCCATCAGCAGCGCGACCCCGCGCATCGCGAAGTACTCGCACTCCAGCGGGATCAGCACGCCCTCGCTGGCGGCCAGCGCGTTCACCGTGAGCAGGCCCAGCGACGGCTGGCAGTCGATGAGGATGTAGTCGTAGTGCGGGACCGCCGACTTCAGCGAGTGCGCCAGGATGTACTCCCGGCCCACCTCGTGGACGAGCTGGACCTCCGCGCCCGACAGGTCGATGTTGCTGGGCAGCAGGTCCATGCCGTCGACGCCGGTGTCGATGACGACGTCCTCCCAGTCGGTGTCCGACTCCAGCAGGAGGTTGTGGATCGTCATGTCGAGCTGCCGCGGGTCGCCCTTGCCCAGCCCGACCGACAGCGCGCCCTGCGGGTCGAAGTCGACCAGCAGCACCCGGCGGCCGTACTCGGCGAGCGCGGCGCCCAGGTTGATCGTGGTGGTGGTCTTGCCGACCCCGCCCTTCTGGTTGCAGATCGCCACGATCCGCGCGGGGCCGTGCTCGGCCAGCGGTTCCGGGTCGGGGAACGCGGGCACGGGACGCTGAGTCGGCCCGAGGGCGCGGCTCGGATCGGTTTCGATGGTGGCGGAGGAGAGGACCCCCCCTGAAGCCTGCGTGCTCGTCACCAGATCCCTCCCCGGTGGCCCGAAAATGCCATCCAGCACCGGGGACTCTAGGGCTTGACATCACCTGTCACAAGCCGACGCGCGCCGTTGGTCGCGATTTGTCGACGGGCGCCCCAGCAGGTCACCGGCCAGGTGTCAGCTCCGCGCGCGCGGGTGGGAGGTGGCGTAGACCTCGCGCAGCAGCTGCACCGTCACCAGAGTGTAGACCTGTGTGGTCGTCACCGAGGCGTGTCCGAGCAATTCCTGGACGACGCGCACGTCGGCCCCGCCGTCGAGCAGGTGCGTGGCGAAGGAGTGGCGCAGCGTGTGCGGCGAGACGTCCGACAGGCGGGCGCGTTCGGCGGCGGCGCGCAGCACCATCCAGGCCCCCTGCCGCGACAGCCGCCCGCCGCGGGCGTTGAGGAACAGCGCCGGCCCGCCCCGCCCGGCCCGCGCCAGTTCTGGGCGGGCCCGCACGAGGTAGGCCTCCACGGCGCGGCGGGCGTAGTCGCCGATCGGGACGACGCGGGCCTTGCCGCCCTTGCCGGCGACGCGCGCGAAGCCCTCGCCGAGGTCGAGGTCGTCGACGTCCAGGCCGACGGCCTCGGAGATGCGGGCGCCCGAGCCGTACAGCAGCTCCAGCAGGGCGCGGTCGCGCAGCGCCCTGGCCGCCTCGGCGTCGCCGTCGGCGCCGCCTCCCGCGGCCGCCAGCAGCCGCTCGACGTCGGCGAGGGAGATGGCCTTGGGCAGCCGGCGCGGCGGGGTCGGGGGCTTGACGTCGCGGGCGGGGTCGGTGCCGGTCAGGCCCTCGCGCAGCGCGAAGCGGTGCAGGCCGCGCACGGCCACCACGGCGCGGGCCGCCGACCCGGCCGACAGCGGCGGGTGGTCGGCGTCGCCCTCCCGCAGCCCGGCCAGGAACTCGCGCACGTCGTCCTCGGTGACCTGGTCGATCGCGGTGCGGCCGCGGCCGGTCAGGACGGCCAGGTAGCGGCGCAGGTCACGGCGGTAGGAGCTGAGGGTGTTGGCGGCCAGGCCGCGCTCCACCGCGAGATGCCCGAGGTAGGTGCGCACGGCCGAGCCCAGGGGGGTGGCGTCGTCGGGGGTCTGGCCGTCGGTTCCGGGCCGCGCGCCGCTCCGGCCGGTCGTGCTCGGTGACAGTTGCGGCACCTCTTCCGGGCGGGGTGGCCGAGTGGGACGTGCCCATCATGCCCCCTCCGGCCGCGCGGGAACGCGCCATCCGCGCGCGCCGCGGGCCGATGTCGCAACAAAACCGACATGCGCCCGCACGGGCGGCGGTTCAGCCCTCGGGCGCGTCGACCGGGCGCAGGTCGCGGTAGCCGCGGGCGCGGGCCGCGTGCACGGCCAGGATCCCGGTCACCGCGATCATGTTGTGCAGGTCACCGGCGAGGACCTTGCGGACCGCCTCGTCCAGCGGCACCCACACCACCGGCATGTCGGCCTCCTCGTGCACCCGCTCGAAGTCGATCTGGTCGGCGGGCACCTCGGTCAGGCCGCGGGCCAGGAAGATCCGCACCCGCTCGTCCGACATCCCGGAGGAGGGCAGCACGTCGGCCAGCACGTCCCAGCGGTCGGCGCGGTAGCCGGCCTCCTCCAGCAGCTCGCGCTCGGCCAGCTTGTGCAGCGGCTCGCCGGCCACGTCGCGCAGCCCCGCCGGCGCCTCCCACAGCAGGTAGCCGGAGGCGTGCCGGTACTGGCGCAGCAGCAGGACCCGGTCGGCGTCGTCGACGGCGAGGATGCCGACCGCCCCGGGATGCTCGATGACGTCGCGGTGGACGATCTCGGTGGTGCCGCCGCTGGGCATCGGCACCGAGTCGCGCCGCACGTCGAACACGTGCCCCTCGAACACGCGCTCGGTGGCGACGACCTCCCAGCGGTCGCGGCGGTCGCGCACGTCGTCCACGCCCGGCGGGACGGCCCCGGGACCGCTCACGAGGTCGACACCGCGTCGGCGCCGCCGCGCAGCTCGGCGTAGTCGAGGGCGGCCGCGACCAGCCCGGCGAACAGCGGGTGCGCGCGGGTCGGGCGGGAGCGGAACTCCGGATGCGCCTGGGTGCCCACGAAGAACGGGTGCGTCTCGCGGGGCAGCTCCACGTACTCCACCAGGCGGCCGTCGGGCGACAGGCCGCTGAAGCGCAGCCCGGCCTGCTCCAGCTGCTCGCGGTAGGCGTTGTTGACCTCGTAGCGGTGCCGGTGCCGCTCGGAGACCTTGGCCTCCCCGTACAGCTCCCGCACCACCGAGCCCTCGGCCAGGTCGGCCGGGTACAGGCCCAGCCGCATGGTGCCGCCCATGTCGCGCTCGCCCGCGACCACGTCGACCTGGTCGGCCATGGTCGCCACCACCGGGTGGGCGGCGGCCGGGTCGAACTCGGTGCTGCCGGCGCCGGGCAGCCCGCCCTGCGACCGGGCCGCCTCGATGACCATGCACTGCAGGCCCAGGCAGATGCCCAGCAGCGGGACGCGGTTCTCCCGGGCGTGCCGGACCGCGCCGAGCTTGCCCTCGATGCCGCGCACGCCGAACCCGCCGGGGATCAGCACGCCGTCGACGCCGTCGAGCTCGCGGCGGGCGCCCTCGGGGGTCTCGCAGTCGTCGCTCTTGACCCAGCGGATGTTGACCTTGGCGTCGTTGCCGAACCCGCCGTGCCGCAGCGCCTCGGTGACCGACAGGTAGGCGTCGGGCAGGTCGATGTACTTGCCGACCAGCGCGATCGTCACCTCGCGGGCGGGCCGGTGGACGCGGCGCAGCAGCTCGTCCCAGGCGCCCCAGTCCACGTCGCGGAAGGGCAGGCCCAGGCGGCGCACCACGTAGGCGTCCAGGCCCTCGGCGTGCAGCACCTTGGGGATGTCGTAGATGCTGGCGGCGTCCACCGCGGAGACCACGGCCTCGCGGTCGACGTCGCACATCATGGAGATCTTGTGCTTGAGCCCGTCGGTGATCGGCCGGTCCGAGCGGCACACGATCGCGTCGGGCTGGATGCCGATGGAGCGCAGCGCGGCCACCGAGTGCTGGGTGGGCTTGGTCTTCAGCTCGCCGGAGGGGCCGATGTAGGGCAGCAGCGACACGTGCAGGAAGAAGCAGTTGTCGCGGCCGATCTCGTGCCGGATCTGGCGGACCGACTCCAGGAACGGCTGCGACTCGATGTCGCCCACCGTGCCGCCGACCTCGGTGATGACGATGTCGACGTCGGTGTCGGCGGCCATGCCGCGGATCCGGTCCTTGATCTCGTTGGTGATGTGCGGGATGACCTGCACGGTGTCGCCGAGGTACTCGCCGCGCCGCTCCTTGGCGATCACGTTGGAGTAGACCTGGCCGGTGGTGACGTTGGCGGACCCGTGCAGCTCGGTGTCCAGGAACCGCTCGTAGTGGCCGATGTCGAGATCGGTCTCGGCCCCGTCGTCGGTCACGAAGACCTCCCCGTGCTGGAACGGGTTCATCGTGCCGGGGTCGACGTTGAGGTAGGGGTCGAGCTTCTGCATCGTGACCCGCAGGCCGCGCAGGGCGAGTAGCCGCCCCAGGCTGGACGCCGTCAGTCCCTTGCCGAGGCTGGAGGCGACACCGCCGGTGACGAAGAGATGCTTGGTAGGACGTGTTCTACCAGTGGCTGCCGAAGGCAAGAAGGCGCTCCCGTGGTCGTTGCGAGGCGGACGGTACCGCACTGTCCACGGGCCACCAGGATAACAGGCACGACACCGTGGCCCGTCCGGGTCGTGCCCGTCCAGGTCGGTCAGGCCCCTGGTCAGAGGCCGGTTCCCGGCCGGGTTGACCGAATCGGGCGCGGAAACGGTTCCCGCGCCGCGAAAACGCCGGTCAGATCCGCGGGGCGGCCGTGGGCATGATCGTGCGCAGCTGCCGGGTGAGCTCGTCGATCAGCGACCGGGCCTGGTCGGCGGCCTGCCGGGCGGCGTCGCGCTCCTGGGAGAGCTCGGCGATCGCGGCGCGCTGCTCGGTGACGGCCTGGGCAAGCTGGTCGACCCACTGGTCGCGTTCCTTGAGCTTCTCGGCGACCGCGTCCCGCTCGGCGGCGACCTGGCGCATCCCGGTGACGGCCTTGTCCCGTTCCCGGCCCGCCTGCTCGGCCTGGCCGCGGGCCAGCGTCAGCTCGGACTCGGCGCGGGCCTGCGCCTGGACGGCGGCCTCCCGGCCGCGCTCGGCCGCCTCCCGGCCGCGTTCGGCGGCCTCGCGGGCCGAGGCGGCGGCGTCGCGGGCCTGGCCGGCCGCGTCCCGCTCGCGCTCGGCCTTCTTGGCGGCCTCCAGCGACTGGGCGGCGGTGTCGAGGGCCTGCTCGCGCTCGGCCTCGGCGCCCTGGACGCGGCGCCGGGCCTCCTCGGCCTCCTTGGCGGCCGCGGCGGCGGTGTGCTGGAGGTTCTGCGCCTTCATCTCGGCGTCGGTGAGCTTGGCGCGCAGCCCCGACAGGTCGCCGTGCGCCGACTCCAGCGCCCGGGACAGCTCGGCGGCCTGCTCGGCCATCCGGTCGCGCTCGGCCTCGGCGGCGCGGCGGGCGTTGACGGCGTCCTCGACGGCGCGCAGGGCGTCGTCGCGGGCCTCGCTCATCGCGTCCCGCTGGGTGATGGCCTGCCGGACGGTGGCCTCGGCCTCGGCGACCCTGCGCTCGGCCTGCTCCATCCCGGCCTGGGCCTGCTCCATCTGGGAGCGGGCCTGCTCGGCCTGCGCCCGGGCCTGGTCGGCCTGGACGCGCGCCTGGTCGGCCTGGACACGCGCCTGCTGGGCCTGGTTCCAGGCCGCGGCGGCGTCGCGCTGCGCGGACTCCTTCTCGGCCTGGACGGCCGCGATCTGCGCCTGCGCGTCGCTCTGCGCCTCGGCCAGCCGCCGCTCGGCCTCCACCGCGCGCCGGTCGGCCTGCTCAGCCTGACCCCGCGCACGCTGCACCTCACCCCAGGCGGCCGCCGCGTCGCGCTGCGCGGACTCCTTCTCGGCGGTGATCGCCGCGATCTGCGCCTGCGCGTCGCTCTGCGCCTCCGCGATGCGCCGCTCGGCCTCCACCGCGCGCCGGTCGGCCTGCTCGGCCTGACCCCGCGCACGCTGCACCTCACCCCAGGCGGCCGCGGCGTCGCGCTGCGCCGCGTCCTTCTCGGCCTGGACGGCGGCGACCTGCGTCTGGGCGTCGGTCTGCGCCTCGCTGACCTTGCGTTCGCCGGCCGCCAGCGCGTCGCCGATGAGGTCGGCCATCTGGCGCAGCCGCTCGACGATGTCCCAGGGCTGGGCCTCGGGCCTGTCCTGCTCGGGCCGCGCAGCCTCGCCGGGACGCCCCGGCGAGGCGGCCTTGATGGGCTGCTGGGCGGCCGCGTCCCGGCCCATGGCGGGCCAGGGCGCACCGGTGTCAGGGACGGGGCGCGACCCCGATCCGTTCAGCTCGCTCACGTGTCTCCTCGCCTGGCGGCGCGGGGCCGCGGACGCGGGGGCGTCGTACTCATGGTGTTCGCCGCACTCCTCGCCCGGCGTCGATCGTCCGCCCGGCGGCTCGTCGCTTCGCTCACCCAAGGCACTCTAGTGCCGACCAGCACGACGTTTGCCCAGTTTGGGGTTTAGTTTCGTGATCCGCGTGGTCTATTCGCGCGCATGAATCCGCTCCGGGCCGTCGATGAGCAGGTTCCTGAGCGTCCGAAACTCCGACTCGACGGGCTCGCGCCGCCCCGGAGCGATGCAGCAATCGCACGAGGGCGCCGCCGGGGCGCACCCGCCTCAGCCACTCTACTCAGCCACCGCCGACCTCAGCCGTTGCGATGGCGAGTCGAAGCGATGCGGCAATCGCACGCGACGCCGCCATGAGCGGCTATCCGGTCGACACAACCTCACCCCCCTACGACGCTCAACCGTTGCGATTGCGAGCGAAGCCAGGTTCGAGCCTGCGAGAACCTGATCGCGCAGCGAGCCGCCAGGCGAGTCGGAGCGATGCAGCAATCGCACGCGGCGCCCGCCGAAGGAGGGCGTTCAACGCCCGACGCCAAGGGCGCCGCAATGAGCAGAGGGGGCGTTCAACGCCCGACGCCAAGGGCGCCGCAATGAGCAGAGGGGGCGTTCAGCGCCCGACGCCGAGGGCGCCGCAATAATCTCAGCATGGAGCTTCGGACCTTGTATCCGCCGATCGAGCCGTACGACTCCGGGCTGCTCGACGTCGGCGACGGCAATCACATCTACTGGGAGGTGTGCGGCGATCCCGGGGGCAAGCCCGCGGTGATGGTGCACGGCGGGCCCGGCGGCGGCTGCAGCCCCGACCACCGCCGGCAGTTCGACCCCGAGGCGTACCGGATCGTGCTGTTCGACCAGCGCAACTGCGGGCGCAGCACGCCGCACGCCGCCGACCCGGAGGTGTCGCTGGAGGCCAACACCACCTGGCATCTGGTGGCCGACATGGAACGGCTGCGCGAGCACCTGGGGATCGAGCGCTGGCAGGTGTTCGGCGGGTCGTGGGGCAGCGCGCTGTCGCTGGCGTACGCGCAGGCCCATCCGGACCGGGTCACCGAGCTGGTGCTGCGCGGCATCTTCATGCTGCGCCCGTTCGAGCTGTACTGGTTCTACCAGGAGGGCGCCTCGCTGCTCTTCCCCGACCTGTGGGAGGACTACCTCGCGCCGATCCCCGAGGACGAGCGCGAGGACCTGCTGTCCGCCTACGCCGAACGGCTGAACTCGCCAGACCGCGAGGTGCGGGTGGCCGCCGGCCGGGGGTGGTCGCAGTGGGAGGGCCGGACGGTCACGCTGCGTCCCGACCCGGAGCTGGCCGAGTCCTTCGGCGAGCCCGACTACGCGGTGGCCTTCGCCCGTATCGAGAACCACTACTTCGTCAACGAGGGGTTCTTCGAGGAGGAGCAGCTGCTGCGGGACGTGGACCGGATCCGGCACATCCCGGCGGTGATCGTGCAGGGCCGGTACGACGTGTGCACCCCGGCCGCGACCGCGTGGGATCTGCACCGCGCCTGGCCCGAGGCCGAGTTCCATCTGGTGGACGACGCCGGGCACGCCTACAGTGAGCCGGGGATCCTCCACCGCCTCATCGAGGCGACCGACCGCTTCGCCCGCTCGACGGGCTGATCCGCCGGGTAACAACTCCGTCACATAGCGGTCATTTCGCCGTCATCGAGCCGCCGCCGCGGGCCGCCCTCGCGGGCCCCCGGTCACGGGGGTGGTCCTCTCGGGAGCCCTTACCGGCGAGGCGTTCGGGGGACCTCCGGGCGGTCGCCGGGTGCGGCCCACCAGCCCCATGGCCCTCTCACCTCGCGTGACGCAACGTGACGCTCACCGCACACACCCCGTTGACAACCGGATTGTGTGATTCACGTCACAGAAATGAGACATAAATAACGTCATCTGCTCGTAACAAATCACTAGAGTGCCCCTCGATGAGACTCCGGTGCAGCTGCGGCGCAGACACCCCGGTTACCCCTGCGTATCGCCCGGAATAGCGCCCGCCACGCGCGCCCGCGTGGCGCATAAATGGCACCGAATTTGACAAGCACATTGTTATACCCCGTGCGCCACACCCTAAACATCTCGCACATAACATTCCGTAGCGATCAGTGGCCGGGATTCGCTAAATTACCTGGACATGGCAGCGCAACCCCTGCAATCGCCCCCTGACCGATCCGGACCGGACCCGGCCATTAGGCTCGAGGAGCCCCGTCTTACGGATGGCCCGGAGATGTGGCGGCTGGCACGGGACTCGCAAGTTCTCGACGTGAACTCGCCCTACAGCTACGTGCTGTGGTGCCGCGACTTCGCCGGCACTTCCGTGGTCGCCCGCGACGGTTCCGCCGCGTGCGGTTTCATCACCGGCTACACGCGGCCGAACCGGCCCGACACCCTTTTCGTCTGGCAGGTCGCCGTCGACCACACCTACCGCGGCCTCGGCCTGGCGCGGCGCATGCTCGACGGGCTCGGCGACCGGATGGCGGCCCGCGGCTGCCGCTACCTGGAGGCCACCGTCACACCGGACAACACCGCCTCCACCAGGATGTTCGAGTCCTTCGCCCGCGGCCGCGGCTGCGCGGTCGCCCGCAGCCCGCTGTTCACGCCCGAGCACTTTCCCGAGGGGCACGACCCGGAGGTCCTCTTCCGCATCGGCCCCTTCCCGCCCGCGACGCCGTCCGTCGCGCCCGACGGGAAGGCCGTCTGATCCGTTCCGCGGACGGGTCGCCCCGCCCCTCCAGGCGGCGCGCCCTGCCCGCCCGAGGCCCGTCCGGAGCCCGTTCGCAGCGATCTCACAGCCGGCGCCCAGTTCATCTCCCGACAGTTCGCAGCCCGTTCTCAGCCCGTTCACCACACCTGCCGGAGGCAGAAACATGGATGTTTTCGCCCACCTCGAATCTGAAGTCCGCGGCTACTGCAGGGGCTGGCCGACCGTGTTCAGCACCGCCCGCGGCAGCCACATGACCGACGAGGACGGCAAGACCTACCTCGACTTCTTCGCCGGTGCGGGAACGCTCAACTACGGGCACAACAACCCGCAGCTTAAACAGCGGCTCATGGACTACCTCGCGAGCGACTCGGTGGTCCATGGGCTCGACATGTACACGGTCGCCAAACGCGACTTCCTGGACCGTTTCAACGAGATCGTGCTCGCCCCGCGCGGGCTCGACTACAAGGTGCAGTTCCCCGGTCCGGCGGGCAACCATTCGGTGGAGGCGGCGCTCAAACTGGCCCGGAAATTCACCGGCCGGGAGAGCGTCATCAGCTTCACCAACGCCTTCCACGGCATGACGCTGGGCGCGCTGGCCGTGACCGGCAACTCGATGAAGCGGGACGGCGCCGGGGTGCCGCTGGGTCACGGCGTGGCGATGCCCTACGACAACTACCTCGACGGCCGCACCCCCGACTTCCTGCTGCTGGAGACGATGCTGGACGACAGCGGCAGCGGCCTCGACAAGCCCGCCGCGGTGATCGTCGAGACCGTCCAGGGCGAGGGCGGCCTCAACGTCGCCACCGCCGAGTGGCTGCGCGGCCTGTCGGACCTGTGCAAGCGGCACGACATCCTGCTGATCGTCGACGACGTGCAGATGGGCTGCGGCCGCACCGGACCCTTCTTCAGCTTCGAGGAGGCCGGGATCACCCCCGACATCGTCTGCCTGTCCAAGTCGCTCAGCGGCTACGGGCTGCCGTTCGCGATCACGCTGATGCGGCGCGACCTGGACGTGTGGGAGCCCGGCGAGCACAACGGCACCTTCCGCGGCTTCAACCCCGCCTTCATCACCGCCACCGCCGCCCTGGAGGACTACTGGACGGGCGAGGGCCTGGAGAAGCAGACCCTGGCCAAGGGCCAGCAGGTCGAGCTGGCCCTGAACGAGATCGCGCTGGAGCACGCCGGCGCCATCGAGGGCGTCCGGGGCCGCGGGCTGGCCTGGGGCCTGGTCATGCGGGACGCCGAGATGGCGCCGCGGGTGTGCGCCGAGGCGTTCGGCCGCGGGCTGCTGATGGAGACCTCCGGGCCGGAGGGCGAGGTGGTCAAGCTGCTGCCGCCGCTGACCACCACCGACGCCGAGCTCGCCCGGGGTCTGGAGATCATCGCCGAGTCGGTCCGCGCGGTCCGCGCGACGGTGGCGGTCTGACCGCCGCCGCGGTCCACCGCCCCCGGCGGCCGGGGCCCCGCGCCCCGGCCCGCAGAACGAAAGGAACACACCAATGATCGTCCGTTCTCTCAAGGACATCATCGGCACCGAGCGCGACGTGCAGGCCCCGACATGGTGCAGCCGCCGCTTCGTGCTGGCCGGCGACAGGGTCGGCTTCTCCCTGCACGACACCGTCCTGTACGCGGGGACGTCCACCAAGATGTGGTACGCCAACCACATCGAGGCGGTCTACTGCATCGAGGGCGAGGGCGAGCTCGTCAACGAGGAGACCGGCGAGCGGCACCGCATCGAGCCCGGCGTGATGTACCTGCTCAACGGCCACGAGCACCACACGCTGAACGCCCACACCGACGTGCGCACCGTCTGCGTCTTCAACCCGCCCGTCACCGGCCAGGAGGTCCATGACGAGAACGGTGTCTACCCCCTGCTCACCGAGGAGGACGCATGAGCATCATCGAGAGCCATCCGAGCATCGACGACCCCTATCCCACCCGTAAGTGCGGCGAGGCGGTGCTGCTGTACCGGCAGGACCCGGTGGTGTACGGCGGCCCCGAGGACGGCCCGGTCGACGCCGCCACGCTCGACTCGTTCGAGACCAACGGCTTCCTGAACGTCGACGAGCTGCTGCGCCCGGACGAGGTGGAGGACTACCGGGCCGAGCTGCGCCGGCTGTCGGCCGACCCGGCGGTGCTGCGCGACGAGCGCGCCGTGACCGAGCGCGGCACCGACGAGGTGCGCTCCATCTTCGAGGTGCACAAGCTCAGCGAGGTGTTCGCCGAGCTGGTCCGCGACCCCCGCGTGGTGGGCCGTGCCCGGCAGATCCTGGGTTCGGATGTTTACGTGCACCAGAGCCGGGTGAATTACAAGCCAGGCTTCACGGGCAAGGACTTCTACTGGCACTCCGACTTCGAGACCTGGCACGCCGAGGACGGCATGCCCCGCATGCGGGCGGTGAGCATCTCCATCGCGCTCACCGAGAATTTCGTGCACAACGGCGGTCTCATGATCATGCCCGGATCGCACAAGACCTTCGTGTCGTGCGTCGGCGAGACGCCCGCCGACCACTACAAGGAGTCGCTGAGGCGCCAGGAGATCGGCACGCCCGACCCCAACAGCCTGTCGATCCTGGCCGACAAGTACGGGATCGAGCTGTTCACCGGCCCGGCGGGCTCGGCCACGATGTTCGACTGCAACTGCATGCACGGCTCGAACGGGAACATCACGCCGTTCCCGCGCTCGAACGTGTTCATCGTGTTCAACAGCGTCGAGAACGCCTGCACCGAGCCGTTCTCGGCGGACGAGCCGAGGCCCGCGTTCATCGGCGCCCGCGATTTCACCCCTGTCGGGGCGTAACCGACTGCGCCGCGCGCCCGATTCCCCTAGAACGGTTTATTAGTCCCGCAAGTCCCGCAAGTCCCGTCAGTCCGATCAGTCCGGTCAGTCCCGAGCGTCCCGTCCGGCGCCTGTTCCGGCCGATCCCGACCCACATACCCGACCGACGGCCCCGCGACCGCCGGAGGGCCCCAGCGCCCCCCGGCGGTCGCGGGGCATCACTAGGAGATCAACGATGACTTCCTCCAGTTCCAGGCGCGACTTCCTGCGCACCGCGACCCTGCTGGCCGGCGGGGTGTCGCTGGCCGCCGCCGGCTGCTCGACCACCAACCCGGAGACCGAGCGCCAGGGCGGCGGCTCCTTGGCACGCGCCAAGCAGGAGGGCAAGATCAAGGTGGGGTTCGCCAACGAGGCGCCCTACGGCTTCACCGACAAGTCCGGCAAGCTCACCGGTGAGGCGCCGGAACTGGCGAGGGCGATCTTCAAGGAGCTCGGCATCCCCAACGTCGAGGGGGTCCAGGTCGACTTCGGCGGGCTGATCGCGGGGCTGAACGCCAAGCGGTTCGACGTGATCGCGGCCGGCATGTTCATCAACAAGGAGCGGTGCGCCTCGGCCGCCTTCTCCGACCCCGACTACGTGGCCAAGACCGCGTTCATGGTGCCCAAGGGCAACCCCAAGAAGATCCTGAAGTTCGAGGACGTCACCAGGTCCAAGGCCAACATCGGCGTGCTCACCGGCGCGGTCGAGGGCGGCTACGCCGAGAAGCTGGGCGTGCCCAAGGGGCAGATCAAGCCGTTCCCCGACCAGCCCAACGCGTACGAGGGCCTGAAGGCCGGGCGGATCGACGCGATCGCGCTGACCCGCATCTCGCTGGCCGACCTGCTGTCCAAGCACCCGGGTGAGCCGTTCGAGGTCACCGAGGCGTTCACCCCGGTGATCGACGGCAAGGAGCAGCTGGGCGCGGGCGGGTTCGGCTTCCGCAAGGCCGATACCGACCTGCTCAAGGCGTTCAACGACAAGCTCACCGAGTTCAAGCAGCAGAACAAGCTGCTGCCGATCATCCAGCCGTTCGGGTTCAGCCAGGCCGAGCTGCCCGGCCCGGGCGACACCGCCGCCAAGTTCTGCGCGGTCTGACCCATGGGGCACGTCCTCGACAGCTACCAGCTGCTGCTCCGGGGCGCGGGGATCACCATCCAGCTCACGCTGTACGGGAGCGCGCTCGCCGCGGTGCTCGCGCTGGTCTTCGGACTGGCCGGCACCGCGCGCAATCCCGCCCTGCGCGCTCTCAACAGGGTCTACGTGGAGTTCTTCCGCGGCACCGCGACCCTGGTGCTGATGTTCTGGTTCTTCTACGCGCTGCCGCTGGTGGGACTCCGGTTCACGACCATCTTCGCCGCGGTGCTGGCGCTGGGCCTGAACGTGGGCGCCTACGGCGCCGAGGTGGTCCGCGGAGCGATCAACGCCGTGCCGAAGGCCCAGTACGAGGCCACCGTGGCGCTCAACTTCACGCCGGCGCAGCGGATGCGGCGGGTGCTGCTGCCGCAGGCGGTGGCGCTGATGCTGCCGCCGTTCGGCAACCTGCTCATCGAGCTGATGAAGGGCACCGCGCTGGTCTCGCTGATCACGATCAGCGATCTGACGTTCCGGGCCAAGCAGATCCAGTCGTCCACGGGCGAGACGTTCTGGACCTACACCACGATCCTGGTGCTCTACTTCATCATCGCGCAGTTCCTGCAGCTGTTCGTGCGGTACGCCGAGCGCCGGGTGGACCGGATGCTCGGCCGGACGCCGTCGCGTGAGCAGAGCCTGGCCACCGTGTCGGCGAGCGCGCCCGGCAGCGGGGTGATGTGATGACCTGGGACTGGACCTACACCGGGGAGATCCTCCCCGACCTGCTGAACGGCCTGCGCGTCACCATCCTCGCCACGGTGCTCGGCTACGTGCTGGCGCTGGCCCTGGGGCTGGTGTGGACGCTGCTGCGCCGCTCCCCCAACAAGGCCGTCAGCCAGACGACGCGCTGGATCCTGGAGTTCATCCGCAGCACCCCCCTGCTGGTGCAGCTGTTCTACATCTACTACGTGTTCCCCTCGATCGGGCTCACCCTCGGCCCGCTCACCGCGGGAATCCTCGGCCTGGGACTGCACTACTCCACCTACACCGCCGAGGTGTACCGGGCGGGCATCTCCGACGTCCCCCGCGGCCAATGGGAGGCGACCGTCGCGCTCAACCTGCCCAAGCGGCGGGTATGGCAGGACGTGATCCTTCCTCAGGCCGTCCGCAAGGTCGTGCCCTCGCTCGGGAACTACCTCATCGCCATGTTCAAGGACAGTCCGCTGATCTTCGGGATCACGGTCGTGGAGCTGCTCGGCGCGGCCTACCAGGCCGGTTCCGTGGGAGGCCAGTTCCTCGAACCGATCACGATGGTCGGCCTGCTCTTCGTCGCCGTCAGCGTCCCGTCCTCGATCCTCGTCCGTCGCCTGGAGAGGCGCTATGCCACCTACTGATGCCACACCCCCGGCCCCGACTCCCGAGGACGCCTCGGGCGTCCCGCTCGCGAAGGGCGACGGCCCGCCGCCGAAGGGGCCCAGCCAGGCGCCGGGCATCCGCTTCGAGAAGGTGGTCAAGCGGTTCGGCCAGAACGTCGTGCTGCGCGAGCTCGACTTCACCGTCGCCCCCGGCGAGCGGGTGACGCTCATCGGGCCCAGCGGCTCGGGCAAGACCACCATCCTGCGGCTGCTGATGACCCTGGAGAAGGTCGACGACGGCGTGATCCGGGTGGGCGACGAGCCGCTGTCGCACATGGACAAGGGCGGGAAGCTCGTCCCGGCCAACGAGAAGCACCTGCACGAGATGCGCAAGAAGATCGGCATGGTGTTCCAGCAGTTCAACCTGTTCCCCAACATGAACGTGCTGCGCAACCTCACCGAGGGGCCGGTGCACGTGCTGGGGCTGTCCAAGGACGAGGCCGCCGAACGGGCCCGCAAGCTGCTGGACATGGTCGGCCTGGCCGACAAGGCCGCCGCCCACCCGACCCAGCTTTCGGGCGGCCAGCAGCAGCGCGTCGCCATCGCCCGCGCGCTGGCGATGGAACCGCAGGTGCTGCTGCTGGACGAGGTCACCTCGGCCCTCGACCCCGAGCTGGTGGTGGGCGTGCAGGACCTGCTGCGCGACATCGCCAAGGAGAGCGACCTGACCATCCTGTGCGTCACGCACGAGATGGGCTTCGCCAAGGACATCTCCGACCGCGTACTGATGTTCGATCAGGGGCAGATCGTGGAGGAGGGCCCGCCGGAGCAGATCTTCGGCGAGCCGTCCGAACAGCGCACGCGGGACTTCCTCCAGGCGGTCCTGGCCTCGTAGGGGCCGCCGCCGGGCGTACCGCGGCGCCATGGATCACCCGCGCTCCCGTCGCCCCGGGAGCGCGGGTGGTTCACCCCCCGCGCCCCGGGGCGCCGTGGTCAGGGCGTGCGGCGCCGCCACGGCCGCGGCCGCGGGCGTCCAGCCAGGCGACCGGGAGGGCTGCGGCCATCCCGGCGGCCGCCACCGCGAACGACCCGGCGATCCCCAGGACGCCGGACAGCAGCCCGATCGCCACGGCCCCGGCGCCGGTCCCGGCGTCGAAGGCGATGTTCCAGGCGGCGCTGGCCGTGCCGTGCCCGTCCGGGCCGGAGCGCTGGAACATCACCACCAGCGTGTCGTTCTGGACCAGCCCGAACCCGAGCCCGTAGAGGGTCGCGGCGGCGACGGCCGCGCCCGTGGCCCAGCCCCCGTCCATCGCCGCGGCGGCGGCCATCCCCGCCATCCCCGCCACGCCCGCAACGCCCCCGGGTGCGGTCAGCCGCCCGGCCCCGCAGCGGTCGTTCCAGACCCCGGCGCCCCAGCGCCCGGCGATGATCGCCGCGGAGAGGGCGAACAGCGCGACCGCGGCGGCGGCGGGATCGTGCAGGGCGAGGGGCAGGAACGAGACGACGCCGCCGAGGGCGCTCGCCGCGGCGAACAGCGCCGTCCAGGGGCCCGCCGCCCGGGTCAGCGCGCGGCCTGCGGCCGACACCCGCAGCGAAGCGAGGAATGTCGGCCCGGCACTTGCCGGGGGGTCTGCGGGGTCGTCCTCCCGGAATGACGCCGACAGCCGCGAGCGGAGCGACGGTGCGCCCGTGCGGGACGTCCCGGAGGCGGCGCCCCGCGCCGGGGCCAGCGCCGGGTGCCGCGACATGACCGCCACCAGCGGGGCGGCGAGCACGCTCAGGGCCCCCGCGGCCACGAAGACCGGGACGAAGCCGTACCGCTCGGCCGCCCACAGCCCCGCCGGCAGGATCAGCACCTGCGGCAGCCCGACGGCCAGGCCGTACAGGCCGACGGCCCGTCCGCGGCGGCCGGGCGCGACCAGGCCCGCCACCAGCGCCGCGCCCGCGACGGTGACGATGCCGGGCAGCAGGACGCGGGCCCCGAACCGGCGGGTCAGCCGGCCCATGGCGAGCTGGACGGCCACCGTGACCGCCATGACGGTCCCGGTGGTCGCGCCCGCTCCGCCGTGCCCGGCGCCGCCGCCGACCGACCACAGCGGCACCACCGAGATCAGCACGGCGTGGTTGGAGAACATCCCGAACGTCGCCGCCAGCAGGAGCAGGAAGTCGCGGCCGGCCAGCCCGGAGGGCGCGGCGTCGCGCCCGGGGGCGACCCGGCCGGTTCGGGCGGTCGGGGCGGGTATGTCGCTGGGGGTCACCCGACCGTTGCTACCGCACCCGGGGTGTCATGTCCAATATCGGGTTAACACCTGTCTTTTCGCAGCCGAATCGGATTCGGTACCGTGGGGCGCAAGCTCCGGCGAAGGGAGGTCACGCGTGACCGGAACAGCGGCCTCGGGCACGGCCATCGTGGGACTCGGCATGACCGAGCTCGGCAAGGTGTACGGGCGCAGCCCCCGCCGGTTCGCGGCCGACGCCGTCCGGCTCGCCACCGCCGACGCGGGGCTGTCCCTGGACGACCTGGACGGCCTACTGGTCAGCCACGGCATGGGCGGCTCCCCCGGCATCGAGCTCGCCGACACCCTCGGCTTGCGCGACCTGCGGCTGCTGTCCCAGATGAACTCCTTCGGCGCCACCGCCGGCGCCATGGTGTCGTACGCGGCGATGTCCATCCTCAGCGGCGCCGCGTCCACCGTGGCCTGCGTCTTCGCCGACGCCCCGCTCAAACCGAAGACGTCGGCGGGCGAGGCGTACCACCGCGATTCGCCCGCCTGGTACGGGTTCGGCGGGATGACGGCCGCCCTCGGGTTCCGCAGCGTCAACGCCTTCTACGCCCTGGCCGCCCGCCGCCACATGGAACGCTACGGGACGACCGAGGAGCAGCTCGGCGCCATCGCCGTCAGCACGCGCGAATGGGCCGTCCGCAACCCGATCGCCCAGATGCGCGAGCCGATCACCCTGGACGACCACCGGGCCTCCCGCTGGATCGCCGAACCCCTGCGCCTGCTGGACTGCTGCCTGGTCTCCAACGGCGCCGTCGCCATCGTGGTCACCGGCGCCGACCGCGCCCGCGACCTCGCCCGCCCGCCCGTCCACCTGTGGGGCTGGGGCCAGGGCCACCCCGGGCACCGCAAGGAGCGCGGCAGCGGCTTCGGCCTCACGACGGGCGCGCTCACCTCCGGCCCGACCGCGATGAAGATGGCCGGGGTGACCGTCGACGACGTCAGCCAGTGCCAGCTCTACGACTGCTACACCTACACGGTGCTGGTGACCCTGGAGGACTACGGGTTCTGCGCCAAGGGCGAGGGCGGCGCGTTCGCCGCCTCCGGCGCCCTCGGTCCCGGCGGCGCGCTCCCGACCAACACCGGCGGCGGCCAGCTCTCGGCGTACTACATGTGGGGCATGACGCCGCTGTCGGAGGCCGTCGTCCAGGCGCGCGGCGACGGCGGCGACCGCCAGGCCGGCAACGACGTCGTCCTGGTCAGCGGGAACGGCGGCATCCTCGACCACCACTCCACGCTGATCCTCAGCCCGCACCCGAAGGGGGCCTGACCCGATGGAGATCGGCATCCTCAAGCGAGACGGGCGCACCGATCCGTTCTTCGACGGCACCGCCGCCGACCGGCTGGTCATCAAGCGCTGCGCGGCGTGCGACCGCTGGCACGCCCCCGACCAGCACTCCTGCCCCGGCTGCGGCGCCGAGGACCTGGCCTGGGCCGGGGCGAGCGGCGCGGCGACCCTCGTCACCTGGACGGTCACGCACGGCCGCCCCCGCGCCGACGGCACCGTCCCGCCCCCGGCCGTGCTGGCGCTGGTCGAGCTGGAGGAGGGCCCCTGGCTGCACGCCCGGCTCGACGGCGCCGCCCCCGCCGCCCTCCGCGAGGGCCTCCCCCTCGAAGCCTCCTTCGAGCACCCCGCCGAAGGCGAGGCCTACCTCCTCTTCCGCCCCGCCCACTGAGCCGAGGGAGCCGCGAGATGCGCACCGAGATCTGCGAGCGGTTCGGGATCGAGTTCCCGCTGCTGGCCTTCAGCCACTGCCGGGACGTGGTCGCCGCCGTCACCAACGCCGGCGGCATGGGCGTGCTCGGCGCCGTCGCCTACACCCCCGATCGGCTGGAGGAGGAGCTGCGCTGGATCGACGACCACGTCGACGGCCGCCCCTACGGGGTCGACGTGCTGGTCCCCGGGAAGATCGACGAGTCGGCGGAACGGGCCGGGCGCGGCGAGGGCGGCCTGGACACCATGCTCGCCGCCGTCCCCAAGGAGCACTGGGCGTTCCTGGCGGGCCTCTTCGCGAAGTACGACGTGCCCCCGCCCGACCTGGACCGCGCCCGCCGCGGCGACTCCCGCGGCGGCACCCAAGTGACCAAGGAGGGCGCCACCGAGCTCATCGACGTGTCGCTGTCCCACCCGATCCGGCTGATCGCCAGCGCCCTCGGCACTCCCCCGCCCCTCATGGTGGACAAGGCCAAGGCCGCCGGGATCCCGGTCGCCGCCCTGGTCGGCACCGCCGAGCACGCCCGCCGCCAGGTCGCCGCCGGGGTGGACCTGATCGTGGCCCAGGGCGGCGAGGCCGGCGGCCACACCGGCGAGATCTCCACCATGGTGCTGGTGCCCGAGATCGTCGACACCGTCGCCCCGATCCCCGTCCTGGCCGCGGGCGGCATCGCCACCGGCCGCCAGATGGCCGCCGCGCTGGCGCTGGGCGCCTCCGGTGTGTGGTGCGGCTCGGTCTGGCTCACCACCGAGGAGGCCGAGACCTCGCCGACCGTCAAGGCGAAGATGCTCGCCGCGACCTCCCGCGACACCGTCCGCTCGCGCTCGCGCACCGGCAAGCCCGCCCGCCAGCTGCGCTCGGCCTGGACCGACGAGTGGGACGACCCCGCGAGCCCGGGGCCGCTCGGCATGCCGCTGCAGATGATCGTCGCCCACGGCGCCATGGCCCAGATCGAGAAGATCGCCGAGTCGGGCAACCCGGGAGCCCGCGCGCTGGCCAACTACTTCGTCGGCCAGTGCGTCGGCCTGATGAACACGGTCAAGCCCGCCCGCCAGGTCGTCTACGACATGATGCGGGACTTCGCCGAGGCCCTCGACCGCCTTAACACCATCTCCGGCGAGTAACTCAACTCTCCACCGGAGGTCACCCCTACCCCCGGCGCAATTCGCACTTTTTCCTATCACTCGACACAGAGCCTCTATACGCTCGCACCAAGCGATGTCGCTCCCCGCGCGGCCGCTCCACCGCAGGGCGCACGCCCACGTGGATTAATGACACATGGGTTCACAACGCGCCCCTCAGGACACCGCGACCGAGGGAGACGATGGGTGAACGCCCCCCGAGAACCGGACTCGGCCAGCGAACTCTTCACCCTGTTCAACCGGCTCACCCGGCCGCTCCCCTGGCGGTTACACGTACGCCCGTTCCCGGTGGTGGTCATCGAGCCGGGCACCATCGCCGTCGACGAAAGCGCGTACATGGCGGCGCTGCACAAATGCGCCGAGAAACTGAACCTCACCCACCAGTACGTGGAGTTGAGCGAGAACGGAGAGCAGGGCGGCGAGTCGCGCAACCCCCGCTCCAGGGCATGCACGCTGCTGGACCGGTTGACGCAGAATATCCACTGGGTCGCCGAATCCCCTCATTACGGCGCGTTCCGTTTCCCCCGATCAGACCTGGTCAGGACGCTGGAGGAGGCCGCCGCCGCGGCCCGGGGCCACGCATCCGATTCACAGGACATGTCGGCCGTCGCGGTGACGGCCTGGAACAGGCAGGCGAGCCTGTTCCCCAGACGCAACCGGTCCGCCAACGTCTTCGCCCAAGGCGCGACGGTGGCCGCCTTCGTCATGGCGGTGGCCGGCGGCATCATCGGCGGGTTCGCCGGACAGAACAACTGGATCGCGCTGGCCATCACAGGAATCCTCTTCGGCCTGCTTTTCCTGACCGCCGCGCTCCCCGCCCGCGGAGTCTGGCTCCCGGTCCTCTCCCGCGTGGGCTTCGGCGGCCGATACCGGTGGCTGGCCACGTCTTCCCTCATCAGGATCCTCGGGGACGGGAGCGGCGGCGCCCAGGGCCGCACCGGCTTCGAGGGGCGCCTCTACGAGGTCCTCAGGCGCCTGACCACTTCCGCCCCCCACGACTTCCTGCTCCGGATCAAAACGCTGGCCTTTCTGGAGGACATGCGGGCGAACCACCGCAGGCTCTCACCCGACCTGCGCGGGTTCAAACGTTCCGCCCCTCCCGTGCTCTTCCTCAAGGGGGTCACCGAGAAGAACGGCGGGATAGACCTGCTGGCGGCGTTGAGCGACATCCGCAGCCAGCGCAGCGAAATGCACCCGCTCCTCGTCATCGCCTCAGCGGACTCCGCCCACCGCGGCGAACTCCCCGGCCCATCCCCCACCCCCGAACGGAAGTCACTTCTGGGCATCTACGGGGGATGGCGCGCGGCGCTCGGCACCCTCCAGCCCCCCAGCAGCCACGTGCCGCTGCCCTGGCTGCTCCGCCTGCCCGTCCAGCCCGGGGACGCCGCCTCCATTCCCTCGCGTCCCGCGACACCCCGCCGCCGCCCCCGCTGGACGTGGGCCTGGTCCAGGCGCGGACTGTTCGCCGGAGTGGCGGCGCTGGCCATCATCGCGGGCATGGTGCAGGCCAGCCTTCGCCTGGACTACTGCAACGTGGGGATCACCTTCGACTGGAGCACCGACACCCGTTTGCACAGGCATCCCGACGGTTTCAAGGAATGCGCGGGAGTCGCGACCGGGAAAGTCCGCTTCGAACGCGGCCGGCCAAGCGTCGGAATCGACAGCGAAGTGCGCCCGCCCAGCCCCGGCAACACCGGCTCCCGGCTGACTCTCGCCGACCTGCAAAACAAGATCAACAAAGAGAACGAGCGGGTCAGAAAAAGCAGAAAACCCTATGTCACCGTGCTCCACGCCGGGGCCTTCACCGCCCGGCAGGGCGAACATGACCGCGCCGTGAGCAGCATCAGGGAACTCGCGGGCGCCCACCTCGCACAGGTGCGGAACAACGGGCGGCAGCATCCCGGCCAGGTCGGCAATTTCCTGCAGGTGCGGCTGCTGCCCGTCAACACCGGCCAGGACATGGGCCTGGCCGGAATCGCCGCCGACCGCATGCTGGATCTCGCCCGCAGGGATCCGACGGTCATCGGCGTGGTGGGCCTGGCCCGCAACACGGCGCACACGCAAAGAGCCATCCGGCGACTGCACGACGCAGGCCTCCCCGTGCTGGGCACCGCCAACTCCTCGGACCGCCTGCCCGCACTCCCGCATTACTATTCGCTGGCCTCGACCAGCCTCGAGCAGGCCACGGCGGCCAAAGCGGCCGCACGTGAGAAATCGGGGACCCGCCCGATCGAGCGCATCATGATCGTGTCGAGGGCGTCCGACCCCTCCGACGACGCCTACGGCCCCGAACTGGCCTCCGGCGTGCTGGAGGCGCTGCGACCTCGCCATGTGGACAGCGTGCCGTACCTGAGCTCCAACGACATCTCCGACAAGGTCCGGAACGCCTGCGCAGGGGCGGATTCCAGTCCCTACACGCTGGTGTACTTCGCCGGGCGCGCCGAAGACCTGTGGGGCTTCATGCACGGCCTCGCCCTCGGCGGCTGCACCGATCGGGAACTGACCGTGGTGGCCGGGGACGACGTGACGAAGTACCAGTTCGGGACCGGGCCGTACCAGGTCGCCCTGCATCCGAAGATCACCTTCTACCACACCGCCTTCGCCCACCTTCCGCACCTGATCGCGAACAGCCGGGCCACGATCAGCTCCTTCTTCCTCCTCGCGCGCAATCCCGCCTTCCTCGGCCTCGGCAACGGAGCGACCATCCAGGGGGCCGACCCGGTACTGGTCGACGGTCATATGGCCCTCGCCTTCGACGCGACCTCGGCCCTGATACAGGCGGCGCAGAATTCCTTCAACGTGCTCGGGCTGAACCGGCCGGATCCGGCCCAGATTCCGGGCAGCCGCTCGGTCACTTCGGGCTCCGTCCGGCTCGCCCTGCCCCACGTCACGGTGCCCGACGGCGCGACCGGGAAGGTCGACCTCACCCGGGAGACCCACAGCCGGGCCGGGCCGGGCAATCGGGGCCTCACCCTGGTCAAGATCACCGCTCAGGACGGGCGGGTGAAGTCCGAGCCGGTGTGCGGACGGCTCAGCGGCGGCGGCGCCTCGGCTCCGGGCCTGGATCCGTGCCCGCGGCCGCCGCTCAGCGGTACTGGTTGAGGGGGCGGCCGGGGCCCTTGCCGACCTGGTCGACGAACAGGCGGGCCAGGGCCTCGTGGCCCCGGACGGTCGGGTGGAAGCTGCGCGGCTCGGCGGCCAGGGCCGAGACGCTGACGGCCAGGCCGTTCATGTACGGGTCGGAGCTGCCCACCTCGTGCCCGGCGAACGTGCTGTAGGCGTCGGCGAACTCCACGCTGCCGGCCCCGCCGGTCGCGGCGATCCGCTGGTCGGCCTCCGCCGTGGTCTGCCGGATCAGCTCGTTCAGGTCGCGGGCCCGCGCGTTCAGCCACTGCTGGTCGGCGACCGAGAGGTTGTCGCCGCCGGCGCCGTCGGCCTCGGAGAACGCCCGCGGGTACCCCATCACGATCACCCTCGCCTTGGGCGACTTCGCGGTGACCTTGGAGTACAGGTCGGGAAGCGTGCGGCGCAGCTCGGCCATCCGGGCGGCCACGTCGCGGCCCTGGTCGGAGCAGCTGCGGCTCCAGGGCAGCTTGACCACGCACCCGGCCAGCACCTTGGAGAACCCGACGTCGTTGCCGCCCACGCTGATGGTGATCAGGCTGGTGTTCGCGTCGATCCGGGTGAGCTGGGAGGGCTCGCCCGACTTGCCGCTCAGGAAGGTGCGGGTGGTGGCGCCCGAGCAGGCCCAGAACGCGCTGCCCTTGAACGGGAAGCTCTTGGCGACCTGGTGGTAGTAGGCCTTGGAGGTGCGCTGGCAGCGTTCCAGCGGGTTCTGGTCGGCCACGGTGGCCTCGGCGCCGAGGCCCGAGGAGTAGGAGTCGCCCAGGGCCACGTAGGTACCCTGCGCGGCGGCCTCGGCCGGGGTGAGCGCCCTGCGCTGCGGCTGCGCGCGCGCCGGATCGGCGCTGGCGACCTTCATCTTCGCAGGGCAGCCGGCGCCGAAGACCTCGCACCGGACGGCGGGCAGCGCCACCAGCGGGGTGATCGCGACCGCCAGCAGTCCGACCAGCACCGCGACCGCCCGGCCGCGCGGGCCGAAGCGTACGCCCGGGATTCGCATGCCACCGTCCCCTTCTCCGGCTCCCCCTTGGCAGACGCCGCGAGGGCCGCCCGGGTTCCCGCCTTTACATTGTAGATTATTTTCCGTACCGCGCGCTCAACGATCTTGAGTGCGGGATCCTGGGACGGTGCTCTCCGTGCTGACCGGTCTGGGCCTGTCGTCCGCGGCGGGCCTGAACGCCTTCATCCCCGCCCTCGTCGTCGGCCTGCTCGACCGCCACAGCGACCTGGTGCGGCTGCCCGCGGAGTTCGCCTGGCTGGCCGACGGTCGGGTGCTGGCACTGCTGGCCCTGCTGCTGGCCGCCGAGGTCGTCGTCGACAAGGTCCCGGTCGTCGACACCGTCAACGACATCATGCAGACCCTGATCCGCCCCGCCTCCGGCGGCGCCGTCTTCGCCGCCACCGAGGCCGCCGCCCGCGTCGACGACTCCACGTTCATGCGGGACAACCCGTGGATCGGCTGGACGCTCGGCATCGCCGTCGCCCTCATCGTCCACCTCACCAAGACCTCCGTCCGTCCCGTCGTCAACGCCGGCACCCTCGGCGCGGGCGCACCCGTCGTCAGCACCGTCGAGGACACCTTCTCCCTGGGCATGAGCCTGCTTGCCGTCCTCGCCCCGGTGGTCGCGCTGATCGGCCTCGCCATGCTCGGCTACGTCGGATACCGCCTGCTCCGCCTCCGCAGACGACGCGAGGAGCAACCGGGCTGAGGCCCGCCGGCGCCGCACCGCCAACGCGACGACCACCACCACCGCCAGCACCCCCGCCAAGGCCCAGCCCGCCGCGCCGAGCAGCCGCTCCAGCCGCGCCACCGAGGCCCCCGCGAACGCGCCGAGCCCCACGTACACACTCGCCCACAGCAGCGCCCCGGCCAGTGAAGCAGGCAGGAAACGGCCGTAGGGCACCCGCGACGCCCCCGCCGCGGCCGGGGTGAGGGTCCGCACGACCGGGACGAGCCGCGTCAGGAACACCGCCGCGGCCCCATGCCGGCGCAGCGCCGCCAGCGCCCGCTCCCAGTGCCGCTCGCCGAGCCTCTGGACGACCCGCGTCCGCCCCAGGCGCGACCCGTACCGGCGCCCGATGCCGTAACCGACATGGTCGCCCGCCGTCACCCCCAGAGCCACGACCACCAGCATGCTGGCGAACCGCACGGGTTCCGCCGCCGACGCGCCCAACAGCAGCACCGCCGTCTCTCCCGGAACCAGCGCGCCGAGCCCGAGCCCCGACTCCGCGAACGCCAACAACCCCGCGACGACCAACACGACCGCGAAGGGAAGCTCCCCCATCGTCCGGACGCCGTCGACGATCCATTCCACCCCGTGCCCCCGCGCGTTCGACCGCGCCGCCCAGGGGCAACCTTAATCAACCGGACGAAGCGGGCAAAGCCCGACACCCCCGGTAGGTCAGAGCTCCGCCCACATCACGACCCGCGGACCCAACTCGTGCAGACCCGCCCCGACCTCGGCGTCCCAGTGAGCGCGCAGGCCAAGCCCCCAACGCTCGCGCGGGAGCTCCTCGAAACCGTGCGCGGCGTACCAGGGGCCGTTCCACGGCACGTCCCGGAACGTCAGCAGCGAGACCCCGGGCGACCCCGCCTCCGCCGCGCGCCGGAGCACCTCCTTGAGCAGCCTGCCGCCGATCCCCTTCCGCACGTGGTCGGTGTGCACGCTGATCTGCTCCAGGTGGACGGCGCCGTCCACCTCCTCGACCGCCGCGAACCCCACCGGCGGATCCCCGGCCACGAGGATCTCCGCCCGCTTCTCGATCATCATCTCGACCACCATCGGGCCGGGCGGGAACACGATCCCCAGGGGGGTGAACAGGGCGTCGCCGGACTGCTCGATCCCCGGCAGCACCGGCCAGTCCTCGGGCCGTGCCGGGCGCGGTTCCAGATCCATGCCGCGATCGTACGTCCGCCCCGTCCCGGCAAACCGCATCCACACCACGCTGCGAACCCCGTCGGCGCGCACGCCCCACTCCGAGGCCAGCGCATCGATGATCCGCATCCCGCGCCCGTTCTCGGCCAAGAGGTCGTCGCACAGCCGCGGCCGCGCTCCCCCTGCCCCGTCGTCCGCCACCTCCGCGCGGACGCGGACGCCCTCGTCCACCACGCTCACCTCGACCCGGCCGCCCCGCCCGGACGCGGTGTGCTCGACCGCGTTCGCGAACGCCTCGTTCACACACGTCCGCACGTCGTCCAACGCGGGATGCCCTGCTCCCAGAACATCCCGGACGTACGCCCGCGCCAAGCCTGCGGCACATTCAAGCCCCGGCAGCGTGACCCCGACCCCCGCCCCGTTCACGCCGCCGCCGCGATCGTGCGCGCGACCTCGTCCAGCCGGGCCGCGTCGACCTCAGCGCCCCGCCAGAGCAGCAGCCACGCATGGCCGCACTGCACGGCGACCACCGGCTCCCAGTGCCCGTCCCCGCACCGCACGTACAGGACGGGCTCCGCGCACCGCGGGAACTCCAGCCGGCACCCCAGTGAGCCCGTCCACAACCGCCACGCCAACCCGGCCAGGAGCGCGTACCGCATCTCGCTCGGCGCCATCACATCCCCTTTCGGTCCTGATGTCACCGGCCAGATTCATCGCGCTCCGCACACGCGACAACACTTTCGGCTTCGCCCGCGACGTCCAGTCACTGGATTTCCAGAGTCCCTGGATCCTCGTGGCCCATGACTGCACACCGTGACACTCTGATCACATGGCGGAATCACCCCCCTCGACGGCCCGCCTCCGCAAGATCGGCCGCACCCTGCGGCAGATCCGCGAGGAGGCGGGCCTCACCCTCAACGCCGCAGGCCGCCGCATCGAACGATCGGGCTCGTCCCTCAGCCTGATCGAGAAGGGAACGCAACTACTCCGGCTGCGCGACCTCAAACACATCCTGGACGTCTACGACGTCGACCCCGACACCCACCACGCCCTGATGACCCTCGCCGCCCAACAACACCAACAAGGCTGGTGGGACGACTTCAAAGACACCATCCCAGCCGATGCGCTGGATTACACCTCGCTTGAGAACGACGCGACCCACCTGGACGCCTTCGAGATGGGCTTCATCCCCGGTCTCCTCCAGACCGAGGACTACGCCCGGTCAATCGTCCGATCGGATCTTGAGGAGGCACAAACCAGCAAGATGGATGGCTTCCTGGCCTTCCGGATGCGACGTCAGCAGATACTGGATCGTTCTGCTCCGCCTCGGCTGCGCCTGGTCATCGACGAAGCTGCTTTGCGTCGCACACGAGGCGGCCGCACGGTGATGCGCGAGCAGCTTTTCAAGCTGCTCGACGACTCCCAAAGACAGCACATCACCGTGCAGGTTCTCCCCTTCTCCTGTCGAGAGGATCCGGGAGTGACCGCAACCTTCTGGATGCTGGACGTCGGCCGACCGCCCATCCTGAGCTCGGTTCTCATCACCCACCTCACCGGCAGGCTGCATCTGGAAGGCAAAGCAGACCTTGAGCGCTACAGCGCGGCATTCGACCGGCTGCGCACCTCAGCCCTTACCGAGCCGGATTCCCAATCCCTGATCAAGCGCCTAGTCTCGGACCTATGAACGCATCGCCCCTGTCCCAGGTGACCTGGCGCAAGAGCAGCCACAGCCAACTCCAGGCGTCAGAATGCGTCGAAGTGGCGGCGATGACGGAAGCCGTGGCAGTACGAGACTCCAAGGATCCGCACGGCCCCGTCCTCACCCTCCCACCCACCACATGGCACTCACTCCTACGCAACCTCAAAAACGCCTGACCAGCACCTAGCCTCGCCCTATGAACGAGGCCCGCCCCTCCCCCACCCGCTGGCGCAAGAGCCGCCACAGCAACAGCCAGGCTGGCGAATGTGTCGAGGTTGCAGGACTAAGCGACGCCGTGGCCGTACGCGACTCCAAGGACCTGGGCGGCCCCGTCCTCCCCCTGCACGCCGCCACGTGGCGCTCACTCCTGCGCGACATCAAGAACAGCTAACGGGTCTTGCCGGAGTCGTAGCCGGCGTCCAGATGGACGGTGATGTCGTCGGGCGGCGGACCCAATTCGTCCAGCTCACCGCCACCGGGCGCCTTGGTGATGCAGCCGTCGACCGCGAGGTCGTCCAGGATCAGGCCGACGATCCGGTCGTAGGCGGCCAGGGCGATCCGGTTGAGCCGGGCGAACACCCCGGCGGCGATCCATTCGTCGCGGCGATTGCGGATCGTGGTTGCCGAAGCCGAACCACAGGACCTGGAGCAGCTTGCCGAACACGAGCCGGTCGCTGATGCGCCGCCGGTGACAACCCAGCGGATGCGCCGGGTCGTACACCCGGCCGCTTGGGCAGCAGCGCCTCGAACTGGACCCACAACGGTTGCGCGAGCTCTTAATCAGCGCCACGGGGCCACCTGCATGAATAGCCGACGACGTTATGGCGAGGCGTTCGCCGAGCGATTCCGGTGCGCCGGCGGGGGTTCCTTCGAGAGCTGCGTAAAACCGGGTGATCCTGATTGGTCCGGGGCGGTACCGTCCCGCATCATGATCACCGAGGCATGGGCACTTCTGGACGCCGGCGACATCCCCGGGCTGCTGGGGCACCTTCGATTCAACGCGGAGAGCATGGAGCAGGCCGAGGTGGCGCGGCTCTTGGAAGGGGCGGCCGCCCGATCGGGTTTCGACGATCTCAGGGAGGCGGCCGCCGCCGTCGCCGCCGACCCGGCCCGCCCCCAGACTCTGTACGCCTTCGGTCACGCGTGCGTGGAACGGGGCGTTTCCTTCCTCGCGGTGCCGGCGCTGCGCTCGGCCCTCACCATGGCGCCCCGGTCTACGGCGGTGCTGAACGAACTGGTGGCTGCTCTGGAGGACGAGGTCAGGCACGCGGAGGCCGTCACCGTGCTGGACGAGCACACCGCCATCCTGCGCCCCTGGCCCGACCGCTACCTCGTCGCGTACAACGCGCTCATGGCCGGGGACCTGGCCCGCGCCACCGGGGAGGCCGAGCGGCTGTCCGTGCCGAAGGACGACCACTGGCTGCCCGCGCGCGACCGGCTCGCCCGGATGCTCGCCCGCGCCCATGCGATCCGCGCGGTCAGCCCGCTCGACGCCAAGGACCTGCGGGGCTGGCATTTCGTGCTCAGTGGCGGTGTGCTGGCCACGCTGTCGCCGTACGGGTTCGACGCCGGTATGACGGGCCGCTACGCGTACATGGGCGACGGGTACGGCGGCTGCCGCCGCAGCCTGGACCGGCTCCGTCTGATCCTGGCCGCGGCCGGACGGGAGCCGAAGGTGATCGGCCTGCTCCCCGACCGGTCGAGCCACATCCTCGGGCTGGCGGCCGCGCGGGTCCTCGGCCTGCCCGCCGAGCCGTTCGCCCCGGGACGTCCCGACACCCTCGTCGTGGCCTACAACCTCAACGAGACCGACGTGAGCGAGCTGTGGGAACGTACGCCGGGCCAGGTCCTGTTCGAGCACGCCACCTGCTGGACCACGCCGGCGCCGGTCAGCGCGGACGTCAGCGGGTTCCTGCACCAGGCGGTGACGGAGCCATGGGGCGAAGGGCTCCGGCAGGGAACGGACGGCTCCCTGCAACGGATCCCGCCCGACGAACGACCCGTCGAGGAATTGGCCGACGAGATCGTACAAGCCGCGCCCCTTCTGGACGAGGGCGACGGCGCCACGCCCCCTGACCGCGATGAGGCGCTCCACCACCTCGTCGCGTTGATTCGCGACCATTGGCTGAGCGGCCCCCGCAGCCGCGTCCGTTCCCCTGGCCCCGTCCCCAGTTCCCGCTTCCTCTAACTGCTGGACATCGTGCAGATCGCCCTGGATCTGCCGGCCTGGATGCCCGCCGGGCTGGTCGAGGCCCGAGTGACGGTCCGCGACGGCCGTGCCGAGAAGGTCACGCTGCCACGTGGACGCCTTCGCGCTCGAACTGGACCGGCCCAAACAGGACATGAAACGCTCGCTGCTGGTCGAGGGGTACGGCATCCCGCTGGGCGGGGTGCCGGCCCCGGCCGATCGAAACGATTCCCCGCTGCTGGGCTCCACCCTCGACAAGCTCGATGACCTGGGCCACTGCCCGACGAGATCACTGCCCGACGAGATCACCGTCAGTAACCTGGCGCGCCGCGCCTGGACCACCCACGTCACCAATCTGCGCGACCTCTAAGCGGCGCTCAGCCTCGGCTCATGACCGACCTACGTTCACTGGCGCACGAGCAGCCACAGCCAACTCCAGGAACCGGAGTGCATCGAGGTGGCCGAGGGTGAACGACACCGTGGCAGTACGAGACTCCAAAGACCCGTCCTCACGCTCCCGCCCACCACCAAAGGTGGCTGACCTGCCCCCGGTGTCCTGAGCCGTCAATTCGGCGTCCGATGTTCGATCGTGATCGGCCGTCGCTACTGCCTGAGGAACTCCGATGCCTGACGCCATGTGTCGGACAGTTCCGGGTCGTCCGCGGTCCAGGTGGTCGACCGGAGCGATCCGCGGTCCCGGAACGCGCGCATGATCTGCAGGTGAACAGGCAGCTTGACGAAGTTCCGCATGGCCTGATCGCTTTCCCATAGGGAGACCGAGCCGGACCTGCGCCGTAGGGGTTCCAACCAGAGCCAGTGCCCGACGGCGCCCTCCAGGGTCGGCCACAGGCGCGTCAGTCGTGTGCCCGCCCGGTAGATCCTCGGCATGTCCCAGAGGTGGTCGGCGGTGAACTCGGTGACGCTGACGAGCACGTGGCCGTGGGCGTCGGCCGGTCCAGGCGTCCAGGCGCTTCTCAGCACGAGTCAGTCCTCCGGAAGGGCGTCGGGGTCGGTGGCGTGGCCGCGCAGCCGCTCCAGGACGGCACGGCGGGCGCGAGTGAAGGTGATCTCGCGGCCGACGAGCCGCGAGTGGATCACCGCGGACTCGCCCAGCGCATCGATCTCATAGGCGAGCTGCCCGGTATCGAGGTGGCCGGGAAGCTCGCCGAGGGCGATGGCCTCGTCGAGGAGCGACCGGATGAACGCCAGCCAGTCGTGGATCGACTCGGCCAACCTGGTGTGCACGGCACCGGGCCGGTCGTCGAACTCGGTCTGGGCGGCGAGGAAGAAGCAACCTCCCGGCAGCGCGCCGTCGGCGTAGAAGGCCAGCCGCGCCTCATGGAGCGCGAACACCCTGCGCAGACCGGGAGGTGTGCGCAGGGCCGGTGCCACGACCCGGTCGGTCCACTGGCGGCGCGCCCAGTCGATCGTGTCGAGCTGCAGGTGTTCCTTCTCCTTCCAATGGGCGAACAGCCCGGACTTGCTCACGCCGAGGTGCTGGGCGAGGCGTCCGAATGACAGGCCCTCCATGCCGTGCACCGAAGCCAGCGCCACGGCGGCGTCCAAGACCGCCTCCCGGGTTCGCCGCCCCCGCAGCAGCCGGCCGTCTCCCCGTCCCTCGTCTTCCATGCCGCCGAGGATACTATAAGACCGACCGGTCGGACTTATAGTGAACCCTGCGGTGGTCAGTGTCCGGAGTCGTCAATTCGGTGGCAGTCGATCGTGGTGCTTCAGCAGCATCCATGATCACGCGAAGGCCGCAGTTTCCGGACGCGATCGCTTCGCACCGTCTGTGAGCGGCCTGTCATCTGATCGCCTTGTGGGCTGAGGCGTGGTGAGGCGGCAGGGCCGCGGTGGTGTGATGTCGATCTGGACGAGGGCAGTGCGGTGGTCTGCCGACAGCTGCGGCGACGCGACGGGCGACTGACAGTGCCCGCCCAAGACCGCGCGAAGCACCGGGATGATCTCGCTGGAGCGCACCACCATCGCGGCGCTGCGCACCGCGCCTGGCAGCAGGCGGAGGCGGACGCCCACGGCGAGGGCCCGTACCGGCTGTGGACGGTGTTCAGCCTTGGCTGTTCACACTGTCAGTGTCCCCAAGCGACGTCTTAGCGGACGATCACCCGCACAGCGGCGAGGTTCTGGACCAGGCCGTATGGGGTGTCAGGGTCGCCGTTCTGTTGCGCGGTTACGCGGGCGACGGTGTCGTACGTGCCGGGCTTGACGAAGGTGTGAGTCGCCCGCTGGTGGATCACGGATCCATTCGGGGACGGAGAGGCCGTGAAGGTGCCGGTGCCCTTGAAGTCCCACTCCACTCGAACGATCTTTCCTGCGCCGGGCGGGACCTGGGCGCTGAGGGAGAACGTGACGGGTGTGCCGGCGTGGTGCGGACCTGGGTCGGCCCTCAGTGTCGCGACCGGCTGGACGCCGTGGCGTTGCGCGGCCGTTGGCGCGAGCCGAACCTGGGTATCGGGGTCGATGCCGTAGCCGGTGGTGGCGGGAGGCCGGATGCCGCGGGTGACCCAGGCGTCCAGGTAGAGCAGTGCCTGCTGCAATGCGCCGTCGTATCCGACGATGTGGGCGGCGGCGTCGGTTTCGGGGCTGGTGGCGGGGCCGCGGCGGTCGTGGTCGGCGTTGTCCATGTACCAGAGCCGGTAGCCGCCGCCGAGGTCCGCGTCGCGGACCTTGCGGTGGTACCAGTCGGCGAACCAAGGGTATGCCTGGACGTCCATCGTGGACGCCAGCATGATCATTCTGCCGTGGAAGCGGCCGGTGGCGACCGCGCCGCCCGCTCCGGCGGCCAGGATCGGCCCGACGAGGGTCGGTCGCTGTGGCCCGGCAGGAAGGCCGTTCGCGGTGCGGTATTGGTTCCAGCCGTACTGGTCCGGGCCCGGGACCTGATGGCGCTGGTAGTACTGCAGCGCCATCAGCCAGGAGTTGTCGATCCGCACCGACGTGCCGGGCTTGATCTGGTCGGTGACCGACGGGTCGGCCCCGGCCCCGAAGGTGAGGGTGCGCCCGGTCACCCTTCCGATCGGCACGACCTTGCCCGCCGCCGGTCCGCTGGCGATGACCAGATCCGCGCCCGCAGTCTCCCCCTCCGGCACGTCCGCCAGCACGAGCCCCCTCGGCGAGCCGACCAGACCCGTCGCCGTCGTGTCGTGGCGCACCCGAGCCGCACGCACCGCCGGCTCGCCACCCTCATAACCCGCCTTGGACCAGAAGTCGTCGGAATAGGTCGGATCGAGGGCCCGGACCCCCGGCTGGACGGCTTGGAAGGCGCCCCCGTCCAACGTCGCGTACTGCCACCACCCGCGCAGCGGGAAGCCCAGACGTGTCACCTCGCGCAGGATCGTGCGCTGTTCGGCGTTCAGGCCCGCGTAGGGATTGCCGCTGCCGCCGGGCGCCACCGCCTCGGCGACCTCCGGCAGCTTGTCGCGCAGCACCCGCGAGGCCAGCAACTGAGCGGTCATGGAACTGGGGATGCCGTTCGGGACGCCCGGAACCATGGGAACACCACCGTCCCAAACGCCTCTGCTGTTCTCCAGCCCACCGAGCGTCTGGTACGCGCCGCCACTCGCACCGTAGAGGTAGCCGCGCGGCCGCACAGAGGAGCGGTAGATCTTGGCCGCGACGGTCCGGGAGTATTTCGCCGATGCCGCGTTCACCCGGTAAGGCCCGACTTCAGCGGCGGCCGTGACACCTCCGCCGTTGTTGGTCGAAACTACGTATGCGCCGTTGGAGATGGCGAAAGCGACGGTTTCCGACGCCGCGTCCTCCTGCGTCACCGTCGGGTAGGTGGACTCGAAGAAACGCCCCCGATACTGGCCCGGTGCCGGGAAGTAGAGCGAGAATCTCGCGTTGGTCCCGCTGAATCCGCCGTGGACGTAGCGGTAGTGGACCGTGACGCCGGTCGCCGGGTCGGTCGTAGTCCCGGGCCGGTCGGCGTCGATGTAGGGCTCGTCCAACACCGGGTCGACGCACGCGGCTGTGATGAACACTGGGCCACCGGCCGTGAGTGGCCTGCACCAGGCCGTCCCTTCTGCGGCCGTCGCCACGCTCGCCGGGATGACGACGGCGGCCAGCGCCGTCATCGAGGCCAGCGTGGCGGGTGCGGGTGCCGCGGCGATGCGCCTGGTCCACGTACTGCTGGTTCTCCTTGACATGACCATCCTTTGCGGGGGTGGGATGAGGCGGCTCGGTCGCCGTGAAGACGGCGCCTGGAAAGCGGCACGCGGCCGACCCCACAGGCAACCGCGGCCGCTCATAGATGAGTGATTCCTCATGCTCGCGATGTGCGGGATGCCGTCACTGCGCGCGCGGAAGGTGCCACGGATCGCGCTGTGGTCACAGGCTTGGACACGCTCGTGGTCGCAGCGTGCATCAGGGTCGACGGAATTCACCGAGGTAGAGTCCGCCACTACCAGCGAGGGGTCCGCTGGCCCGGGGATCGAGCACGAACGCGACACGGCGCCCATCGGGCGCGGGAACCGACTGGTTGGCCTCCCCACCGATATCGCTCACATACGTGAGCCTGCGGATGTTTCGCGAGCGTTCGTAATCCACGACGAAAAGATCGAAGGGCTTGTCCCCGTAGCGCGCGTGACCGCTGACACCCCGGTCAGGGCCGTCGGGGTCGGAGATCCGGTTCGACTCCTCAAGACCGAAACGCTCGTTCGGGAATGAGTGTGCCTCGTTATGGGCAGGGTCCCGCGACAGGTTCGTCACCGCGCCGGTACGCAGGTTCACCTCGTGCATCTCTCCGTTGAGGACGCCGTCGATGTCGTCGATATGGTAGAAGGTGAGCGCCTGATCATTCCTGAGGAAGTTGTAGGGCTCGATCAGGCCCTCGAGCGGAATCTTGATTTCCCGCCGGCTGGTTATCGCGGCATGCGACCCGTCATGTGCAATGGTGCCCGTCCACAACCCTCCGCGGACGCTCCAGGCAGCGAGTCGGAAGCCGCCGTCCGGTGCGGTCGCCGGGTGCCGTACATCATCTCCTCGGGGTGATGCTGGGCGTGGTCGGCGTTCGTCCCGCGGCGACGCGGTGGACCGCGTGATGGCGACTTCTCCCACGGCCTGCACGCCCAGGGGTTGCGGCGGCCGCGAAAGGGACTGTGGCATCCAGTACAGTTCGGTGCTCGCCTGGTCCGGGCCCGCTGTGATGAGGAAGCTTCCGTCGGGCAGGTAATAGATGCGTTCGACCAGCCCCTTGTCGCCCCACTGACATGTGAGGCACCGCTCTTGGCGGGTGCGGAGATCCAGTTCGTGCGCGTGACTCTGCTCGGTGTCGGATTCGGTAAAGGCGATCTTGGTGCCGTCGCGCGACCACACAGGCCGGTCGCCCCAGTCGAGGACGCGGCGTATGTCGAAGGGAGCGCTGAAGTAGTCGATGCGAGGACGCTGCTCGGCGGCCGCCGCGTTGGGCGACAGCGAGCCGAGGATCGACGCACCTGTGATGAGTGTGAGCAGTCGGGTTCGTGGTCGCATTGATCTGCTCCCTTGGCCTGCGACGATGAAGTCGGACTGGATGGGCATCGGTATCCGCTCTTGGCCGCCGCGATCGTCGCGCGCGTTCGTGCCGTCATGCCCGGGGCTTGGCCGCGGCCGGGTTCGCTCAGTGACACCGAGACGGGACGTCGATTCAGGCCTCGGATGTGAGCGTGGTGCTCCATCCGGGGCCGGTGCACCACGGATCATCGGTTCGCAGACCGCCGCCCCTCCTCGGCCGGAAGATCGCCGGGCCGCGGGCGAGCAGCGGCTGGAGGGGGTCGCGACCTTGGAGAGCCACGGCTCTGGGCTCGATACGCGGGCGTGGACGGTGTCGGTTTCCTCTTCGACCCGCCGATGCAATCGGACATCCCCGTTGGCCCAGTCCATCTCCCCTTGCTAGATGGACCGGGGCCACCCCACCGCGGCATGACGCCCCAGGACGGTCCCGGCGGGACCGGAGCCCCATCCCCGACGCTTCGGATGCCGTCATGGCGCGAACTCCGAGGCGAAGTCTTCGACATCGACCAAGTCCTCGAAGCCGAAGACGTATGCCGCTTCGACCAGGTCGGAGAAGTCCAGACCGCCCGCGGCGATGGCCTCGTTAGGGTAGGCCGAGGTCGGATTGAACTCCAACGCCAAGCGCCTGGCCTTGGCCCATACCTTCCCGCTTTCCGGGTCGGCCAGGAGGGCGGGCCACGCCGTGCCGCCGAAGGTCTTGAAGCCCGGTGTCCCGTTGCCGACCTCGTTGCCGTTGGCGATCTTGATGTAGTCGAGGTGGTCCCGCACGTAGGCGAGTGCCGCGGGTGTCGTCAGATACTCGTTGACCTCGCTGTGCTGGACGAGATGCACCCGTGACCTCATATCGACGGCCGGCGCCTTCTCGGCGATGCGCCGGGCCACTGCCGCGGTCACGTCCGACTGGCCCGCTTCCATGATCCACACGTCGCCCCCGCGGCGCAGTGTCTTCAGGGCGTGCTTGGCCAGGAACGCCACCGCGGCAGGCCGGTCGGCGTGCGCATCCGCCCATGCCCTGCCGAACGCGAGATTGAACAGCGAGGTCGCGTCGATGAAGCTGCCCGGGTTGTTGCCGTAGGTGCCGGTCGCGGCGACGTAACGCACACATGCCAGGCGCTCGTCGCGCAGCATGGTCGTCAACCCGGCCGCCGCCAGCAGGTCATCGGTGTCAGGCTTGTTGTCGAAGTTCGCGATCAGGAGGTCCTCGGCCGGGTGGAACCGCCCGACCGGCTCGGCGGTGCGGCAGCCCGCCCCGTTCTTGGACTGCTTCGGGGCCGCGTCATCCGCGTCGCCCCTGGCGCTTGACGCGTCTGCCCCAGAGATCGCGAGGCACAGGAGGCCGGCGAGCGCCACGATGCCCAGGCGCCGGATCGGACGCTTCATGACCGGGGCCGGGAGTAGGGCGGCAGCCGGTCGGGCTCGACCCTCCAGGCGTCCGGCCCGCCGGCCTGCCACGCCTCAAGGTCGAACAGCAGCAGCGCCGAGCCGTCGCCGTGTGCGTCGTTCGCGTCTTTCAACGTGAAGGCGATCCTTCGGCGATCGGGCGATATGACCGGCTGGTTGGCGCCGTAGCCCTTGAAGTCGGTGAAGTGCGTGAGCCGCTGCCAGCGAGCCTCACCGTCCAAGGCCACCCGCCAGATGTCGATGGCGAGCGGGCCGACCTCGCTTCTGGGGTCCCGCTCCACGGCGATCCAGCGGCCGGCCGGATCGATGCCCTCCGCCTCCTCGTACCACGGTGACCGGGAGTGGTTGACGATCTCGCCCGTCACCCGGTCCACGCTCGTGACCTCGGAGCCCTGGTGGCCGTAGGTCGTGAAGAGCAGCTCGCGATCGACACCACGGTGCCCGCGCACGGTGCGGAAGTCCTGGGGCTCCAGCAAGGCGATCGGTCGCGCGACGTCGTTGCGGTCGAGGAGCAGCGTCCGGTCGACCAGGGAGGGGGTGCCCCGGCGGTCGTAACGGATGCGACCGGTGAACAGTTGCGAGGGTGCGTTCAAGATGTCCCTGTCCGGGTCGTCGAAGTCGTAGTCCGAGCGGGCCCAGGCGATGGTGGTCGAGCCACGCGCCCCCGACACGGCGATACCCTCCCAGCACCGTTCGCCCAGGGGCACCGGGGCACTGTGACCGAGCGGCTGCCGCATGAGCCAGATCCGGCCGTCGAATCGTCCGCCGGTCGCTTCGCCCGGGGCGCACAACACCAGGTCACCGTTCGTCAGCGGCGTGGCTCTCAGCACCGGCGGCGCGAAGCTCCCGGTCAGCACCCGGGCCCGGGGCCGCCGACCGTCCGCACGCCCGTGGCCGAGGTCGACCCGGTAGTCCCAGACCTCGCCGCGCTCGTCGATCACATACAGGCTGCGCCCGTCGGGTGCCCACTGGGGCCTCGACGCGTTCATCCCCTCTGGCAGGGGCAACTGGACGATGTGCTCGGGCAGATCGTCCAATGGCGACTCGGGCGGTGTCTCACCGGCTGCGGTCGTACCGGCCACGGCCAGTGCGACCACGAGCAGGCCGCGGCCGATCCGTCGGGTAACTCCGATCACCATTCGCCTCACTTTCGGAAAGGAGCCAGAGGTGAACGGCCGGGCGCTCCGAACCGGACCACCAGGCCAGAAAGAAACCTAGATCCAAATTTTTAAAACGACACTCTCAGGTTTAGGTATGAGCAACCTCACACGTATTGGCGTGGAAGTCAAGGACGATCTCTGGGGCCCGCATAGGGTGCTGGTCCTTCTAGCCGATTTCGCGGGAGACAGCCCAGATATCGACGTATTTGGACGGCTCGTCGAGCAATCACCGGTCGGCGACTCGGCAATCGGGAGCCGCTCGTTGAACAGCTCGACAGACAGGACGACATTGCAGTGTGCACGCCGGGCAGGGCAGCGGTGAAGAAGTCGGTCGCGACGAGTTCAGCGACGGGCCAGACGGCCAATTCTGCCACCGGCCCCTTGCTTCTCAACTAATCAGACAAGCAGGCGCCGTGCCCGTTCCGTCCCCATGTCGGCGCCGCCGCGGGGAGGAACGGACCCACACATGAATCAGTGACCGTGCATCCGCGGCGGCCTCCGATGATCACCGCGTTGGGATCGAGGTCGACGCTCTCGGTGGAGCGCTTGCCGAGGTCGACGATTCTCTCGTCGACCTGTTGCAACTGGCCTTAGCCTGGTTGGCTTCGATGTACTCGATTTTCGGGTAGCGCTCCTTCAGCCCTTTGATGACCATCTTGAGGATCCGCTTTTTCTCGGCGGGTTACCGCCTCTGCTTGATCAGGGACGCGGGCAACACATGTGTTCGCCTCGGCGTTGCTCAGACCCGCATGAGACCGTTGGGTTCGCAAGGTTTTGAACCGCTCGGTGCGCAGCAACCGGCCTTACCGGGCCCGGAAATCGACCTGGACCCGGGCCTGCGAGAGTGATTCTCCAGCCGCTTGCCCCGCGGCCGCCTGCGGCACCGCGGAAGCGACCACCACGGCGGCGCCCACTCCGGAAACCAGCCTCCACTCGTGACGATGTATCGGTCTCTTGAACACCTTGCATCAGCCTCGTTCGTCGTTGCCTGCACGGTGTGACCGGTGGCCACTACGCCGGACGTCCCAATCAGAAGCGGCCTCGAGTACGTGGTGATGTCACCGAAGTCGTGTACTGCTCCAGGCGGGGCGGCCGCCTCGTGATTCCCGGGACAGGCTCGTCCGCTCGTCCCGGATGCTCGACACCAGGCAGGCGAACCGCGGCAGCACCAAGGCGCCCCGCGCGCAGCCGGCCGGTCCGGCGTTCATGCCTTGTCGGTCGGATCGCATCACCCATCCCTGTGATCTGCGACACCAGAGTGAATGTAGAATCGCATTACGGATTTCGCGTGTCAAGAGTTTGATTCTCGCTCAGCGGTAGGCGCATTCACACAGGTGCGTGCTGCCATGTGCGCTGGCAGACACCGGTACGGCAGGCCGTGCACGTCGTTGCTGGACGAACCGGCGGGTAAGGCCGGGCTACTGTGGGGACGTTGGCCCAGCAACGGCCCCAGAACGGCGGGCGGCGATCTTCACGCCCGTCCCCACTTCACCGGCGAAGCTGGAGCGAACCAGCCGGGCGGGTCCCCAGATGACGTAACCGAGATCCGAGTTCTGGTCGGTGGCGAGGATTCCGGGCAGTTCGTTTGCTCGACGCTGCTGAGCGTTCGATCGTTTGAAGGGGAACCCGTCGACCGTCTCCCGCAGAAGGTCGGCGAGCCGCGTGACACACAGGTACTTGCTGAGGAAGAACAGCGACCAGGACGCCTCGTGCCCCTCGGGGGTGCCGTGTAGGCGATGCCGGATGAACGACGCCGCCAGTACCAGCGCGTCGATACGTTCGTGGCTCTCCTCCAGCGGGTTGACCACGCAGCGACCGTCCTCAATGAGGGAGAGGACGGCCGCGATGAACTCGGCCCTGGACGGCGCCGAAGGGGACTGGCTCGCCGCGGCCGCAACCAGCGCCTCGAACTTGGCGCGGCTACGTCCGATCACCACCACTCGGTCTCCTGCTGCGAGGTAGTGGCGCGCCAGGGCGGCGCCCATCCCGTCCGTGCCTCCCGTGACCACGATCGCCCCCACGACGCACTCCCATCATTCCGGAACACAGGTTCCGGGCCGCCGAAGACGCGTTCCGACACCACGGCCTTTCCGTCGACATGCGTGCGGTCGCGGCAGCGGCCGGAGTCGGCATCGGCACGCTCTACCGGCACTTCCCCACCAGGGAAGACCTCGCGCAGGCCATCACCGGGTCCGACCTCGCCGTCACGCACCTCCCCGATCGGGCGTCAGCGATCGCGGACTGCGAGAGTTCTTCACCAGGACGCCGGCTCAACTCACCGCCAACAAGGCCATGATCGACCTACTCGCGGGCGGATCCCCTGCGACGCGGATCTTGAGCGATGCCTTGCCCATCTGAGAACCGTCGGCCGCGGAGCCATCGAGCGATCCGCCACCGACCGCACCCTCGCTCCGGACGTCACCGCATACCAGTTGCTCGGCCTCATCCGGATCGTGCAGCTCATCTCCGAACCGGCGCCGGGCACGATTGAGCATCAGGTCGAACTCGCGCTGCGAGGGTTGGCCGCCTGATGCTCGCGATCAACGCGCCCGACGCGTCAATCCCTCATCGCTGGCCTCACGAACGTCCGCCCCCGCAACAGCAGGGTGTCCGGGTGAAGTGGCGCACCGCCGATGGCCGGTCCGGCAACTGCGTGGACGGCAAGGGCATCAAGAAGTGCAGCAAGGACTTCCCCGAGAAGAGGACGGAGAGATCGGCGACACCAGCGGCCGGCAGGCCGGCAAGAGATGACCGGGTGCCGTTCACGGATGTGCCGTAAGCGGCAAGTCCGGTGCCTTCGCACGGGTCATGCCCCTTGCGCGACGTCCTGCCACCGGGCGGGCTCGGGTCCGCGCAGTGCGTGCTGGTCGGCTGAGCTGTGGGCGTTGACCATCGTGTTGATGAGGTCGGCTGTGCCAGAAGGTGGCGGAGAGGCGAACGCGTCGGCGGCCTCGACCGACCCAGTGGGCCCGAGGGGGCAGGAGTTCGCATGCGGTGAGGTCGTCGGTGAGCACACCCTCGGGCCCGGTCACCGGGAACGGGGTCGCACGCCCCGGCGGTCGCCGTCGTCCGTCAGGACCGCCGCTCTGCGGAGGTCTGCGCGTCCGACCGTAGCCATGGCGACACATCCGCCTCCAGCCCGATCCGTCCGTCGGCGGTCTGCGGCAACGGCAGCGTGGACGACGACTGCCGGAACAGCGCAACATCCGGACGCCCACTGTTCGATCCGTCGTACAAAGCTCCGTGACCAGGGAGCCAACGCAGGATCTACCAAGGATCTCACCGGCCCGTCGGAGCACAACAGCGCGTCGGCCAGCTCGAACAGCGCATCCGGTGCTTCAGCAGCACCCATGATCGTGCGAAGGCCGCTACGTTGTCTGGAGGTCGTCTATGCGAGACGGTCCAGCAGTTGGGCCTCGGCGGCTTGGGCTCCGCGCCCGGTGTCGGCCCACACTTCGATGGTGCAGGTGGACCTGCCAGAGGCGGGGAACAGACGGCCCACCGTGGTGGACAAGAAGGCTCGATACCCCTCACCCTCCCACCACCACTGCGTCAGCCCCGACCCCTCCGCCAAGAGCCGGAGCCCTGTGGCGCGCTTCCGGATGTGCTCGGCATCCGGCAGGCTGAGCGGCTCGGAGCGCTTCCAGGCTCGACTGGCGGACTCTTCGTGTAGTGCGGCGTCCTCAATGAGGACATCGGGGTGGCCGAATACCTTGACCACACCATCCGGTGTCCATCCTGGGCCGCTCACCGTATAGGCGACGGACCCATCGATTCTGAGCAGGATTGACCAGGGGATCGAAGTCGTGTGCTCGATCAGGTCGATCCACGGCTCGTCATCGGCCCCGCCGAAGTCAGGCCGAGGCTCGAAACTCATTCGTTCGCCGAAATGCACGGCAGGGTTGTAGAAGGCCAGCCCGCCGTAACGCTGCTGTGTCTCGCGCAACAACCGCAACGCCCGATCGTCTGCGATCCCGTGGCGCTCTCGCAGTTGGGACCGGAGAACCTCGTCATCAACCGAGGCGTCGAACGGCTCGCGGAGAGCCCAGGAGCTCAAGAACTGCCGCGCTCGTGGAGTCAAGCTGCCCAGGTCATCGAGTATGTGCTGTATCTCGCCATCCTGTCACGATCACGCAGCCCGAGCACACCGCAGCGGAGGTTGAACAACGAACCTGGAATCTGTCCGGCAAGCTCGCCCGCTGCACCGAGGCGCCTGTGATGGCCGTCGACGCTGTCGGGCCCGCGGCCGGTCCGGCCAGCGCCGACTCGAAGCGGTACAAGAACTCACTGTCGGTGGCGGCTGGGGCGTCCAGGTGAAGTGGCGCACCGCCGATGGCCGGTCCGGCAACAGCGTGGACGGCAACGGCTCCGGCGAAGGCGTCAAGAAGTGCAACCAGGACTCCCGCCGAGTACTCGGCCCTGAAGCGCGGGGCTTGTTGACTCGGCCAGGACGTGGTTCACGCTCCCGACTGCCCCTTACGGCGGGACGGTCACGGGTCGCATCCACCCGCCCCGGCTATGACGGGGCGGGTTCGGGCGTGCGCGGGCAGCGCTGAGCGATGTACCAGCACGAGCGGCGGCACACATTGGCTGCGGGCTTTGTAGGTGATGAACACAGCGAGCCGGCGGAACGGCCAGAAAGACAAGCGCGCTCGCTGGTCGCGAGGAACCGGAACCCGTTCGCCTATCCCACTCAGCCCCTCGAGTACGATCCGGCGCCCGGTGCGTGCCGCGACGGCGACGACGTGCCACCGCGCGGGCTCGGATCCGCGCACGGCGTGCTTGGTCGGCCGAGTTGTGGGCGTTGACCACCGTGTTGATGAGGTCGGCTGTGCCGGAAGGTGGCGGTGGCGAACACGGTCGGCGGCCTCGACCGACCCGGGGCACGGGCAGGAGTCAGCGGGCGGTGAGTTCGTCGGTGAGCACGCCCTCGGACCCGGTCGCTGTCGTCCGTCAGGGCCGCCGCCCGCTCACGCCGTCCCGAACAGGATCGATCCGACCTCGAATTCGGGGGTGAAGTTCGTGTCGACGCCGGGGCCCACTACGGCATGGACGACCCCGTCACAGCTGACGCCGGAGTACAGGTGGGCGGTGTAGACGGCGGAGTGGTTCCACGCAGAGCCGGCGTGGAACGGCTGCGCCAGGGGCGTGCATCCCCCGCCCGTACCGGGTTTCACGTTCTTTACCGGCAGGGTGTGGGACTGGCCGCCGAACAGGTCGACGCTGTCGCCCGCCAGGGCGTGAGCAGCGGTGGCGGGAACGCCGACCAGGGCGGCCGCCAAGAGGACCGGAGCGAGAAGCTTGATCATGGGAACTCTCTTCGAACAGACGGGCTGCACCACCAACCTAAGCGAAGAGTAGTAGCTCGACTACATGCCGTGAGGATACGGTTTTGTTCACTGGTCTCGGCAGCATGACGGACCAAGCGCCTTGACGCGTGGCTGTCCCCCAGCGACGTCGCGGCATACTGGCTCGGCTACGCGGCGTCGGTGTCAGTGCCCCGCACGATGTATAGAGATCGTCACCGAACACGGCCGAGATCTGGATCTGTCCGCCCAGGGCCTCCACGTAGCAAGCGTTCGATCTGGGAGACCCGGCTCTTGGTCACGCCCATCCGATCCCGCGACAGCCCGAGACTCTTGCGCCGCTCAGCGAGCCGATGCTCATCGATATATGCCTGATTCCGCTGACGGGCCCGGGCGACACCCTCCTCACCCCCGGCTCCGGCCACGACCTCGGCACGCACGTCGCTCCACTTGGGGAAACTCGTCATAGCCGCCCTCCTCAGCCTCTCGTTCCTTTACCCATCCCTGAGCGACCCCGCCGTCCTGCGGCCAGAGCCCACAGGGCCGCCGAACGCGGCGCGGAGCTCATCCAGGTTGAGGATGTCAGCCGGCCAGTGACTGGAAGCGTTCACCAGGCCGCCACGTCAGTTCCAGCGGGACCCCCTCGTGGGCGAGGTCCTGGTCCAGCAGCCCGGTCCAGGACGGGCGCCACCGCGACGCACGGGACGCCATCTCCGCACGCAGCCCGGTCAGGTGGACCCTGAACCCGTCCCACCAGACGGGCAGATGGTCGTAGGCGCGGTCGGCGGTGAACCCGTCGGCGGTGACCGCGACACGGGCGTGCGTCCACCGGCCACGCTCTGGGTCGGCCTCCCGCTCCCGCCACGCGTCCAGCAGCGCGGACAGCTCGGCATCGGCCATCTTTCCCCATCCGATGCCGAGCTTGTAGTTGTGACCGGGTCGGTCGGTGCCCGTGTAGGCGACCTCGATGGAGGTCTCGCCCAGGTTCGCGCGCACCCACGCGGCGACCTCGTCGGGGTCGGCGGAGGGCGCTGGACGGTCCAGCTCGAACGAGTTGCGCATCGCCTTCGCGATCGCCCCTTCCACCTGTTCCAAGTCCATGATGTGCACGCGCCGCACGGCGGGCTCGCCGGTCCCGGCGGCGAGCTCCGGCCGCGAGGCCCCAGGCGTCACGCCGAGCCGCCGCGCCAGATCCAGGACCTCCGCGACCGGCGCCGTGAGGTCGGGCGGCTGCAGGGCCTCTTCCAGCGGCGCGTACAGGGCCTCGATCACCGCCGTGTCCACGGCGCGGGCCGCCACTGCCGCCATCAGGTCGTCGTAGGCATCGCGCGCCGCGTCCGGGTCCTCCGAGCCATCGGCGTAGCCTTCGAAGGACTCCTCGCCGCCGGAGTCGGGGACGCCGTCCATGTCGCCGGGGTACTCGGCCCGCGCCCAGGTCTCCCCGTCCCACCAGTGAACCCACGAGACCAGCTGGATCTCCTTCTGGGCGGCGTGGACATAGTCCCAGGGAAACCAGCCCGGCGCCCCCGCGAGCAGGTCCACGGGCGGGAGTCGGCGGCGGGCGGTGCTGTAGTCGAGGTCGAAGCCGTAGGTGACGGCCCGGCCGCCGTCGACCCACGCGATGCCCCAGGTCCCGCTGCCGAACTCCACGCGGCGCAGGCCGCCCCCGTCCTCCTCGAACGTGATGATCGGCTCACTCGGGAGAGCGGCGCCCAGCAGCGCATGCCCCGCGGCCTCGTTCCACAGTTCGTCCGGATGGTCCGGCTGCACGGCGGCTCCTCATCGAGCATGAATGGTCCGCAGATACCGACGCCCGCGCCGCGCGGCCAGTTCCTGGTAGAGCGATCTGGGGCCGCCGACCGCGCCATGATCGTCCACCCGTGTGTGTTGGATCCCACCGGAATCCATCGTGGCCGTCTCAGCTTGCAACAGCCCTTCCCAGCGGACGCGGATATCCCCGAGGTGACCTGGTGACCACGGGGCCTGGGCCAGAGGTCACTCGGTGGTCGGCCTAGGCAGGTTGAGGGCGGCTCGCATTCCGGCGGCGGCGAGGACGACGGCGGCCAGCAGGTAGAACGGGCAGAACACCGACACGTAGCCGGTCCCCTGCGACGTCGCGACATACGCGGCGAGCAGTCCTCCCGCGGTCAGCGCCCACATGGCCGCGAAAGCGGCGCGGCGGCCGGGCACGCCGGGGAGCATCAAAGCCACCGCCAGGGCCAGTGGGACCAGGCCCGAACTGGTCAGGTACTCGAACCATGCCGCCGGCAGCGGGGTCGGTCCGTAGCCCGCGACGATCACCGCGGTGTCGGTGTGCGCGATGCCCGTCCCGAGGACGGCGTCGTCCTGTCGTGCGGGCCGAGGGAGCAGGCGTGGCACCGGGTTGAAAAGCACCTGCGGGAACACCGAAACGACGAGGGTGACCAGCCGCCAGGTGAGGGCGGGGCGTTCCCACAGACGCGGCCGGGTCCCGGGCGGGGGCTCCGTCATCGGTCCCTCCCTTTTCGATCTTCAGTGGACGGCCCCCATGCAACCGCACCCCGGTGACATCGGGGACGGTGATCGCCGGAGATGCGGCTGTGGCCGTGAGAGCAGCAATGCCGGTGCGTTGGTCTGAGCGACGGTCGTGGGGGGGGTGATGTCCAGGAGATTCAGCGACGGTGTCGTGTCGCTGGACGGCTGAAGGTCGAGCCGGGGCCGCCCGGCCGATTACGGCCAGGCGGGCCCGTCTCTCAGAGCACCGATGATGTGGGTTCGTCACGGACCTCGGGAGTTTGATCATCGCGGGCGGGGCGTGTGAGGGTGGCCGGATGGGCATCGACGACCTGGCCAGGAGCCCTCGTCCACTGACCGGCCGGACCGCGCTGGTCACGGGGGCGAGCCGCCGCGGCGGCATCGGGTACGCCATCGCCCGCCGGCTGGCGGCGTACGGGGCGGACCTCTTCCTGCACCACTTCCAGCCGCACGACCGCGACCAGGAATGGGGGGCCGATGATCTCGGCGCGGTGCTGGCGGACGTGCGCTCTCACCTCGTCGACGGCGCCCGGCTGGCGGACCTGCACGCCGACCTCGCCGAACCGGGCGCGCCAGAGCGGGTGATCGACGCCGCCGTGGCGGAGTTCGGGCACCTGGACGTGCTGGTCTGCAACCACGCGCTCACCGGCCAGGACGGCCCGCTCGGCGCACTGACCGAAACCGAACTGGACCGGCACTGGGCCGTGGACGCCCGATCGTGCATCCTGCTCGCCCAAGCCTTCGCCGACCGGCACGACGGGCGCCCGGGCGGCTCCGTGGTGTTCATGACCTCCGGCCAGCGCCTCGGCCCGCTCCCCGGCGAGGTCGCCTACGGCGCCGCCAAAGCCGCGCTCGAAGGCATCACCGTGACCCTGGCCGACCAGCTTTCCGACCAGGGGATCAGGCTCAACACGGTCAACCCGGGACCGGTGGACACCGGGTACCTGACCGAGGAGATGTGGGAAACGGTCGCGCCGATGTTCCCGTTCGGCCGCTACGGCGAGCCGGACGACCCGGCGCGCCTGATCACCTGGCTGGTGACCGACGAGGCGCGCTGGATCACCGGCCAGGTCATCGACTCCGAGGGCGGCTTCGGCCGCTGGCGCCCCCGCGGCCGATGAACATCAGATCGAGCGGCCTGCCGCGAGCAGTGCGGTGACGAGGTTGCGGCCGACTTCGCCGGTCGCGCCGGTGACCAGGATCGTCCTGGTGTCTCCGTTAGGTGTTGGGAGTGCGGGCGGGCGGGTGTGGGGTGACCATGAGGCCGTTGAAGGTCGGCGGATGTCATCCGGTCCAGCCCAGGACCGGGTGCATGGAACGGACGAAGACCGAGGCGGGCGCCATCCGCAGGGCCGCGTCGCGGGCGGCCAGCGGGAGACGGGCCGGGTCGGCCATCGCACCGAGTTGCCGGGAGCGGCGGGCGATCATCTGGGTGCGGGGGCGGCGGGCGCGGTCGTAGGCGCGCAGGGCTTGGACGACCGTGGTGTCGCCGGTACGGGCCGCCTCCAGCGATCGGGCGAGCACCACGGCGTCTTCGAGCGCCTGGCCTGCGCCCTGGCCGAGGTTGGGCGTCATGGCGTGGGCGGCGTCGCCCAGCAGCGCGACCCGGCCGGTCGCGTAGGTGCTCAGATCGGGCAGTTCGTAGGTGTCGTGCTGGAGCACCGCGTCGGGCTCCACCGACTCCAGCAGGGCGGGGATGGGGTTGTGCCGGCCGGCAAACCGGCGCCGCAGGTCGGCGAGGCCGCCGGTGCTGTTCGGCGGGGCGGTGACCATGGCGTAGCAGTAGATCCGTCCGTCTGCCAGCGGGGCGTAGCCGAACCGGTCGCCCTGCCCCCAGCTCTCCACGCTGCCCTCGACGGGATAGGCGGCGGTGATCATCCGGAAGGTGGTGTAGCCGGCGTAGCGGGGTGCGGGAGCGTCCGGCCACAGCGAGCGCCGGGTGATGCTGTGCAGGCCGTCGGCGCCCACCACCACATCGGGGGTGCTGGTTCCGCCGCTGTGCACCACGGTGCCGTCCGGGCGAACCTGACGGACCTGGACGCCGGGTCGCAGCGTCTGGGGCGGCAGTGCCCGGTGCAGCAGGGCGAGCAGGTCGGCGCGGTGCAGCGTCGCCCACGTGCCGTAGCGGCGGGTGAGCCGGGCGACGTCGTTGCGGATCAGCCAGGTGCCGTCGGCGCGCCGGGTGCCGACGGGGGCGTCGGTCACGGCCTGGGCGCGGACCTGGTCGCCCAGTTCGAGCGCGTCCAGTGCGCGCAGCGCGTTGGGCTGGATCGACAGGCCGGCACCGATCTCGGTGAACTCGGCCGCCTGCTCCAGCACCTGTACCCGCCAGCCAGACCGGTGCAGGGCGATCGCGGCGGCGAGTCCGCCGATTCCGCCTCCGATGATGAGCGCTTGCATCTGTTTCCTTTCGGTCGGGAAGTGTCGTTCGCCGGGGAACGCCGTGCCGGCCGTCGCGCGGCGCTCTTCGCGGGTCAGTGCAGGCCGCGCTTGCCGACGGCCCAGAACGGCTTGACCTTGATCGAGCGGCGGTCCCAGCCGCGCTCGCGGACCAGGTGGTCGCGGATCTGCTGGCAGGTGCGCGCCTCCCCGGCCAGGTAGGCCGCGCCGTCGCCGGTCGGCACGTCCAGATCGGCCACCGCCGCCAGCAGCGTCGCCGACGCGACCGCCGGCGCGCCATGGCGGTGCACGCGGCGCAGCCGGTGCGGGCCGGGCATCGGCAGGTCGTGCTCGGGCGACTCGCTCTCCAGCACCCCGTACACGCGGGCCGCCGGCTCCAGCGCCCGCAGCATCGGACCGAACGCCGCGCTCGCGGTCTCCTCGCCGGCGAACAGGTGGAACGGCGCCGGACGGGTGTGAAAGTCGCCCTGCGGCCACCAGACCGGCACCCGGTCCCCCACGGCGGCCGCGCGCGCCCACCTCAGCCCGATGCCGTCCCCGTCGTACAGGTGCGCGCGCAGTTCGACCGCGCGCTCGCCCGGATCGAAGTCCCAGATGGTGTAAGTGCGCAGCGTCTCGCCCGGACGCAGCAGCCCCGGCACCGACAGGGGGTCGTTGATCTCGACCCGCACGTGCTGCCCGGGAACGTAGGGGAAGCCGATCGGCTCGTCGGCGACCAGGCGGATCCGCCGCATCGTCGGCGTGACCATCCCGGTGTCGGTGACCGTGGTCTCCAGGCGGTACTTGGCGAACGCGCCGCGCAGCGGCTTGCGGATGCGGTTTCTCATTCTCAGGCCCTCCGTGCGTCGCGCCGGCGGGCTCGGCGGGACATGCCCCACCACACCGCGATCACCAGGACGACGAGCAGAATCCATGTCACGAACAGCTCCTTAGAGGCTCTAGAAGTTTTAGAACCTCTAAGGAAGCATAGAGCCGCTAGGCTGTCAACGTTCCCGAGAAAGGACCGCCATGGCCGCCCCCACCGCCCGCAGGCGTGAGAAGCTCCGCCAGGCGACGCTCGCCGAGATCCGCGAGGCCGCCCGCGAGCTGCTGACCACCCAGGGGCCCGCGGCGGTGACGATCAACGCGGTCGCCCGCCGGATGGGCATGAGCGGACCCGCGCTCTACCACTACTTCGCCTCGCACGACGACCTGGTCGCGGGCGTGACCGCCGACTTCCTGCGCGAGCTCACCACGGCGATGGAGACCGCCCGCGACGACCCCGCCAACGGCACCGCCGCCGAGCGGCTGCTGGCCACCTGCCGCGCCATGCGCCACTGGGCCACCGCCCACCCCGCCGAGTTCGGATGGATCTTCGCCAGCCCCATCCCGGCCGCCGCCTCCGCCCGCCTCCGCCCCGACACCCCCCGCAACCAGGCCGCCCGCGACTTCGAACTGGTCTTCCTCCAGCAGATCGAGGAGCTGTGGACCCGTCAGCGCTTCCCCGTCCCCACGCCCGAAGACCTGGCCCCTTCCGTCCGCGAGCAACTGCGCCTCTACGCCACCTCCCTGGGCCGCGACCTGCCCATCGAAGCACTCCACGTGGCCCTGTCCTGCTGGATCAGGCTGTACGGGCTGCTGTGCATGGAGGTCCTCAACCAGCTCGACTTCGTGTACTCCGACCCTGCCCCCATCTACGAGGAGACCCTCCGCGACCTGGCCGCCATACTCGGTCTCGACTACTCGCCACCCGCCTGAACCGTTCCCACGCTTGCCCGTGACACAGAATCTGTTACGCCCATCTGGCCGGCCTGGGCACCTACGTCCGCCTCTCAGACCTCAGCCAAGGTCACCGCTGACGCCGACCCCACTGACCAGGCCCGCTGCCACTACCCCGTGAACCGCCGTCGCCACTGACCTCGCGAACGCTCTCGCAGCGGCCCCTTTCCGCCCTATTCCGGCCGCTCCCCGGCGAGGTCGCCTACGGCGCCGCCAAAGCCGCGCTCGAAGGCATCACCGTGCCCCTGGCCGACCAGCTGTCCGACCAGCTCAACACGGTCAACCCGGGGCCGGTGAACCTGACCGAGGAGATGTGGGAAATGGTCGCGCCGATGTTCCCCCTTCGGCCGCTACGGCCAGCCGGACGACCCGGCGCGCCTGATCACCTGGCCGGTGACCGACGAGGCGCGCCGGATCACCGGCCAGGTCACCGACTCCGAGGGCGGCTTCGGCCGCCGGCGCCCCCGCAGCCGATGAACATCAGATCCGGCGGGGACGACCGCAGGTCATCGTCTGGCGCGGCGTCGGACACACTGATTCCAGCCCGGCGACCTCCTGCTCGCCGGCACCGATGACAAGGTCACCGCCCCTGGCGCGCCGAACGACACGGCAAGGTGCACGTCGACCAGGCCCGGGCCGGCCGCGCTGCCCAGGCTCAAGGGCCGCCAGATGAGCGTCCAGCGGCTGAGCCCGGACGGTTCGATGCTCGCGGTGGTTCATTCCCCTGCGGACGGCGGCAAGAGCTCCGAGCTGCCGGACTGGCGGCTGGGAACGACGAGCAGCTCACGATCCTGGGTGAGGACGGCCGTTTCCTGGCGCAGGGCAGGACCATATGGCGGACGGGCAGGCCCGCGCCGAGATGGTCGCGGCCGTGTTCGTGGACGGTGGCCGGGGCGAAGATCACCAGGCGGGTTACTGGCCGTGGCGCGTCGAGCGATCACGGAGAGCGGAGCGACGCCGTCCGCTTCGCGTGCCGGTGGTCGATCAGCTCGATCATGGTCCCCGGCGACGGACGCGGTACCTCGTCGTAATGGTGCGGCAATGAGAACAACGGCTCCAGCAGCGGTATCAGGTCAAACGGAAGCTCCGCCGGCGCCAGGTAGGCGTCGTCCAGGCGGTAGGCCACGCGCGTCCCGTGCCGGCTGCTCTCTCCCACCACCTCGAGCGGGGTTTCGAGGTCCTGCCAACCGGCGCGCTGCCGGTAGTGCCGCCCGTCCCGCCACACGTCCGCGACGACCTCCGTGCACAGCGCGGTCACCATCCCCATGCCCCACCTGCGCATGGGGATCTGGCCGCACATCAGGGACGTCATCAACTCCGTGATCGCCGGCCGCCGCCCGGGACACATCGGTTCGACCGGAAGCCCGGGCCCGTCGTCCTCGACCGAGAACGTGTGCGGGCCGTCGACGACGACTCGTACGGTCAGCGGCCCGTACGGCGCCTCCTCGACCAGGGCGTCCTGCACGACAAGGGCAAGCGCCACGCCGGGCAGAGCCGGATTCCCGCGTGCCGTCCCCCCGAAGTACATCTGCGGACGACGGCGGACCGCCTCGAACCCCTCAAGAACCTCGATCTTCGATGCGTCGTACGGCATTCCTGATTTTCCCACGAACCGGCCGCAAGCGACGGCCCGGACGCGATGCCCTGCCCGGTACCAGACGGCGATCCTCGCGCTCGCGTGCTCTCGGGGCGACAGGACGCTCACCAGCCTCAGCGAGGGCAGAACCGTCCTCAACCACGACATCGCAGTACCAGCGGCGGCCTGGCTCGCGCCGAGTCGAAGGGGCACCTTCCCGCCCTCGACCATCACCCCACCTGCCCTGCAACCCCCTGAGCAGCTGAGGCGGCCGGTTCCACCCGGCATTCGAGCGGCTCGTCACGAGGCACGCGCCGCATCCAGGCACGCGTCCGGACGACGGGAGACCGCTCGACCACCGCGGCCGGTCAAGCCGGGTGCGCCGACGCCCCCCTCCGCCGGGGCCCGCACGGTCACCGTCAGCCCGAGGTCGTCGGCCAAGGCGGCGAGGGCCGGAGAGGCTCTACGGCCATGGGCGCCGGGTCGGCGCACCCAGACGCGGGGCACGTGGCCGTCGGCCCGGCTCCGGCATCACCACGGCGCCGTCACCCGCGATCCGCGGCGTGGAGCACCACGGCGACTCCAGGAGGACACGCGTTCGCCGACGAGTCGGCGGCAGCGCGGGCCGCGGCCGCGATCGGCGCGGCGCCCCCGGCAGGCGTGCCGCCGCCCGCACTGGGCCTGGAGGCGGTGCGCGTGCCCGCCCGCACCGCCGCGATCGCTGCTGGCGAGCAGGGCGCCGCCGCCAACTGAACGGCCTCCGCACCCTGTGCGCAGCGTCGCTGGATGAGCGTCGTCCGGCGAACCGGCCTTGATCCCCTGGGGCCGCCGCACGCCGGCGCCCCCGGCGCCGCCCGCACTCCGACCCAAGCCGCGCGGGCCG